>NZ_ATMR01000219.1 GCF_000427335.1 Winogradskyella psychrotolerans RS-3 | reverse complement strand
GGCTTTCAGTACCTCCTGAGGCGCTGTAATGCCACATATTTCCATGGCTTTGTAAATCATGTCCGGTTGTGGTCTGCCATTTGTCACGTCATCAGCAGTTACCAATCCATCGATGTCTTTCCCTGTTTCCCAGCCTAGTTTTAAAAGTAGCGATAAGGCTGTTTTTCGGTCATAACCAGTATTCAGCACCACAAACACACCTTTATTTCTTAGCCCCTCCATCATTCTTTTACGCCGGGAAAAGTTTTTACCTCTAACTGCTCATAAGTGAGCTTTAGGGTAGGCTTAAAATTGGCGAAAGCTTCAGCTGCGATGGTGGCAATATCTGTGGCATTGGTGCTGGCTTTCAAAACATCTGTTATTGCCTGGTGTTTTTCCTTACCTGCTCCATGGGCTAAAACTTCTTCCAACGTAACGTTAAAGCCTTTGTCGTTGATTACTTTTTGAACGGTCTTATAAACTACATTGTCCTCGTCTACGGTAGTTCCCGCTATATCAAGTACTACAAGTTTAATTTTATTCAT
>NZ_ATMR01000218.1 GCF_000427335.1 Winogradskyella psychrotolerans RS-3 | reverse complement strand
GTGCATTCGCTGACTGAAATCGATCATTAGAAGGCGCTGTTGATCAGGAATTAAGTTGGGGCTACCTCGGTGGAGTGGATCCAAACAGAGTAGGGTCTCATACGTTTTCCCTGTCAATCGTGCTTTGATGGTAACATGCTGAAAGTGTATGCCTTTCTTAACTACCAGATCTCCCACCTCTAATACTTCTGCAAAGTCTCCATTTGTAAGAGGAATTAGGTAGTTGTTTTGGGTAACCATCAGGAGATCGCCCGGTTGTACAGGCGCATAGGCATTTCCGTACAGGTGTTGCCTCACTTTTAAATTGATGTCGAGGCAATTGAAATTGGAAAGGGTGATGGCAATACTTTGTTCATTTCCTTTGGCTTTTAAATGTTGAATGTACTTATTTAGCATTTCATCATAGGAATATAAACAGATGTCTGTACGGGAAAGTGCAGGCAGTTTTACGTAGCGACTATGAAAAGTTTGGCTCGTCATTCGACGTATACGGGTAGCCAGTTTCAAGACTTCAGAATCCTGCTTTTGTCTGAGGATTTGAGTGATTTCAGTACTTTGTACCTTTCTACCCTGCAACCTAAACCAGCTTTCAGTAAGTGCGGGACTTTCCCGGCTCCCAACAGGCGGAAGCTGGCAAGGATCTCCGGCAAAAATCACTTTATTCTTACCGACCAAGCTCAGAAAATCTGTCAAAAGGTGACCGCTTCCGAAGCTTGCAAAGGAGCTTTCTTCTGCTTTGACATCCCCAAGCATGGAAGCCTCATCAACGATATACAGCTTGTCATCATCTTCATCAGCTTTGCGTACTTCAAAGAGCAGGCGCATTTGCCCATATTGATCGGCCTGGGGGTTTTCAATTGTCTTC
>NZ_ATMR01000217.1 GCF_000427335.1 Winogradskyella psychrotolerans RS-3 | reverse complement strand
AAACCTATTCATAGATTATACGCTTTAACTTTCAAATTTCGTAAATAAATCAATCAAGAAACAAAAGCAATTTACAAATGGTGGAAGGGTTTTTGAATGGTAAAAAACCCAATACCTGAAATATGTAAATGAAATCAGTTCAAGTTTAACTCTATTGGTTTCCTGCCCATGCAAATTTTGCTTTTATCATTGCAGCGGTAGGGTGAAAACTCAAAAATCCATTTTACGCGTATGCCTCCTTGCTCACATGGGGGAAGAGAAGGGCTATAAGTTACAATTAACAGGTAAGTTTAAAATTCTATTAGAGCCTTGATGACTTGGCTTTCAGGATGGGTAAGTTCTGGGAATTTCTCTTTTGTTTCTGAAAAATCAAATTTATTCGTGGTATAAGAATTGGTAGGGAAAGATTTATTTTCTAATGTGGATATGACATATAGAAAGTCATCCTTGGTAGCATTTCTACTGCATAGTAAGGTCAATTCTTTGGCATGAATGGAAGGGTGGTGAAAAGACGATTGGTCTTTGTATAGCCCAACCAATACGTATTTCCCCCCATGTCCTACATAATAGGGGCCTGCCTCCATCGCTGATTTGTTGCCAGTGGCATCAAATACGGCATC
>NZ_ATMR01000216.1 GCF_000427335.1 Winogradskyella psychrotolerans RS-3 | reverse complement strand
GCCACCTCAGTTACATGAAGTAATAGAGCATCCGTTAAATGAAAACTGCCTAATTGAACAAATAGTTAGGCCTATTCAATTTATACCACAAAAGTAAGCAATACCTATGGAATTAACATAACAAGCAATTTTTAAATCCATAGTCATGTAAATTGAATCTCAATGCTGAATTTAAACTATGGTTTTCTAAAATAATACCTGTGCTAGGTTAATAAAAGCGTTAAGAGTGCCTAATAACCATTTTACGGGTAAGATTTTCAGGGATAAAAAAAATCAAAAAACCTTTCCGAATACTCTCTAGAGAATCTTTTATTGCAATACGAAAATAGAATACTTATTACCTATTTGTGGGAAATGAAACGAAGAGGAAAAATGGAGCTGAAATTTCAAAAAAAATGAGCAAAACAATAAAATGCTTTGCTCATTAAATTCACAGAATACTTAGCCTAATAAAAGACTATTCAGCCTGGTTTAATATTTTGTGGCCACCTTTCATAAGGTGAACGTCTCGCTTGAATAACCCTACATCTGAAAGCACCATGTCTTCTACCAACATCTTCAGGTC
>NZ_ATMR01000215.1 GCF_000427335.1 Winogradskyella psychrotolerans RS-3 | reverse complement strand
TTTTTTTGTTATAATAATTGACCGTTAATAATAACTTGGTCAACAGGGTTATGAGCAAATGCATATGGAATTTCACTATAGTGATTCATAGGTTTGGTAATAATAATATTTGCTTTTTTACCTCGAGTAATGCTTCCATACATATTACTTATACCCATAGCATAAGCGCCATTTACAGTTGCTGCGTTTATAGCTTCTTCTGGCGTTAACCTTAGTTTTACGCAAGCAGCGCTAACTACAAAATTCATATTTCCACTTGGAGCAGAACCAGGATTGTAATCTGTAGCAATCGCTAAAGGTAAACCTGCATCAATAATTTTACGCGCCTGTGTATATGGAATACTCAAAAAATAAGAGCAACCTGGTAAGGCTACCGCTATAGTATCGCTTCCTTTTAAGGCTTCAATATCATCATCATTTAGTTCTTCTAAATGATCTACAGATAAGGCATTGTATTTTACTCCGAGTGCAATACCGCCTAAAATATTAAATTGGTTCACATGAATTTTTGGTCGTAAGTTGAATTTTTTACCAGCTTCTAATATCGCTTCTGTATCTTCTATGCTAAAATAACCTTCTTCACAGAACACATCAACGTAATTAGTGATGTTTAACTCTGCCGCTTTAGGAATTAAGTCTTCTGTTATATAGGTTATATAGTCTTCCTTTTTTGTTTTGAATTCTTCTGGGATCGCATGAGCCGCTAATAATGTTGGAATGATGATAGCTAAGCTTTCCTGTTTCATCCGTTTTATAACCCGAAGCATTTTTAATTCAGCTTCAACTGTTAGTCCATAGCCTGTTTTTATTTCAACAGCTCCTGTTCCCATAGCAATAAGATCATTCAATCGTTTTATGGATTGTTCAAATAATTCATCTTCAGAGGTGTCTTGAAGTGTTTTAGCTGAATTTAAAATACCACCACCTTTATTGGCTATTTCAGCATAAGACAAGCCATTTATTCGATCTACAAATTCTGAAGTTCTATCACCTGCATAAACGATATGTGTATGAGAGTCGCACCACGATGGTAAAACTAATTTACCAGTAGCATCAATGACGGTTTCAGCATCAAACCCCTCGCAGTCATTCATGTCTCCAAATTCAATTATGGTATCATTCTCTATATAGAGGTAAGCATTTTCTATAATAGGTAATTTTTTCATGTCGCTACCTTTAATAATAGTAGTGTTGTAATCATGAACTTGAATGAGTTGTTTAATGTTGGTAATGAGTAGAGACATATTAGTTAGTATTTTTGTAAAGATTGCTATTTTTTTGAACAAAAAAAAACGCTAGTAACAATTTACTAGCGTTTTTGATATTTTAAAAAAGGATTTCTTTATTTTTTTATGAATTTTGAACTCACTTGATTGTTAATTTTAATAGTATAAATACCTGTTGCTAATTCTGAAACATTAAGTGTTTCTCCATCAGTTATGTTTTTAGCTAGTACTTGTTTTCCTAATACATCGAAAACTGAAACATTGATGTTAGTATTAAAACCTTCAAAAGTTAAGTAATCTTTGGTAGGGTTAGGGTAGATCGTTAAATTTTGAAATTGAACATCTGACACACTTAGTACAATTTTCTGATTTTCAAAATAATTTAAGGCATCTTGATTATAAGCAGAGGTTGCGATATCTAAATCACCATCGTTATCGTAATCTTCAATGGCGAGTACGAAAGCCTGACTTTGAGTATCATCGATAACGTCTTCAACATCAAAGTTTCCTGAGCCATTATTTTTAAACCACACGAGGTCATTCCCAACACCAGAAGCGCCATTACCTAGTACGATATCATTTAAGCCATCATTATCTAGGTCTCTAAATAAAGCCATTGCAGGATTAGTTAATGTTGTAGTAAAAATTGTTTCAGTATAACCAGTACCATTGTCTTCATACCAATATAAGTTTCCTGTTGGTCCACCGCCATAAGACACTTCAGTAGCTAAAATATCTAAATCAGCATCACCATCGATATCTTCAAAGCTCACATGAAACATACCCGTTTTTCCTGTTGCAACAGATGTAGCATCTTTAGTAAATGAAACTGTGCCATCAATTGCTAAATTATTTCTAAAAATTTCAATAACATCACTTCCATAGAAAGCAGTACCTACTAAAACATCTAAATCACCATCACCGTCAATATCTTTCATATCCATAGCACCTGGGTTTACTAAAGTGTCATCAATTTTGTTGGCGTCTAAAGTAAATGTACCTGTACCATCATTTGAGAACCAAAGAACTTCGTTGTTATTGTAAGCCGTTACAGCGATGTCTAAAAATGTATCATTATTGATATCACCAACAGAGAATCCTGAAGCTCCTGCAACTGCGCTCGAAATTATATTTTCAGTTAAAAAATTTCCACTACCATCATTAGGATACCATGCAACACTATCATTCGAATATCCAGATGCAATAACGTCTAAAAAACCATCTCCATTTAAATCAGCTAGTTTAGTAAAACCAATGCCTTCTAATGTGGTGGTTATTAAAGGCTGAATTGTAAATGTGTTATCTCCATTGTTTTTATACCATTCTAGAGTGTTTCCTAAATATGTTCCAATAACAATATCAGGAAATGCATCTCCATCAATTAAGCCAGATGTCATGGTGTAAGGAGCGTCTCCAGTACTTGCATTAATAGTCGCTTTAGGTAGAAAAGAGGTTTGCGCCATAGCGAAATAGCCGAGCATAGCAAAGCCAAAAAGTAATTTTTGTTTCATAATAGTTATAGTTTAGAAATGCTAATATACTAAAAAAATCGATGAAACATGTATTTCTATCGATTTTTTTAGTCTTTTTATCGTTATTTTAAGGTTCCGACCATGTTTTCTGGTTTTACCCATTCGTCATAATCTTCAGCAGAAACATAGCCTAGATTTACAGCTTCTTCTTTTAGAGTGGTTCCGTTTTTATGTGCCGTATTTGCAATCTCAGCAGCTTTATAATAACCAATCTTTGTATTTAAGGCTGTTACTAACATCAATGAGTTGTTTAATAACTCTTTAATTACTTGGTGGTTTGGCACAATGCCGCTAGCACAATGCTCATCAAAGCTAACACAAGCATCACCTATTAACTGAGCAGACTGCAAAATATTTGCAGCCATCATTGGTTTAAAAACATTAAGCTCGTAATGGCCTTGAGTTCCACCTACAGAAACAGCAACATCATTCCCCATAACCTGTGCACAAACCATAGTTAAAGCTTCACATTGTGTTGGGTTTACTTTTCCTGGCATTATTGAACTTCCAGGTTCGTTTGCCGGAATTATAATTTCACCAATTCCAGAACGCGGACCAGAGGCCATCATTCTAATATCATTTGCTATTTTGTTTAATGAAACGGCTAATAATTTTAAAGCACCGTGAGTTTCTACAATAGCATCATGTGCTGCTAATGCTTCAAACTTATTATGAGCAGTTATAAAAGGTAAATCTGTAAATTCTGCAATATATTTAGCGACTAAAACATCGTAGCCTTCAGGTGTGTTTAATCCTGTTCCTACTGCTGTTCCACCTAAAGCCAATTCACTTAAGTGTGCTAAGGTGTGTTCTAAAGCCTTTAGTCCATGATCTAATTGCGATACATAACCAGAAAATTCCTGACCCAAAGTTAATGGAGTCGCATCCATTAGGTGCGTACGACCAATTTTTACAACGGTTTTGAATTCTAATGATTTTTTATGTAGTGTATTTCGTAATTGAATAACTCCAGGAATCGTAGTTTCTACGACTTTTTTATAAGCTGCAATGTGCATTCCTGTTGGAAATGTATCATTTGATGATTGCGATTTATTAACATCATCATTTGGTTGAATCGTTTTTTCTCCTTCACCTACAACATGACCAGCGATTTGATGAGCTCTGTTTGCAACAACCTCATTAACGTTCATGTTACTTTGCGTACCCGAGCCTGTTTGCCAAATTACTAAAGGAAATTGATCATTGTGTTTGCCTTCTAAAATTTCATCGCAAACTTGTGCAATTAAATCGCGCTTTTCCTTAGATAAAACGTCTAGCTCACAATTAGTATAAGCAGCAGCTTTTTTTAAATAGGCAAAACCATATACAATTTCTAATGGCATAGATGCAGAAGCACCAATTTTAAAGTTATTACGAGAGCGTTCTGTTTGTGCTCCCCAAAGTTTGTCGGCAGGTACTTTAACCTCACCCATTGTGTCTTTTTCAATTCGGTAATTCATGTGTATTGTATTTATTGCTTTACAAAATTAAAGTTTTTGTAAGTTTAATTAGATATAATGTTTAGTTTTATTTAAACAGCTTTTAAGTCAAATAGTTAATAAGTTTTCTAATTATTTTTAGAGACCTTTTTAAATTTTAAACTTTACAGATTTAGCAATTTTAAACTGCTTTTAATGTGTAATTATTAAAAAAATATAAAAACCCCTATACTGTATAACTTATTTACAAATTAAATAACGATATTTAAAAAGCACTTATGTTCAGTGTTTAGTTAACTGTTTAGTTTTCAGTAGATGTAGGGCAAATATATGTGCAAAAAAGTGTATTTTTGGCGACTTAAATTTTTATTTAATCCACTAAAAATTAAACAATTGAAATATCCGTCTCTAAATGCTGCCAAGATAGCTATTGAATTAATAGGGTTGTTCCATCTGACATTTGAGAAATAATATATAGAAAATACATGAAAGAAGAACATTTTAAATGGTATTCGCCAACATTAAGTAAGGATATTGAAATGCTTGTTTTTGGGCATGCTGGTTATCCTGTAATTTTGTTTCCCACTACAATGGGGAAACATAATGAATGTAGAGACATGAAACTTGTAGAATCGGTAAGATGGTTTGTTGAGCAAGGTTTGGTGCAAATTTATTGTCCGGATAGTATCAACGAATTAAGCTGGTATAATAAGACTATTCATCCTGCTGAGCGTGCTAAAAATCACGTATGGTATGATGAGTTTATTATGAATGAGGTCGTTAATAAAGTTTGTAATGATAAAGGCACCAACAAAGTTGCAGTTGCAGGTCCTAGTTTTGGCGGTTATCAAGCTGCAAATTTTGCTTTTAGACATCCAGAGCGTGTCAGTCATATGTTCAGCATGAGTGGGTCGTTTGATATCAAATCTTTTGTGGATGGATACTACGACGACAATGTATTTTTTAACAATCCCGTAGATTTCCTTCCAGGTGCTAATCATCCCGATTTATGGAACATGAAAATTGTTCTAGGAGTAGGTGAATGGGATATTTGTTTAGAGGCTAATAAGAAACTGGCTAGTATATTGACAGAAAAAAACATACCTTTCTGGTATGATGAACATCAATCAGCTAAACACGATTGGCCATTATGGAATAAGATGTTTCCGCATTACCTATCAAAATTATAACCAACAACATTAATTAACCACTAATTCATTTTTAACATGAAAAAAATAGGAATTTTATTCGGTCAAGAAGATACTTTCCCTTGGGCATTTATAGACAGAGTTAACGAAAAAATTAAAGCTCAAGGCATTAAAGATATGATGGCAGAAGCTGTATCTATAGACACAGTAGAGCAAGGAAAATCTGATGAGTACGTTGTTATTATTGATAGAATATCGCAAGATGTTCCATTTTACAGAGCATATTTAAAAAAATGCAGCAATAACAGGAACTGCTGTAATTAACAATCCGTTTTGGTGGAGTGCAGACGAAAAATTCTTTAATAATGCATTAGCTGAAAAAGTAGGAGTGCCTGTACCAAAGACATTTATTTTACCATCATCTCATCGTCCACCAGATACAGATGAAAACTCGTTTAGAAACATGAAATTTCCATTTGATTGGGAAAAAATGTTTAAAACTATTGGTTTTCCTGCGTATATGAAACCACATGATGGTGGAGGTTGGAAAAGTGTTTACCGTGTTGAAAGTCCTGAAGATTTATGGGCAAAGCATGGTGAAACTGAGAATTTAGTGATGATGCTTCAAGAGGAAATTAACTTCACGGAATACTTTAGGTGTTATGTTTTAGATACTGATAAGGTGCATATTATGCAATATGAACCTAGAAACCCACATCATTTACGTTATGTTTTAGATGGTGATCCTGTAGATAAGAAGATTTTAGATTTAGTAGAGGACTATTGTATTAGACTTAACAAGGCTTTAGGTTACGATTTTAATACCGTAGAGTTTGCGATAAGAGATGGTATTCCTTATGCCATTGATTTTTGTAATCCTGCACCAGATGCTGATGTGAACTCTGTAGGTCGAGAAAACTTTGATTGGATTGTAGAAAATGCCGCTGATATGGCCATTGGAAAAGCGAAGAAATACAAAAAAGGGCAAATGAACCTTACTTGGGGAAGTTTTGTTACAGATCAAATTGCGGCTCCGAAAGCACCGAAAAAGAAGGGTGCTGTAAAAACGGCTGTTTCTAAAAAAACACCAATAAAAAAAGCTACCGCAACGAATGCTAGAGTTAAGAAAGCATCAGCTAAAACTGCTACTGAAACAGCAGTATCTCCAAAAGTAGCTGTTAAAAAGGCTGCGGCAAAGCAAGCGGTAACTAAAAAGATGGATACTAAGAAAACGACTGCAACTAAAGTCGCTAAAAAGAAAGCACCTGCGAAAAAAGCGGCAACGAATGCAAAAACTGCCAAAAAATAGAAGTTCTCATAAGCCTGACTATTTTTAATAGTCGGGTTTTATTTAATCCTCTTTTTATATGAAGTTCACATTAGGTATTGAAGAAGAGTATCAGATTATTGATCCTATTTCTCGCGAATTAATTTCTCACGATCAGCAAATTGTTGCTGAGGCAGCAAAAGTCCTTAATGACCAAGTTAAAGCAGAAATGCATCAAGCTGTGGTAGAGGTAGGTACAAATATCTGTGAAGATGTCACCGATGCGCGACAACAAATTACGCATTTGCGAAAATCAATATCAGGTATTGCGAATGACTTAGGTTTTAAAATTGGAGCAGCAGGTACACATCCTTTTTCTAAATGGGAAACCCAGCTCATTACACCTAATCCGCGTTATGATGAAATTATTACTGAGTTACAAGACACTGCGCGTTCTAATTTAATTTTTGGATTACACGTGCATGTTGGGATGGCTGATAAAGAAATGGCTATACATTTGGTAAATGCCATGCGTTATTTTTTACCGCATTTATATGCTTTATCTACAAATTCGCCATTTTGGGAAGGAAGAAACACTGGTTTTAAGTCATTTAGATCTAAAGTTTTCGATAAGTTTCCTAGAACAGGTATTCCTGGTGTTTTTGAAAATTATGCGCATTATGAGCATTATGTGAACCTTTTAGTGAAAACCAAATGCATTGATAACCCAAAGAAAATATGGTGGGATATTAGGGTGCATCCATTTTTTCCAACTTTAGAAGTTAGAATTTGTGATGTACCATTAACCGTTGATGAAACGATATGTATTACTGCAATAATTCAGGCGTTAGTTGCTAAATTATATGATTTACGAAAGCATAACTTAAACTTCATGAATTATCATCGTGCTTTGATTAACGAAAATAAATGGAGAGCAAGTCGTTATGGAATTGATGGAAAAATGATTGACTTTGGAAAAGAAGCTGAAGTAGAAACGCGACTTCTAATGCTAGAATTACTTGAATTCATTGATGATGTTGTAGATGATTTAGGTTCTCGTAAGGAAATTGAATACATTCACCAAATACTCAAAAAGGGTACAGGAGCAGACCGTCAATTAGAAATATTTAGACAAACAAACGACCTTACCAAAGTAGTTGATTATATTACAGATCAAACTATTTCAGGATTATAAAATAACCTACTTAATGGATTACCGCTGAAGTTTATCTTGAGCATTATTGAGCAAGAAATATATTTCTTACGAAGATGGATTACAAAGTAAGTCGAAAGACAGCAAATTAATATGAAAAAAGATAAATTAAAGCTAGCAATTTTAGACATGAACAACGATGAACCCAATCAAGGGCTGCGTTGTATCACTGAAATTGTGAGTACTTTTAATGACGATTTAGAATATCAAATATTTAATGTTAGAGCAAAATTAGAACTACCAGATACCTCATTTGATATTTATATTTCTAGTGGAGGACCAGGAAGTCCTTTAGATGAAGGAGAATGGAGACAACCTTATTTGCAATTGATGCAAGACCTTTGGGATTTAAATAAAACATCTTATCATCAGAAAAAATCAGTGTTTTTTATTTGCTATTCGTTTCAAGTTATTTGTGACTATTTTAAATTAGGAGAATTAAAGCCAAGACGCAGCACGTCATTCGGAATTTTACGTGTTCATAAAACCAAAGATGGATTAAACGATCTTATTTTAGAAGGATTAAACGATCCATTTTTTGCTGTAGATTCTCGCGATTGGCAACTAATTCAACCTAATTTAAAGGTTTTTAAGGAGCATGGTGCAAAAATTTTGAGTAAAGAGAAAATACGAACGCATGTAGAGTTAGAACGTGCTATTATGGCTGTTCGTTTTTCTGATGAATTTGTTGGTACACAATTTCACCCTGAAGCAGAACCTGTAAGTATGGAAGCTTATTTTGGCGAAGCGGAAAACAAAAAGAAAGTTATTGATAGTTTTGGCGAAGAAAAGTATGCTCAGATGATGGATCGCATTGATGATCCTGAGAAGATTGAGTTGACCTACAATACTATTTTACCTAAGTTTATACAGAATGCAATTATTCAAATGAATCAACCTGTAATGTCATAATTTAAGATGATAAAGACTATTCGCGACGCTTATAATGCTAATTTCTCTGAAGAAACCTATCAAACATTCTTACACGATATTGATACATCTTTTGATTTTAAGGTTAAATTTAAAATTGCAGAGACACCAGTTTTTATCCCAAAGGCACTAAAGCAAAAATTGATTGACGCTTGTGATGATATTATGTCTGTTATTGATAAGCCTAACTTTAAGGAGCTAACAGATGGTGCTTTTTTTGATGCCAATACGATTGTACCAAATGAGGATGAACACTCAAAGTTTATACAATTAGATTTTGGAATATGTAAAGATGAAAACGGTGAATTAACACCGAAACTGATTGAATTACAAGGGTTTCCTTCGTTATACTTTTTTCAAGAGTTGGTAGGACGCAAGTATCGCGAGCATTTTGGAGATACTATTCCAAAGGATTTTTTCGCAACATCTTAATGGCATGACTTCCAATGATTATATAAACCTTTTAAAGCAAGAAATTGTAGGTGATACTGATCCTAAGCAAGTTATTCTACTAGAAATAGAACCAGAACAGCAAGCTACAGCGATAGATTTTTATGCCACAACAGCTAAACTTGGGATTAAAGTACTTTGTATTACAGATTTAAAAAAGAGCGGAAAAACACTCTTTTATTTAGATGACAATGGAGGTGAAGTGGAGGTTCTAAAAATATACAACCGTATTATTTTTGATGAATTACACCAACGCACAGATTTGAAGACAGAATTCAGTTTTCAAGATGAGATTGATGCGGAATGGATTGGTCACCCTAACTGGTTTTACCGAATTAGTAAATACACCATGCCTTTATTAAAAGGGGATTATGTGCCAAAATCTTATTATTTAGATACGCTTGAGCAAATTCCGACTGACTTAGAAAACTACGTCTTAAAACCGTTGTATTCATTTGCAGGAGCCGGAGTTCAGATTCATGTGACTCGAGATATGATTGATGCTATTTCTAATAAATCGAATTATTTATTGCAAGAAAAAGTAGCCTATGCACCAGTTATTGAAACTATGGATGTGCCAGCAAAATGCGAAATTAGAATGATGATGCTTCATAATTCTAAAACCAACAAAACCGAAATTGTAAGCAACTTGATGCGTTTAAGCAAAGGTGAAATGGTTGGTGTAAAATACAATAAAGATAAAACTTGGGTTGGCGGTAGTACTGGTTTTTTTGAGGAATAATTTTTTTTATTACATCTTACAAGAATTATTTTTATCTAGGAGTCGGTTTCAAAAACAGTAAGGAAATTAGTGTAAGTGTGAGGTAAGTATTTCCTAATTTTTATTAGCACTTTCTTTAAATTCGTTTTCAATGTCTTCAAGAAATATTTTATCCATAGGATTTGTATATGGATCAAACATTTTCCGTCCATCTAAATAAAGAACTTTGGCTTCGTTTAAGTGTGTCTTATAATCTGCTGGCTTTTGTAAAACTTTATAAGTTAATGCTAAGTAAAATTGATTCTCGGCAAGTTCATTATCTTCAGTTTGTTTATTAAACGCTTCTATAGCTTTTTCGAATTCGTTTTGTTCTAAATAGAGTACTCCTAAATGTAGATAATCGTAGGCTCCAAGAAAATGATCTTCAGAATTGAGTTGTTTATTTATGATTTCAATCGCTTTTTCTTTTTGTCCAATAGCTTTATAACATAAGGCTTTAGCAATATTTAAATGATAATCTCCGTTTGCTGAAAATCCAATATCAAATTTAACTTTGTTTTCTAATTCTTCAATATCTTCAATGGCACCTTGATAATCCTTAAAAAATTGATAGCGACACCAACCACGATAACCTAAGTTTTCTTTAAAATTATGTTTTACAGCTTTGTCGATTAACTCTTTCCAAGTAATGAAATCTCCACTTTTTAAATAGGCTGTTGATTTTTCTCTGTAAGCATAAGCAAATGTTGAATCTATGGCTATAGACTCATCAAGTATTTCTTGATATCGTTTACTAAATTGGTAATGTCCTTTTGTTTCTTCCGCTTTTTTACAAGCTTTATATTTTAAGGTGTCGCCATAATAGATGAAGGCGTCACAATTGGGTTGCGCATAGCTGCTCAGATAAAAAATTGTAAATAATATAGAATAGGTTAATTTCATTACGGTAAGATTTCTGAGATGTGGCCCTCTTTAATTTTAAAAATAAGATAAGCGTAATAATCTATTGGTTGATTCTCGTTATAAACAATTTTCCATTGTGATATGCCTTTTGTAATCTCTAGAAGTTGAGTTGTGATTGTTTCGTTGAATTTAGTTTCTTTAAAGCTTGAGTCTGCTTGTATAACACGGAAACGTCCCGCTTTTCCTTCGCAATTAACTATAAATCGAATTCTGATTGAACCATTTTGGGTGTTATCCGTTATTGGTTTGTAATCCTGCTTAAAAATCTTTTCTAATTCGGGTTTTTCACCAATATATTGTGGTCCATCGCTAAAATTAAAATATTGAAAAACATGATCTTCAAAACAAATTTTAAAATCAGGATTGTCTATTAGTGAATCTTCTTGAGCATCTCCAACATGTCTCAGGTAGTCTACTTTAGATATACGCTCGTCCTTACAACTGAAAAATAGAGTGGTAACTATTAGAAGAAATAGAATTAATCGAAATGTCTTTTGTCTATTCATAACATAAGTATCAGTTTATTCTTTACTCATCTTTATCAATTTCCATTCGCCTTTTGGTTGCTTAGTTAAGTAAGCACCAACACTGACATCATTATCTTTTCCTAGAACTTTAATTTCTAATTGAGCCTCTCCATAACCATTATTAATATTTATACTACCAGTTGGCATCATACCGTAACCTGTTATTCCACCTGTTTCATCTAAAATCTTTTGATTTTGTTCTATGTTTTCTACGGCAACTTTGTAAGCGTCCGAATTTTTCATTGCAGACCCTATGAACAGAACCATAAAGGTTATAAAAACGATACCAATACCAATTAAAGCAATAATTCGAGGTGTTTTACTCGGTTTATTGGGGTTTTGAACTACAATAGTCTTAGCGACTTTATCTCCAAGTCGTTTTTTATCAGTACTTACCGCCAGAACAATAAATTCAACTGGCCAAATTATAAGAAATAAATTCCGAAATAATAGTTTCCCAAATGAAGGTACATTTTCAGGATTGGCCTCATCTCTAATCATTATTCCCATAATCCATTTACCAATGCTGATGCCTTTAATTGCATCTTTCCCAAAATAGACTACAAATCCAGGAAGCAAAACAACTAGCATAGTTGCTGTGATGGTGGAAAAATCTGGTTCGTTTAAAAAATCTGATCCAAGCGCCAAAAATGTAATTGAAACGATTAGAAAACTCATCGCAAAATGATCAATCATAAATGCAGCGATGCGTCTTTTTCTGCTTGATAAAGGAGGTTTGTTTTCTGCGTTATTTGTCATATTCTTGTTACTCTTGTCTTTGTTTTCCAATAATGCAGTATTGGTTTTTATAAATAGTGTTGGTGAAATACGCCAACAGTGATAAGATAATCTCCTTTTTAGTAATTAAATAATTTTTCAATTATAGCTTTTCCCACCAATTTGTGTAAGTATTAATAGACTCTTTAACGATTATTGCTTCACCAATTCTAGGTGTAATAACCTGTAGGTTTAATGCATGGGCTGTTTTTGTAACACGTTCTATGGGATCTGTCCATTCGTGTAAAGCCAATTTAAATCCAGCCCAATGAATAGGCATTATCTTTTTGGCTCTTACATCTATGCCTGCTTGTGCTGTTTCTTCTGGCATCATATGTATATCAGACCACATATCATTGTATTGCCCGCATTCCATAAGTGCTAAATCGAAAGGCCCATATTTTTCTCCTATTTCCTTAAAATGTGGAGCATAACCACTATCACCACTAAAATAAATGTTTTCGGTTTTAGATTGAATCACCCAAGAACTCCACAATGTACTTTGACCATTATTCATTTTTCTTCCAGAAAAGTGTTGTGCAGGTGTACAAACTAAATTTATGCCATCTAATTGTGTGTCTTGCCACCAATCTAGTTCGGTAATTTTATTAGCAGGAATTCCCCATGCTTCTAAATGGACTCTAATTCCTAGTGGCACATAAAAATGGTTGGTTTTATTCTTTATTTTTAAAATGGATTCATAATCTAAATGATCATAATGATCGTGCGAGAAAATCACAGCATCTATTTTTGGCAATTTCTCAATTTCTAAAGGAAATTCTTCATTAAATCGATTGCCACCAAGAATAGGAAGTGGAGCTGCAACTTTACCAAACATAGGATCTAACAAAATGGTTTTTCTATCCATTTGTAGTAGAAAAGAGGAATGTCCGAACCAAACCATCCGCGCTTCACCTTTATAATCGGCGATGTTAGCGGAATCAATCTTTGTGGCTTTTAAATCTACTTTTGGTCTTCCGTTAGGCACTTTTGTCGTGAAAAATGTAAAAGCTAATTTTACAGTTTCAGAAAAGCTCAAATCTTTAGGAACTGGATTTGTATTGTTGAATTTTCCGTTTTTAAATTGTTCAGACTTCGCATAAACGACCTGTTGTTCTTTGCTAACATCTCCTCCAAAACTAGGGTAGAAGTTGGTGAACAATAAATACGTAATTACTAAAAGGCCAACTATAATAAGTGTTGTGATCATTAGTCGTTTTATGATTTTTTTAATCATTCTATTACTTCAAAATTTTATGATTAAGCATTTGATAAATACTATTGAGTTTCTGTCACAACCCATTGTTGTAGTGCAATTGGAATATAACCTTTGGGGCGTCATTATTTCTGAGAACCCTCTAAAGTTTTCTGAAGTTCTAAACGTATGCTCTCGTCAACAATATCTGTTAAAATTCTAGTTTCTAAATTATATTTTTTTATGATTGTCGGCTCGTTATATTCATTGTAAGTTCCGTCATCGTTTTTGTCAACTCCAAACCTAATAATCAAATCGTTTGTTTCGTTCAAAAATTTATAGTCAAAAACGTCCATTCCTTCAATCCCAATATTTTGCAAATTCTCAGTCTTTAAAGAATAGATATACAGACTTTTATAGTCTTTAAGATTTATAACGCCATCTTTATAAGTATCATCTTTTGCAATATTCATTAGTAAATAAATATCCTCACTAAAATATTCAGATTGAATTCTTTCAAAATTCACTCTTTCATTGAAAAGTTTTTTACTGATTTCATTTTTAGGATTATAAATAATTACATTATTATAAGTTCCATATATTTCGTTAGAGTATCGACTATCACTTGCTTCATACTTGGATGCGGCACCATATGAATTTAAAAGCCCCATAATATCTTCTTGTTCGTCTAGAGTTTTGTGAGAAACAGGAATAATGTACGTGGAATTTAATGTATCTATTAATCGTGGTTGTCTAAAAGAGATAACTTGCTCTCTTTTGTTTTCTTTTTGTAATTCCTCAATTTTTTCATCTGATAATATTCCCGTTTCAATATCGTCATCGTTATATCTGTTATGCTCCATAATAGTAATAGAGATAAATGCAATCAAAGCAACGATTATAAAAATCACTCCAACTGTTCCTAAAACGGCTAATATTCTTTGATTATATTTTTCAATTTTCATTTTAATAAAGATTTTTCTTTAATGACACACAACACGTTATATAACAACTTTCAACATCTACAATGACTTATCAGGTGCCGGTAAACTCGCATGAAACTCTTTGCCAATACGTTCTGTGTACTGATCTAACAATTCTAAAACACGTTCGCTAGAGTCAGAAACGACAATTAATCCGATGTGCCAAGCTTTATTCATACGCCATACAATTTCTTTGTCTGTAAAACTAGAAGTATCAGGGTGTTCAAATCGACTTAAAGACACCACGATGCCAGCATATTGATTATTTATTTTAGGAAGTTTGTAGGTTTTTTTTCTGAGATTAGCAGCTTCAATTTTTGCCCATTCTCCCCAAAGATTAACTCCGGAAGCAGCTTCTACCATTTCTGCTAAATTAGCTCCTCCAACACGAGATGATGTTTCTAGAAAGAACAGCTCTCCTGTAGCTTTAGATTGAATAAACTCTGTATGAGAGGCACCAAATTGCATACCGAAGGCTTTCATCACTGAAGCATTCATTTTTTGTAGGCCTTTTTCTTCTTTAGAACCAATTTTTGAACTTGCCGATCTAAAAATACCACCGCCATGCGCGACTTCAAAAGGTGTGTCTAAATATTTACTCACTCTCGCAAAGACTACTTTTCCATCAACATTTAATCCATCAACGTGATAAACATCTCCTGGAGCAAATTTCTCTACTAAATAATTATCGCGTTCGTCACCTAAGTCGTTGATGACTTGCCACAATTCATCTTTACACTGAATTTTCTTAATGCCTGTTGCAGACGCTTCCATTCTAGGTTTAATTAACCATGGTGGACTGACGCGATCTGCATAGTCGTTAATAGAATCGTTATTAAATAAGTCTGTAAATTCTGGTACGTTAACACCTTCTTCTAAAGCTTTCATGCGCATGGCGAGCTTATCCCTAAAATAATGTGCCGTAGTTCTGCCCATTCCTGGCATTCTAAAATGCTCTCTAAGTAGTGCTACTTTTTCAACATCAAAATCATCGAGTGCTACAAAACGATCAAATTTTATGGTTCTAAACTTGTAAGCAATGCCATTAGCAACATCATTTTGATTCCATTCTTCAATATAAAAGGTATCATCGATAGATTCCCATGGCCAAGGTTCTTTGTCTAACTTCTTTTTAGTTAATAAATAGACATTATTACCTTCAGCTTTTACGCTTTTTAGAAAATCTTCGCCTTTAAAATAGGTTGATACGCAAAGGAAATTTAACGGTTGTTTGGACATGTTTTCTTAGTTAGAATCTCTATGGCTTCGCTTGTTATAGCAAAGCCACAGTTTGATTGGTTGATAATTATAATGAACAAACAATTTACGAAACTGATAATTATTTTGAAGCTTTTTTCTTAATAAATTCTGTAATTAATTGAATGCCATAACCTGAAGCACTTTTCATCTTTGCATATGGAGAAGATCCAAATGATACTCCGGCAATATCTAAGTGCATCCAGTTCTTGTGCTCTTCAGTAAACGACTCTAAAAATTGTGCCGCATTCGTCGCTCCAGCTAATGGTTTACCACTAAAATTCCTGATATCTGCAATATCACTATGTAAGTCGGTTTTGTATTCTTCGAACATAGGTAATTGCCACACACGCTCGTGAACTTTGTAACCAATATCAGACATAGTGCTCGCCATATCTTGGTTATGCGTAAACATGCCTGCCGCTTCGTATCCTAATGTTCTTACAACGCTTCCTGTTAAGGTTGCTAAATCTATTAAGTATTCTGGTTTAATGTTTTTAACAGCATAACTTAAACCGTCTGCTAAAACCAATCGGCCTTCAGCATCTGTGTCGATAATTTCAATGGTTTTACCAGAGTAGGAATTAATCACATCTCCAGGTCTGTAGCTTTCTGCATCAACAGCATTTTCTGCTGAACATACAATGCCAACGATATTAATGTTTAGCCTCAATTTAGCCACCAATTCTACAACACCTAAAACTACGGCAGCTCCACCCATATCACTTTTCATATAGTGAAGGTTGGTTGATGGTTTTATTGATAATCCACCAGAATCGAACGTAATACCTTTACCAACTAAAGCGATATCTACTTTTTTAGTTGTTTTTGGTGTGTATTCTGTGATGATCACTACAGGTTTGTTTACACTTCCTTTTCCAACGGATAAAACAGCATCAAAGCCTTGTTTTTTGAGTTCTTTATGCTTTAAAACGGTACATTTATAATCTGCTTTTTTTGCTGATTTAATTGCCCAATCTCCTAAATATTCAGGAGTTTTAATATTTGGTGGAGCATCAACTAAAGCTTTTATTTTATTGATGGTTTCACCTGTATAACTTCCTTCTTCTAGAATGTTTTTAAGATTTTTAGACGCTGAAAATGACACTGTAGTGGTATTGGCTTTTTCTTTTTAGATTTGAATTCACCAATTTCATATTGCGCCATTTCTATTCCAATGACCGCTTTTTTTGTTTCATCGTCGCTTAAATCTTCTGCATAAACCTGAATGGATTTATCCCAATGCTTCTGAGTTTCGAACGCTAATTTGTGAAATGTATTTTCTAATTGAGCACTATGTTTGTCTTCTCCTAAACCAATAAGGTATATGCGATTACCTGTTTTACCATAAAGTAATTGATACGTAGAAAAACTACCATCAAAATCTGGGTTTTCTACAGGTATAAATTCTTTAATGGTATCTAATTGGTCTTTTCTACAAGGTAGTATAAAGTCCTTTGTGGTATCTAATGCTTTTGTGTGTTTATAAGTCATAATTATGAATTAAAATAGAGCCATTTTACGGCTTTTGGAAATTCTTCTCGCCAATGCGCTTCAGAGTGATTTCCGTGTTCATTTATAGAAAAACGGAAATCAATATGATACCCATTAATCATTTTTTCTTGAATAATGCCGCCAAGTCGATGTGCATTTGGCAAATGCTCTGCACTTTCTTGTCCACCAGAATATAAATATATTTTTGATTTTTCTAATGGTTCAAAAGATGTAGTGCTTTTAAAAATTTTATTAGATAACCATAGGCTAGGTGAGAAAATCATCATTTTACCAAAAACACCAGGGTTTTTGAGGCCTGCATGTAAACTAATTAAACCTCCCATGGAGCTACCACCAATTCCTGTGTTTTCAAAATCGGTTAAGGTTCTATAATGGCTGTTGATGTATGGGATTAATTTTTCAATCATAAATTGAATATAAAAATTTCCTTTTCCTTCACCAAAACGTGGATGATAATAAGGTAAATATTCACTTATACGTTCTTCGTTTCCGTGGTCTACTGCAATAATTATAAGATCTCCAAGTCCTTCTTTTGCTAATTGTGTCATTGATTTATCAATTGCCCAATCTCCAAAAGGAGCAGCAGGGTTGAATAAATTTTGACCATCTTGTAAGTAGAGTACAGGATAGCGTTTTTCAGTTTCATAATAGTCATGAGGTAATAATGCCGAGATCTTACGCGTCGCATTAAGATGTGGTATTTCGTAGGCTTCTTCTAGTGTTTCTATTATAGGTTCGAACTCCGTCACTGTCATATAATTTAATTAAGGCATAACGAAAGTACTATTTTATGATATTAATTGCCGTAAAAATTTGAACAGATGTTAATAAAGGTGTTAGAATATAATTCCAAATTTAAAACCCAAAGCAAAATTAAATTCAGTTGTATCATCTCTTCCTTCTAAATAAGCGTTTTCAATGATAATGAAATGCGAATCTTCATAATGATCGCTCAAGCGATCTGTTTCAGGATTGTATGCTAAGTTGGGGTTTTTGAAGGTCTTATTTCTAATGCCAAAGCCGGAATACAGATCTATAAACATGCGTTTACCAATAGGGAAATTTAGGCCATATTTTAAGTTAACTATGTCAACTGACTTTTGTACTGCGATGGGTTCGTTAATATAGTAATTTATATCTTGGTTAGTTCTGTCGTAACTGATATTCTTATTATAGTATTGTCTAATAAAACGGGCTTCAAGACCAATGTATTCATTTACTCTTGGATTGTCAATTAGACTTATAAGGTTATAATATTTTACTTCATACCTAAAGGAACGTCCTTTATTTTTAACCAGTTTAAAGTTTGAGTCATCGCGTAGTTTTTTTGTATAAATAGTAGCGTATTCTGCACTAATACTAAAATTTTTTAACGGAAAATATTCAAAACCAAGAGATATCATAGGTTGTGAAAATAAATCTATAGCGAGCAATGGTGACGTGTAAATAAACGTTGTATGTTGCTTAAAATCAATAATTTTCTCTTTAGAAATCTTGAATTCATTAGTGGTCGAATCAATTTCAAAAAGCATATGCCGTTTATAAGTAAATCGCTTCTGATTGGTTAAATCTATCAATAAGCCAACACCTAATGTTGCAGGTATAAAGAGGTTACCATATAAGAGACCAGATACTTTTCTTTTAAATGTAAAATCTGATGAAATGCTGTCATTCTTTAATGTGAACCTTAATGAGTCTTTTGAACGTTCTGGGAAAATTTTCGCCTTTCCTTTATCTATAAGTATACTACTGTTTTCTAACTCTACTGTTGTATTTTGTGGAGCATAAATATTAACTTTAGTATGTCTGCCATTAAAAATAGTAGCACATGAGTTGAGCATTAACGCGATTAAAACGAGAACGATTACATTTTTCAAATTTGAAGATACTGGTTGTTTTTATAGATGGAAAAAGCACCTAAAGGTTGCGTTAATTTTTAGGTTATATTTTACAACATTAATATATAATTGAAGGTTCTAAATATATAGGTTATTTTAGCCTAGTCTTTGTTTTATGAAAAGACATCCAAATCAATTGTATATGGCAACAAATCAAGAGCTTATTGACAAATTAATTGAGAAGTTAGAGCTGCTTTTTAAAAAGCAAGCCGAGTTTTCTTCTGAAATTAATAGTCTAAAAGAGGAATTGTATCACTTAAAATCAGGTTCCGTTGAAGATAAAATTGTTTCAAAAATTGAGGAAATTCAGCCAGAGGAATCACCAGTAAAAGATTTAAAAGAGGTCGTAGAACTTATCACTGAAGCTAGCGAATCTGTTGATCATAAAACGCAGCCTATTTTAGAAACCGAATATCAAGCTGAACGTGTTGTAACTGAAGAAAAAAATATAACGGATAAAAAGCCAAAATCGAAATCGAGTATTGAAAAGTTTATTGGTGAAAATCTTTTAAATAAAATCGGAATTATCATTACTGTCATTGGTGTGGCAATTGGTGCTAAATACTCCATTGAAAACGAATTAATAAGTCCATTAACACGTATTATCCTTGGTTATTTAACAGCTATTGGTTTATTAGGGTTTGGTATTAAACTAAAAGAAAAATATGAATCTTACAGTGCTGTTTTAGTCAGTGGGTCGATTGTCATCCTATATTTTATCACCTTTTTTGCCTACAACTTTTATGATTTGATACCTCAGGTTTTCGCGTTTGCGCTCATGGTGATTTTTACGACATTTACGGTCGTAGCTGCCATAAGTTATAATAAACAAGTCATTGCTCATATTGGTTTAGTTGGTGCTTATGCGGTTCCATTTTTACTGAGTACTGGCTCTGGGCAAGTAGAAGTGCTGTTCAGCTACATGGTGATAATTAATATTGGGATATTAGTACTTTCCTTTAAGAAACATTGGAAATCATTATACTATTCAGCCTTTATGTTTACATGGCTCATTTTTGGATCGTGGTTCTTTGTTGAATATTATGAAGACGAACTATTTAGTCTGGCTTTAACTTTTCTAAGTTTATTCTTTATTATTTTTTACATCACATTTTTAGCCTATAAAATGCTTAAGCGTGAAGTCTTTAAAGGAAGTGATGTTGTCTTGTTACTACTTAATTCGTTTTTGTTTTTTGGATTTGGCTATGCTATTTTAGAAAACCATGAAACAGGTTCGCAACTTTTAGGACTATTTACCCTTGGTAATGCTGTGATTCATTTTATAGTTAGTGTCCTTTTTTATAAGATGAAATTAGGGGATAAAAACCTGTTTTACTTAGCTTCGGCAATGGTTTTAGTCTTTATAACCATTACAATTCCTGTGCAATTAAATGGTAATTGGGTGACGCTTTTATGGGTGAGTGAGGCTACTTTATTATTTTGGTTAGGACGAACAAAAGGGATTACCGTGTATGAGAAACTATCGTACCCATTGATGGTGTTAGCCTTTATTAGCCTTCTAGAAGACTGGTCTAATGGTTATAGTTTATATTACACTATTGATGCAGAGAATAAAGTAACTACTATTTTTAATATCTACTTTTTAACTTCAATGTTGTTTGTTGCTGCATTTGGCGTTATCGTTTGGCTCTCTAGGAAAGAAGATTATGCCTCTGCTTTAAAGCCTAATTCTATTTGGAACCGTTTATTCACTTACTCCATTCCTGCAATATTATTGTTTAGTGCTTATTACGCCTTTAGATTAGAAATTGAAATGTATTGGGATCAGATATTTTATAATTCTCAATTGGTAATTCCGACAGAAGACAATTACGATGAAACTTTTAGTAATTATGATTTATTCGACTTTAAAATTATATGGATTCTCAACTATTCTTTACTGTTTACGGCATTATTATCTCTGATTAATTTCAAGATTATAAAACACAAATTATTCGAAAAAATCGCTTTAGCGTTAACAGTTGTTAGCATTTTTGTGTTCTTAACACAAGGCTTACTTATTCTAAGTGAATTAAGAGAGAGCTATTTAAATCCTTCAGAATATTTTGCACAAAGCAGCTTTCATTTATGGATTCGTTATGTGAGTTTTGTCTTTTTAGCACTAGCATTATATACCTGTTATAAATTTATTAAGCGTGAAGGCATTGCCAAAGGCTATAAAATCGGCTACGATATTATACTTCATGTTTCCATAATCTGGGTATTGAGTAGCGAGCTTATTCATTGGATGGATCTATCGGAATCTACGCAATCGTATAAACTTGGGTTGAGCATACTTTGGGGAGTGTATTCGTTCTTATTAATTGCTTTTGGAATTTGGAAAAACAAAGTCTATTTGCGAATTGGCGGCATGGCTTTCTTTGCAATTACCTTAGTAAAACTATTCTTTTACGATATTGTACATCTCAATACCATTTCAAAAACCATAGTGTTTGTGTCGCTTGGTGTGTTACTTTTAATCATTTCGTTTTTATACAACAAATACAAAAATCAAATTTCAGATGACGTTAACAACTAGATTATTTATAGTTTTTCTTGTAGGTTGTACTTCATTTTGTGCTGCGCAAATTGAATCTTATAATTATAAAAGAGAACTAAATGAAGTCAATGACGAGTGGCATAAAGTTGCTTTGCCAGATGCTGTATTCGGAAAAGTGAAATCAGATTTGTCAGACCTTCGAATTTATGGAATAACCAAAACAGATACCATTGAAGCTCCGTATTTATTGCAAGTGCTTTCTGAGAAAATAGTGAGTAAAACCATTTCATTTGACATCATCAATAAAACGAAAGGAGCCAATGGCTATTATTTTACATTTCAGTTAAATTCTGAAGACATTATTAATCTGATTCATCTAAATTTTAAGGAGCAAAATTTTGATTGGAGAATCGAATTGCAAGGCAGCCAGAATCAACAAGAATGGTTTACAATTCTTGAAGATTATAGAATTATGTCTATTAAAAATGAAACGACCGATTTTAAATTTACCAATCTAGATTTTCCGGATGCTAAATACCTTTTTTTAGACTTTTAGTGAAACAAAAAGACCAGCCAGAACTACAATCAGCGCAACTTTTTAAATACGAAATTACCGAAGGAAGTTTTGAAAATCATGCTATTAAGACTATGGCAATCACAGATGATAAGAAACAAAAAGCGACCGTAATTAATTTAGACTTAGAACAATCGGTATCCATAAGTCAATTACATATTGACGTTGATAATACCTTTGATTATTACAGACCTTTAAAGATTGAATATAAAAGTGATAGTGTAAAAACCGAAAAAGGGTGGAAATACAGTTATAGAACGATTAAAAATGAAACATTAAATTCACTTGAAGCCAATCGTTTTAAAATTTCAAATACGATTGCGAAGGATTTAAAAATAACAATTTACAATGGCGACAATCAGCCGCTAACCATAAAAGATATTTCTGTAAAAGGTTATGAGCATCAATTAGTGGGACGATTTACAGAACCAGCAAATTATATGTTGGTTTATGGTAATCCCGCAGCGAGAACACCAAATTACGACATTGCTAAGTTTGAAACTAAAATACCTAAAGCATTAAAAGCTTTAAAAATAGGAGCAGAGCAAGTAATCATAAAGCAAAAACAAGAAAAAGTTAAGCCACTATTTGAAAACAGTTATTGGCTTTGGGCCATTATTCTTGTTGTGATTTTGATTCTTGGTGGCTTTACATTGAAGATGTTGAAGAAGAGCTAGTCTTTTGCTATTCACTAACAATCTTCCCATCAACCATAGTCAACTTTCGGTCTGCCATTTCTGCTAATTCGTGGTTGTGAGTTACGATGACAAAGGTTTGATTCATTTCATCCCTCAATTTAAAGAATAAATTATGAAGTTGATCTGCAGATTCGCTATCTAAATTCCCTGAAGGTTCATCAGCAAAAATGATATTCGGACTGTTAATTAAAGCTCTAGCGACAGCCACACGTTGTTGCTCTCCACCAGACATGCTGTTGGGTTTGTGATGAATGCGATCCTTTAAACCTAAATAATCTAACAATTCGATAGCGCGCTTTTCGGCATCATCTTTTGATGTGTTATTAATAAACGCAGGAATACATACATTCTCTAAAGCAGAAAATTCTGGTAATAACTGATGAAATTGAAATATAAAACCAATGTTCTTATTTCTGAATTTTGCTAAATCTTTATCATTTAAAGTTTTAATAGACTGATCGTTTATAATCAGTTCAGTATCTGACTTATAATCGGGTTTATCTAAAGTACCTAGAATTTGAAGCAGCGTCGTTTTACCGGCACCAGAAGCGCCAACAATAGAAATGATTTCACCTTCTAAAATAGTTAAGTCTACACCTTTTAAGACTTCGAGATCTTTATAGGCTTTCTTAATTTGCTTTGCGGAAATAACAGTTTTACTCATACGATGTGAAAGTACTACTTAATGCCTAATTTTACAATACTAAGAATCAGATTTATTAGGATTGAAAATAGATTTCATACCATTAAAGTCAATAAAATATTGCAATCTAACAGAAAGCGTGTGCTGCATAGGTTGCTCAAATAAGGTATCAACACTTTCAGAATAGTTATACTCAGCGAGCGTGTCTAAATTAAATAATTGATTGCGGTATAAAGCCGTTAAAAAACTTCCTGGAGCAAATTGCCAAGAGTAGCTTAAATCGATATTCCAAGTGCTAAAATTAATATCAGGATCACTACTAATGTTGTCTAAGGTATAACCCGAAGCTGTCGTTAATCTACCAGAATCTAATAACGTAAATAAGTCGTCGTCATATTTTACGGTATCCCAATAATGTCTAAAACTTAATGCTATAGATTTGTAAGGGTTAAATGCGTAGTTAACAGACACACTATTAGTTATAATTTGTCTGTTGCGTTCACCGAAAATAGGCTGATTATCTTCCTGAGTTGCAAAACCGCGTCCGCCATTAGTAAAGTCATAGTAAAATTGATATATAAATAGAAGTTTGTCATTGAGTCTTAAGCGTGGTTCAACTTCGATATCATAATTAAATAAATCTCTACCATCTTCAAACATTGACCCAGCATTCACTCTAAAATCGAAAGCAAAAATTCGGTTGTAATTTGAAGAAATCCAACCTCCTGCACTCGTATAATTTTCATAAATAAAAGGTCTGCCATCTCGAGATTCAAAGTAATCGTTTTGTTTGCCTGGCTCAGCACTTAAGTTAAAACCAAAACCATCTAAGTTGGTTGTGGTGGCTTGATATGAAGCTCCCAAATTAAATTGAGCGTACACATTAGGCTTTGCTAATCTATTGTAATTAAAGTAGGTACTAACACTATAGTTATTTAAATTCCCGCTTGGCTCAAAAGTTTGATACGAGATATCAGAGCTAAAATTATTGTAATTATTTCGCAATAATAAGCCTAAATCATTAATGTCGAATTTAGTGTCGGCAAAACTGTGTTCTAAGCTATAGCGTAAATTACCATGAATTTTAGCCAACTTTAAATAACTACTAAAACCGGTTTCACTATTGGTGTTTTGGTAGTTTACATTGCTCATTCGTAAATCTGTTGCCACACTATAGGTGTTCCGTTTATTAATGATATTTGCAACCAAGGCAGTAGCATTAGCATCTCTAAAATGGCCTTCTCTCAGTACATTAGTGTTAATTAAACTTACGGACGAATTACCATTAAATTGTTGGTCTACCACTAAGATATTGTAATTAGCAAATGGTTCTACAACGGCATTCCGTTTTTCATCTGTGACTGAGTTTTTAATGGTAGCCGTTGTTTTTTCTGTAATTGCATTAAAGAAACCGATACCTAAGCCATTTTTAGTTCTACCAGAAACTTTTACGGCGTTTAATACCTTAACTTCATTAGGTGAAGTGACGTCTTCATTTTCATCAAGACTAAGCTGTCCACTTGGTCTATTTCCAATTCGTCTAGAAAAAACAAACCTCCTTTAGAAAATAAATCGACACCTTCGGTAAAAAATTGACGTTGTTCAGAGAAGGTTTGTTCAAAAGGGCCAAGATTTAAAACAACATTATCAAATCCTGCTTGGCTAAAATCAGGAACCAATGTCGCATCTAAGGTGAAATTATCTGTGAGTCCGTATTTCACATCCATTCCAAATTTTAAATCTGTATTTGTGTCTCCATCATAGTTATTTACAATTCCTGTTGTAAAAGGGTAGAGGTTGAGCCTAACGGGAGGTTTTACGTCTTTAAGACCTTTAACTTCGGCATGGTATAATCCGGAATAACCTTGAGTTGGATCAATTGGATTCCAAGTATATCGCGATCTAGAGCGTCTAAATTCTCTATGAAATTGCATTCCCCAAGTAGGTTCGTCTTGGTCTGCGAATCGCAAGGTACGATACGGAATTTTCATTTCTACAATCCAACCGTCGTCCACAATTTTTACAGCGCTGTCCCAAACGGCATTCCAACCAAAATCCTCGCCAATAGTTGGACTTTGAATAGCATCAGCTTGCTGTCCAGAACTAAAAACATAAAAAGCGGTGTCGTTTTGGGCGTCGTTATTGGGATTTAGTACTAATATAAAGTAATCTGTCTGACCAAAATTATCTCTATTGGTGAGTTGTTTCATTATTTTAGAAGGGTCGTCATAAAGATAAGCTGCAACATAAATAGCTTTATCATCGTACGTCATTTTTACTTCTGTACGTTCGTTGTGCGGAGCTTCTTTTCCAATTTCGGGTCTATTTGAAAGAAAACCTGTGGCCATTTCTGCATTTTGCCAAATTGCATCATCTAAAATGCCATCTATTTTAGGTTCTAATGCAGAACGCTGAATATTTAATGTTTTTTTATTTTGAGCAATACTAGAAGTAGCAATGCCTAATACGGTAAGCAAAAGAATTAAAGAACGAGCGTTCATAAATGGTTTTGGTCGTTTAGAATAGGATATAGATGTAATTATTTAGCGGTTGTTACATCGATATTTACAAAATTAAGTTCTCACGTTGAGCAACGTTCTTAATTAAACGTTAAAATAAAAGACATCACTTACCATTTGTAGATTTAAATTTGAAGATGGCAGTCTATTTTATTTGGAATAATTATTGCTCTATACACATTAGTAATTAATACATTATATGAATAAATACAAAAAATTAGGAATAGGTCTTCTTTTAGACGCTTTAGGTATGGTCTCGTTTATAATTCCTGGAATCGGTGAATTTTCGGATATCGTTTGGGCACCAATTTCGGGATGGTTAATGACCAAGTTATATGCAGGAAAAGCTGGTAAAGTCGCAGGAGTTATCACTTTTGTAGAGGAAGCATTGCCTGGCTTTGACGTGATACCAACATTTACACTAATGTGGTTTTATACTTACCTTATAAAAAAAGATACACAGGAAATAAAAGCATAAAAAAAAGCACTCAAATTGAGTGCTTTTTTTTAATTTAAAAAGATATTTTAGTTGACATCATATGTAAACGTCACATTGGCATCTATAGCTCCATTTGCATTAGTTACGTCTCCATCACTTACACCGCTTCCAGTTTTGTTTGGCTCATGTATTAATTGAACTACTAATGTATTGCCTGTTGAAACAGCACCAGAATTAAATGTTGTAGCTACACCTATTGGATTGCCATCACTATCCAAATCAGTATACGTTACAGTACTACCAGCATTATTTGTGGTATATATGTAAAACACTTGGTGATCTAAAGCTTCTTCTAAAACTTCTAAGGTAATATCTTCAGCAGGATTTTCAAGTTCGTTTAAAAATTGAATTTCACCAACATATTCTGTGTCAGCTAAAATACTTCCTTCCATAGTATAAACAGGAGCATCTGGTCCTTCACCATCTAAATCCTGACTTTGAAGTACTACAATATCACCAAAAGCATTTGTTAACTCTAAACGAACGGTTGTAATTACTTCTTCTTCATTAACAATTTTAGGCGCGTCATCATCAGATGAACAAGATACTAATGCAGATAAACTTAATATAGATAAAAATAGGTGTTTAATTGTTTTCATGTTTTTGATTTTTTTTAATAGTTATATTGTAATTGTAACATTATATTTCTTCCCATGTCATCAGCAAAATAACGAAGGCGATTTAAGTAAGCTCTATAGTTAGTGTCTAATAAATTATTTACGCTAAGAGCAATATTTAGATTGGTTTTATCTGACGTTTCTAAAGTAACTTCAGAATAAAAGTTTAACAACTGATAAGCACTTGGAGGTGTACTTATATCGACTAAAACTGTTTCGTTTGTTGAGGCGATGTACGTTTCAAAGTTATTATCTGGATATTTGGTTTGTTCAAAAGTCCAATCACTCGTCAATGACGCAGAAAATTGTTTCCAATCGTTAGTGTAAGTTATACTGTTTCGAGTATTAAATGCAGGTATATTTATAAGCGATCTATCATTTTCAATATCATTTCCTACGGTGTAAGATGTTTTATTTGAAAAATTAAAATGTTCATTAATAGTATAGTTTACACTTAAATCGATACCGTATAACTCGGCATTAGTTTGTAAATATTGCCAAACAGGAAAAGCGCCTCTAATGGTTTGCTCGATACCTGTTGGTTCTATATACATATAATCATTAATGTGATTATAAAAAGCTTCAGTTGTTAGGTTAAACTGTTTTGAATTATAGATGTAACTCGCAGAAACTCTATTAGAAGTTTCTTTAGTTAACCTTAAATCTCCCAATTCAATTCTAGCAGCAGAGTGGTGCAAGCCATCACTAAATAATTCTGAAGGATTAGGAGGTCTGCTTGATAAGCTATAGTTTCCTATAAAACTATGATGCTCGTTAAGCTGGTAATTAAACCCAGCTGAAGTAGAAAAATTATGATAATCAAACACAGGGTTTACTAGTAATTGTGTACCTAAATCATCAATAATGAGATCCGAAAAATCTTCGTCATAACCACGTTCTTCCCAACGTGATGTGAAATAAAATTTCTTTGCATCAATACGATTGAAATCATAGCGCAAACCAAAATCTAAAGTCATTTTAGAATTTAAACTATGTTCTGTTGTAGCATAAATACCAAAATCAAACTTATCATAATCTGGAATTAAGCGTCTAACACCCGTATCTGGATTTGCAAAATTATTTTGATATCTACCCATAATTCCAAACTTCAATTTATAGTCAGAAAGTGCATCTAGCACAATGTCTGAAGATAAAGTATGGGTTTGAAGTTTGAGGTCTAAAGCGGCTTTATCTCTATCATCTCCTACACGAATATCATATTCAAGACGTTGATTATTTTGGTAATCGTATTGTAAATTTACTTTTCCAAAATTATTAAAACGTTTGTAATACATGGCTTTTGCAAGCTGATGTGTTACATCTTGTTTAGGTGCGTTTATATCATAACTAAAATCTTCTATCACTAAAGGCTCTAAACTATTGATAGCGCTTACTAAATCTTCAATATTACCAATGTGAGAAGCTTTAAGAATACCTATTTCATTATTTAAGTAACTGTAAAAGACTTCAAATCCAGACTCAAAATTTTGCTTTCCACCACGAAAAGTAAAACCTTTAGAATTAGATCCCGTATTGGTTAATACATAATCTGGCGTTTCAAAATCACCATTTTGTTTTAGCGATCCTTGCACAGATGCAAACCAACCTTTTTTAGTGTACTTATTTAACTTTGTATTTGCTGAATAACCTCTTCCATTAGACTGACCACTTAGTGTAGTTTTTCCAAACAGTGTATCTTTTAAAAACACACGATCGGGATTTACAACAACAACACCTCCTATAGCATCACCTCCATAAGCGAGTGCTCCAGCACCTTTTATAACGGAGATTTGAGATGCTGCATTAACATCAATATTAGGAGCATGCTCAATTCCCCAATCTTGGTCTTGTAATCTTACATTATTATTTAACATAATTAATCTACTACTGTGCATACCGTTAATCATAGGTTTAACGATAGAACTCCCAGTATTAATAGAAGAAACTCCAGCAACTTCCTTAAGCGCGTCTCCAATACTTAGAGCAGAATACTTTTTTAGAGTATGCTCTTTAAGTACGGTTTCTTGGGCTGTTTTGGTTTCCTTTTTATCAACATGTGCTATTACTGAAACTTCCATGAGTTCCTCAATGTGATGTTCAATTAAAATGGTTTTAAAAGTATCACTGTTGATTTCAAAACTTACAGTTTTAGTTTCACAGTTGGCATGAGAAATAGTTAATGTTAAGGTGCCTGCACATAGATTTTCAATTTTGAATTTACCATCGAAATCTGAAATTAAATACGTATCACTTTCTTTAATGTAAATAGTAGCAGATTCTATTGGTGTTCCGTCATGAAAATCTTTGAGTTCGCCTAAAAATGTATAATTGCAGTTTTGACTGTAGCTAAAGCAAGATATAGCCATAACTAAGCCAATAATTATTGGTTTCATTTAAATAGATTTATTAATGTATTAGAAAATTTAAAATTCTAACCCAACTGAGGCGGACCTCTAACAAACCTTGTTAATTGCTGATAATTATTTAAAGAAATATAATATGAAGATAACTGCTTAGTTGCAGTTATTTGAGGTATTATCTCATAGTTATTAAATACGAGAAATAAATTGTTGGTAAGCTTAAATTTATAAAAGTCACAATCTAAATCAGACTCATGAAAGTGAGTTTTAAGCTCATTATCAGAATCGCAAACTTCATGTGTATGGTGATTAAAAGCGTGTGTTAATTTTACAGCAGAAGGCAACAACACAAAAAGCACTAGCATAATTGCTAATGTTTTAAATAGTGATGTTATTACTGTATTTATTTTCAATCTAAAAAGCGTTTTAATCCAAATCTCCTTAACATTTTCTTTTCAAATTCCCAGAAAAACTTGAATTGCCCAAAAAACCATCCAAAGGTTACTAACAGAATCTGATAGAAAATAAGCCCAATGATAAGGAATAAAAACCAGTAGAGTATAGGATTTAAGTTTTCTTTAGTAATTCCTATTAATTTTATAACTGGCCTTCCAATAACTAAAGATGATGTTCCTGTAAAGGCGAATACCATAAATACGCGGATCATTTCCCATTTATAATCGAGAATCCATTTCTTTTCAAGTTTCTTAAATATGAATAAGGTTAGTTTTAATAACAAAAAGAAAATAAAAAGAGCTCCAACGATGGTTAACGTTAATCCGTAATTATCTAAAAAATCCGTTTGAAATCTTAAACGCAGAATATCCCAAAATAACTAAACCAAAAAAGGGAAATAACAACTGCCAATTGTGTTGAATTTCCCAATGTTTTTTAAATTTTTCCATAGCACCAATGTCGTGATGCAAAACTAGTAAATTATGAGGATTTTATATCCTAAATTCTAGGTGTAAACGATGAAAGTTGTTGTTTGTATTTTATTTGAAAGTATATAAAGTAATTATAGAGTTTATAATTCACTTCATAACCATAATCTGTACGTGTATCGTAATCTATACGAACCTCATAAAGATTAGGGTCATAAACATGAGGTTGAAGATTTCTTTGATTCCAGCCTTGTACTAAGAGAGCATTTCTCGATTCTAAAAATTGTTGTGAATAATGCCCCTCAGGTCTTGCTGTACTTAATAACCATGAGTTAAAGCCTGGCTCTATAATAAGGATTTCATAATCGTTTTCGTCACTGCTTATGGAAACGGTGTCACTTTTTACAAAGCTACTTTCGTTTTCGTTATCAATTGTTGGGCTGTAATTGTAAGATTTACAGCTCGCAATTAAAATTAGGATAATAATGAATGGGATAATCTTTCTCATAAGAATTAAAGGTATTAAAAAAATGTTAGTGTTTATAAAGTTTTACTTCGATTTAACACCGTAAAGAAACAGCAGGTTTATAATTGTTACAATCTAAACTAAGTTAACTAACCTTTTGAATGCGTCATCCTATCATTTTTGAAAGTGTGGATTATAGAAACAAAAAAAGCAGTCCGTTATAACGAACTGCTTTATAATTATATGTGAAGAATTTTATTTACCGAACATGCCGCCTAAAAGACCACCAATTCCACCGGAATTTTTATTTCCTCCTAAAACCATACCTGCGACATCATCAATAACGCTTCCGTCACCATCTGCATCTAATATTTTTTCTAAGAAACTTTGTTCGTTTTGTGAGCTACTTCCACCAAGTAAACCACCTAAAAGGCCACTGATATCTGATTGAGAACTGGCATTATTCTGACTCGCTTGTTTACCTAGAACACCCATTAAAATCGGAGCTGCTACTTTTAGAATATTAGCCACAGAACCAGCGTCTAAGCCTGCTTTCTGACCAATGACTTGTTCTACACCTTGTTGTTTGCTGCCTAATACATGACTAAGAATTTTAGCTCCATCATTTTTTACATTATCATCAACACCACCGCCAAATAAACCACCAAGGTTATCTAAAATGCTTCCGTCATGTTTGCTACTTAATGCGCCCATAAGTCCTGCTGCACCTTCTGGAGTAGAAGCGTTACGCTCCATAGCTTTCATAAGTACAGGTAATGCCATTGTTAATACGCTACTTGTTTTATCTTGATCTGTTCCTGTAGAACCAGAAACACCACTAATGATGGTTTTTCCAATATCACTGTTCAATAAATCTAAAATTCCTGCCATTTTGTTATATATAATTAAGGGTTAAAAAATATCATTTCAAGGTACAAAAAAAAGTCCCACGATAGTAGGACTCATTTTATTTGATTTGGTCACATTTTTTATTAACCAAGAATTGTAATAATCTGTTCTGCTAATTCTGTACCAATTCGATCTTGCGCTTCATTAGTTGCAGCTCCTGTATGAGGAGTTAATGATAATGCCGGATTCATTAATAACTGAATTTCTGGTTGTGGTTCTTTTTCAAAAACATCTAATGCAGCTCTAGAGACTTTACCACTTTCTATCGCTTTAACAAGAGCAATTTCGTTAACAACTCCACCACGTGCAGCGTTGGCGATAATGACACCATCCTTCATTTGGTTGAATTCAGCTTCATCAATCACATAGTCTTTTTGTGCTGGTACGTGAAGTGTTAGAAAGTCCGCTTGTTTTAAAACATCTTCTTTTGAAATGGTAGTGATTTCAAAATTCAATTTTTGACCATCGAAGAAATCCAATTCTAAATTCGCTTTTTCTAAAAATGGATCAAAGGCAACAACTTTCATTCCTGCTCCAATAGCCACTTTCGCTGTAGCTTGTCCAATACGTCCAAATCCTAAAACACCTAAAGTTTTACCTTTAAGTTCAGTTCCTTTAGCGTAAGCCTTTTTTAAATTTTTAAATTTAGAATCTCCTTCTAACGGCATATCACGGTTAGAGTTATGTAAATAACGTGCTAAACCATAAAAATGGCCAAACACCAACTCTGCTACAGAATGAGAAGACGCTGCAGGAGTATTAATAACATTTAATCCTTTACTACGTGCATAGTCTACATCGATATTATCCATACCAACACCACCACGACCTATAATTTTTAGGCTAGGGCAGTTGTCTATTAAATCTTTACGTACTGTTGTTGCGCTTCTAACTAATAAAACCGAAATTTCGTTTTTGTTGATGTAGTTTTCTAATTGTTCTTGTGCAACTGTTGTTGTGATGACTTCGTAACCAGCTGCTTCTAATGCATTAATTCCACTTTGAGAAACTCCGTCGTTTGCTAATACTTTCATTTTCCTATCCCTAACTCTTTCCTAAGGAAAGAGAACTGATTCGGGTAATTTTATAGTTAATATTAAATTTTATTTTTCTTGCTGAAAAACTTTCTTTTTATTGCGTCTGAGTGAGCACTGAATACTGCTAACTGAACACTAAAATTTAAGCCTTACTTTCTAATTCGCTCATCACTTCAACTAGTGCTTTTACACTATCTAAAGACAATGCGTTATACATCGATGCTCTGTAACCACCAACACTTCTATGTCCATTGATGCCGTTGATACCAGCTTCTTTTACCATAGATTCAAACGTTTCCTTTAGGTTTTCATTTTCTAAAGTGAACGTCGCATTCATTATAGAACGATCTTCTTTAACTGAATAACCTTTAAATAGAGGATTTAAATCTATTTCAGAATAGATTAATCTCGCTTTCTTTTCATTTTCTTTTTCAATAGCTTTGATACCTCCTAAGTTTTTCAACCATTCTAAAGTCAACATAGAAACATAAACAGCAAATACAGGAGGTGTATTAAACATACTTCCTTTGCTAATGTGTTCTTTGTAATTCATCATTGAAGGAATCTTACGCGATACTTTACCTAAAATATCTTCTTTTATTACCACTAAGGTTGTTCCTGCAGGGCCCATATTTTTTTGAGCACCAGCATAGATTAAATCAAATTTTGAAAAATCTAACTGACGCGAAAAAATATCACTACTCATATCACATACCATAGGAATCGGCGAGTTTGGAAAACTCTTCATCTGAGTTCCAAAAATGGTATTGTTAGATGTACAGTGAAAATAATCGTAATCTTCAGGGATATCGTAACCTTTAGGAATGTAGTTGTAGTTGGCACTTTTAGAAGATCCTATTTCGTAAATATCATCGTAGATTTTAGCTTCTTTAATCGCTTTATCTGCCCATGTACCTGTATTTAAATAGCCTGCTCTTTTTTCTAATAAGTTTAAAGCAACCATTAAGAATTGTGTGCTAGCACCACCTTGAAGAAATAACGCCTTATAACCCTTACCCTCAAGTCCTAATAACTCTAAAGCTAAGGATCGTGCATTTTCCATAACATCAACAAAAGGTTTGCTACGGTGAGAAATCTCTAAAAGCGAAAGCCCATCGTCAAAGTTTAAAACTGCTGCTGCTGCTTGTTCCATTACCGATTTTGGTAGTACACATGGACCTGCACTAAAATTGTGTTTTTTCATTTTATTCTGAATTTAATTCAAGATTTTAACAAATTAATCTTGAATCTATTATTTTTAAACAGATACAAAGGTGCTAATTAATTGCCTAAATTATGTTATGAAATTGATAATTTTTAGGCTATATTTTTAGCAAGAAATCAACAGTATCTACATTATCTGCATAATCCCAAAGTTGAGGATTTTGAGTTTCTCCAAATGTAATTTCATTATCTGTAAACCCATTAGCAACGATACACTGTATTTTGTCTGAATCTGTTTCTAATTTATGTTGTAATTCTGCGATGTCGTTATATTTTTCGTAAAACAACGTTGCTATAGGAGAGGAGTAGCTAGCATCTTCCTTTATCATTAGGAAGCCATTTTCTAGCATATCAAACTCACTCATTAAATAAACTGCTTTATTATAGTCGTAGTTATTAGCGTACTTAGATCCATCTATAATAGGGTGCCATTTGTAAATTGCATTAAAAAATGCATCAAAATTATACTCTTTTGGTATAAAGAATTTAGATACATTTCTACAGCCCAAACCGTAATACCTAAAAATATCATCAGATAAAGCTTCCAGTTCTTCTTTAGTTTCGTTTCCTGTTAAAATCGCAACCGAATTCCTGTTTTTTCTAATTATAGAGGGTTTGTTTTTAAAATAATATTCAAAATAACGCGCTGTGTTATCGCTTCCCGTTGCAATAACGGCGTCGAAGTTTTCTAGTTTTTCTTCTGTGAATTTAATTTTACCTTTAAAATCAGGCTCTACAACCTCTAAATATTTGGCTAAATATGGAAGTATATGTTTGTCGTTAAACGATTGTTTTACTAATACATTATGCCCAGATATTAGCACACTTAAGAAATCATGAAAACCAACCAAAGGAATGTTTCCTGCCATAATTATGGCAACAGTCTGTGAGGTGGAAGTGTTAAAGTTGTACTTGCTTATCCATAGGTTAATGTTTTTATTAGTCAGTGCGTTAGACCAATTACTTAACGTGAAAGCGATATTTTGTTTTGTAAACCAACCATTATGTTCTTCTGCTAATTTTAATTGGTGTTTAAAGCCGTCAAAAAACAATTCATTGGCTTCTACATTGTTGTTTTTTATGCTTTCATTTTGTTGAAATTGATTTAAAAAGGCGCCTAATTTTACAAATGCGTTAATTCTTTGTTCTAAATCCATAATGGGTTTGGTTATGCGATGTTTTGGCTTTATTTTTGCAATTGCAAATTTAAGCAAAGCAAATGAGCAAGAAAAGTTTTGATTTTGATAATAAGTTAAATTTATCAGATTTAAATGTGACTCGTTTTAAAAACAAATAAAAAACACAAATTACTATGGCAATAATAATCACAGACGAATGTATTAATTGTGGAGCTTGTGAGCCAGAATGTCCTAATACTGCTATTTACGAAGGTGCTGATGATTGGCGTTATGCTGATGGTACAAGTTTAGAAGGAAAAGTAGTACTACCAAATGGTAAAGAAGTAGATGCAGAGGAAACACAAGAACCAATAAGTGATGAAGTGTATTACATATCACCAGATAAGTGTACAGAATGTGTTGGTTTTCATGAAGAGCCACAATGTGCAGCAGTGTGCCCTGTGGATTGTTGTGTGCCAGATGAGGATCATGTGGAAACTGAAGAGGTTTTATTAGGAAAACAGAAATTTATGCATCCTGATGGTTAAGTCGAGGCTGAAATTAATTCAATATAAATAATTGAAATAGAGATTTAATTGAATCCCGAGTCCTTGACTTGGGATTTTTTTATGTTCAATTTTTAGTGTAACCTACTAAGCTATACAAAAGCACTATAACCCGTAATAGCTCTGCCAACAATTAAAGTATTGATTTCCTTAGTGCCTTCATAAGAATATATGGCTTCTGCATCAGCAACAAAACGCGCAACATCGTACTCTAAAAGTATACCATTACCTCCCATAACTTCGCGTGCTCTACTTACAACATCTCTTGTTCGCATAGAACAGAATACTTTGGCAAGTGACGCGTGTTCGTCTGTAAGTAAGCCTTGATCTTGTAATTCTGAAAGTCTATAAACCATGGCCTTCATTGCTGTGAGATTAGCTAGCATTTCTACTAAATGGTTTTGAATGAGCTGAAACTTTGCAATGGGCTTTCCAAATTGCTCGCGTTTCTTTGTGTATTTTAAGGCACTTTCGTAAGCTCCTCTCGCACAACCTAGAGCTTGCCAAGCGACACCAGCACGTGTCATTCGTAATACTTTGGCGGTGTCTTTAAACGAATTTGCTTTTTGTAAGCGGTCACTTTCTGGAATTTTGCAATCGGTAATAGTAATCAATGCATTTTGGACGGTACGTAAAGCCATTTTGTTTTCAATTTTCTCTGCTTTATAACCTGGGTTTCCTTTGCGCATTAAAAACCCTTTAGCTTGATTATCATCCACGTCTCTTGCCCAAATAATAATAACATCTGCAAAAGTGGCATTTCCGATCCATTTTTTCTGACCATTTAAAATCCATTCGTTACCAACTTTTTTACAGGTAGTTTCCATCCCACCAGCAACACCGCTTCCTACATTAGGTTCTGTTAACCCAAAAGCGCCAATTAGTTCCATTTTTTGCATTTTTGGTAGCCATTCTTGTTTTTGTTCCTCGCTTCCGCAGAGGTAGATTGAGCCCATGGCCAACCCACTATGAACACCAAAAAATGTAGAAATTGATACATCAACACGTGCTAATTCCTCAGCTATAATTCCTTCCATTATAAAAGGTAGGTTAGGACATCCATAGCCCTCGTAAGCCACGCCACAAATATTCAATTCTGCCATTTTTGGAATGATATCCATTGGGAATTCGGCTTTATTCCAATAGTGATTTGCGATTGGTTCGATCTCAGTTTCCATGAAACTGCGGACTTTCATCTGTATGGCACGTTGTTCTTGATTCAGTTTTAAATCATAGTCATAAAAATCACCATCAATAGGTGGTAATTGGTGCTGACCTTTTTTTGCTTTTTCAGTCAACATTTTCATTAATCCTTTGAGTTGATTATCGTCTAACTCACCAACCGATTTCATAATTTTAGGTAAATCTATCTTTTCTGAAATCTCTCCCAATTCTTTGAAGTCTACTTGCTTCATTAAATGAGTGATTTGCTTTATTTTTCTGAAGAATTTCATTTTATAATTTTTATTTATAGCCAACAGTTGGTTTCTAAGATTTATCCAAGATAACTAACACAACTTAATCGGAGTTGCTCTATTGAATATTATTTTAATACGTTAGGTTATTTGTACGAACTATAAAATGTAAGGTGGTTTTAAAATGATGTAATTATAGAGCCGTTTTATAGTATTAACTAAAATTGCTTTTATGTGTTCTTTCGAGTTTTCGGGGTCAACGATTGTTGCAAACGTCAACTATTCTGTGTTTTGTTGATAAGGAGATTCAACATTGAGATTAGAGGTGTCTGAGTCTAAGGTTTTTATTTATTGCTATTATTTTTACAGTAAATCTAGCTTGGACTATCCTAAATATAATAATTTGAAGTCATTAGTATTTAAAAATAAGTTAATGAGTCAGTTGGTTTAGTGGGTATTAACAATTATCAACTTAAAATCGCTGTATAAATACTTTGACTGAACTCAATTTTAATGAAAAGAAAGGTAAAAATTGAAGTGTACACTTACACGTAAATTTTCCCTTACAAGTTAAATGTTATGGACAGAATAAAGTTTTATGTATCACATAATTTAGTTTTATTATTTAAGTTTTTATTATTATTTTAGTCCTTAAAAGGGAGGTGTTTTTGTTTTAGGTATTCTAAAATTTAGATCAATATCCACAAATCATAGAGGGTTTTTAACATCACAATTATTTTATCGAATATTTAGTTTAGGAGATTTTTTCGTTGAAAAAATAAAATAATCCTATTGCAATTACAATAATGTTTTAATTACATAATTTAGTCCACTGTATATGTCTCTAATTTTATAAAATGAAAAATATGAACTTTCACCTTTTACTTGCGGATGATGATATTGACGATTGCGACTTTTTTAAAGAAGCTATTGATGAAATTGGAGAATTAACACTATCTGTACTAAATGATGGCGTTGAACTAATGAATTTTTTACTAACGGACCCCATTAATCATCCTAACTTAATTTTTCTAGATCTTAATATGCCTAGAAAATCAGGTATGGAATGTATGGTTGAAATAAAGGCGATTAATAAATTAAAGAATATTCCTATTATTATTTACTCTACATCTTTAGATAGAACTGTTGTTAGCCAGCTTTATGATATGGGAGCGCATCATTATATTCAAAAGCCTGGAGAATTCGCAAACATAAAAAAAGTTGTTGAAAAGGCAATTTCATTATTCACTAACACTAATTTGGAACTACGTTCTAGGGATAAATTCATTATTCAACCATAACTATTGCATGAGTATTAAAGAAGAAGAAGAGCATATTTTTTTAAGAGGAAGGGGAGAAATGGGGGAACTCATTAGAGCTAGAGATTGGAGTAACACACCACTTGGTGACCCAGAAGTTTGGCCGCAATCTTTAAAAACAATGGTGAGTGTAATGTTAAACAATCCCTTAGCTATGTGCATTGCTTGGGGAAAAGAGTTGACTCAAATTTACAATGATGCTTATATTCCTGTTTTGGGAGCCACCAAGCATCCAAAGGCTTTGGGAGGCGGCTCAAGAGAAACTTTTTCTGAAGTTTGGGATCGTATTGGTTCTGCCTTCGATGGTACAATGGATGGTGAAGCGGTTGGTTTACCTAATTTTATGCTGCCATTACATCGAAATGGTAGTGTTGAAAACTATTATTTCGATTTTGCTTACAGTCCTATACGATTGGAATCTGGTGAAGTAGGCGGAGTGTTGGTGACCGCTATAGAAACCATTAATAAAAAGAAAGTTGAACATGATTTAGAGAATAGTAAAGATGAACTCAAATTTGTAATTGAAGCAGCACAACTAGCCACGTACGATTATAATCCTCTCACAAATAAATTTTCTTGTAATACGAGATTAAAAGAGTGGTTTGGTTTGGCTCAAAAAGAACAAATTGAACTTTCGGAGGCTTTAAATGTTATTTCAAAAAAGGATAAAGATCGTGTGTCTAATGCCATTTTGGATGTTTTGAATTACGCATCAGGTGGACACTACGATGCAGAATACACCATTATAAACGAACTCACCAAAAAAGAAACCATAGTACATGCCAAAGGTAAAGCTTGGTTTAATGAAGAAAAAATTGCGTATCGATTAACAGGAACTGTAGAGGATGTCACCAACCGTGTGTTGGCAAGGAAGAAAATAGAAGAAAGTGAACGCAGTCTAAGATTAATGATTCTTCAGGCTCCTATAGCTATTGCAATTTTAAAGGGAGCCGATTACAAAGTGGAAATTGCCAATAAGTATGCTTTGGAATTATGGGGAAGAACAGAAGATGAGATGCTTAATTATCCCATTTTTGAAGCCATGCCAGAACTCAAAACACAAGGGATTAAAGAATTAATGGACGGTGTTTTAAATACAGGTATTAGTTTTTCTACACCAGAACGTGCTATTGAGCTTTTAAGAAATGGAACTTTAGAAACGATGTATGTTGATTTTTCTTATGAAGCGCTATATGATACTCAAGGGAAAATCAATGGTATTATGACCATCGGAAATGATATTACACCCCAAGTAGAAGCAAGAAAAAAGGTGGAAAAAAGTGAACAGAGTATACGCGCTTTAGTAGAAAGTGCACCTTTTCCAATTGGAGTTTTTGTTGGTGAAGAGATGCGGATTTCACTTGCTAATCAATCCATTATGGATGCTTGGGGAAAAGGACACGATGTTATCGGTAAATTATACACAGAGATATTACCAGAATTTGACAACCAACAAATATTTAGTCAAATACGCAAGGTGTTACGTACGGGAATTGCTTTTCACGCGAAAAACCAAAAAGTTGAAATTATACAAAATGAAGAATTAAAACCCTTTTACTATAATTATAGCTTTACTCCATTGCTAGATGTTGAGGGTAATGTCTATGCAGTAATGAATACCGCAGCCGAAGTTACCGAGTTGCATGAAGCTAAACAGAAAGTAGAAGAAAGTGAAAAGCGATTTAGAGATTCTGTAATGCAAGCACCACTTGGTATTGTTATTTTTAGAGGTGCTGAGAACATTATTGAAATGGCAAATAAAAATTATTTGAACATTGTCGATAGAACAGAGAAGCAATTTGTTGGAAAGCCACTTTTTGAAAGCCTACCCGAAGTTAAAGAAATTATAGCTCCAGTAATTGAAGATATTTATAAAACAGGAAATGCCTTTTATGGTTACGAATTCCCTGTCTATTTAAACCGTAATGGTAAAACGGAGGTTCGCTACTTCAATTTTGTTTATCATCCATTAAAGGAAAACAATACTATTACAGGTATTATGGTTGTCGCTTCGGAAGTTACAGCAACAGTAGAGGCAAAACATATTATAGAGGAAAATGAAGAGAAGTTAAAGCTTATTATAGAAGCAAGCGAACTTGGTATATGGGATTTAGACCTAAAAACCGAATACATGTTGGCCTCAGACCGTTGCTATAATATTTTAGGCTTTTCTAGCAATAATGATTTAACACAAGAAAAATTGATTTCTCAGGTACATCCTGAAGATGTTCATCTTAGAGTTGATGCCTTTGAAAAAGCATATAAAACGGGTGTCTTACATTATCAGATAAGAATTATATGGGAAGATCAAACCTTGCATTGGAAAGATGTAAAAGGGAAAGTGTTTTACGACGAGCATAATCAGCCAGAACGTATGCTGGGCACCGTAAGAGATATTACAGAAGAGCGGAATTTTCATCAGCAATTATTGGATCGAGAAGAAAAATTTAGACTACTAGCTGATTCTATGCCGCAATTCATTTGGACGTCAGATCCGGAGGGTAATCTTAATTATTTTAACCAATCGGTTTATGATTTTTCTGGGTTAACATTAGACGAAATTATGAAAGAAGGATGGCTACAAATTGTACATCCAGACGATAGGGAAGAAAACATTAAAGTTTGGACAGAAGCTATTAATTCTGGTAAAGATTTCTTGTTAGAACATCGATTCCGTAAACATAATGGAGACTACCGTTGGCAGTTGAGCCGTGCCATACCGCAAAAAGATGCAAATGGTGTTATTAAGATGTGGGTAGGTAGTAGTACGGATATTCAAGAGCAAAAAGTATTTACAGCTAAACTCGAAAGTATGGTGCAACGAAGAACCAACGAGTTAGAAAAGAAGAATTTAGATCTCGAAAAAATGAATAAAGAGTTACAATCATTTGTGTATATCTCTAGTCACGATTTGCAAGAGCCTTTGCGGAAAATACAAACCTTTGCTTCGCGAATAAAAGAAAAGGAGTTAGATAGATTATCAGATAGTGCTAAGAATTATTTTTCAAGAATGCAGACCTCTGCATATCGAATGCAAAATTTAATTCAAGATTTAATTGCGTATTCTAGAACCAATGCTCAAGAAAGTACATTCGAAATTTATAACCTTCAAGACATTATTGATGATACTAAAGAAACCTTAAGTGAAGAATTAGAAGAGAAAAAAGTGGCTTTCGAACTTGAAGATATTTGTGATGTTCGCATTATTCCTGTACAATTTCAGCAAGTAATCTTAAATTTAGTTAGCAATTCCATTAAATTTTCAAAAGAAGGGACAGCAATTATCATTAAAATTAGTTGCGAAATATTAAAAGGGAATAAAACAGGTGTTCCTTCTTTAAAAAATGATCGTACATACTGCCATATTCGTTTTTCTGATAATGGTATTGGTTTTGAGCAACAATACCACGAAAAAATATTTGAAGTATTTCAGCGTCTGCACAGTAAAGAAGATTATTCTGGTACAGGTATTGGTTTGGCTATTGTAAAACGAATCATAGAAAACCATGATGGGTTTATTACAGCGAGAAGTGAGTTTAATAATGGAGCTATTTTTGATATTTATCTTCCTGAAGCATAAATTGTAGAAAGGAAAAATTAACTTCGCACTTTACTTGGTGTCACTAATTAAACCGAGTTATTTAATATAATGACCAATTACTATGAAACAAACTGAATTTTTAGAAAAAAATATATTTATTGATTTGAAAAATATAAACGATAGCTCTGATGAGTCTATTCATTATTTTTCTGAATCTGATTTTGCAACGGTTCTTAAGAAGGCAGAACATTTTGGTCTTAGTATCTACAAGATTGAGCCTTTGTTAGAAGGTGAGGTGTTTGATGTTTCTAGTCATGACGATTATAAAAAGAAAGCAACGGACCCAAAATGGTATACCAAAGCGTTTTCAGATCTTAAAAAGCGTCAAGAGGGATTAGTTTATTCTGCGACTTATAAAGTTTCTAAAAAATTATTAGAGCGCGAGTAACAGTCTAAGAAGTAAATGCACAATTGATTTTATTTTATATTTTGAGTTTATGACATACCAAGAAGATTTTATTGTTTTTTGGGAACAAGTAAAAAAAGTATTAGCAAAGGTACTTTTGCTAAATTAACGATGGCAAAAACCATTGGTAAGCCTGAGTTAAAAAATATTTTTATAAGGCCAATTTATTCGGATGATGAATTTATGGTTTTGCTTAAATATCGGTATAGGCTCAGGGAAACAGAAGATATTGAGGAGGAGCTTACTCTAGTTGAGTCATTAGATGTTGTGAAATCACATTTAAAAAGCTCTTTTTTATCTGTTCTATTGTTTACTACTGAAAAGGATGTTGTTTTTAAGGTGAATAAAAAAGGTATTGGGAGTATTTCTGAAAGTTCCCCGACTTTTAAAAATGTAACACAGGCTTAGATTATGTAAAAACTAGGAGTTTATTTACTACTAGATACAAAATTATAATGTCAATTTTTTATTTTCAAAACACAGGGTTCAATGTGTTCTGAATCCTTTTTTTAATAGTTGACTTCGTGTTTGAGTGGATACAAATCATTGAAAAGGATTCTCGTCATACCTGAATCGCTAAGCTCTAAATTCTAAGAGCAATCATTTCAAAAAATTATAATCCAAGTATTACACAAATAACTTACATTTGCAGTCGCAAAAAAGAGATTTCCGTTGTAGCGGAAATGACTAATTAAATTTATTCGATGAAAGCTGGAATAGTAGGATTACCAAACGTAGGAAAGTCAACCTTATTTAACTGTTTATCTAATGCTAAAGCGCAAAGTGCTAACTTTCCGTTTTGCACAATAGAACCAAATATTGGTGTGGTAAATGTGCCAGATCCAAGATTGCAAAAATTAGAAGAACTCGTTAATCCAGAACGCGTATTACCAGCAACTGTAGAGATTGTTGATATTGCAGGTTTAGTAAAAGGAGCATCTAAAGGTGAAGGCTTAGGGAATCAGTTCTTAGCTAATATTAGAGAAACGGATGCCATTTTACATGTATTACGTTGTTTTGATGATCCAAATATTATTCATGTTGATGGTTCTGTAGATCCTATTAGAGATAAGGAAACTATTGATATGGAATTGCAGCTTAAAGATTTGGAAACTGCCGATAAGAAGTTAGAAAAAGTAAAGCGTGCTGCCAAAACGGGTAATAAAGAGGCGCAGAAAGAAGAAGCGGTACTTTTAAAAATAAAGGAAAACTTAGAAGCTGGTATTTCAATTAGAGCTTTAGAGTTTTCTGAAGAAGATTACGAAGATTACGTAGTGCCTTCTCAATTTATTACAGATAAACCTGTGATGTATGTTTGTAACGTTGATGAAACTGCTGCAAATACAGGAAATGCTTATGTAGATAAAGTAAAAGAAGCTGTTAAAGACGAAAACGCAGAAGTTTTAGTGTTGGCTGTTGGTACAGAAGCGGATATTAACGAATTAGATGATTACGAAGAACGCCAAATGTTCTTGGCTGATATTGGATTAGAAGAGCCAGGTTCTGCTAAATTAATTCGTTCAGCTTATAAATTATTAAAGCAGCAAACGTATTTTACTGCAGGTGTAAAAGAAGTAAGAGCTTGGACTGTAAATATTGGTGCAACAGGACCACAAGCGGCAGGAGTTATTCATACCGATTTCGAAAAAGGATTTATTAGAGCAGAAGTTATTGCTTACAACGATTTTGTAGAATTTGGTAGTGAAGCTAAAGTAAAAGAAGCTGGTAAAATGCGAGTAGAAGGAAAGAACTATATCGTTAAGGATGGCGATGTGATGCATTTCTTGTTTAATGTGTAACTTGCATAAATGATAAATTATATAAAAAAGATAAGCTTTAAACAGATTTTATTTTTTTGGTGTGTGTGTTAGTCGCGGAATTTCTGCTACTAAAACAGACACCTTTTTTTTGGGATGGTATCAGTAAATCGTCTCGTGCGAGTTGGATTTATGCTAATGGTCTTACAGAGTTTATTGTGCCAACAGATCGTAACTCTGGCCATCCGCCTTTGTGGATTGCTTTATTGGCTGTTTTCTGGACGATTTTTCAGAAAGCGCTTTGGTCTTCAAGATTATTATTGCTGATTGTTAATATTGGCGTGGTTTGGCAACTAGTGTTGTTTTGCAAAACTCATTTTTTGAAAACAGTATCTGTATTTGCAGTTTTGTTGGTGTGTTTAGAGCCTACGTTTATAGCTCAAACTACTAATTTAAATAATGATATGCTATTGTTGTTTTTTACGTTACTTAGTTTAAATGCGCTTATCAAATCTAAATCAGTGCTCTTTTATTTAGCGTTAACAGGATTGCTATTTACCAATCTTAGAGGAATTTATATTGTGATATCTATAGTGTTAATTCATATTATTTATTCGCGCTTAAAATTGATAGAAAACAAGAAGCCTATCTATTTAGCTTATGTAGCTGCTCTTTTAAGTTTTGCTGTGTTTTGTTATTTTCAATATGAAAAATTAGGTTGGTTTTTAATCACTCAGAAAGAAAACTATAATGTGCAAAGGCAATCGGTTGGGGTAAAACAAATACTAATAAATAGTATTGTGTATGTTAAAAGCTTTCTGGAATACGGGCGCTTTATAATTGCGCTATTTTTGTTGCCGTTATTAGTGAAATATATAAAAGACAAAACGAATAGAAATATTAAAATAGATAGAATAGCCATCGCCTTTTTTGTGTTTGCATTTGTCTTTTTTATAGGTATGGTACCATTTTCTAATCCGATTGGTGATCGGTATTTTATGATTTGTTATTTACTGGCAATCCTATTGCTCATCAACTTAATAACACATTATAAGTTAGCTAAGAAACCGATAATATATTCTGCTATTGTTTTAATGTTTATTTCAGGTCATTTCTGGATTTATCCTCCAACAATATCGCAATCTTGGGATAGTTCTTTAGCGTATTTAAATAGTTACACGGTTGAATCGCAAATGGAGAGTTATTTAGATTCTTCAGGGGTTAAGCCTACAGAAATTGGTACAAGAATTCGGTTTAACGAACGCGATTTTTCAGAATTTAAAAATTTGGAAGAAGCAGATCGTTATGCTGATTTTAATATAGAAACAAATCAATTCATATTGCTTTCTAATATTGATAATCAGACTAAAGACGAAGAGCTAAATGAAATTATGAATAACTGGAAATTGGTTAAAAGTTATTCTCAGTTAGGTGTTTTTATGTCTTTGTATAAAAAAGAATAATCGAGCGTTTTTGTATAAAAAAGGAAGAGAGAAAAACGGTTAAAATACTAAATGCAGCTATTTTGGGTGTCGATTTTGAAAAACTCCAATGTTCTCAACATATTAATACAGTTTTGTTAATTACTTTACCGCCTCCTTATTTCATGTTTTAAGGTATAATCTTATATTAGCCTTTCATCTAAATATTCACCTAAATTTATGTCAGAACAGACTAGTTATACTGAAGATAACATACGCTCACTCGATTGGAAAGAACACATCCGAATGCGACCAGGTATGTATATCGGTAAATTGGGTGATGGTTCCTCTCCAGATGATGGTATTTATATACTTTTAAAAGAAGTATTAGATAATTCCATTGATGAATATGTGATGGGAGCAGGTAAGACGATTGAAATTTCTATTCAAGGTGAACGCGTTATAGTCCGTGATTATGGTCGTGGTATTCCATTGGGGAAAGTGGTAGATGTTGTGTCTAAGATGAATACTGGTGGGAAGTATGATTCTAAAGCCTTCAAAAAATCCGTAGGTTTAAATGGTGTAGGTACTAAAGCGGTTAATGCGCTGTCATCTTATTTTAGGGTAGAATCTACAAGAGATAATAAATCGGCATCTGCAGAATTTAACCAAGGAAACCTTACTAATCAAGACCTTTTAGATGATACCTCTAGGAGAAAAGGAACAAAAGTAACCTTTATTCCAGATGAAATTATATTTAAAAATTATAAGTATCGTAGCGAATATGTCGTGAAGATGCTTAAAAATTACGTGTACCTTAACCCTGGATTAACTATTGTTTTTAATGGTGAAAAGTTTTATAGTGAAAATGGATTAAAAGATTTATTATCTGAGAATATTAATGAATCAGATATGTTATATCCAATCATTCACATAAAGGGTGAAGATATCGAAGTTGCTATAACACACAGTAAAACACAATATAGCGAAGAGTATCATTCTTTTGTTAACGGACAAAACACGACTCAAGGAGGAACGCATTTAGCAGCTTATAGAGAGGCTATTGTAAAAACCATTAGAGAGTTTTACGGTAAAAGTTATGAGGCTTCAGATATTAGAAAGTCCGTAGTTACTGCTATTGCAATTAAAGTTATGGAGCCTGTTTTTGAGAGTCAGACCAAAACAAAATTAGGGTCTACAGATATGGGAGGCGAATTGCCGACAGTAAGAACTTATATCAATGATTTTGTAAAAACATATTTAGATAACTTTTTACATAAAAATCCAGATTCTGCCGAGAAACTTCAACGCAAAATCCTTCAGGCTGAGCGCGAGCGTAAGGAATTGTCTGGTATTAGAAAATTAGCAAAAGACAGAGCGAAGAAAGCAAGTCTTCATAATAAAAAATTACGTGATTGCCGTGTGCATTTTGGAGATATTAAACACGATCGGAATTTAGAATCGACTTTATTTATAACCGAGGGAGATTCAGCATCTGGTAGTATTACCAAGTCCCGTGATGTAAATACACAAGCTGTTTTTAGTTTAAAAGGGAAGCCACTAAACTGTTATGGTTTAAGTAAGAAGATCGTTTATGAGAATGAAGAGTTTAATCTTTTGCAAGCCGCGTTAAATATTGAAGAATCTCTTGAAGATTTGCGTTATAACAATGTGGTTATTGCAACTGATGCCGATGTCGATGGTATGCATATTCGCTTATTGTTAATTACGTTTTTCTTACAATTCTTTCCAGAAGTTATAAAAGACGGTCATTTGTATATTTTGCAAACCCCATTGTTTAGAGTTCGAAATAAAAAGGAAACCATCTATTGTTATTCTGAAGAAGAACGACGCCATGCTATGGAGAAATTAAAACCAAAACCAGAAATTACGCGATTTAAAGGTTTGGGTGAGATTTCACCAGATGAATTTGTGCATTTTATTGGTGAAGATATTCGTTTAGATCCTGTAATGTTAGATAAAGACATGTCTATTGAGGAGTTGCTGTCTTTCTACATGGGGAAAAACACACCTACGCGTCAAGAATTTATTATTGATAATCTTAAGGTTGAACTTGATGTTGTTGAAGATGCACTATGAGAACAGATAACAGAGAAATAAAAAACACCATAATTTCTATTTATTTTATATTAATAATCGCAGCAATTTTACTGGCTACGGTATTTAAGTCTTATAATTTAATTGAAGGAAGCTCACTCTACGTATTAATAGGTTTATTAATTGCTGTAGTTGTAGTACATTTTGTTGCACGATTCTTTGAGTATGATAGTGATGGTGCGCAAGTTATAATCACAAACAGTGGATTAATACTTACAGATTATTTAAATTATAGAGAAAATAAGATTGAAATTCCTAGAGAAAAATTATCGGGTTATAAAATTCGCAACTATTACTTTTATAAAAGTTTGGTTATTTATGTATCACATAGTAATGGGAAAATAGAGAAGGAGCACTTTAATATTACGCTTTTGAAATATAAAAAGGTAAAGTATGTTAGGCAATCTCTGCGTAAGATAATAAAAGAAAATAAAAGCATAAAGTTGGATAGATGATAGAAGAACATGAGGAGTTGTTAAATGAAGACAATGGTAGCCAAGAAACTATTACTAAGGTTACCGGAATGTATAAGGAGTGGTTCTTGGACTATGCGTCTTATGTGATTTTAGAGCGTGCTGTACCTGCAATCGAAGATGGTTTTAAGCCAGTACAACGTCGTATAATGCACTCTATGAAAGACTTAGATGATGGTCGTTATAATAAAGTAGCGAACATTGTTGGTCATACAATGCAATACCATCCGCATGGTGATGCAAGTATTGCAGATGCAATGGTTCAGATTGGTCAGAAAGACTTATTGATTGATACGCAGGGAAACTGGGGGAATATATTAACAGGTGATCGTGCGGCAGCATCGCGTTATATTGAGGCAAGGCTTTCTAAGTTTGCGATGGATGTTGTTTATAATCCGAAAATTACGCAATGGCAAGCATCATATGATGGTAGGCGTAAAGAGCCAGTTAATTTGCCGGTAATGTTTCCATTGTTGTTGGCACAAGGAGGTGAAGGAATTGCGGTTGGTTTGTCTACAAAAATTTTACCTCACAATTTTATTGAGCTTATCGATGCTTCTGTAAAACACTTAAAAGGCAAGCGTTTTACAATTTTACCAGATTTCCCAACGGCTGGTATTGCAGATTTCACCAATTATAATGATGGTTTACGAGGGGGGAAGGTGCGCGTGCGTGCGCTAATTTCTCAACGTGATAAGAATACATTGATGATTACCGAAATCCCTTTCGGAACAACCACATCATCGCTTATTGATTCTATTCTTAAGGCGAATGAAAAAGGGAAATAAAATTAAAAAGATTGAAGATAACACGGCTGCGGAAGTAGAGATTTTAATTCATTTACCTGCAGGTTTGTCGCCAGATAAAACGATTGATGCGCTTTATGCATTTACGAGTTGTGAAACGTCAATATCACCGTTAGGATGTGTTATTGAAGATAACAAACCTTATTTTGTTGGTGTTACAGAAATGTTGCGACGTTCTACTGATAATACAGTGCAGCTTTTAAAAAGCGAATTAGAAATACGACTTGATGAGTTTCAAGAACAATGGCATTTTGCATCCCTTGAACGTATCTTTATTGAAAAAAGAATTTATCGCGATATTGAAGAGGAAGAAACTTGGGATGGAGTAATTAGTGCAATTGATAGAGGGTTGCAACCACATATTAAACATTTAAAACGTGCGATTACTGTTGAAGATATTACGCGGTTAACTGAGATTAGAATTAAGCGTATTTCGAAATTTGATATTGATAAAGCACAGCAAAAAATTGATGCATTAGAAGATCAAATAGCTGAAGTAAAACATCACTTAGCGAACTTAATTGACTATGCAATAGCTTTTTTCGAGCGATTAAAAAAAGAATATGGTGAAGGGAAAGAGCGTAAAACCGAAATTAGAATCTTTGATGATGTAGATGCTACCAAGGTAATTATTAGAAATACTAAACTCTATGTCAACAGAGAAGAAGGTTTTATTGGTACATCATTAAAACGCGATGAATATGTTTGTGATTGTAGTGATATTGATGATATCATTGTGTTTACAAACGATGGAATTATGATGGTGACTAAGGTGGATACTAAAACCTTTATTGGTAAGAATATTATTCATGTCGCTGTTTTTAAGAAAAAAGATAAGCGTACTATTTATAACATGATTTATCGCGATGGTAAAGGTGGTCCTTCTTATGTGAAACGATTTGCCGTGACTAGTATGACGCGTGATCGTGAATACGATTTAACCAATGGAAACAAAGGGTCTGCGTTGTGGTACTTTTCTGCGAATCCTAATGGCGAAGCTGAAGTTGTGACTATTATGTTGCGTCAAGTTGGTGGTATTAAGAAACTGAAGTGGGATTTAGATTTTGCTGAAGTTCTAATAAAAGGTAGAGCGTCTAAAGGTAATCGTGTTACTAAATATGCGATTAAACGCGTAGAGTTAAAAGAAAGAGGTGTGTCTACCTTAAAACCACGAAAAATTTGGTTTGACGATACGGTTCAACGTTTAAATGTTGATGATAGAGGTGAGTTGATAGGTGAATTTAGAGGTGAAGATAGGCTTCTTATTATTAACCAATCCGGAATTGTAAAAACCATTATCCCAGAATTAACTACCCATTTTGACAGTGACATGATTATTATGGAAAAATGGATTCCTAAAAAACCAATTTCTGCAATTTATTATGATGGGGAAAAAGAACGTTATTATGTAAAGCGTTTTATAATAGAACATGAAGGCAAAGAGGAAGATTTTATTTCGGACCATCCAGACTCTCAATTAGAGATTGTTTCAACCGATTGGAGGCCAATAGCAGATGTGGAATTCACTAAAGAGCGCGGTAAAGAGCGTAGACCAAACATGGAGGTTGATCTTGAAGAATTCATTTCGGTAAAAGGGATTACTGCCTTAGGAAATCAGCTAACTAAAGATAAAATAAACCAAATAAATTTACTAGATCCATTGCCTTATGAAGCTCCAGAGGAGGTGCCTGCAGATGACATAGAAGTTGTTGATGAGGAAACTATCGATAAGGAAGTTGATGGTGATACTGAAGCTGAAAACAAGCCTCAATCTGATAGTTCGTCTACCGATGATGATGACGATTTAGAGATGGATGATAAGGGGCAGGTGACGTTGTTTTAAATATCTAACATCAGTATTTTGGGCGGAAGCCTCGAGCTATTTCTTTTTAAACGCTTTAAAATTTAAGAATTCTACAAACAAAGAAAATGCTATAGCAAAATACAAATAGCCTTTAGGTATTGCGCCAACCGTTTTTCCGAAGAATTCGGTATGAGATAGATGCGCAGCTTCAGTTATTAGCATAAAGCCTATTAAAATTAAAAAGGCAAGTCCTAAAATCTGAATACTTGGGTGTTTGTCTATGAATTTCCGAATCGGGTTAGCAAAACCAATCATAATGCCAATTGAGATCATGACCGCAATAATCATTAACACTAGCGTGTAGTTGTGATTTGGGTGTAGTCCATTTGTCATTCCTACCGCGGTTAAGATAGAGTCAATCGAAAATATAAAATCAAGAATAATTATTTGAACAATCACATTGCTTATTGATTTGGTGGCTTTGGATTTTACGACGTCTTCATCGTGAGATGGATTTTCTACTTTTTCTCGTATTTCAGACGTGCTTTTGTAGATTAAAAATAAACCACCAGCAAATAGAATAATGGCTTGCCAGCTAATTCCAATCGATAGCCAATTAGTTTCAATGTTGTAAAATGGCTTGCTGAGTCCTACTAAAAAAGACACAAAAAACAACAGGATAATACGCTGTACCAAAGCAAATAATAGTCCTATTTTGGTGGCTTTACTTCGTTGGTGTTCTGGTAATTTGTTTGCTGCAATAGATATAAATACAATATTATCTATACCGAGTATAATTTCTAAAAACGTTAAAGTCAACAATGCCATTATAGCATCGGTAGTTAGCAAGAAATCGAGCATAATGTTATTTTATTTTTTTTGCAACACCTTTTTCGACTCGTGAAGGCCTGTTAGGTCTTTTTACCGCGAGTTTGTATTCAAACGTATAAGAATCATCTGTGGTGGAGAGGATCTTCATGTGAATAGCCTCTTTTTCAGAATTAGTGGTTGGGTGTAATTTCTTCAATATAAATTCACAATCATTAATCCATCTAATAGATGATGAATCCGCCTTTTCCTCTTCGTGGTAATCAATGTTTAAATCCTCCGTGCGCATAAATCGCGAGGTTTGCTCAATGCCATCTATAGAATACGTGAACTCAAAAGTGCCTGTTTTGAAATCTGTACAATCTCGCTCTATAGAATAACAGCTGCTTAATAATACCAACGCTAATATTGAAAGAAAAAATCTCATATAAATCTTTTAAACAAAGATAATAAATAGTACAACCAATATTAGGGCTTGTAACTTTTAAAAGTGCCGTCTTTGTAAAATATTACGATTTTGTCAATTTCAGAATCAGAATCAGAACTAGAACGAGAACCAAGGACGGGAGTAGAGTTTGGTTTTGGAATTTGTGGTTTTGGTTTTGTTTCGGTTATGGTAGGATGCGTTGGTTCTGATGTTTTAGGCTGACTTGGGAAGTCGCCTTTTCCATTCATTAACCAGTACAATTCTACTTCGGGATATGAGTGAAGAACTTTCATTACAAAGTCTAAGCTGGGTTTGTTTCTGCCACTTAAAATATGAGAAATACTAGAGCGTTGTACTCCGATTTTCTCAGCAAAACTAGAGGCAGATTCGCTATAATAATCAATGACTTTTTGTAGGCGTCCGGTAAATTCTATTGAGTTTATCATTGTAAACTTGAGATTTGTAATTATAACGATACAAATGTAAACAATAGTATTTGGGTGTGAGCGAAATATGGGGTAATTATTTTATTTACATTAAATTATTAGTTTGATTTTGTGTGTTAAGATACTGAAAACATGTTAATTATTGTGGTTTAATGTTTTTGTTTAGATTTTGTGTTCGTGTTTTAGTTTTAGGATTCGGTTTTATACGAAAGATTGTTTACGAATGTAACAACTTCACTCAATTACACTGTTTACAATTGTAAATTATCAAATGATTACATTTGTAACCATTAAATTACTCCTATGAATTTAAAGTCTTTAAGTCAGATATTTTTACAGGTAAAAACACCTGAACTATATGGTCGCTATATTACCAATTCTCAGATTGAAAATTGTTTAGATAAATTATCAAATCCTATTATTTCTACACTTGGATATTCCGTTGAAAATCGACCAATATATAGTTTGAAATATGGTAATGGGCCTATCAAAATTTTACTATGGTCACAAATGCATGGTAATGAATCAACATCTACTAAAGCACTTTTCGATTGCTTCAATATGTTTGAAACAGAACAAGATCTTTCAAATCGCATATTAGAACGCTGCACCTTAATGGTGGTTCCTATTTTAAATCCTGATGGAGCTGAATGTTATACACGTGTAAATGCCAATGAAATTGATTTGAATAGAGATGCACAAAATTTATCTCAGCCAGAAAGCAATGTACTACGTCAATTATATAATGATTTTAGACCGGAATATTGCTTTAATCTTCATGGGCAACGGACTATTTTTAGTGCTGGTGAAACAGATAATGTAGCGACGCTTTCGTTTCTATCTCCTGCGCAAAACCAAGAGCGTACGCTAACAGCAAATAGAAAAGCTGCTATGTCTATTATAGCTGAAATCAATCAATTACTTCAGAGTGAAATTCCGAATGGAATAGGGCGTTATGATGATGGTTTTAATATTAACTGTGTTGGTGATACTTTTCAGGATTTTGGTGTGCCTACATTACTATATGAAGCCGGACACTATAAAAATGATTACGATAGAGAAGAGGTGAGGCGTTTTATGTTTATTGCTATTTTGAAAGGACTCGATGTTATTGTGAATGGAGTTGATATTGATAAGTATGAAGCTTATTTTGATATACCAGAAAATGCAAAATGTTTCTACGATGTTATTATAAGGAATGCAAAATGTAACGACTTAGACGATTTGGTTGATATTGCAATTCAGTATAAAGAGGTTTTAATAGAGGGTAAATTACAATTTGTGCCAATAGTAGAAGAAGTCTCTAAGTTAAATAAGAAGTACGGACATAAAGAAATAGAAGCCAATGGGTTTTTAGTAGAAACAATAGGGAATTCTGAACTAACCATAGGTTCCGAAATCGATTTCGTAATGATGAATAATGAAAGAATCTCATTAAAACCGTAAAAATATTCAGTTATAATGCATAATTGTTAATGTAAATGTTCTATTTTTGCGTTTAGTTTAAAGATTATATAATTATGGCAAAGTTTAAATTAGATGAAGTTGATCACCAAATTCTCGATATGCTTATCGATAATACGCGTATTCCTTTCACAGATATAGCAAAAAAATTATTGATTTCTGCGGGTACTGTACATGTGCGTGTAAAGAAAATGGAGGAAGCTGGTATTATTATGGGTTCATCTTTAACACTAGATTACCAAAAGCTCGATTATTCATTTATAGCTTATGTAGGTGTTTTTCTGCAAAACACATCACAGACTAAATTTGTTTTAGAGCGTATTACAGATATACCTTATGTGACGGTAGCGCATATTACAACAGGGAAGTTCAATATTTTCTGTAAAATAAGAGCGAAAGACACAATGCACGCAAAGGACATTATCTTTATGTTAGATGATATTGAAGGAGTTTATAGAACAGAGACTATGATTTCGTTAGAAGAGAGTCTTAATGATAAGAAACGTTTGATGCATACCATTTTTAATGAATTGTAATCAAAGTAAAATATTTTAACAACAGCCCTTAGTTACTATGACTTAGGGCTTTTTTATTTAAAAGTACATGAACTCTATTAAAGTATCAGAATACAATCCTTATTATAAACCATATATTGAAGCAACCAATATGGATTTGGGTATTGTTGAAGGATTGAAACAAAATTTAGACGATTTGGTTTCTTTTTATTCAAATATTCCACAAGAAAAACATAGTTATGCCTATGCAGAAGGGAAGTGGACTATAAAAGACGTATTACTTCATACTATAGACACTGAGCGTATTTTTGCGTATAGAGCATTACGAATAGCTAGACAAGATAAAACACCGTTAGCAGGTTTTGAGCAAGATGATTATGTTGTGCAAGCAAATGCAGAAAAGCGTACTATGGATAATTTGTTAGAGGAATATAGAGCTGTACGGCAAGCAACGATTATATTATTTAGTTCACTCGATACAGATACATTACTTCTTATTGGGGAAGCATCTAATTTTCCTGTATCCGTTAGAGCAATTGGTTATATTATAATGGGCCATGAAAATCATCACCTCAAAATTATAAACGAACGCTACCTTTAATTCGCGTAATAATCAAACGCTTCTATAATTAAATCATTACTAACTACGCAGTCTAGTTTAGGTTTTCCAATAGCTTCAAGAAGTACAAATTTTACAACACCATGACTGTTTTTCTTGTCGTATTTTAAAAATTCTATGATTTGTTGTTGATCTACTTTAGTGATTTCAACTTTAGAAAATGTTTTTAAAATCCCTTTTGTGATTATTTCTAAGTGATCATGGCTTAGTCCACAAATTTTAGTTGATAAATAAGTTTCTAAAATCATGCCTATGGCTATAGCTTCACCATGAAGTAGCGGAGTTTTATCTGCATTTTCCATGAAATAACTTTCTATAGCATGACCTAGAGTGTGTCCGAAATTTAAGATTTTTCTTAAGCCTTGTTCGGTAGGATCAGAAGTTACTACAGTGTTTTTAATAACAATTGAATCATAAATTAAACCGTCTAAATCAGAAAGGTCTAAATTTTCGAGATTGGTTAAGGTATTCCAATACGCTTCATCATAGATTAAACCATGTTTTAGCATTTCTGCAAAACCAGAAACCATTTCATTTTGAGGAAGTGTATCTAAAAAAGAAGTGTCTACGCCTACCATTACACCTTCGTTTATAACCCCAACTTGATTTTTTAAAGTCCCTAAGTCAACTCCTGTTTTTCCGCCAACAGAAGCATCTACCATTGCTAATAAAGAGGTTGGTATGTTTATGTAAGTTATGCCTCGCATATAGGTACTTGCGACAAAGCCACCTAAATCTGTTACGACACCGCCACCTAAATTGATTAATAAACTTTTGCGATCGGCATTATACTCTGACAAAGCTTCCCAAACACCAGTACAAATATCAATAGATTTGTGTTCTTCTCCATTTGGCATTTCCATAACTTCTATAGCTATGTCGTGAGATTCTATGCGCTCTTGGAACTTTGGTAAACAATAATCGTGTGTGTTTGTGTCTACCAAAATAAATATCTTAGACGGTTTTGCTGTTTTAATGTAGTTATTAAGTTCTGTGTAAACTTCAGAATTAAAGTGTACTACGGCGTTTTTTGTTGAAATAGATTCCATAATTAATATTGTCTGCAAAATAAGATGTGAAAATACTTCCTTTTTAGAAAAAAAAGTAAGACTATAATAAATATATTTGCATTTATATTCTTTTAGCTAATGATAAATCGTTCACTCTTTGAGAACACCGGTACAGCATTTACTTTAAAATCTGATTCAGAATTAGAACGTGCTTATTTTTTATTTAAGATGATATCTTCTGAACCTTTGGTTAGGATTGGAACAGCTGTGACAAATTTTGCGTTGAAAGCACATTTGCCAGTAGAAAAATTAATACGAGCCACAGTGTTTGATCATTTTTGTGGAGGTGTTAATGAAGAAGATTGTTTACCTGTTATAGATAAATTATATACAGAAGGTGTTAGTTCAGTTTTGGATTATTCAGTGGAAGGAAAAGCAGAAGAAAATCAATTCGATAATGCTTTAGAGAAAATACTAAAAATCATTCGTTTTTGTGATGATAGAGAAGCGATGCCAATTGTTGTCTTTAAGCCTTCAGGTTTTGGACGCTTTTTGTTATATCAAAAGAAGACCGAAGGAGTAGCGTTAACAACAGAGGAAGACGCTGAATGGGGCAGAATAATAAACCGGTTTGATACCGTTTGTAAACTTGCTAAAGAGAAAGACGTCGAAGTTTTAATCGATGGAGAAGAAAGTTGGATGCAAGATGCAGCTGATGATTTGGTGGAAGAAATGATGCGTCGCTATAACAAAGATGTTACTATAGTTTATAATACGTTGCAATTGTATCGTTGGGATCGTTTAGATTATTTAAAAGATTTACACCAGCGTGCTAAAGAAAGTGGGTTTAAAATAGGTATGAAAATTGTTCGTGGTGCTTATATGGAAAAGGAACGTGATCGTGCATTAGAAAAAGGATATGACTCTCCAATTTGCGAAAACAAAAAAGCAACAGACGATAACTTTAACGATGCACTAAATTATATTCTCAATAATTTAAAAGATATTTCTGTATTTATTGGCACCCATAATGAGGCAAGTTGCTTTTTAGCAATGGAACTTATGGAAGCTCATAATATCGCCAAGCAAGATAATAACGTTTGGTTTGGGCAATTATACGGCATGAGTGATCATATCAGCTTTAATCTGGCAGCGCAAGGTTATAATGTGGCAAAATACATCCCTTTTGGCCCTGTTAAGGATGTGATGCCTTATTTAATTAGAAGGGCAGAGGAGAACACGTCTGTTTCTGGTCAGACTAGTAGGGAACTGACTTTATTAAAAACGGAGAAGCGGAGACGAAAGTTGTAGAAATACAACTATTAAAAATATTAAATTAAAAAGCCACTAAATTTTATTAGTGGCTTTTTTTTATTTTAGATAACTTGAAAAGTAATGAGTATTTGAATTAAGACTTTCCAAATTGATACCATTTTTTCTTTTTGTGAGGATTGTTGCCGTAACCGTAACCATAGCCATAGCCTTTCTTACCAAAATTAGTTCCATTTAAAAGCATATTCATATTTGGTAATCTATTATCATCATAAAGCGGTTTCGCCACCGCAGCTAATTGTCTTTTATCAACATTATCTGCACTAACTACATAAATAAACATATCAGCAAACTTTGAGACAAGTAATGTGTCACTGACTAAGCCTACTGCTGAAGTGTCCACAATAATATAATCGTATTTATCTTCAAAATATTCAAATAAATCCTTTACTCTGTCACTCATCAGTAATTCTGATGGGTTAGGTGGAATTGTCCCAGAAGAAATAACATCTAAATATTCGTTATTTTTTAATTTATTTACAATCTCATTGGGCTTTATTGATTTGTTTGCAATGTAGTCTGATAAACCCACATTCGAATCTGGTTTTTCATTTAGATATTTCATGATTTTAGGTACTCGAATGTCCATTTCAATCAATAAGACTGTTTTTTCAGAAAACGAAATGGAAGAGGCTAAATTAGCGCTGGTGTGTGATTTGCCTTCTTGAGCTCTAGTAGAAGTTATAAAAATATTTTTGTTTTAGAATCATTCTTTTTCAAAACAAAATCTATGTTAGATCTTATTATTCTAAACGCTTCAGCTTTTGGAGAGTAATCTACTTTAGAGATTAGCTCGGTCTTTTTACTTGTTAATGGTATATCACCTATGTACGGAATATTAAGTACTTCTAATAGGTCATCTTTATCATAGATTTTTGTATCTAACAAGTCTTTTATATAAATAAAGCTTATGGGAATCATTAAGCCTAATAGCAAAGATGCTAAATACGTAATCATTTTATTTGGTGAGACAGGCCTAAATGAGGAATAGGCATGATCAATAACTTTAGCATTTGACGTGAACATTCCAAGGGTAATAGCTGATTCTTCCCGTTTTTCTAATAAATATAAGTAAAGTGATTCTTTAATACTTTGCTGGCGTTCGATACCTCTTAGTTGTTTTTGTTTGGTTGGAGCAGAATACAATTGTCCTCTAATTCGCGCATCTTCTCTATTGAGATTATTGAGTGTAATCTCATTTGATCTTTTCATACTTTCAAGTGAACTCGATAAGTTTCCTTTAAGGAATTAATTTGATTGTTTAAATTAATGACTACAGGATTACTTTCAGTGGAATTTTTCAAAAGCTTATCGCGCTCTGCTACTAATTCATTGTGAGTTTGAGTGACTTGACCTACGTTTCCGTCAGCAATCCCTATTGAAGGTAGAATGTCAGAATTTTTATTTTTTCTTGTATTTCTTGCTGTAAGTAATCAATTAAATTAATCGTGTTTGCAGTGTTATTAATTTGAGACTCATTTTGTCTTTCACTTTGTAGGTATATGTCTGCTTGAGCACCAAGGGCTGTTAAATTATTTCGTTTTTGAAGTTGTTCTGCAGTAAAATCGACTTCTTCTAATTCTTTGAATACTAATTCTAAACGGTTATTTATGAAGTCGGAAGTTACCCTTACAACCTCTTCTTTATCCGTAATAACATCATTGTTATATTCTTTTATTAATTGATTTAAAAAATTTATAGCCCTTTTAGGTATGTTGTCTTTAAGGCTTAATTTTACGATACTTGATTCATCACCAGCAGATATTGCGAGGTTTGATTGGTACAGACCTACAACGCTCGATATATGTCTGATAGATACTCTTAAGTTGCTTCCTGTTTTTGGACTGTAGATTCCACTATTCGGTACAATTACGATATCACCAAACCCTGTTTTTATACGATCACCAAAAGAAAAGGGTTTACCTAAAGATTCATCACGGTCCATAAGTGATTTTCCATCATCTTTAAACATTAGAAACTCTGACGAAGATTTTATTTTAATAAAAAGAGTAGTGTCTATTTTATGTATAATAGAATCGTTGGCAAAAAAGTTTAATTTTATAGGAGGATTTTCATAGATTTCTTGCTCCTTTATTTTGCCTTGTTCATAAAATGTAATATTTAGTTTTAAATTCTTAACAATGTTAGATATTAAGGTTCTTGACATCATAACCGCAATCTCATCTTTTATCTCATTCGATTTACCAGATAAAAGACTACTGCCGCTAAGTTCAGCTAAGCTAGGTAATTTCTGAGACTCCTTATCATCTTTAATTCTTATTGTAGCAGAAGCTTCATATTGATAAGTTGAATAACGTAAGTGGGTGTATGCAAATGCTAATGCTATAATAACGAAAAAGAAATTAACTTCCATCGAGATAAGTACAAGCTCAATGTTTTCTTTATTTCTTTCGTAAATATAATATTTTTAGATTCCATGTAATACTAGATTGTAAAAGCTTAGATTATTTTATTAAGAATACAGCGATTACTGTAGTTAGCGTACCAATAGCAGAGATTAAGACACCATTGTTTTGATTGTATGTTGAAGAGCGTATTTTAGCATTATTAGGTTCAACATATATGACGTCATTCTGCTGTAAATAATATAGCGGTGAGTTAACTGAATTAATTGACGTTAAATCAATATTGGCAAACTTCTTTTTTCCATCAATTTCTCTTATTAATTTAATCGTTTTTCGTTTTCCAAAGATGGTTAAATCGCCAGCATAACCCAATGCTTCTAAAATGGTTACTCTTTCATCTTGCATGGTAAAAGTTCCGGGGCTGCTAACTTCTCCAATAATGGTTATGGTGAAATTTGCTAATCGAACATTCACAATAGGATCCTTTGCCATGGTGCTAATACGCTCAACTAACATAGTAGTTAATTTTGACCGTGTAAGCCCTTCAACTTTTAGCGTTCCAAAAACTGGAAACTCAATATTACCATTATAATCAATTAAATAAGTTTGTTGAGTTAGTCCTCCTTGAGCACTTAATAAATCTGAAGTATTATGTGATACTGCAGGTAAATTAAACGGACTAACGGTGGCTGGGTCTAATGCGGTTACATTAATAGTTAATATATCGTCAGGCTTATAAGTTAATTCAGTTGGTTCAGACGAAAGCTGTCCTTCTAAAAGAGGTTCATCTTGGAAATAAATAAAATCTTTTCGAGAACCACATGAAGTGGCAATAAAGATTGATAATACTGAGATGATGAGAAAACGGGTTTTCATGTTTAGCGCTGTTTAAATTTTATTGTAAAATTTAGTTTATTTTTTTATATCCAACACTTCATATGTTGAATTATTAGAGATATATTCAGGTATTAACTGCTTAATTGAAGATACAATTTCTAAGGGCTGGGTTAACGAGTTTATTGCGGTGAGCTTATTAATTTGTTTTTCTACATTACTAATATCTACATGTCTTGATTTTGCAATCATTATTTTATCATGATATGTTTTTTTAGTGTTCTCGCCATCAGCTAAAAGCTCTTCATAAATCTTTTCGCCAGGCCTTAAACCTGTGATTTTAATATCAATATCTTCAGGATATCTTAAGCCAGATAAAATAATCATGTTTGTGGCTAGACTAAAAATCTTAATTGGCTCTCCCATGTCAAAGACAAAAATCTCACCACCATTACCCATAGCTGCAGCTTCTAATACTAATTGACAAGCTTCTGGGATTGTCATAAAATAACGAGTAATATCTTTATGAGTTACTGTCAAAGGGCCTCCTTTGTCTATTTGTTTTTAAATAAAGGAATAACAGATCCATTTGAACCTAAAACATTTCCAAATCTAGTTGTTATAAATTTTGTGTGTCCTTTTCCTTTTAGGCAGCTTACATACAGTTCAGCTATTCGCTTAGTTGCTCCCATCACATTTGTTGGATTAACTGCTTTATCCGTTGAAATTAAAACAAATTTATCAACACTATGTTTTACGGCTATATCTGCAACATTTTTAGTGCCACCAATATTAACACTAACCGCTTCAAATGGGTTGTTCTCCATTAACGGAACGTGTTTGTAAGCCGCTGCATGGAAAATTATTTTAGGTTTATATAGATTGAATAGTTGGTCTATTCTCGTTCGATTACGAACATCAGCAACAATAGCTTCAATATTCTCTAAACCTAGTTGTCTAAATTCTTGTTGTATATCGTAGAGTGCAGACTCTGCATTATCTACTAATATTAATTTCTTATAGTTATATAAACTTACCTTTCTACAAATCTCACTTCCAATAGAGCCTGCAGCACCAGTTATTAAAATAACTTTATTGTCGTATTGGTGTTCTAAATCAGGATTTTTTATATTAATAGGATCTCTGCCTAGTAAATCTTCAATTTTAACTTCTTTTATTTGACCAACACTTAGGTCTCCATCTATCCAACTTTGGACAGGAGGTACAATTTTAACTTTAAGACCTAAAGAAAAAAGACTCCCCGTAATTTGAAGCAATCGCGTAGGATCAATATTTTGAATTGAAATTATAACGTCTTCAACATCATTAATTTTAATAAAATCTTCTGTAATAGATTCAATACTATAAACTCTTAATAAGTTTATTTTTTTCCTATTTTACGTTCATCATCATCAATAAAACCGACAACTTCTAAGCCGCTTTTAGTGTCATTTTGAATAGCATCGTAAGTTAACATGCCAGAGTTTCCGGCTCCAAAAATTAAAACATTAGAGACTGATTGAAAATCTTGAGTTATATGGTTATAAATAGATTTGATAAATAGCTTAGCTCCAATGAGCAATAAGATATTTAATAATAAGTTAATATAAATAATAGATCCAGGTAAATTAAAAATACTGTTATCACCAAGCATTTTTCTACTTAAAAACGTAAAAAATATTAGAATAGTAGCTAATATATTTGCTCCGATAATAATATTTACAATGTCTTTAAATCCTGTGAATCTAACGACTCCCTTATACGATCCAACAGCAACAAAGCTAATAGCTGCAATAATTGCGACGTATGGTACTTGGTTTAATAGGTTTGTAAAGTCAAAATCTATCTGAAAATTATATCGTATTAAATAGGCCAAGAAAAATGAAGCTATTACAATTATTACATCGAATAACAGTACAAGCCATTTGGAGGCATATTTTGTCGATATTTTATTCAGAAGTTTAATTAACATGTTACAAAATACGCATTTATCGCTAAAACTATCCTTTCTAATTCATTATCAGTAAGATTTGACCCGCTAGGCAGACATAAACCTTTCTCAAATAACTCATCAGAAACACCATTAAGGTAACTAGGATACTTTTCAAAAACCGGTTGTTGATGCATTGGTTTCCATAACGGTCTAGATTCAATATTTTCTTTTTCTAATGCCAATCTTAAATTCTCACGAGTCTCTTTAGAATCTAAGAGAATACAAGATAGCCAGCGGTTAGAAAAATAACCTTCTGGTTCTTGAAGAAAAGTGATTCTGTTATTGTGTTTAAAAGCATCAAAATAAAATTGATGATTTGAACGACGTTTTGCAACATGGCTATCTAATATTGTCATTTGTCCACGGCCAATACCAGCAACAATATTAGACATTCTGTAATTATATCCAATTTGCGAGTGCAAGTAATGTGGAGCATCATCTCTAGCTTGAGTTGCTAAAAAAACAGCTTTTTGTTTAAGTTCCTTGCTTTTAGTAACTAAAGCACCTCCTCCAGAAGTTGTTATAATCTTATTTCCATTAAATGATAGTATAGAGAAATCTCCCAACGTACCACAATTTTTACCTTTATATAAACTTCCTAAGGATTCTGCACTGTCCTCTATAACAGGTATACTATATTTTAAAGCAACTTCATTAATCTGATCAACCTTATAAGGCATACCATATAAGTGTACAGCGATGATAGCTTTAGGTTTTATTCCTTTTGATATTCTGTCTTTAATAGCGATTTCTAGTTGTTCTGGGCACATATTCCATGTGTCTCTTTCGCTATCCACAAAAACAGGCGAAGCTCCTTGATAGACTATCGGGTTTGCCGAAGCAGAAAATGTTTTACTTTGGCAAATCACTTCATCTCCAATGCCAACGCCCAACATAATTAGGCTTAAATGTAAAGCAGATGTACCAGAAGCTAATGCTGCAACATGTCGATTGTCGTTAAGGTAAGATTGTAAATCACTTTCAAAACCATTGACGTTTGGTCCTAGTGGTGCAACCCAGTTGGTTTCGAAAGCTTCATTGATATAAGATAGTTCATTACCACTCATATGTGGTGATGAAAGCCATATTTTAGGTTTCATACGTAAAAATTGTTAAGTAATTATGCTATTACTATTCAATTTCATGTCATTAGAGGGATCTGGGACACGATCTAATTTAATAGGTAAATATGCGTTTTTATATTGGGTTAACCCTAATAAAACGATTAAAAGCAGATAATTACGTTTTTTATTTTGGCAAAAGTAGTGAATATTATAATCCATTTGATCTATGATAATTTTTTGAATTGCCTTAATCGTATAATTATGTCAAAAACCTTACATTTGAGTTGCCTGTTTTAAAAAATAGATATGTAACTTAACTTGACTTGACTTTTAATTTTTCATATCTTAATCTCTTTTTTTTAACAATGATAATGCTAACTATATTATATTTATAACATTATAAAAGTGTTTAAAAAACGTAATTTAAATCGATAAAATGAATATCTTAATCACTTCAGCAGGACGTAGAGTTTCGCTTATAAGATCCTTTCAAAAAGAAATCAATAAAATCAATAAAGACAGTAAAGTTTTTGCTACAGATGCTGATCCTATTTTATCTGCTGCTTGCCAAATCGCTGATGGCTTTTTTAAAGTGCCAAGATTAGATGCGCCTGATTATATTTCCGTTTTAATCAATTTTTGTAAAACACATAATATTTCTTTGATTGTTCCAACAATAGATACTGAACTACTTGAGTTGGCAAAAAATAAAGAAAAATTTAAGCAGGAAGGTATTGAAGTTGTGATTTCGTCGGTTGATTTTGTTTCTAAGTGTCGAAACAAACGTGTAATACATCAGTTTTTTGAATCCCATAATGTTAGTGTGGCTAAAGAATACGAAAAAGACAATTACAGTTTGCCACTTTTTATTAAACCTATAGATGGAAGTAGGAGCGTGGATACATATTTAATACGAACAAAAGAAGATCTAACAGACTATCATTTTAGTAATGAAAAGTTAATGTTTTTAGAGTATATAGATCATGAAGAATATGATGAATTTACATGTGATTTATATTTTAGCAAAGATCATATATTAAAATGTGTGGTGCCAAGAAAACGGATAGAGGTTAGAGATGGAGAGGTTTATAAGGCATTGACAGTCAGAAATTCTTTGGTTCCTTATATAAAGAAAAACTTGAACAAAATAAATGGTGCCGTTGGATGTCTTACGGCTCAGTTTTTTTTGCATAAAGATGATAATGAAAAGATTTATGCTATTGAAATCAACCCTCGATTTGGTGGAGGTTATCCCTTATCTTATCTTTCAGGTGCAAATTTTACGAAATGGATTATTGAGGAATATTTATATGATAAATCAATAGAAGAAAAATTTGATGCTTGGGAAAGTGATTTATTAATGATTCGTTATGATGATGAAGTTTTAGTACATGGATATAAAGATTAATAAAAATACCGTGGTAGTCTTTGATTTAGACGATACGCTGTACAATGAATTAGATTATTTGAGGTCTGCTTATAAGGAGATTGCTGAATTTTTAGATCCCGGGGATTGGAAAGCCTTATATTCTAAAATGTTTTCACTTTATAGATGCAAGGATAATGTTTTTGAATTTCTTTCTACGACCCACAAAACTGAAATTGGATTTTTAGTTGCTATGTATAGAGATCATCATCCGGATATTGAATTGTTTGAAGGGGTATTAGACGTATTTAACGCAATCAAATCTAAAAATGGTAAAATAGGAATCATCACTGATGGCAGATCTAAAACACAACGAGCAAAATTACTAAGCCTTGGTATTTTAAACTATATTGATAAAATAATTATATCTGAAGAAATAGGTTCTGAAAAGCCAAGTTCAGCCAATTTTGAAGCTATTGAAAACGCTTTAACAGGCGCAGAATATTATTATATAGCAGACAATTTGAAAAAGGATTTTTTAGCACCAAATACTTTAGGATGGAAAAGCGTTGCATTAATAGATAATGGTAGAAATATTCATTTTGAATCACATAAATTTATGACTCCTGAAAACCAACCAATGGAATGGATCATGTCTATAAAGGATATAAATATTGAATAGTTTTTATTTCATTTGACACTGTTACTTAGTTCAATAAAAATGATCGATAGTCTTATTAGCGAGATTATTTTTTAAATAATTAGATTTTTATCTAAGGTTGTTATAAATAACCGTTACTTATAACTAATGCTATTTAATATGTACTTATTATGAATTTTAAGGATTTAATGCCTACATATAAAGAAAAGACACCATTGCTTTTTAAGTATAGGTTTACTGTATTTACTCCCGTTTTTAATTGTGAAAAATCTATAAAAAAAGTTCATGATTCCTTATTGAATCAAACTTACAAAGACTTTGAATGGCTTATTATAAACGATGCTTCTACGGATAAGTCTCATGATGTTATTACACAAATTATAGAGACTTCTCCTCTCAACATTCATTATGTCAATAATAAAGAGAATAAACACAAGATGAGTTGTTTCATTCAATCCATAGCATTGGCTCAAGGTGAATTCTTACTTCCGTTTGATGGTGATGATGAATGTTATCCAAATACTTTGGAAGTTTTTAATAATGAGTATAAGGAAATACCTAATGAGTTAAAGCCTAAAGTTGCAGCGATAACTGTTAATTGTGAAGACCAATATGGTAATCCTATTGGAAATCTATTTCCTGAAGACCCTTTTTATTGTAATACATTTGAGGCAGCGATTACAAATAAGATATCCGGAGAAAAATGGGGTTTTACAAAGACAGAGGTATTAAGGAATATAAATATTCATCCTTACATGCTAACTTTCGGTTTTATTCCAGAAAGCATAATATGGAATACTGTAGCCAGAATGGGGTTTCTAACTAAATGCGTTAATAAAACGCTACGCATATACCATGTTGGTGTTGAAGATTCTATTATGAATACTCCAATGACTTCAAAAAGTGCTTTCGGAATAGTATTTAATGGTTTAGCTATAAATAATTGGTTTTTAGGTAAGTACTTCTATAAAGCACCTATTTACTTTTTAAAAACAGCGTACATAACTCTTCGATCATCTAAGTATCTCGATTATCCTTTAAAGGCATACATAAAGTCTATAGACTCCTTTTTAATTAAAATCTTATTTATTATAATTTGGCCATTTAGGAAGTTCATGAGGTAGTTTAATGCAACGGTTATGCCTTAGTACCTTTAAACTCTGGCATATCTAAAGTTTCAGAATTATTAATGTCTTTTCTGTTAATAACTTTATCTATTGTTTTGAGAATAATTTTAAAATCTAAAGGCAGAGACTGATGTTTTACATAATAGACGTCATATTCAAATTTTTGTTCCCAGCTAATAGTATTTCTTCCATTAACCTGAGCCCAACCTGTTATACCTGGTAAAACATTATGTCTCATGTTCTGTGTATTAGTATAGCGCTCAAGGTATTCAGGTAATAATGGTCGAGGACCAATTAGGCTCATATCACCTTTTAAAATGTTAATTAATTGCGGTAATTCATCTAATGATAATTTTCTGCAAATTTTTCCGATTTTAGTCACACGTTCCATGGCTGGCAACAAGTTACCCTGGTTGTCCGTCTTATCTGTCATGGTTTTAAACTTAATGATAGTAAACAATTTTCCATTTTTTCCCGCTCTTAATTGATAAAAGAATGGTTTGCCTTTATTAAGTATAAAAAGACTAATAATTAAAAATATAAATAAAGGAGAAATAATTAAGAGTCCAACAAGTGCTATTAAAAAATCGAATAGGGGTTTAAGTATTACACTATATAGTTTTTTCATTTTTTTGGTCAGTTATAATTAAAAAAAAACATTATAAATACATTGCTTTAATCGAAAAATTATGAGATAAAGTTATTATAAAATTTTAAACTTAATATGTATTGGTTCATGATCTGATAGATTTAAGTTAAAATTTTCATGATTAATGACTTCAATATGCTCATTACTAAGAAAATAATCTAACCGCAAGGGGTAGTTTAATAGGGAATAAGTGCTACCTAACCCATCTCCTTTATTTAAAAAAGAATCATTGAGTTCTTTTTTTAAAATTCTATATGTTTGGCTAAATGGAGTGGCATTAAAATCTCCGCAAATAATGATTTTTTTATTGTTATTATTAGCGTGGCGTTTTATAAGTTTTGCTTGCTCTATTTGTTTTGCAATGGTATTATTTAATTTTTTAAAATAGCGATAATCTAACTGTTTGTTTGTGATATCACTAGGTTTGAAAATATAGGATTGTAGATGTGAATTATATACAGTAATTGTGTCTTTATTAATTTTTATATCTGCATAAATAGTACTGTTTTTTGTGTCAGGGAAGTCTATAAAACCCTGATTAATTATGGGGTATTTAGAATGTATAGTAAGTAGAGATTTGTCTTTGTTTGGTCTGTACCCTAAGAAAGAATAGGGATAACCGTTTATTTTTTGTCCTTCTTTATATGAAGATTCTTGTAATGTTAGTATGTCTGCATCAATGGAGTCAATAAATTTTATAATGCTTGAGGATTCATCTGTATTAGGATGGTTTGTTGTTGGTTGTTTAAATGCTCTCACATTATAGGATAAAATACTTATAGAGTCAGTGTATTCTATATGAGTTATGTTATTAAATTGAAGGAAAAAGTTATAAAAAAGTAAATATAGTAATGGTCCAATTAAATAATAATATTTTTTTTTAAATAGACCGTATAGAGCTAAAACGCTAGTAATTATAAAAATTATTGGCGTAATGACGCTAAATAAAACAGATATAATACCAAAATCTACAAAGGAACTAACCACGCCTATTCCTAGAGCAAATATTACAGTAATTGAGAACTTATCTATTTTGTTAAATACTAGTTTCATTTAAAGAATTAATAAATGTTTTATAATTCTTTATTAATTAAGTTGATCAAATCATTGTTTATAATATCAACGTCAAAACGCTCCTCAGCGTATTTTCTACTATTAATTCCCATTTCTTTGATTTTTTCTGGGTGTGTAATAAAATATTCCATTGGTTTTATTAATGCATTCAAGTTTTGAGGCTCGATTAAAAAGCCATTGACACCTTCCTTTACAGACTCTCTGCAACCTACGGAATCTGTTGTAATAATGGGATTACCACATGCACAAGCTTCGAGAGTAGTTCTTGGCAAACCTTCTCTGTAGTAACTTGGCAAAACAAATACATCTCTTTTATGAAGATGTTTGTCAATATTGCTTTGTTCACCATGGAATACTATAATCCCTTCTTTGTGTAGGTTGTTTAATTCGTCTATATTAATTGCAGAAGGAGAGGTTTCAGGAGAACCAATCAAATGAAATTCTGCTTTAGGGTATTTTACTTTCAATATCTTGGCAGCCTCCATGTATAAATCGATACCTTTTTCTTTAATCAATCTTGCAACTAAAAGGAAACTAACATGTTCTAATGGATTTTTTTCTTTAAAGCTAAATTGGTTTAGATTAACTCCCGAACCACTAACAAAATCGACTTTTTGCTTCTTAGAAATAATTTTCCTATCTAAGAATAATTGGTAATCATCTTTATTTTGAAAAATGATGACTTTATTTTTTCGAACAGATAATTTATATAAGATTTCATTAAATCGTTGTAACAATCTCGCTTTAGCGGATAAGCCTGTAAAAGCATAACCTAAGCCTGTAATTAATGAAATAACAGGGACTTTACATTGGTTAGCCGCAATTGAACCATAAATAACAGGTTTAACGGTGTAAGGGAATACGAGATCTATATTATTATCTCTTATAAGTCCTTTTAATTCATTTATAGATTGCAGATCTTTAATAGGGTTGAGGCCAGTTCTATTTAGACTAAATTCTAATGGAGTCGCACCTAACGCTTCTAGTTTAGCACGTATATCTTCAGGATGCTCTGGTGCAGCAGCAAAAACTTGAAATCCATTTTTTATTAAACTCTTAATAAAGTCTCCTCTAAAATTTATTAAAGAACCCGATAGAGATGCAATAAGCAATATTCTTTTTTTATCCATCTCTAATTAGTTTTGTTTTAGAAAATTAAACGTATACCATTTCTGAAAACAGTAATAAGACCATACCCTAAAAGTACTATCTTTTTTACTTTCTAAATGATCTTTAACTAATTTCGTTATAACATCTACATTAAATATACCTTGCGATTTAAGCATGCTTGGTTCAATATAAGATTCTAATTCTTTTCTAAGACTTTGTCTTAACCAGTCTCCAGTCGGTGATCCAAATCCACTTTTGCTTTTTTCTAAAAATTCAGGAGGAAACTGATCTCTAAAAGCTTCTTTTAAGATGTACTTTTTATTCCATCCTTTCATTAAATAGCTTTCAGGTAGAGTATTTGCAAATTCCCATAACTCTCTGTTTAGGAAAGGGGCTCTGCATTCTAAAGACGTCAGCATACTGGTTCTGTCTACTTTTGCTAGCATACCTCCTTCTAAACTCAAAATTTTATCGACAAGTCTAAAATCGGTTAAGCTTTCAATCTTTTGTTTTCCTAAAACGGTCTTATACTCTTGAAAAATATTGGGGTCATAATAATCTGGTGACATTATTTCGGCTAATTGATTGCTCGTATTGGCAAGTGAAATGATATCCCAATAAAAAGCACCATCATAATCAATAGCATTTAAGAGTTTATTAATCTGAAATTTTCTACCTCGCGTATCATCTTTATTAATAAGATACTTGTTACTTAATTTTGAAATACTTTTATGAAGTCCTTCAGGTACAACACTCGTGTATTTTTTATTCATTTTACCAATGTAATACTTGTTGTATCCACCAAATACTTCATCTCCACCATCTCCTGTTAAAGCAACTGTGACGTGTTCTCTTGTTTTTTCGGACAATAGGTGAGTGGGCAGTGCCGCAGTATCTGAGAAAGGCTCATCGAAATTAATTAAAATTTTGTGGATGTTATTTTTAAGATCGTTTTCATCAATTATAAATTCATGATGATTACTATTTAATTGTTTAGCAACCACTCTAGATTTATCTGTTTCATCATAGGATGCTTTTTTGAACCCAATAGAGAATGTATCTATTTTTTTGTCGGTGGTTTGTGCTAAACACAATGAAATGATAGACGAATCTACTCCACCAGATAAAAATGTACCTAAACCAACATCTGCAATAGATCTACTATCTACACTTTTATAAACTAAATCTTTCGTTTTTGCCTTAGCATCATCAAAAGTTATATTTATAGCTTTAGGTTTTGGTTCAGCGTTTATTTTATGAATTGTGGTATTATCTGATGATAAATCGTATTCAATATAATGATTAGCTTCTAACTTAAAAATGTTGTCGTAAATAGTATGTGGCGCAGGAATGTAAGTTAATCTGAAATAGAGGTTCAATCCCTTTTTCGAAATATTAGGAGTGAAATCAATCGTATTTATAATAGACTTTAATTCTGATGCCCAAATAAATTCGTTATCAGTATGGGTATAGTACAATGGTTTTTCACCAAAGAAATCACGAGCGATAAATAGCTTGTTGATGTTTTTATCATAAATGCTAAACCCATACATGCCATCTAACCATTGAAAAGATTCTATACCGTATTTTTCGTAAGCTTTTAAAATAACCTCTGTATCACTAGAGGTTTTAAAAGTAACACCTTCTGCTTCTAATTTAGATTTTAAGACTTTGTAATTATAAATTTCACCATTAAATACAATGACGATTTGTTTATCATCCGAAAAAATAGGCTGTTTTCCTGAGGACAAGTCTATAATGGATAACCTGCGCATGCCCATACCAATAGTAAATTGGTCATTTTCTTCAGAAAATAAGCCGTCTTCATCTGGTCCTCTATGAATAATTAAATTATTCATTGTATTAAGGACAGTTGTTATGTCGTCTTTGTTTCTATTAGTTTTGGCTATTATGCCGTTAATTCCACACATATTTTAATAAGGTTTGACTAATATTCTTAGATTGTGGTTTTTATTAAATCTATATATTCTTTTAAAATTTTATTCTTTTCGAAATCTTTAACTCGAATTAAACTATTTTTTCTACAATTGATTCCAAAATTTGGATGCTCCACAAAATAGTTAATGCCTTTTGCCATTAGCTCTATATTTTTAATGGGTACTAAAATTCCATAATCAGTAATCATTAAATCATCTTTTAAAACCTTTAGTTTCATGATTTCACTTGGTCCAGATTGACAGTTTGAGGTTAAAATTGGTAATCCACATGCCATTGCTTCTAATAATACATTTGGAAAACCTTCATGATTGGAACCAAATATAAATAAACTTGCAGCTTTTAAATATTGATAAGGATTGGAATCAAAACCCATTAAGATAACTTGATTAATGAGGTTTAATTCATCAATGAGTTCTTCTAATTCTTGTTGCATATCACCAATGCCAAAAATATACAATCGTATTGAGGGGTTTTGTGATTGATGAATAGCTCTAATTAATAGTTCGTGGTTTTTCCCTTTATCTAATCTGCCAACCGTAATGATATTAAATAATTCTAGATCAAACAAAGATGCATTAGTCTTTATAGCTTTTATGTTATCTAAATCGATTGGATTATGAATTACTTTTAACTTATTAGATGGTACTTCAAAATTATCTAATAAGTCCTTTGCATTTTCAAAAGAATTTGAAATTACTAAATCTGATTTCTTGTATAGTGAGCGAATCAGTGATTTATTAAACGTGGATTGAAAGCCTTTATAATTATATTGAAGGCTAGGGAAGGCCCTTTCATTAGTGATAACTTTAAAATTATAGAATGTTGATTTACTAGCAAGAATATTAATGAATGAAGGTCTTGTTAAAAAACTTAAACTATGGGTTATTTTTAATTTTTTACTAGTCTTGAATATTTATATGTTAAAAATGGGATTTTTAACGCTTTCATTATACCGTTTTCATTCCCTTGTGATTTTTCTATAAAATGAATTTTTATACCTTTTGGAAGTTCAAATTCAATAGTTGTATTCATAAGTATCAACTCTACATCAATATTATTATTAAAACAATATGAGGTTAAGTGAGATACCACGCGTTCTGCGCCACCTCCTGATAATGAGTAAATAAGAATCCCTAATTTCACTTTTAATTAAATTTTTGTTTGTAAACTTTCACAAATAAATCTTCGTACTTAGATAAAATAGTTTTGCTACTATATCTTTCACTAACTGCTGCGCTAACCTCTACTGCATTATACCTGTAATTAGAATTAATATTCTCTAATTCTGACACAAACTCATTTACATTAGCAACTATTTTACCATTTATATTGGGGTAAATAATTTCATTAATGCCACCAGGGGCATCAATTGCTAGAACAGGTGTACCTACCATACAACTTTCTATTATAGAATTAGGAAACCCTTCGGTATATGACCCTTGTAAATATAAATCACTTTCGGCTAAGTATTTTTCAACCTCTTTAGTAAAAATGATATGAGATATCTTATCTTTTAAATTATACTGGTCGATTAATGCAAAAATTTCATCGTGAAGCACTCCTTTGCCTATTAGTGTGTAATGAAAATCAAAAGTAACTTGTGATAACGCTTCAAGAATTCTTTGATGTCCCTTTTCTAAATCAAATCTTGCAACGGTGATAAATCTTATGAGTTCATTTTTACTTTTTTGCTCTTTAACTTTAAAATTATCGGTAATGGGATTATTAATTACAACTAATTTATTTTTTTAATATTAAAGTTTTTATGAAAATCATCTAGCATATCTTGAGATTGACAAATAACTTTATTAAAAAAATTGAATCTTCTCTGCGAGATAAAGTCAAATGGAGAAGATTTACCTTGATTTTCGTAATTAGCTAACACACTTAATACGTTTACCTCTCTAGCAATAAATATGGTCTTAGGGAAAATTAAAGAAAAATAGGCGGTTACTGTATTTAAGTGGCCAATAGCACTTACTAGTATGTCGGGTTTTGTTTTGCGAATATAATTGAATAACGCAATCACACCTTTTGATACTCTTGGTTTTTCTAAATATACAACATCAATATTTTTGATATCGTAAGAAGCATCTTTTGAATAACCAATAATAAGGAGTGTAGATTTAAATCTATTAGAATCTAGATTTTGTGCTATATATGACATCACCCGTTCTGCACCTCCAGGCAATAAATTGGGGAGTGCAAATGTGATGTTAATCTTATCTGATTTCATAACCTTTGTTATTGTTTAACCATTGTTTTAATACTAATAATTTCCATATTAGTGGATAATTATTAGCACTACCATCCATATGTTTATTAATCCTATTAGAGACGTCTTCTATGTTAATACCTGGAATTACTTTTAAACCGTCTTTACTAAGTTCTGTAAGTACATACTCTTTTAAATCTTGTCTAAACCAATTTTCAAATGGCATTGTGAATCCTGCTTTAGGTCTATCGAAATATTCTTTTGGTACGTATTGATACAATACATCTTTCAAAATACGTTTTTGATTTCCACCTTTAAATTTGAATTCAGTAGGAAGTGAACGTGCAAATTCTACAACTCTATAGTCCATTAATGGCGACCTGGCTTCTAATGAATACGCCATTGTTGCTCTATCTACTTTGGTGTTTATATCCCAATTTAAGTAGGTTTTAAGGTCGAAATCAGAAACTCTTTCAAGTAAATTTTTATTATTATGAATTAGATATTTTAATTCTTCAACTTCATTAACATACTTTCCACCTGAATGTCCTGAAAGAGAAATGTCACTTAACGAATCTAAATAAATAGATTCTATGGATTTAAAGGCCATATATTTTGATATAACTTTTAACCTATGAGTAGGTGCCAACGACGTTAATTTAGAAAGAATTACCCTAATTGGATACGGGATTTTCATAAATTGAGCCCCTTGGTTTATCCAATTGTAGCGATGATAACCAGAAAAACTTTCGTCACCAGCGTCACCAGAAATGGCTACGGTTACTTGTTTTTTTGTATGCTTAGCCAATAACATTGATGGTATGGCGGAAGAGTCTGCAAAAGGTTCGTCGTAATAATGGTGAAAGTTTTCAATTAACTCAATCCCTTCATTGTAGTTGCATTCTATAATATTGTGTTCTGTTTGCAGGTGAGAAGCGACTTTAGCAGCATAAACACTTTCGTCAAAACCTTTATCATTAAATTTTACAGAGAACGTTTTTACTTTTCCATCGTAAGTTTCTGATGCCATAGCAGCTATAATAGAAGAATCAACTCCTCCAGAAAGAAATACACCGACAGGTACATCTGCAAACATTCTGATTTTTACAGCATTAGATAGTAGGTCTTTAAGTTCTTTTTTAGCATCTTGGTAATCTCCTTTAAACTTATTTTTACCGTGATAATCAATATCCCAGTATTGTTTAGTTTTAAAAGTTCCTGATGTTAAATCAAATTTAAAAGAATGACCTGGTAATAATTTATGTATCTCATTAAAAATAGATAAAGGGTCAGGAATCGTTTCCCAAGTTAAATAAGATTTTATGGCATACTCTGAGATGCTTAGGTTATTATTATGAAGTTGTATAGAAGACACTTGACTTGCAAATTCAAAATCCTTACCATTATGATAATAGTAAAACGGTTTTTGACCTAGACGGTCTCTAGCCCCAAAAAAGCAATGGTTTAACTTATCATAAATCACAAAAGCAAAAAAACCATTGAAATGATTTACACAATCTTCACCGTATTCTAAATAAGCTGCACATATAACCTCTGTGTCACTTGTAGTTTTAAAAGTATACCCCTTTTTATGAAGGTTATCTTTAATGTCTTGAAAATTAAATATTTCACCATTAAACACAATTTCTATATTATCTAAATAGGATAAAGGTTGATTTGATCTTGCGTCTAAATCAATAATTGATAATCTGTTATGACCAAAGACTATAGAATAATTATCCGATTTATAAAATTCCCATCCCATTTGGTCGGGACCTCTAAATGCTGTGCGTTTTAATTTTGATTTAACTTGAGATTCGTTGTAGACTTTTGTACTACCATATATTCCGCACATAATTATTTATATTAAAAGTAAATTTAATTAGAGTTATAATTATTTAAATTTAAGAGTAATTGCTCTGATACTTGTTCAGCAGCTCTTTTGTGACCATAACATGTCCAATGGTGATCATTTTCAAATATCCAAGTTTTATCATTGTCTGAATTTAAAATAATAATTTGAAAACCTACACTTTTACATTTTTCTATTATATCCTTATTAGAATTAGGATGAAATACTAAAGTTATTCTACTTATATCGTAATTTAGTTTAATATAATCTATAAGATTAAAAACCTTTATATTATTTTCTTGAAGGTTTTCTTTCATTCTGTCCCTAAAACTAACTTGAGGTTCATTATTAAAAGGGTTTTAATCAAATCTTTTTATTGTACATGTAATATGCAAATTTCCAGTTATAAAGTATTTTTTTTAATAGAGGAGATTTCATTTTTCCTAATACTATAGAATCTGATTCTAAACTAAATTGTGTAATGTCTTCAGCAGGCGCAACCTCTACTAAACTTTGATAAAAATCTGCATCATTTACATATATTAAATTGGTAATAGGTTTAAATTTATTTAGCTGTTTTGAGATTTCCATTCCTTCAATAAAAGATACGCCAGATCTTCCTGCTTCGATGAAATTGTATTTAGGAGCGTTTTCTTTAAGAAAAACGGATTGATGGCAATCATTAGGATTCATGAAATTTTCAATAAAAGAATCTCCAATAATAGAGATTAAATTATCATAATTTTTAGGAAGGTAACCCGGCCATCCTAGTTCATTAATATTCCAAGCATGTGTTCCTCCTCTCCAAAAACCTTGCTGATTAGGATAATATTTTTGAATTCCAAATTCATCTATTTGCCTTTGTGGAATATCACTCACCCCATTTTTGAGACGTACAGTTATTTCTCCTATAACTAAGAATATTACCAAAAATGTTAAAATATTTTTTATAATCTTTATCATAATTAAAATTGAAAATAAATAAATGATTGATCTGCTGAGGCATCGTAATATAAGAGCATAGCCATAATTACTAAAGAATAGATAGTATATCTTACATACTTCGATTTAAACTTAAAAGGTGATCGCTCATCTTTACGTATGATATATTCGTAAATTACAAATAGTATTACTAGAACATAATAGTCTATCATTCTATATCCTAAAGGATGTTGGTATGTTGCAAATGAAAAATCTGTAAAAATCCTTTTTATAAATATGAATGAATCCGTAATAGTTTCAGATCTAAAGAAAATTCGTGAGAACGTAACAATAGCAAACGTTAGAATAAGTTGTCCTATTTCAGTAAGTGATGGGAATATGGAATTTTGAGCAACCACGGAATCTTTATAAATTGCATTTCTTCCCATTAAGAAAACAGGGATAAACATCACAGCATGAAATGCACCCCAAAAAACAAAAGTCCAATTAGCTCCATGCCACAAACCACTTACTAGGAATATGATACTGATATTGCGAATTGATTTTAGTTTACTTCCTCTAGATCCTCCTAACGGTATATAAAGGTAATGCCTAAACCATGTAGAAAGCGAAATATGCCAGCGTTGCCAATACTCGGCTACGTTTCTAGCAAATTGTGGAAATTTAAAATTAGACATCAATTCTATTCCAAATAGTTTAGCTGTACCTATAGCTATATCTGAATAACCACTAAAATCGCAATAGACTTGAAAACTAAATAATGTTACACCTAAAATAAGCGTAGAAGCAGGGTAATGGGCATAATTTGTAAAAATATCATCAACAATTGGACTTAAAGAATCGGCAATTGCAATTTTCTTAAATAATCCCCAAAGTATAAGTTTTAAGCCATCTACGGATTGTTGTTTATTAAATGTTCGTTTTTTTACTATCTGCGAGAGTAGGTTAGAGGCACGCTCAATAGGACCTGCTACTAACTGCGGAAAAAAGCTTACAAACGCTGCAAATGTTAAATAATCCTTTGTGGGTTTTAATTTTTTATAATAGACATCAAAAGAATAAGACATGGTTTGAAACGTATAAAAGGATATTCCAACAGGAAGAATAACTCGTAATGTCCAAGAGCTCGTTGTATTATAACCAATCGCTGATAACATGTCTACCCAAGAGTCAACGAAGAAATTATAATATTTAAAAAAACCTAATAAAGCTAAATTGAAACCAACACTACCCCATAGCCAATATTTTCTTAGCTTTTTGTCATCTGATGAATCTATTTTTATTCCAACAAAATAATCCACAGTGGTACTGAGAATAATAAGAGACAGAAACCTCCAATCCCACCAACCGTAAAAAGTATAACTAGCAATTAATAATAATATATTCTGAGCTCTAATACTTTTCTTTAAAACAACCCAGTATAGAATGAATACAATGGCAAGAAAAACAAAAAATCTATGGAATTAAAAATCATCGGATTGGGTTCATTTAATAAGGTTAATTTTAAAATCTATAAAGACAGTTCTGAATCAAATTTGGTGAATTTCGCGCACAAATTCAAAAAATATTTTCTTCTACTATGTATTTGATTTCAAATGGTGGTATTCATTGGTCTTAGCTAAGATTTTTTTAGAATTTCTATAAGCTGTTGTGATGCTTTTTTAGCACCTTTATAATTAGGGTGATGATAATCTGCAAAATCTTGGTCCTGATATTTATAATTTTTAAAACTATTTAAATCGTAAAATGGAATATTAACCTTTTTCATATAGGATTGAAAATAAGTGTTTTCATCGTCATTGTCATTTAATTTAAATCTTGATGGAGGGTAAGGTGCTCTAACACATATTAATTGTGAATTATTATCCTTTACAAGACTCATTATTTTTTTCATGTAACTATCGAAACGATTTTTATTAAAAGTAGTATTTTCAAAATTAGATATAGGTTCAAAATTAGATATTTGAGCTTTGCTTACGGTAAGCGTATCATATAGATAACCTTTAAACCACGTGTCTTCTTTTCTAAGTGATTTGTTATTAGAAAACAATCCAACCATATCTTGTTTTATATAGTTTTTAAATTTGACTATGGGAATACTATAATTTAAAATTCCGGTTGTCCCATAACCTTTGTATATTAAATTAAATTTTCTTTTATCAGAATTAAAAAATGAGGCATTAGAAAAGGTTTGGTAATAATCATAGGACGCATCTGAAGCCTGAAGAAATAAATCTAAAACAATATACTTAGGTTTTTGGTAATCGAAAATTTCTTCTAAAGAGTAATAGGTTTCTGCAATATCTTGTGCAGATGTGGACATGTTATATGAATTTGTATTTAAAACAGAATCTATAAGCATTGGATTAAAAGAAGCATATGCTCTACTAGTTCCTATAATTATTAAGTCAAAAGTATTTTCATTTTGATGTAGCGCTTCCCATTTAAGATAATTTCTATTGGTTTTATTCTTTACAGATTTATATGTAGGATACTCATATGTAACTGCGATTATTGTATTTAAAATTATAAACACGAATAAACCTAATGCAAACTGTTTTAAGAATTTTTTCATTTTTTAATTTAAAACTGAAAATAAATAAATGCTTGTTCCTCTCCTGTAAAAAGAAACATTAGCATAATTAGTACAATATATATAGACCATCGTAATGGTTTGTTTATTCTATCTATTCTTTCTAAAGCATATTGTCCGTGTCTTCCAAGCCATTCTATGGTGATAAATACTGTAACCAAAAATAAAACTGTGAAAGGCATAATTGCTGGTTTTGAGAATAATGAAACTGTAAACATACTTTGCAAATAATCTGTTGCATGTGTTACGGAATCTGCTCTAAAGAACACCCAAGCCAATAATGTTATAAAAAAGGTACTTGTCATTTGTAAAATTTCTCTAAAATTTGGAAGTAACTTATCTCCTGCGACGATATCTGTATTTACTCTATTTTTATTTGTTAATAATAAAGGTAAAAAATACAGAGCGTTTAATCCACCCCAAATTATAAAAGTCCAATTTGCTCCATGCCAAAAGCCACTAACAAGAAATATAATAAATACATTTCTGATTTTTTTATTTAAGCTTCCTCTACTGCCACCTAAGGGAATATAGATGTAGTCTCGAAACCAAGTAGATAAAGAGATATGCCAACGTCTCCAGAACTCAGCAATATCTCTAGAAAAATAAGGGAACGCAAAATTTTGTTTTAGATTGAATCCAAAAAATCTAGAAATACCAATTGCAATATCTGAATACCCAGAAAAATCGCCATAAATTTGAAAAGCAAATAGAAAGGCTCCTAAAAGTAAAGTGCTTCCCGAATAATCGTCTGAATTATTAAATATAATATTGGCATATTTTGCGCAATTATCTGCAATAACCACTTTTTTAAATAATCCCCAAATTACTTGGCGCATTCCATCAACTGCATTGGCATAATGAAATTCTCTTTTTTTATAAAATTGAGGTAATAAATTGGTTGCTCTTTCAATAGGACCTGCAACTAATTGAGGAAAGAAGCTTACAAAGGCAAAAAAGGCTACTATATCTTTAGTAGGCTCTAAGCGTTTGTTGTAAACATCTATGGTATAACTTAATGTTTGAAATGTATAAAAGCTTATACCTACAGGAAGTATAATATTAAGTGTGCTAGTGCTTATGTCAGACCCAAAAAATGAAAATGAAGCTACAAAACTCTCAATAAAGAAGTTGTAATATTTAAAGAAACCTAAAAATCCAATGTTAATGCAGATACTTGTCCAGAGTAAAAGTTTACGTTTTACCTGTCTGTTTTCTTTACTCAATAGTACACCAATACCATAATCAATAAATGAACTAAAAATAATGAGTGACAAAAATCTCCAATCCCACCAACCATAAAACACATAACTAGCAATTACTATAAGAAAATTTTGGTACTTCAATTTTTTGCCAAAGACAAACCAATAGAGTATAAAGACTATTGGCAGAAATATGAAAAATTCAAACGAGTTAAACAGCATAGTTGGTTAAATTTGAGTCGTTTTTATGCTAGGTCATAATTGCGATTGGTAAATATGAGAGTTAATAATAGTAATGTCAAAATAATTCTTTGAACTTACAATTATTAACTATTATCTACATAATTAGATAGTGAGAACAAACTAAACACTTAAAATTTAATTATTTGCAATATTATTCTCTTCTTTAACTTTATTCTAGTTAATAGCAAATAAAATTTTTAAAGAATGGATATACTTAATTTTATAGAATAAACATTTTTAACAGCAAAAGATGATTCCATATTTAATTATATTCTGATACTAATAAGAGAACTCAATATTAAATAATTTGCTTATTATCGTCATCAATTAGATAGCCTAAATAAACAAAAACAGCCATAAGATAAGGTTGGTTTATTACACTGTGCAGGCTGAGCATAAATACACACATTGTGAGTAGCATTGGTAAGACAAAATATTTTATCTCTTCAGGACATGAAAAGGCTCTACGATAGTAAACACCAAGCATAATTAAAAAGAATAACAAAACAAAAATTCCTGCATCTGCCCAAACGGCAATAAAAGTATTATGAGTTTGATGAATTGCACCAAAGTCAACTCCGTTACCTAATAGCGGGTTTTCATAGACATAATTTAAAACTTCTGCAACTAATTCACTTCTGCCAGAATCATCTATTTCTTCAAAATTTAATGACAATACGTTTACAAGATTATTAATTTTATCTCTTTGTTGTCCTACTAAATTAATATTAGCTGTAAGACTGTTTAAGTTTAAAAGTAAAATATACACTACAGGTAGTAAGCAAATTCCAAATATGAGTCTTAACCCTGAAAAAAATTTACTATTCAGCATTACTAAAGAGATGATGAATACTGAAAGTCCAGTTGTTGAGAAAGTTATAAATAGACTATAAAACACAACTGCTAATATGCCTATTTTAAGTATTTTAAAAAGTTTCTTTTGGGGTTTATAGATTTTATATATAAAAATGAATGTTAGAATTGTAACCAAGGCCATGTTATTAGCGTCTCCATAGACACCCTGAGCTCTATCTACAACATATTCTCCTATACCTCGACTGTCGAGATCAAAATTAATACTATTAAAATAAATAGAGATGACACATGATGTTATAAATGAGATAATAGCTGTTTTTTCAAAAATGCTTCTATTTTCAGGTAAGCTAAGGTAATAGTAAAAACCTATCACATAGAAAAAGGGAATTGTACTCGCTATGATATTGGTATAATTATTATGGATTGCTCCAGAAAAAATGGCAATGACAAAATATAAGATATAAAAGTAAATCCAAAGTCTCGCTGTTCTAGAAAACTCTCCTCTGTTTTTTAAAATAAGAATTATCCCTAATATAATTAAGCCAAGACTTAGATAAGCCATAACCTGAGCAATCGCCGCAGATATAAATATGGTTACTAAAACTTGTAAATTGAGTACAGTTATTACAAAAGGGACTAGAAAACAAAGACTTATAATTAGTTTATTTTTCATCTTTAAAGGACTTTAAAAATCTCTAAATACTTGGAGTAAATTGCTTCGATTTTAAATCGGTCTAACGAATTAATACCATGCTCCGCTAATTCTATTCTTTTTTCAGGGTTTTTAATGAGTTTGTCTAATTCCTTACTCATTAACTCAGAATTTTGATCTTCAACTAAAATACCATTTATATTATGCGTTATAATTTCTGAAGGTCCAGAAATACAATCATAAGAAATACAGGCCATGCCTTGAGACATTGCTTCTAGCAATACCATTGGTAAACCTTCAAATCGGGAGGTCATGATATATATTTCAGAGTCTTTCATAATTTCAGAAATCTCGTTTGAAAAACCTTCAAATATTACATTATCATTTAAATTTTCCTTGGCCGCTATATTTTTTAAAAATTTACTTCCTTCATCGCCACCTCCTACAAGTCTTAGTTTCCAATCTGGATTCTCTTTCAATACAGGCCCAATTAATTTAAGTAAATTATCAAAGCCTTTATGATGATAACGATTAAGTGCTCCAACAGCTAGTATTGTTTTGTTTCGAGCTCTATTTTTTTCTTTAAAAACGGTAAATGAACACGGATTGGGCATAACAAATACATTAACATCTCTATTTTCATAGTAGACTTTATCAAAATTAGTTAGTACAGTTAATGCATTACTAAATCGATAGATATACTTTCTTGTTAATTTTCCAATAAAATCCGTCTTTTCGAGATGGTTATTGTGCTCTGATGCAATAAGTTTAATACCATATAGCTTACATATGAGTGTGCCAATAAAATTGGTATGAATCATAAAAGAGATTAGCACATCTGGTCTATTCTTTTTGAAATAATAATGTTGTACTAAATTTTTAAAGCTTCTTATCATATGGTTTTTAATATTACCATGATGAAGTCTTATACGCTTAATATCTTCCTTAGGTTCCCATATATCTGGTTCATTAAAGGTTATAATTGAAACATCATTCCCTTTTTCTTTAAAGTAATTGGCTAGTAGGACTAATACGCGTTCTGCACCTCCTGAAGCTAGGGAATTAACAACAAAATCTATTTTCATTAGATTAGTTTTTTATACTGTTTGTAAGTGTATCCAAAATAAAAGCAACTGCTTATAATAAATACTAAGGAGGTGCTCATAGCTAATCCAAAAACACCATAATGTTTAATTAAAATGACATTTAATATTATATTAATTATCAAATTAGCCAAAGATATCCATGCCATAAAGCTGTTTTTATTAATAGTTGTTAAAAATTTGACAATTATTAATGTACAAAGATAGAAAGGAACGTTTAGAAATAAAATTTGTTGAATAGCTGAGACCTTTATAGTATCATCATGGGTAAATTGATCTCGTTCTAACCAAAGTTCAACTATCCAATCAGAGAGTATTATCCCCATAACAGTTGCTACAAAAGCAACAATAAAAACCCATTTTAGAATTTTAAATAAATATTGATAAGCTTTTTTTAAGTCCTCAATAACAAGTCTGGAGAAATGAGGTAATAATACATTTCCTAAAGACATAATAACAATAGCAACACCAAATGCAGGAATTCTATTGGCATAGCTTAAAGCCGCCAGTGAACCAACGATTAATTGACCTGCAAAAAATTGATCTATAAAGTTATTCATGGCCGAAAGAAAACCTGAAGATACTTTTGGTGGCAACTGCCTAATCATTAATCTTGAGTTATCGTTTAAAACGGGCTTTCCAATTGATAAGATCTTATATTTAATGGAGACAAAAGATAAAAATATAAAACCAATAATAGTACCTGCTAATGTACCATATGCTAGAACCATAGGTCCCAATGTGTCTAAAAAGCAAGAAAGAAATAGAATCATTGTGAGTAATGGAAAGATTCCAGAGATGGTGGATATTAAAAAGCGATTTTCAACTTCTAAAAGTCCAACCATGACTGATTCAATTCCCCAAAATAATAAACATGGCAAAATTATATACAGCTGATTTTTAACTAATTGGTAATTTACTTCTGGTTGATTAGGGTAGATAATATCTAGTATAAAATCTATTGAGAAATATGAGATTAGTATTGAAACAATTGAAATACCTATTGTTATTAGAAAAACTATAGTTTGAAAACTGGATTTATTACCATCATTTTTTAATTCAGCAATATAGTTTGGTATAAATAAATTTGTAAGTGAACTTATGAATACACTATTAATGAAAGTAGGGATTAATGACGCAATTATAAAAGTGTCTATAACTTCGTCTAGTCCAAAACTACCAGCAATAATTGTTTCTTTATAAAATGCAACTGCTTTAAGAAGAAAAGTTACAACTGCAACAATTGCCATACTTTTAAATATAGGATTCTGCAGAGCAATGTTTGCTTTTTCTAATAATTTTTTAATTAACATATTTAATTATCAAATACATTTTTATTATCTGTAAATAAACTTAATAAGATCAAAACTAATGCGATAATATGTTTTTTACAAAGGCTTAATTGTATGAATTACTGTAGGTATAGTTTATTTAAGGCATAATATTTTTTAAGGACACAAATATGAATAAAATAATTGAAAATCAGATTATTATTACGTGAAGTCTATTGTTTTCGGTTTAAATACAAATTTTATAAGAAATTATCTAAAGTTATGATCAGATGGGAAACCTATAACTCTAATTAAGTTCATATTCTTAGCATAATCTATCAATTAACTTTATTTATTTGAAAATTGTTGTTAGATTTTTAAATTTTAGACCTCAAATTCTCAATTTTTAATGAACTTAATCACTGGTTATTTTGTAATAAAATCCGTTAAAGTGTTAAATATTCCGACAACAAACATCTAAACTTGTAATGTAATCGTATATAACTCTAAGTTTGAAAACTATTTTTTCATATGTAAAAACTTACAATAAAATCCTTTTAAACGAATATATTAACATTGCAATGTATTTTATCGAATAATTAATCCTTTAAGCTAAAAAAGATATTTTAATTTTATAGATTGCCATACCTACTTAATTAAAATACCTTAAGAATTTATGAAAATTTTTAAAACCTTCCCAACTTCAATTGGTTATTTTCCAATACTATTCATATTACTTTCTTTTTCTAATTTATCAGCACAGCAACTAGCTTTCCCTTCTGCAAAAGGAGCAGGAGCTTATGCATCAGGCGGTAGAGGTGGACAGGTAATTCATGTAACAACATTAAACTGGGATGGACCAGGAAGTTTAAAAGAGGCTATCACTACGCCAGGACCCAGGACAATAGTATTTGACGTAAGTGGAGAAATAGACGCAACGGCAATGGGTGATTATGAAACATTAGTTTCGGGTTCTGAATATGGTAATTTAACAATAGCCGGTCAAACAGCTCCTAAAGGAGGAATCACAATAAAAACCAGTTTTTTTGTGCTAAATGAGGTTGATAATGTGATTTTGAGATTTTTAAGGTTCAGAAACAATTCTTCACATTCTAATTCAGATGCGGTTTGGTTATTAGGTTCTGATACTGTTATTTATGATCATTGTACGTTTAGTCATGGTAATGATGAAGGACTTGATGTGAGTTCTTCTGCTAGTCCTAGATCGTCAAATAACATAACTATTCAAAATTGTTTTATACAAGATAGTAAAACAGGATCATTGATGGGGGATAAGTCAGCAACTGGAAGTTTTACTTTTACCAATAATGCGATCAGTGGTATTTCTCATAGGTTTCCAAATACAACAGCAGATACAAATGGTCAGATTGATGTGGTTAATAATGTGGTTTATAATTGGAACAACCGACTTATTAGAGCTACTGGAAATGGAAATTATAATATTATTAATAATTATTATAAGTCATCAAAAGAAGGCTTAAGACGAGCTGGATGGTATCCTGGTAATACTGAAATCACTTCAAGATTACATAAGTTACAAGTTCAACTAACAGATAATCCGCTTATTTACACATCAGGAAGTGTAATTACAGGACAAAGAGAAGTCCCTCTAGAGGATGATTCTGATATGTGGCAGTATTTTGCTGGTTCTAACTCAGCCTTCCCTGAAGGTAATCCAGTGGCAAATAATTTTTTTACAAGCACTCAGTTTCCGTTAGCAGGAGAAGCTTTTACCATAAAAACAGCAAACCAAGCTTATTTAGATGTATTGAATGATGTTGGTGCTAATAAAACATTAAATGCTAATGGTACTATAAATGAGTATTTGGATACTAAGGATGCAAATGATATATCAATGATACAAGATGATACATTTGTTAGTTATAGTTCATCTAATTTTACATATTTTCCTAGAAGTGAGATTCCTTACCCTACAATTCCGCAAAATACGAGATCTTCAGATTTCTACGCTTCAAACCCACACATACCAGAAGTTTGGTTTGCTGCAAACGTTCCAGCAGGTCAAAATCACAACGACATAGCACCAAGCGGTTACACGTGGTTAGAAGAATACCTTAATGGTGTAGATGCCGACTCTGAAACTGCAGCAATAGGAATTGAAAGCATAGCAGTAACTCCTGCCACTGCAGAATTGCAAATATCAGAAACACTACAGTTAATAGCCACAATAACACCATCAAATGCTTCGAATCAGAGTGGGGAGTGGACTTCAAGCGATGAATCTATAGCAACAGTAGATTCTAACGGATTAGTGACTCCGGTTTCATTAGGTGATGTTACAATTACATTTACTACTAATGATGGAGGATTTACAGACACCTCCGAAATAACGGTTTTTCCTGAAGCGCTCCAAGCGAGCGCAGGTACTGACCAACAAATTTGTGAAGGCGAAAGCGTCACACTTACAGCGAGTGGAGGAACAAGTTATGTTTGGGGTACAGGTGAAACTACTGAAAGTATTGAAGTAACTCCTAATGCAACAATAACATATACTGTAACTGTTTCAGATGATTTTGGTCAATCCGAAGAAGCGAGTGTTACTGTAACAGTAAACAGCATACCTTTAGCAAACGCAGGGGAAGATCAAACTATTTGCTTAGGTCAATCTGCAACACTGGTTGCTACCGGAGGAGTCTCTTATTTATGGAATACAGGTGAAACTACAGCTTCAATTGAGGTAAATCCATTAGTAGAAACAAGCTATAGTGTTGAAGTAAGTAATGAGAACTGTTCGATCATAGATGAAATTACTGTTTTTGTAGCCGAAATTCCAAATATTACTATTTCTGAAGATATTGTAATTGTTGAAGGTGAGACAACTACGCTTACAGCAACTGGTGGAGAAAACTACGAATGGAGCACAAGTGAAACTACAGAATCTATAGAGGTAAATCCAGCAGAAACAACAACATATACAGTTAACTCTGTTAGTGGGAGTGGATGTGTAAGTAGTGCTAATGTTACTGTAACAGTAATAGCCGAAATCATAGCTGATGCTGGTGAAGATGTTACTATTTGTGATGGAGAATTCGTTACTTTATCTGCCTCAGGTGGATTAACCTATCTATGGAATACAGGAGATTCAGGTTCTGAACTTATTATTAACCCTACGATTACAACAACCTATACAGTAACTGTGGAAGATGAGTATGGTTATACTAAAGATGATAGTGTTACTGTATTTGTAAATGAATCACCAAATATTACAGTTGGTGATGACGTGTTCATTATGATAGGTGATTCTACAACACTTACGGCTAATGGAGGGAATAATTTTGTTTGGAGTACAGGAGAAACTACAAATGAAATTTCAGTAAGTCCAGATGTAACAACAACATATATAGTTACAGGATTTTCAGAAAATGGTTGTCAAAATACTGCTGAGGTTACTGTAACTGTAGTAGAAGTATTAAATGCCAATGCTGGAGAAGACGTTTCAATCTGTTTAGGAGAAAGCGTAACGTTAAATGCTTCAGGAGGCATAACTTACATTTGGAATACAGGTGGATCAGTTGCAACACCAACAGTTACACCTACAGAAACCACAACTTACACAGTTACAATTGCTGATGGCTTTGGAAACTCGGATACAGATGATGTTATTGTAACCGTCAATCCATTACCAATAGCAAATGCAGGAGAAAACCAAACTATTTGTGTAGGTGAGTTTGTAAATTTAACAGCTGAAGGTGGGGATACTTATTTATGGAATACTGGTGAGACTACAGCTAATATTACAGTAAATCCCAATGAAGACACTATATATACAGTAGAGACATTCTCTAACAATTGTTCAGATAGTGCTGATGTTACCGTATTTGTTTCTACCATGCCAGAGTTTGTTGTAAGTGAAGATATAACGATTACAACTGGTAGTTCTACGACACTTCTAGTGAGTGGAGGAGATTCTTACTTATGGAATACAGGTGACACTTCCAATTCAATTGAGGTTAGTCCTATAGAAACAACAACTTATAGTGTTACAGGTTTTTCTGCTAATGGATGTCAGAGTGTAGCGGAAGTTACTGTAACAGTCATAGCAGAAGTTAATGCAGATGCAGGTAATGATGTTGCTATTTGTTTTGGCGAAAGTGTTACATTAAATGCTTCTGGCGGAATAAATTACACATGGAGTACAGGTGAAACAGGTGATTCTCTAACTTTAAATCCAACAGAAACTACAACTTACACGGTAACAGTAACGGATAGTTTTGGGAATTCAGATATAGATAGTGTAACGGTTACT
>NZ_ATMR01000214.1 GCF_000427335.1 Winogradskyella psychrotolerans RS-3 | reverse complement strand
ATCTTTTTTCTTTTAAGTATTTGAGTGTATACATTGCTGCAATACTGTATCCCTCTGTCTGAATGATGAATAAGACCTTTGATGTTATTGGCTTGATAAATAGCTTTATTAAGGGCTCTTACACATCCATTTAGTTCTAGGCTATCACTTAGGTCGTAGCCTACAATTTTACGAGAATACATATCTGTAATAAGTGCTAGATAACAGAATCCTTTTACGGTTCTGATATAGGTAATATCCGAGACCCAAACTTGATTAGGCCTAGTAACTTCTATATCTTTAATAATGTTACTATACTTATAGAAACGATGGTAAGAGTTCGTAGTTCTGGAACTAGATTTCTTTCTAAGTGTTAGCATGTTATGTTTTCTAAGAACATTAAATAAAGTGTCTCTACCGACCTTTAAGTTAGCTTTGGCAAAATCGTCTTTCAATGATTTTTCAAGTTTACGCACGCCTTCTCTAGGAAGGGATTTGCGTTTTTTTCTAACTATATCAATAATCTGTTGTTCTAGTTTTAAACGTTTATCAGCTCTTCGCTTATATTTATAATAAGCATCACGTTTTAAGTCAAAACAATTAGATATAGTAGATAAGGAAGCAAATCCCTCAGCTTTTACTTTGGCCTTGATTAAGGTTTCGTATTTAGTTTTTTTTAAGTTGCTGCACGGTTTTGTATCCTAGTTTTTCAGCAGCGACTTCTAGATACGATTCTTCAATCATAGCATCGAGATCCTTTTTAAGCAGAAGCTTTTTAAGCTGTTCAATCTCTTTTTGCAGTGTTTTAATCCGTGTAATTTCGTCTTTTGTTTCCACTTTAATTCTGGTGTTCATTAAGTCTTTACGGTTGTATTTTCTAATCCATTCATTTATAGTTGTAGGATTGATTCCATAAGCTTTACCGAGTTGACTTTTGTTTAGTTTTCCGGTTGTAAGTTCGTCTAAAATTTTCAGTTTAAAAGGTTCTGAATACCGTCTGATCACTTTGTCATTTTTGTACATAATGTTTAAAATTATGTAG
>NZ_ATMR01000213.1 GCF_000427335.1 Winogradskyella psychrotolerans RS-3 | reverse complement strand
TATGGTCCGGCGGCGATAAGGCATAAGCGCACTGAGTTAAGTGGTGATAAGTTGCTTAGAAATGAAGGTGGAAAATTCATTGATGTCAGCGAAGAGGCAGGGATTTTTGGTGGGGCCAATGGCTATGGACTTGGGTTGGCCACTGCAGATTTTAACAATGATGGATTTACTGATCTTTATATAAGCAACGATTTTCACGAAGACGATTATTATTATATCAACAACGGAGACGGAACTTTTACCGAGCAACTGAAGGATAAATTCAGCCAGGTAAGCAGGTTTTCTATGGGGAATGACGCTGTGGACATCAACCAAGACGGCTTTGTAGATATTATCACCTTGGATATGCTATCTGAAGATGAAAAGGTGCTCAAATCATCCATGAGTGATGATCCCATTTATACGCATGACCTGAAAATAGAACGCCTCAATTATCATCCCCAATACGCGCGTAATATGTTGCAAATCAACCGTGGTGGAGAATACTTTCAGGAAGTCGCCCTGTATAGTGGTGTCTCAGCGACTGATTGGAGTTGGAGTCCTCTATTTGCAGATTTTGATCTTGACGGAAAACAGGATTTATTCATATCTACAGGGATTTCCCGAAGACCCAATGACCATGATTACATCAATTATATATCTAGTGAAGAAGTAGAACGACAATTTAATGCTTCAAATCGTTTAGATCAGGAAGCGTTGAATAAAATGCCTTCGGGTAAAGTAAAGAACTATATCTTTAAAGGGGAAGAAAACCTTCAGTTTTCAGATCAATCCGGCAACTGGATTTCTGATTACCCCAATTTATCAACAGGAGCTGCATGGGCAGACCTGGACAATGATGGAGATTTGGATTTGGTTACCAA
>NZ_ATMR01000212.1 GCF_000427335.1 Winogradskyella psychrotolerans RS-3 | reverse complement strand
GAGTTGAAATTTTGTTAACCGGTTCCCCAGTACGCACCAAAGATTTTAATTGGGATGTTTCATTCAACATTGCCAGAAACAGAAACAAAGTTTTATCCTTAATTGAAGGAACAGACGTATTAAACGTAGAGGAACCCAGAACAGGGACGGTATTTGTACAACACAGGACAGGGCAGCCTTTTGGGGTGCTGGCAGGCTGGGTACAAAAACTTTCACCTGATGGGCAGCCTGTTTTTGAAGAGAATGGAGCGCCTGTTCAATCTGATCAAATGGAAGTAATCGGTAACGGTATCCCTGATTTTACCGGAGGATTTAACAATAGCATTACGTATAAAGGGTTTAACCTTTCTGCACTGATTGATTTCAGAGTAGGAGGAGAGATCTATTCAGGTACCAATGTGAGATTAACTCAATGGGGATTGCACAAGCAAACCATACAAGGTAGAGAAGGGGAAGAGCCTCTTTCAGTATCTGGAGTGATTCAATCCGGTACTGAAACAGATGGTACACCGATTTACGAAGCGTTTTTCTAAAACACTTTCTCCGGGTGAAGCAAATAACTATTGGAACCAAATGGGTAACAGGGTGCAGGATCATTTTATCTATGATGGCTCTTTTGCCAAGCTAAGACAAATTACCTTCGGTTATAATTTCCCTAGATCGTTAATGGAGAAAACACCTTTTACCAATGTGAGTTTGTCTTTTGTAGGTAGAAACCTATCCATACTTTGGAAAAAATGTAGAGAATATAGATCCGGAGTCTGGTTATTCATCAGGAAATGGGCAAGGCCTTGATTTCTTTGGCATGCCCCAATCCAGATCGTACGGATTCAACTTAAGGGCTTCGTTTTAATCGTTAAAAGAAAGAACTATGAAAATTATAAATAAATTTCTTTTGTTTGGTTTGGCGGTTAGTATATGCT
>NZ_ATMR01000211.1 GCF_000427335.1 Winogradskyella psychrotolerans RS-3 | reverse complement strand
TGTGTGCCTTGTCAGCCATTTAAAAAAAGCATTGACTACATTTGAAAATGGAATATTCAGAAGTAAATAGATTGTCTCGCCTAACAGCAATTTTGGTTCAATTTCAGACCAGAAGCATTGTCACAGCTACTGAATTATCCCAAAAATTTCAAGTCAGTAAAAGGACAATTTACCGAGATGTAAAGGCATTGGAGAAAGCAGGTATCCCTATTTTGACAGAAGAAGGAAAAGGGTATACGCTAATGGAAGGTTATAAAATACCGCCGGTAATGTTCACCGAAAATCAAGCAAATGCCTTGATACTTGCAGAGCAGCTGGTACTGAAAAGCAAGGACTCCTCATTTGTAAAGGATTACTCGGAAGCAATCGATAAAATAAAATCAATTCTCAAGTATAGTATCAAGGACAAAGCAAATTTACTTGCCCATAGAACACAATACAACCAAGTTAAACCCTGGAAAGGAATAGTAACAATCTCTCAGATTTACAGCATGCACTTACCAATTATAACCTGGTCAAAATAGAATACATCAACAAGGAAAATAAGGTAACAAACAGAATAATAGAGCCATTTGCGATATTGAATTCCGAAAATTGGTATTTAGTTGCATGGTGTCGTTTGCGCAATGAATTCCGGTTTTTTCGACCAGACAGAATTCAAAAAATGGAAATCCTTTCAGAAAAATTTGAACCGCATAACATGACTTTGCAAGAGTATTTTGACAAATACCATTAA
>NZ_ATMR01000210.1 GCF_000427335.1 Winogradskyella psychrotolerans RS-3 | reverse complement strand
CATAGAACAGTTTTGGAATCTTTTATTACTTTTGCAAATTTAACACAGGTTTCAGGTCCAATGTCTAAGCCCATCCAACCATCAGGAATTTGTCCTTTTTTGGCTGTTTTTTGCTCAGCATCGTTGGCGAAATCAGTGGAAATAATTGTGTCATCTGGCAAAATCAGATTAACATTTTTTTGCTTGGCTTTCTCTAAAAGCTCTAGTGCAAGTGGCATTTTATCTTCCTCTAATAAGGAGTCACCTATAGTGCCACCCAGTGCTTTCGCAAAGGTGTAAGACATTCCACCACCGATAATCAGGTTGTCCACTTTGTCAAGCAACTTGTCTATAAGAAGGATTTTATCAGAAATCTTAGCTCCACCCATAATGGCTGTAAATGGCCTTTCTGGTGAACCCAATACTTTCTCCGCATTTTCCAATTCTGCTTGCATCAAATAACCAGCTACTTTATCATTGAAGAATTCAGCAACAATAGCAGTGGAAGCATGCGCCCTGTGGGCAGTTCCAAAAGCATCATTGACATAAATGTCTCCTAGTTTTGATAATTTTTCTGCAAAAATCTTTGTCTCCTTTTTCTTCTTCTTTGTGAAAACGAAGGTTTTCTAAAAGTAAAACTTCACCTGGATTTAAACTTGTAGCTAGCTGTGTTGCTTCAATTCCTATGCAATCCTTGGCAAACTTCACTGATAAATCTAGCTCTTTATTCAATTCAGTGACAATGTGTCTCAACGAAAACTTGTCTTCTGGACCAGATTTAGGTCTTCCAAGGTGAGACATAAGAATTACCGATCCACCATCCTTAAGGATTTTTTGATCGTCGGCAATGCTGCTACTATTCTAGTATTGTCAGTTATTGTGTATTGATCGTCCAGAGGCACATTAAAATCCACTCTCACAAGTGCTTTTTTACCACTAAAATCAACGTTATCTACTGTTTTGATCCGATTGTTCATGCGTTGTAGGTTTAATATATGCGTCAAAAATAACATTTTATTGGCAGCAGCCCGCTTAGCCTATCATTTATTGCTTTTCCCAAATGTATTTCTGGTAATTCTTCAGCTAAAATTAGGTGGCATTGGTTTCATCCAATTCG
>NZ_ATMR01000209.1 GCF_000427335.1 Winogradskyella psychrotolerans RS-3 | reverse complement strand
AGGAGTAGTCTCCAGTATATTATCATCACATGCTGCAGTAATTATTACTAACAACAAAGAAGTTGAATTGAATTTTTCATACGCTTAATTAGAAAGTTATTGTTGTACCAATGGTCCAGCTTCTGGATTGAGGATATTGTGCATAATCTACATTTAACTGTAGGTTCCCGTCTGTATATCCAAGTTCAGGATCCATTCCCGAATAACCCGTAAGGACAAATACATTTTGTCCGGTCACGTAAAACCTTGCTTTTGAAACACCCAATCTGCTGGTAAGAGCTGCAGGTAAAGTGTAACCCAATACTACATTTTTAAGTCTTAGGAAATCTCCCTTTTCCAAAAACAAGTCAGAAGTTCTATGGTTAAGGTTATCTCTTTTAGTAGTCATTCTTGGGATTTCATTGCTCGTCCCTTCACCATTCCATCGGTTGATGGTTTCCGCATACATGTTAAATGGATAAGTGGGATCTATGCCTTGCATTCTATCGGCATTGTAAATGTCAAATCCCGCATTCCCCAAAAGACAGGCTAAAATCAAAATTCCCATATCCCAATTGAGTGTTTAAGCCGTAGACAACCTTTGGATGTGGATTACCTATGATTT
>NZ_ATMR01000208.1 GCF_000427335.1 Winogradskyella psychrotolerans RS-3 | reverse complement strand
AGCAACCATGCTCTACGCATGGCAATCTCAACGCTACCATCTTTAATTTCCCGTTTTTTTAAAACCAAAGTTTGCTAAGTTAAAACTCAATGCATTTCGCAACGCTGGACTTGTCTCTTATCAGCCAAATTCGAGCCTTAGAGATAGTCGTTGCTAGTTTTCTATACAACGCCTGACTTATCTCAAAACGTGCAAAGCAGAACCTTAAAACAATGCTAATGCAATGCATTCCGTAAATTTTTACTCAGTTTATTTTATCGGATTTTTTTTTGAGTTTTAAGTCAGATAAATTAGAAAAACTGGTCTTACAAAAACCAAAATTGACTTTGGACTTGTTGCTTATCCGCCAAATTTGTGACTGAGAGATCTGCGTCGCTATCTGGCTAAATAACATCGGACTTATTCTCTGTGCGTTCAATCTAGAGCCTTAAAACAAAAAACGGTTGCTAACATTGGCTATAATTCATTGCGCTGGAATTTTCCGCTGGAAAATTCCTTCACTTTTGCTATCTTAGTACCTTAATTTTTAGTCGGTCAATGTTTTCGCAACGAAACCATAGCCGATTCGTTGTGCAACATATAAAAAAAATCGTAACTAAATGACAAACCGAATTTTAACAGCTTTAACAATCAGAATAGCTGGATTGTTTTTGTTTACGAAAATTTTTGAACATTTTGGGTCTTATTTTTTATCAGTCTTCGGTGTTGCAAGTATTGCGAGATTTGAAGAAATGCTAAATGAACCGCTAGATAAATTATATGTCACAGGAACACTTTTGATTGTTGCTAATATTATTGTTTCCTTATTTCTGTTTATCAAAGCGGAATGGATTTCTAAAAAATTAATCAAATCGGAAAAAGAAATTATTACAGAACTAAATCCGAAATCGTTATCAAAAGTTATTTTATTGACAGTCGGAATTGTTTGGTTAGCAACATCGATTTATTTAATACCAAGCTTTATAGAATATTGCGTTGAACTGATTTCAAAACTAAATGGAAATGAAGAGAATGAATTACCTGATTTTGCAGTTTCTAATTATATTTTAAAAACGATTTTAGGAATAATTTTAATTTTCCGAATTGAAAAAATATCGAATTGGATTATTAAGCGAATATAAATACGTTGCACAACACCGTATAAAAATAATTGCGGTTTAGTGCTTAATCAAAGGTCGTTGCGTGTTTGTAACGTCTGATTTTCCTTCGGAAAATCCTCGCATACAAACCCGCAACTATTCTTATACATAAACGTTGCCAGCAATGCGTGTACGGCAAAATTCAACGCTAAATCTGAGCTTGACTCAATCTCAATTTTACGAAGAAAAATAACAGTCGGAATTATAAAATAGCGGAATTAAAATGATAACGCAGGAATTACAAGCAGAACGGAAAATTGCGGTTTAAAAAACAACAACGTCTGAATAAAAAAAGCCTGTTCTTTTTTCGATTTTTTTTTTTTTGACTTTTAAGAACATAAAATCAGAAAACTTACGGCGGATTTTGGAACTTTTGGAATTTCCTTTTCTCAACAGCTAAATTCTGTCAGCATTTAAAGCACAACGTCGGATTTACAATCTGGACGAATAATAAAAAAGCACGGCTGGCAACACCGTGTATAATTAATTGCTTCGTTTCTGATCATCTGGAATATTCCTTCGGAATATTCTCAGGTTCGTGGGTTTTTGTTAACTTAGTTGCTTAACCACGCAACTAACCATACACATCAACGTTGGCATTCATTTAAGAAACACTCGTAATTAAAACACTATTTTTATACTTATGACAAAATTTACTCTAACCTTTTATTTCATTTGTTTAAATACATTACTTTTTTCTCAAAATATTAAAATTACAGGAATTGTAATAGATGAATACTCTAAAGAGCCTATTTCAGATGTTTTAATTATAGTCGATAATGAAATTTTAACATATACAGACTTTGAAGGAAAATATATTATAGAGCTATCTAGCCAGATGGAAAAGGACATTGTTTTTTCACATATTTCATATCAGACGAAATCACATAATTTAATTAGTCTGCTAGATAATTCTAAAATTTATTTACTAGGCAAGAATAACCAATTAGATGAAGTTGTCATTTCAGTAAGTAAAATGCCTACAAAAGAGATTTTAGAATTGTCCAGAAAAAACTATAAAAATCAGATTAGAAATGAACCTTATTGGTCTTCAGTAAATTTAAAACAAGTTTCAAAATTAAAGGATTCTGTTCCTTCCTACTTAGAAGTAGATGGAAATTTATTTGCATTAGGAGATGATAGAGATGTTTGGAATTGGCCAATATTAGTTCCACAAGAGTCAAGAAGAACTAAAGAGAATTTTTATGAATCTAATAAAGGAACGACTACTCTAAAAGACGGTAATATACCTTATTCTCATTTTGGATTAGAAATTTTTAATAGCTCATTTTTATTAAATTATCGTTTTTTTGAAAACGGACATCCATTAAGTAAAAGAGGAAAAAAATCTTTATAAATTCACTTTAGAAGACGAAATTGAATTAAATAATGAACAATGTTATGTAATTAATTATGAAGTAAAAAAGCCTAAATCTGATATAAAAGGAAGAAAGTTTTATTCCATAAGTGGGCAAATAATAGTAACTAAGGAAAACTTTACTTTAAAAAAAGTAACTACCCTCTTTAGGCGCTCAAGAAGTAAAAAAACCGGAATAGATGTTATTTTCACAATAAACTATACACTAATCGAAAATATTGTTTATCCAAAAGATATTTCGTATAAACTTATGTTCTCAGTAATTGAATCAAAAGGATTTCTGAATTTCAACAATATTTATACAACACCTAGAGAGAACTACCGCAATTCCGTTTCTTCTAACAGATACCTTTTTCAACATTCAAAAGTTTATAATAGTTATAATTCTTCTTATTGGACAAACAAAACTTTGACGGATAGTTTTTTAGCCAAAGAATTAAAAAGTCTCTTTAAAGATATAGACTCAAATGACCTTTTTATGAACGGTAACAAACAAAAATAAAAATAGACACTAGAGAGCTTAACACCGAGAAACAAGAACAAGAAATCTTAACCTTAATGAATCGTGATATAAATTAAAAAACGAAATGCCAACACCGTATATAATTTATTGCTAGTTCTAGCCTACTTACGAAAATCCTCGCGGATTTTCTATTCGGTTTTTATTTGCTAAATTAGGTGTTTAAACCACGCAACAAACCATATACAAACACGTTAGCGACAATGCACTACGCAACTTTTTGCCAGCTTTTTTCTTCGCGATTTTTTTTTGACTTTTAAGCCAGATAAACAAAAAACTCAACTCTTGAAAACCATGTTTGACGTCGGACTCGTTTCTTGTCCGCCAAATTCGGTGCCCTTGGGATCTGCGTCGCTCACCTACTCTACTACGTCGGACTGACAAGCAGAACGGCTTATCTTAGCGGTTATTAAAAAACACTGTCGCTAACAATACCTATAATTCATTACGGCGGAATTTCCTATCGGAAATTCTCTGCATTTTTGCTATCTTTCGGTCAACGTCGGAATAACACTGCGTGTCATTCCGTAACAAACCATAGCCAAACCGTTGTGAGCAATATGACTGACTCAAAAAAGAAAATTGTCTAAAGAAGAAAAAATCAGGAAAATTCTTGACGAAAAACTAACGGAAAATAATCAAGAACTATATGCTGAATTATTGAATTCTAGAATTGATGAAAACAGAAAATCAATGTCTAGATTATCTATAACCTTAATACTTTGTTATTTTGCTTTCCCACTAATTGTTGAATCAAAAATATCTGATATTTCGTTTGGACCTTTTAAACTTTCTGACAACATTATAGCATTAGGAATAATCCCATCGATTTTTGCCTTTATTTATTACAAATACATAACCGTTTGGATTGACTTAGTTGAACAAAAAATGACTTACAGAATTGTTACTGCAAAAATATTCTCGACTGGACAAAAATCATTTCTAAATCAAAGACTTTGGCCTCATTCATTTATGGACTCTGTTATGTTGTATCATCTTGACGAAAAATCAAAATTTTTAGGATGTTTGACAACACTTTTTTGGGTTCCAATAGGACTAATAGTAATCATTTTCCCTTTTGCATTTGAATATTATATGATTAAGACGCTTTATGAAAGTTTTGGAATAGATACAATCCTTAAAAAAGTAATTATTATTACACCTATTTTGATTGGGATTTTTACGATTTTAATAATTATTCAGGCAGGAAAAAGAGATTTCGACGAAAAAAAATACAGCTCACAACACCGTGTATAATTAATTGCTAGGTAAGTTCTCATCTGGAATATTCCTTCGGAATATTCACAGGTTCGTACCTTTTTGTTAACTTAGTTGCTTAACCACGCAACTAACCATACACAATCACGTTGTGGTTAATTTGACCCAAACCAAGAAACAGAGTAACTAAACGAAAAACATCGTTTACTTGCAAAAGAATAGCATTTACTCATTCTTGTTTTTGGAATTATTAAAACCACTTTAAATTTGAATCACTAACTTTAAACGATTTTGTATGATGAAACAGAAATTAAAAATTTACTTGAAATTCGGAATTCTACTCTTTGGGATTTCCATAGTATGCTTTACTTGCCAAAAAGACGATACCGTATTTGTTGATGAAACTACGCAACAAACTGAATTTAAGATAAATTTAGTTAACAAATTCGAGTTATCTAAAAACCAAAGAATTAATAATATCGTACAGTCCTTACCCAATAAAAATGATGTATTGCAAAACAATACTAACCTACAAGCAAAGATGACCTATATAGAAGCATACGATTTCTATGTAGATGATGAAATAGCTTACCATATTACTTCTGGCAATTACGAATCCTACACTTTTGCAATAACAAGAGCACAAGATAATGGTCTTACAGAAAACTTATTGTTAAGCAAACAAGCAGATGGCTCATACAAAGCCGCAATAATGAGCTATGATTTAAATGAAAGCGATAAGCAATCCGTTAAAAATGGTAATATGCCAATGGATTTGGCAAGCAAAACAACGGTTAGTGGCTTACAAAGAATGTCTAGTGGCGGTGGAGACAGCAGAATAATATTTACAAGATTAGACGGTAGTTGTTATTATTACGAAGTAGATGCTCATAGTTATGATGTTGTTGTTTGGGAGATAGTAAATATTGATTGTCCAGAATTACCAAATGATAATTCTGGTCTTGGAGGCAGCTTAAATAATGGCACAACTAATAATGGGCCAAATTATACAGGACCAGACGGAGGTACTTTAAATGGACCAGTTACAGACCCATTAGGTGTATTATTAGGTAACACTAATGGCTCTAATGGTGGTACTACAGGTGTTGTGCCAGACCCAGACAATACTGATAGCGGAAACGATGGAGGTGCACAGGGCGAAACTACAGATTGCTTGCAATTAGACGCTAGTGGTAATTGTGCTAATGCAACGGCTGTGCTTATTATTGATGAAGAAGAATTAGGCAGGAAGAAAGAATGTAGAAAAATTACCAATTTGTTAGAAGATACGCCAAATTATAAAACTAAATTGGTGGAACTGTCTTCTGATGCTAATCTTAATTCACCTCTCGAAAAAGGAGCAGGTAAATTGAAAAATCAAGATGCTATTGAAGATTATGAGGCAGAAGTTGGATTTCCTCAAATAGAGATTGATATATCTGGCGTTAATAAATTTGAAGCCCTTGCTCATAACCACCCTACAACAAGCCCATTTTCTTTGTCAACATTTTCACCTCAAGACTTAATGCATATTGCTAAATTGATACGGCTTAACAAAATAACTGATAATTTTGTAGCCTTTTTAACCACTAAGCAGGGCACACAATACGCACTCACTATTAGCAATCCAACAAAATTTTTAGACCTCTTCTTTTACAAAACCTTTGACCCTAAGATTGGAATTAGAGATATTCCACCTACGCAACAAGCAAGATATTGGGCGTCTAAAGATGCTTTTATTCCTTTATATGATAAGTATTTTAATCCTGATATTCCAGACCATAAAATAAAGGCAACTGATCCTAATGATCCAAACATAGATACATTGAATGAAAACGACCTTAAAGAGTTCTTAAATTTTATGGACGAAGCTAATATTGGAGCTCATCTTTTTGAAACTGATGCAACCTTTAATATCTTTACCAAGTTAAAACTAAAAAATGGAGAGCCTCATAGAGAAAATCCTTGTAACTAAAATATTACACATTATGAAAAATATACTTTATACATTAGCAATACTATTACTATTTTCTTGTAAATCACAAAATTTAAGTGCACAATCAAGATATACTATGAATAATTTAACGCCTTTCATTGGTACTTGGGAGTATCAAAATGGTAATGAGATTTTTAGAGTTTCTATTTATGAAGATAATCTCTATTTAAAAGGAGATTATTGGTTTATAGAAGTTAATAATGGTGTAGAAACCATTATTTGTGAATCCAATTATAATATCCCTAATACAAATATTTATAACGGGTATGTCATTTTTGGTGGCTCATTAGATGGTATAAAAATGGGAGCTCAGATAGATGACAATACCATAGATTGTGAAAACGGTTTAGATGCAAGAAAAGGAGTAGATGGGACTTTTGGTTTAACCATACAATCAGGATGTTTAGGTTGCCCTATAACAGCAGAATGGAAAGTGAGCATAATTAGAGGTATGCGAACAGTAGGTGAACCTAGAGAATTTAGTATTCCTACAGATGTTATTATGACCAAAATGAATTAAAACTAACCACAACAACGTATATAAAAAATAGCAGTTAAGAGCTTAATCCATGGTTTCGTTCTTTCTGCTATCTTTGTTTACAAACTGAAAATAATTGCATTTTAACCTACTACTTTTCATATACAACAACGTTAGCTGTAATTAACTCACTCAATTCTGAAAAACGAAAAATGGGAATATTTGACCTTTTTAAAAAAATAAAAAAGCACCTGAAAATAGTAAAGTAGAAATCAGAATTTTGGAGAAACCAGATTTTAAAGAAATTGACATTCAAAAGTTAAAGGATTATTACAATTGGAAATTGAATTATGGAGAGCGAATAATGAAATTGGATATAAATTTTGAGATTGAATCAACAAATCAATCTGAATTAAATCAAATCCTAGAATTCATAAACAAAATACCTGAATTTGATATTCAAAATCAAAGTTATTTAGAATCGGATTTTGAACAAGACGCAAGTGAGGTATCTGACTATTTAAATTTCTATCTAGACGAACTTGACGAAAGTGAATTAGCTGGAATAATAAACTTGAAAAATCGAAAAAATTCGAGAAATAGTCTTTTAATGGAAAAACTGAACTTAATTAGAGTTGGAATTTATCCACAACATTCTTATTTCGGAACTTTTGATTATTCAATTGATATTAATGGAGAACCTTGTAATCAGCTTTTAGTTGTGAATATCAACAAAGATGGAACATTATATGACATAACGTGGGAAAGTTGAAAACGAAATAATAACTACAGCTAACACCGTGTATAATTAATTGCTTTATTCTTCCCTACTTGCGAATATTCCTGCGGAATATTCACAGGTTCGTAAATGTTTATTAACTTAGTTGCTTAACCACGCAACTAACCATACACAATCACGTTAGCAACCATTTCACCACACCAAGATAAATCATGCTATCATTCATATTTTTAGTTATTTACAAACGAAAAAATATGACCTAAATTAAAATCTGAATCTTAAAAACATTACGCGCGAATTTTTCACTGTTACGGAATTTTACGCATGATTTTTCGCTTGCCCAACTTCAGTTCTTTGATTCGATATCATAGCAATCCTCAACTTTTGGCTGATAAGTGGAATGTCAAAACGTACGGCTGAACTGTTCGTAATTTGATTAATCCGAATTCAGTTTTTTAAATGAATAGCTTGTGATTTTACGAAATTCAGGCTGAACAACAAAACGGAATATTGATCTGACTAAAAATCGCAACATGTCTGAAAATCAAAGCGGAATATTTTACGGAGATTTTTTTTGATTTTTAAGTGAGTAAACTGATAAAATAAATTTGAACTTATTTACTCTGGAATGCAACTATTGCGGAAAAATAAAAACGGTAGCTAACACTGTATATAATTTATTGCTGCTTCTCGCCTACTCACGAAAAGTCCTTCGGATTTTCTATGTCGTTATTATTTGCTAACTTACTCGCTGAAACACGCAACAAACCATATACCAAACCGTTCTACACCATTTGAAACAAACATTCGTCATAGCATTAATATATATTCTGATTTCGTTCAATTCTTGCAAAGAAGTAAAAAATGAACCGAAAAAAAGTCTGGTTGAACAAACTGAAATTGATGTCGAAGAGCAATTTTACTTCGATTGTAAAAAGCAATTAATAAATGGAATTGAATACGAAGCTTGTATAAAGCGTCCGGGAATATTTACAATCAAGAATTCGAAAGAAGAAGTAGTGTTTAGTCAGGAAGAAAACCCATTTGATTTTGAGTTCAACGATTTCAATGAAGATGGATATATAGATGTAATTATGAATTATGCGACAAATTCACCTGGTCACCAAGATTTATTAATTTATGATAAAGACAAGGATATTTTTAGCAAAGTAGAATCTTTTTATAACTATCCTAACGCGAAAAAAATCGGAGAATCTAATCTTTATTATTCCTATCACGCAAGTGGATGTGCTGACAATGATTGGGGAAGCGAATTATATGAATTAACTGGAACAAATATTACTTTGTTAGGAAAAATAAACGGTTTAGGTTGTTTAGAAAATGATACAAACGGAATCTACATCTACAAAGTAAATGGAGACGACGAAAAACTATTGAAGTATATAAAAAGAGAACAAGGATATTGGAAAGGAAAATATGATTTTATAGCGAAATATTGGACTGAGAATAAGAATAAGTTCGAATAAAAAACGGTGTAGAACACCGTGTATAATTAATTGCTTTGTTTTTGCCTACTTGCGAATATTCCTGCGGAATATTCACGGGTTCGTAAAAGTTTGCTAACTTAGTTGCTAAACCACGCAACTAACCATACACAAACA
>NZ_ATMR01000207.1 GCF_000427335.1 Winogradskyella psychrotolerans RS-3 | reverse complement strand
TGATATACTGATCAATCAGGAGTCAGGCTGCTATGATACTACCTTTCGGAATGATGTAATCCAAATCTACATTCTACTTGATTGCACATATGGATGAATAAACCAAATTTTACGTATGATTAGTGTTAACCCGGGTCGGCGAACCATATGGCACAAAATTATTAATTAACAATTACCAGTTTATTGTCGAAAGTGGTGGATCTTAAAACACTCCTTGAGGGAATGGCTAGCAATTTAAAGGAAGGTTTCAAACCGATATGTAAATTAACGGATTGGCAATGCTCAATATATCAAATGATTTATTAATATTTATTTAGATATTGTTAGAAAAATATACCAACTTTAATTACAAAAACCGAAATAGAACATTCAAAATCAAAAGATTTTTCAATTTATTTTTGAACGATGAGAAATTTAATATTTTTTGAAATGGACGGTAAAAAATATCGTTCTTTCACTCCAATTTCTGGGAGCTTAAGGCATATGATGAAAGAATATAATGTCTATGATGTAATCCCTTACCGAACAATGTTAAGGTATGACCCTAATTTTACAGACAAAGTGTA
>NZ_ATMR01000206.1 GCF_000427335.1 Winogradskyella psychrotolerans RS-3 | reverse complement strand
CCTCAACAATTGTTGAGGCTTTTTTTTTGTTAAACTTAATTATTGTTGATTTTCGTTTGCAGGAATTGGAACTGCTATTGGAACTGAATCCGTTGTTCTATCGTTTGGCAATTCATCTAATCTATCAAATCGTCTCATATCAACCCAACGATGTCCTTCTCCAAATAAAGAATAGCGTCTTTGAAACAAAATTTCATCTTCTAATGCCTGTGGAGTTAAAGCACCACTATAGCTTCCTAAACCGGCCTCATTTCTAATAGCGTTAATTGCCATTACAGCTTCAGAAGGATTACTTACCATATTTGCTTCAGCATAAAGAAGTACTAATTCTTCATTTCTCATAATAGGTACCATATCAACATTAGATTGATAGATGAAAACATCATACTCCCCTACTAATCCAGTGGCTTCAATAGGATCATTTCTTAATACAACCTTATCAACTCGCGAATCTAAAGGAAGTGCATCGTCAACAAAACTTGAATGCGACACCCTAACATTAGAGGTCTGATTTAACGCTAGATAAAGTGGGTTTGGCGTATCAGCACCTGAAAGAGAAAATGTATGATAAACTCCATCATAGAAATCCCCATTCATCTCCATAAAAGAATCATCCAATAAACTTAATACGCTCGTATAATTCCCTCTATACGACTCAACTCTTGCATTTAATCCTTTATTAAATTTTAAGAAATCACTAGGCGTATTAAAACCTGAGTATCCTGTAGTTAAATCAAAAGCAAAACTTCCTCCTGCATTGACCAAATCAATGGCTGCAGTACTCAATAGGTCACTAATCGCTATTAAAGCGTCTTCATAGGTAACAAATGGCCCTAGATTATCAGGATCTGATGTATCTATTCTCATTCCATTTGTATACTGATTATTAGACACCATTAATAATTCATGTGCTTTAAGTGTATTTAAAACACCTTTAATACCAGCAACCTCTTCATCTGAAAAAATGTCGGTAGTGTTTTCAAGACCTTGAAGCGTTAGATTAATATCTTTAATCACAGCATACCTAGAGAGGTATGGACTGGTCGTATAAAACGTATTATTATCTAAATTTCCAGCAACAACATCCCCTTCAAATCTAGGATCTGAACTTGTGAAATAATAATACTCTCTACCAAAAATACTCTGCACATCAACTTGATTATCTAATCTTGTCCGCATTGCTGACAACACACCAGCTACAGCCGATGGTAATTCTCCTCTTGACAAATCATCTGATATAGAATTTGTACTTGCTCCGTTTAAACTTTCGCCACCGTCAAGCTCACAAGACGTAAATACTGTGACACTTATAGCTAAAAGAATAATATAATATTTTTTTGATATTTTCATTTTTATAGATTTTTAATTTTAAAATTGAGCTGATAAATGGAACATATATCTCTTAGAAGACGGGAATGGCATCACATCTACACCTGTAGATAAACCAGTACCTCCGAAGTTAGATACCTCAGGATCATACCCATTATAGTCAAAAATGTTAATTAGGTTATTACCGGATACGCCAATTTTTAAATTTGAGACGACTCCCTTAAATACTTGATCTATAGTTTTGGTTGGAAGACTGTAATACAATCCAATTTCACGTAATCTTAAATAAGACGCATCCTCAACAAAAGGCCTAGCATTAGCAGCGAAAATACCATTGTTTACCCTGTATACCCCATTCGGAATTACACCGCCAGGGTCAAGAGTGATATCATCATAATCGGCACTTGTTCCTCCAAAATCTGATAATAACGTCGATAAATTAATATTATCACCTCCTTTTTTCCAATGCCATAAGAATGATAATGTAAAGTTCTTATATTCAAACTTATTGTTAAACGTCATTTGAAAATCTGGTTCTGCATCACCTAAAACGGATACTGCTGTTCCTGGTCCGGTGGTACCCACGATTTGTGTTACACTCGCGCCTTCTTCAATTTGAAACTGACCTAAACTGTTTCCAAAACCACCTAAATTAAAGGTTGGCACATTTAGTTCTGTCATTTCAGACTCATTCTTAAACCAGCTAATTCCCGAATCCCATCTAAAATCATCAGAATCAAAAGCTGCGACATTAATACCTATTTCAACACCTCTGTTTTCTAAGGTACCTGCATTTACCCATTCTGTACTAAAACCTGTTGAAGGAGCTATATTAGCCTGTAATAATAAATCGTCTACTGTCTTTTTATAATATGTAAATTCTAAAGACACTCTATTATTTAATAGACCGGCGTCAAACCCAACTTCTAGTTCACCTTGTCTTTCTGGTGAAATATTAGGGTTTCCTCTCGTAATTGGTACTGAAATACCAATATTACCATCAATAGCTGAACTAACATAAGTCGTATATAGTGACCCAAATGCAGCAAATGTACCCGCTTCACCATAAGCGATACGTGGCTTAAACCTATTAATAATATTAGTATCACCCCAAAAATCGAAGTTATGCAAGTTAACCGCTAAAGATGCTTTTGGATAGTAAAACAATTCATTAATATCCCCATTATTAGTGGATTTATCGCCTCTAATTCCCAATGTTCCTATCAGTTTATCTTGATAGTTTATTGATTCTTGAACATAAAAACCGAAATCTTCTTGTTCTAATCTAAACTGATTTACAGTTTGGTTTGATGCCTGATCTAGATTGGTTTCTGAAGCAATTAAATCCGTAGCAACAACTCTCACAACATTCTGTGAAAACTGTTCATTTGTAATACCTGCTTGCGTTGTAAAACTCAGGTCGCTTTCAGTTGTATAATTGTGAACTAAAAAAGCAGAGTAATTGGCATTGGTGTTTGTTGTTGTTGAAACACCAGACACACCGTTTAAACCACCATTTTCTGGTAACATAAACTGTAAAGATTTTGGAAAAATCACTGTCCCTGTTAACGTATAGTGATCTGCACCAGCTTTAGCTACAAATTTTAAATCAGAATTCTCTCCTCTATATAAATTGACATCTAAGGTTCCACCCGTTATAAATCTTTGTGTAGATTCATTATTAGTCATTAAATCTCTAGTTTGAATCGGATTTGATGAATTGTTAGGATGTTCTGGGTAGTTACCGTTAGCATCTGGCAGCAAATAATCCCAAGGACGTGTATTTGTTAAAGCAACTCCTATTGTTGCTCCCGTATTATCATTATTAAAAAAACCTCTATCAGCACTGGAATTAATATAGTTTGTAGTCACTGATAATTTAATATGGTCCGTAAAATTGTGGTCTGCGTTTAACCTCAAAGAGGTTTTATCATAGCCCGTTCTTTTAACAATACCATCTTCTTGATTTCGTGATAATCCAACATAGAATTTTGTTTTTTCAGAGCCACCAGACATACTTAAGCTAGTGTTACTAATAAATCCTTTTTCGCCGTACATCTCCTTTTCATAATCACGTAAAGTTCCATTATTTAAAGCTGCTGTATATAAAGCACCTTCTCCGAAAGCACTTTCAGCTAACTCTGCAGTCCAATTTCTTTGTCCTTGTAAATTTATAACTTCATTAAAACCTATAGATTGAGAAAAATTTAACCTCGTTTTACCTGATTTTCCTTTTTTGGTAGTAATAATAATTACGCCGGCAGCACCACGAGATCCATATATTGCAGATGCAGATGCTCCTTTTAAGATTTCTATATTTTCAATATCATCTGGATTTATATCGGCAATTCTATTCGTTGCGTTATCTTGAGACGATGGATTTCCACCAGTTGCAGCACCTGAGACCGTATTTATACCACCCGATGCAATACTACTGTTATCAATATAAACTCCGTCGATAATATATAGTGGTTGCGAATTACCATTAATAGATGTAATGCCTCTAAGCTTTACAGACAACCCACCGCCTGGTGCACCAGAATTTGAAGTGACCAATGCTCCAGTAAATTTACCAGCTAAAGCACCATCTAAAGTTTGAGCTGGCGTAGTACCAGCCAAATCTTCTGAAGACAAGCTAGCAACACTATTGGCGGCATTCGTTCTTTTTACTGTAGATGCTAAACCAGATATAACAACTTCATCTAGGCCTGTAGCAGACTCTTGCATGCTAACGTTAACCACCTTAGCCTCATTCACACTAACTTCAACAGTTTCAAACCCTAAAGAAGAGAATACTAAAATCACAGGAAAATTTTCTACGTTAATACTAAAGTTCCCATCAAAGTCCGTTACAGCTCCTGTAGCTGTTCCTTTAACAATAACATTAACACCAAGCAAAGGCATATTAGTTGTGCCTTCAACGACTTTTCCGGTAACTTGTTGGCCAAAGCTCAGCAACGGGATAAAAATAATTGAAAACAAAAGCACCTTTAAAGATAAAGTGTAGTTCATAATTTTTAATATTTAAAAGATTAGTCTTGTTAAATATCGTCATAATTAACGATTTAACAAAAATTTAATATTAATATTATCAATTTCTTATTTTAAACCGCAAATAAATACAACTATCCTAATTACGCATAATACTAAACCTTCCGTTATCTTTATTTTACTAAAACCACCCTAATAATTAAACTTCTATTAAATAATTGGCAATAACAGATTTTAAATCTTTTAACTTATTAAATTTGCACCTTCAAAACACCATAACCTTTAAATATGGTGTAAACTATAGGATTTTATTATGTACAGAAGTCACAATTGTGGTGAATTAAGAGCATCACACAGTAATACAGAAGTTACACTTTCCGGTTGGGTTCAAGGTGTTCGCGATAAAGGATTTATGATTTATATCGATCTTAGAGATCGTTATGGTATCACACAACTCTATTTTGATGAAGAACGCACACCGAAAGCTATTATAGAAAAAGCGCAAAAGCTTGGACGCGAATTTGTAATTCAAGTGAAAGGAAACGTTATTGAACGTGCTTCTAAAAACCCAAATATTCCAACTGGAGATATTGAAGTTGTAGTTTCAGAATTAACAATCTTAAACAAAGCTTTAGTGCCTCCGTTTACTATCGAAGATAAAACAGATGGAGGAGACGACATAAGAATGAAATATCGTTATTTAGATATTCGTCGTAATCCGGTGAAAAACAGCTTAATTTTTAGAGCTAAAGTGGCTCAAGAAGTGAGAAACTATTTGTCTAATGATGGTTTTATTGAAGTTGAAACACCATACTTAATCAAATCAACTCCAGAAGGAGCAAGAGATTTTGTAGTGCCTTCTCGTATGAACGAAGGACAATTTTACGCGCTTCCACAATCTCCTCAAACCTTCAAACAATTATTGATGGTTGGTGGCATGGATAAATACTATCAGATTGTAAAGTGTTTTAGAGATGAAGATTTACGTGCCGACAGACAACCAGAATTCACACAAATAGATTGTGAAATGGCCTTTGTTGAGCAAGAAGATATATTAAATGTTTTTGAAGGTTTAACACGTCATTTGCTAAAAGAAGTAAATGGTGTTGAAGTTGAAAAATTCCCAAGAATGCTTTACGATGATGCTATGCGTCTATACGGAAATGACAAACCAGATATTAGATTTGGGATGGAGTTTGGTGAATTAAATGCTGTGACACAACATAAAGAGTTTGGCGTATTCAACAGTGCTGAATTAGTCGTTGGTATCGCTGTTCCTGGAGGAAACAGTTATACAAGAAAAGAAATTGATAAATTGATTGATTGGGTAAAGCGACCACAAGTTGGGGCTTTAGGTATGATTTATTCGCGATGTAATGACGATGGAAGTTTTAAATCTTCAGTAGATAAATTTTACGATCAAGACGATTTAGCAAAATGGGCAGAAGTAACTGGTGCTAAACCAGGTGATTTAGTTTGTGTTTTATCTGGCGACACTAATAAAGTAAGAGCACAATTAAGTGCTTTACGTATGGAATTAGCAACACGTTTAGGATTAAGAGATCCTAAAGTATTTGCACCATTATGGGTAATTGATTTCCCATTATTAGAATTAGATGAAGAAACAGGTCATTACCATGCGATGCACCACCCATTCACGTCTCCTAAACCAGGACAAATAGAATTACTAGATACTAATCCTGGTGATGTAAAAGCCAATGCTTACGATTTAGTATTGAATGGTAACGAAATTGGAGGAGGCTCTATTAGAATTCACGATAAAGCCACTCAAGCTATTATGCTAAAACATCTAGGTTTTTCTGATGAAGAGGCTAAAGCACAATTCGGATTCCTAATGGATGCTTTTGAATATGGAGCACCACCACATGGAGGTTTAGCTTTTGGGTTAGATAGATTGGTTGCCATTTTAGGAGGCCAAGAAACGATAAGAGATTTTATTGCGTTCCCTAAAAACAATTCTGGTCGGGATGTGATGATTGATGCGCCTGCACCAATTGATGATGATCAACTAAAAGAATTGAGTTTAAAACTGAATTTAAAATCATAAAAAATATTAATCCTGCTTCTGGCAGGATTTTTTTATAGATTAATTTTATGCAAACAAAACATCCTATATTTAAAAGACTATTGATATGGCGAGCTAAGCATATCTCGCATAAGCAATTTGTATATCTATTAAGTATTTTAATTGGGTTTACGTCTGGAATTGGTGCTGTCGTTCTAAAAAATTTAACGCATTATATTCAACTTTTATTAGAAGGTAAATTGGTTCAATATTACCATCAAGCGTTTTACTTTTTGTTTCCTATAATTGGATTGACGCTTGTTTATTTAATTATCAAATATGTCATAAGAGAAAAGGTTAGTCATGGTATTCCTTCAACATTACATGCTATTTCTAAACGTAAGGGCATCATAAAAGGCTATCAAATGTTCGGCTCTATTCTTACAGCACCTTTAACTGTAGGTTTTGGAGGTTCGGTAGGATTAGAAGGTCCTGCTGTTGCAACAGGAGCTGCAATTGGCTCCAACATTGCAAGGCTTTTTAGAATGAACCAAAAACCAAAACCTTGCTAATTTGTTGCGCGGCAGCTGGAGCCTTATCTTCTATTTTTAAAGCACCAATTGCGGCTATTATTTTTGCAATTGAAGTCTTTAGTTTAGATTTAACAATCGCCTCTATGCTTCCTTTATTGCTAGCTTCACTTTCGGCTATTATTACGTCCTATTTTTTCTCTGGAAACGATGTATTATTACCGTTTCGAATTGAAGATAACTTTAGGATTTCTGATGTACCGTTTTATGCTTTTTTAGGAGTATGCGCTGCATTTACCTCTATTTATTTTGCCGAAGTTTACGAGAGAATTCAAAAGCTTTTTGACAAACTAAACTCACCAATTAAAAAACTTCTTGTTGGTGGTATAGCGATTGGTATCCTTATTTATTTTATTCCACCACTTTACGGTGAAGGTTTTGATGTGATTAATAATCTTATTGTTGGAAATCCGGAAAAAGCTTTAGTCAATAATTTTCTAAATTTAGATCTGACTAATATATGGATCGTAATTGCCCTTTTAGCTGGACTCGTATTTTTCAAAATTATTGCTAGTGCTTTAACTTTTGGAGCAGGTGGTGTTGGTGGAATTTTTGGACCAACGCTTTTTATGGGAAGTATTATGGGGAATTGCGTTGCTAAAGTTATTAATAATTGTGGCTTATTTAATACACCTGTTTCTGAAAGTAATTTTACGCTTGTTGGGATGGCTGGCTTATTAGCTGGAGTCCTTCATGCACCCTTGACAGCTATCTTTTTAATTGCAGAACTTACAGGCGGATATGACTTATTTATACCTTTAATGATTACTGCTGCAATTTCATTTGGAATAACAAAGTACTTTGTTTCGTATTCTGTTTACACCATGGAATTGGCTCGAAAAGGGGAATTAATTACACACAATAAAGATCATGCTGTTTTAACTTTAATGGACATAAACAAAGTTATAGAAACTAACTTTATTCATGTGACCACAAATATGACATTAGGTGACATCATAAAAGAAGCGGTTATTAAATCTAATCGAAATATTTTTCCGGTTATAGATGAAGAAGACAATACTTTAAAAGGCATAATTTTATTAGATGATATTAGACCTATAATGTTTGACCAAACTTTATACGACAACGTATTTGCTATAGAAGTGATGCAAAAACCACCCGAAATCATCGATATTGAAAAAGATAAAATGACCGTAATTATGAAAAAATTTCAAGATAGTAATGCTTGGAATTTGCCAGTAGTAAAAAATGGTACTTATATTGGATTTATTTCAAAATCAAAATTATTAACGGCTTACCGGAGAGAATTAATTAATTTTACATCTTAACCTGAGTTAAGAAACCTTACAGTTAAGGTTTTGAATTGCAAAATATTAGTACTAACAGGTTTTTTAAAATATGCCAACAAAAAACTTCATAAGACGATTACTTCTTTTGCGATACAAATATATATCGCAAAAAAACTTTATTTATATATTAAGTATTGCTGTTGGTTTATTAACTGGTATTGCTGCCGTAACTCTAAAAAACATTACTTACGCCATTCAGTCTGGCTTAGAAGAAGGCATTATATTTTCTCAAAACCAACTCTATTTTATACTGCCTGTCATTGGTTTGTTTTTAGTATATCTATTGACGAAATATATGTTTAACCAAGGAATGACACCGACTATTCCTCCGTATATAAAACGCGCTATACCTTCACTACTCTATTCTTTACTGAGGCAGAAAGGACTTTTATCTTATAAACTTATTTATCATCCGTTAATAATGGCACCGTTAACCGTTGGATTTGGTGGGTCTGTTGGATTATTAGGACCTGCAATAACCTCTGGCTCTGCATTAAGCTCTAATTTAAGTCGAATTTTACATGTCGATAAAAAAACAAGGACACTTCTTATTGCCTGTGCGACCGCCGCAGCTGTGGCATCTATGTTTAAATCTCCCATTGCAGCAATTGTTTTGGCTGTAGAAATTTTCAGTTTAGATCTTACGTTTGCATCCTTATTACCATTATTAATTGCTTCTATATCTTCCGTATTAACGTCTTATTTTTTCTTAGGAGATGAGTTGCTTTTCAACTTTAATGTCACCGAAAAATTTAACCCAAGAGATACGGCTTTTTATATGCTTTTAGGATTAGGAACAGGTATAGCATCCATATATTTCACCAAGATGTATTTTGCTATCTATGCCTTTTTCGATCGATTTAAAACAAAGTTTACAAAGCTTCTAGTGGGTGGTATCGCCATTGGTATTATGTTATATTTTATTCCGCCACTTCATGGTGAAGGTTTAAGTTTTACCAAAGATTTATTTGAAGGTAACTATTTACATGCACTCGGCTCTAATCCGTTTGACAAATACACGGATAATATTTGGGTAGTTATTGTGTTACTCATCGGTTTTACCATATTTAAAGCTATTGCAATGACGACCACTTTTGCTGCTGGAGGTGTTGGTGGAGTTATTGTACCGACTATGGTAATGGGAAGTGCTTTGGGTAATGTTGTGGCCAAAATAATTAACAACATTGGATTTGGTCACCAAGTATCAGAATCCAATTTCACTTTGATTGGTATGGCCGGATTGATTGCCGGAGTTATTCACGCTCCATTAACTGCTATATTTTTAATTGCTGAAATTACAGGAGGTTATATTTTGTTTTTACCACTAATGATTACGGTTGCTATTTCATATATGATTACTAAGAATTATATGGAACACACGATATACACCAAAGAATTAGCCGAACGTGGAGACCTATTAACGCATGATAAAGATCAAAGTGTTCTAACCGTAATGACCTTAGATTCGGTTATAGAAAAAGATTTTATTGCTTTACATCCCGAAATGAGTTTAGGTGAAATGCTAAGAGAGGGAGTTTCAAAATCGAGTAGAAATTTATTTCCTGTTACGGATTCTAATGATATGTTTGTTGGTATTATTCTGTTAGATGATATCAGGTCTGTGATGTTTGATCAAAGTTTATATGAATCTACCACAGTTGAAACGTTTATGCATCAAGCACCAGATTATATTATATATGAAAAAGATGCCATGCATACCGTGATGAAAAAATTTCAAGATTCAAAAGCCTGGAACCTACCCGTAATTAAAGACAATAAATATTACGGCTTTGTTTCAAAATCGAAACTATTAACGGCTTATCGCACCGAATTAATTAACTTTACATCTTAAACCTATTATTAGGTATTTTGAAAAAACTTCCTTTTATGAAACCCATAAAAATCATCACATTTATTGCTTTTTTAGCGTCCTTTACTAGTATCGTTTGCGGTTTACTGTTCGATCTTAAATACTCCCAAAAACTAGTTGGTTTTGGAGTTCTTGGATTATTTTTTATTGTTTTCCCTTTGTTTTCTTACTACAGATGGAAAGATAAAGACGTTAAGGATTATATGCTCACTAAAGAAAATTTAGACAAAATGCGTGAAAATCAACGCGATTTAAAAAAATAATAGAACAAATTTTAATGCAAGAAAAAGACTATAAAACTAAAAACATTTTTTTAACATTGGATTTTTATTTTATCTTTGTGCTTTAATTTTTATTTATATTATAATGACTGGAACAGTTAAATTTTTTAATGATTCAAAAGGATTTGGATTCATTACCAACGAAGAAACAGGAAAAGACATCTTCGTACACGTATCAAACCTTAATGGCGTAGAATTACGCGAAGGAGACACCGTAGAGTACGACGAAGAGGAAGGAAGAAAAGGATTAGTAGCTGCAAACGTGCAGGTATTATAAGTATATATCTTACAAGTTTCAACGCTCAACCAATGGTTGAGCGTTTTTTTTTGTTCAATTTTTTAGATGTATAACAGAGGTCCTTTTACCAATCTATTGAAATACAACAGATAAATCCGTTTTCGGAATCTTAGCAATATAAAACGGTTGCGTCATTACACTAGTCGCATACCCAGTAGGAGCAACATACGTCACAGTAACTACCGTATTATTCTCTGAAGAAGTAGAAACCTCTAAATCTATACTACTGCCGCCATTTCCTTTTACATCATTGAATACTGCGATAATAGCATATTTTGAAAAGTCAATTTTAGTTTCTGTAAAACTTTCTGAAACCTTATTAGTTGTATTCATTTGAGTCATTAAATGCTCCCAATCACTCTGATTATCTATAACAGTGTTTTGCTTAGCTATGCCTTCTTCTCCAGCACCATGAAGATTCCCTTTAGCAATTAAAATAAGTTCTGAATTCTTCATTTTAGCATTGTTTTCTTCAATTTTACTGCTTTTACAACTTAAAACAAATACCAAGGACAATAGTATTAAGGCTTGTATTTTCATAATTAGTCTCTATTTAAAATCTAAAATTCTCTTAATTCAAATTACGCTTTTCAATAAAAAAGCGTTTTAGTAATGCAGAAGCTTCTTCAGCTAAAATTCCGGCAACCACTTCTGTTTTAGGATGCAATTGTGTTCCCATCGTCTTAAAACCTCTTTGGTCGTCTGCAGCTCCATAAACTATTTTAGAAATCTGGCTCCAATACAAGGCTCCTGCACACATTTGACAAGGTTCTAAGGTGACGTATAACGTGCATTTATTTAAATATTTGCCTCCTAAAAAATTGGCTGCAGAAGTAATCGCTTGCATTTCTGCATGTGCGGTGACATCATTTAATAATTCTGTTAAATTATGTGTGCGTGCAATAACTCTATCTTCAACTACAATTATTGCTCCAACTGGTATCTCACCTTTTTCATAAGCAGTCTCAGCTTCCTGAAGCGCTTTTTTCATAAAGTAAGTATCGTCAAATGGGTTTATCATAGTTGTAAAAATACGATTTCAAAATTATTCTAAATCATTGCGGCAAGAAATTTGATATATCAAAACAAAGGCAATAGCAATGAAATCACACTACTCCATTTCAATTCCAAAACCATGCCACGAAGATTGGTCTGAAATGACATCAAATGAAAAAGGACGCTTTTGCCAATCGTGTTCAAAATCAGTAATCGATTTTACCAGAATGCCACAACAAGATATCCAAGATTATTTGGTTTCAAATTCTGGTGCAAAAATTTGTGGGCGTTTTAAAGTATCACAATTAGAACAGATTCGCATTGATATTCCTGAACACATTATTCAGCAACAAACGAGTTTTCATAAATTATTTCTTTTAGCCTTATTGATTACCATGGGAACGTCGCTATTAAATTGTTCTGATAAAAATGGTAACACCAAGAAAATTGATGCTGTTGAAGTAATTTCTACTCTTGAAGCTAAACCAATACAAACCCCAGAGGTTACAGCCTCCAAAGTTATCATTGATTCTACTAAAACTTTAACCTGTCCTATATCAAAAGCTCCGGTTAAGATTCGCGAAGCTCCAATTCCTGATATCATGGGCGATGTTAATGAAGTGATAGATGTTGTTGATCTTATTGAACCTCCGCAATCAAATGAGGACATCGTTTTTGGATATATAATTGAAAACGTTGCCGAATTTACAAACACACCAGATTCATTATCTAAATCAGAAAAAAAGAATATCTATCTGAACACATTTCAAAAATCATCACCGATAATTTTAATATGGAAATTGCTAAAAACCTTGGTTTAAAAGGCAAGCAACGAATTTTCACTCAGTTCAAAATAGATGAAAATGGAGATGTAATAGATATCAAGGTAAGAAAATCATCCCATTTAGAATTAGAACAAGAAGCCATCAGAGTGATTAAACTTCTACCAAAATTTAAACCTGCAAAACAACGCAACAAAAATGTAGCCGCTATTTACACTATACCAATAGTCTTTTTAATCGAAGACTAATAAAATCTCGTATTTTTGTGAGGTGAAAAATGAGCTTTTAAAACATATCAATCTTCCTGAAGATTTACGTCAACTCGCGCCCGAAGACTTACCTCAACTCGCTAAAGAGTTACGCCACTTTATTATTAATATTGTCGCCACAAAAGAAGGCCATTTAGGAGCTAGTTTAGGTGTTGTAGAATTGACTATTGCTTTGCATTATGTTTTTAACACTCCAGAAGATCAACTTATTTGGGATGTTGGACATCAAGCTTATGGCCATAAAATCTTAACCGGAAGAAAAGACATTTTTGATACCAACAGACAACTCAATGGTATAAGCGGCTTTCCAAAACGAAGTGAAAGTGTGTATGATGCTTTTGGTGTCGGACATTCATCGACCTCTATTTCTGCAGCTTTAGGAATGGCAATTGCCTCCCAACTCAAAGGTGAAGACAAACACCATATTGCTGTTATAGGTGATGCTTCTATTGCTAGCGGAATGGCCTTTGAAGGCTTAAACCACGCTGGAGTTACAGATGCTAATTTACTCGTCATTTTAAACGATAATGCCATTGGTATTGACCCAAGTGTTGGTGCTTTAAAACAATACTTAACCAACGTAAAAAAGGAACTGAAAAGCAAGATAATATTTTTGAAGCCTTAAACTTTAATTATTCTGGTCCTATTGATGGTCATGATTTACCTTTATTACTTTCAGAATTAAAACGACTAAAAACCGTAAAAGGTCCGAAGTTCTTACATATTATTACCACCAAAGGAAAAGGTTTAAAGCAAGCCGAATTAGACCAAGTAAAATACCACGCACCAGGAAAATTTGATGCCAAAACAGGAGAACTTCCTATAAAATCTGAGTTGAAGCAACCTCCTAAATTTCAAGATGTATTTGGTGAGACGATTGTAGAATTGGCTTTAAAAAACGATAAAATTGTAGGTATTACTCCAGCAATGCCAACGGGTAGTTCGTTAAAATATATGATGGAAACGATTCCTGATCGTGCTTTTGATGTTGGTATTGCAGAACAACATGCCGTAACATTGGCTGCAGGAATGGCAACACAAGGTCTCATTCCATTTTGTAATATTTATTCCACCTTTTTACAACGAGCTTACGATCAAATCATACACGATGTGGCATTACAGAATTTACCTGTTATTTTTTGTTTAGATCGTGCTGGATTGGTAGGTGAAGATGGAGCAACGCATCATGGCGTTTTCGATTTAGCCTATCTTAATTGTATTCCTAATCTGGTGATTTTTTCACCAAGAGATGCCATAGCACTTAGAAACATAATGTACACAGTTCAATTAGGTATTGATTTCCCAATTGCTATTCGTTATCCAAGAGGACGTGGACACTTATTAGATTGGAAAAAACCATTTAAAGCTATTGAAATAGGAAAAGGTCTGTGTCTAAAAACAGGGACCCAAATTGCGATACTATCTATTGGTACTATTGCTAAAACAATTACAGATGCTATTAGTGCTTTAGATGAAAAAGACGCGATTAGTCATTATGATATGCAATTTGTAAAACCTTTGGATGAACGCTTATTACATGTAGTATTTAAACAACATAAAGCGATAATTACCATTGAAGACGGTACTATCGTTGGTGGCTTTGGCAGTACGATTCTAGCATTTGCTAGCAAGCATAATTATTCTCAAAAAATCACAATCTTAGGTATTGAAGATCAATTTATTGAACATGGCACTACAGACCAATTAATGCAGTTACAAAAATTGGATGTTACATCTATTAAAAAAGAAATTAAATATTTATTCCTTAGTATCAAGAATAGCTAAATCCGATGTATTGTCAATCTGCTCAGTATGAATAGAATCATAAGTTGTTTGCTCTAAACCTTCGCTTGAAATATCGTCTAACATCAGTAAACACGTTACTACAACTAAAAAAATGACAAGTCCTCCGAGTATATTATTTTTCATAAGTAGGTTGGTTAATGGGTTGATTATAAAGTAAATTAAAACAATATATCGTTAAAAAACAAATTTATTCGACGAAATGCGTTTTTATAAGATTTGACCTTGGATTTTTTTATGCAACAGCATTGCATTAGTGTCCGATAATTTGGATACATAAAGACATACCGCTAATAGGTTTTCGTACAACGACTTATTATTGAGTTTTACGGTTTCAGGTAATGTACTATGTAATAACTCATCATAGTTAGACATATTTTCTTGATAACAATGCGCTGCCATTTTTCCAAAAGACTCTAATAATTGATTCAAGATTTTATAACCCGCAATTTCTTTATTGATTACCTCTTTAGAACGGTATACATTTTTGATACTTATATTAATGATATCCTTTATTTGTGCTTTATACTGACTAACATCTAACAAAGCGGTTTCAAATTCACCTGCTAAAATAGCTTCTTCATGTGTCATAAACAGTGTCGCCGCTTCATCAATTAATCTACCAATGGCTAATGCACGTAAATAACTTACACGATCTTCAGTGGTTTTTAAGGCATGATAGTTCTCTGTTTTAATACTGCCTCTAACCAAATTAATTAAGTACTCTAGGGCGTACTCTTCTTCTATTAAACCAAGATTGATTCCATCTTCAAAATCAATAATTGTATAACAGATATCATCAGCAGCTTCTACTAAAAAGGCTAAAGGATGACGTTGATAGCTGGCATGCTCATTACTTCGTTTTGCTAAACCTAATTCTGAAGCTATGGTTTCGAACATGGTTTTTTCACTTTGAAAGAACCCATATTTTTTATCTACAATATGGTGGGTTGGCTTTTTAGGCAGTGATTCCTTTGGATACTTTGTAAAAGCACCAAGAGTTGCGTAACTTAACCTTAAACCTCCTTCTCTACCTTCTCTACTTTCTGTAAGAATCTTAAATCCATTGGCATTACCTTCAAAATCACATAAATCTTGATATTCTTTTTCGGTTAAGTGCTTTTTAAAGTCAGCACCACTCCCCTCTTTAAAATAAGCACCAATCGCTTTTTCACCAGAATGTCCAAAAGGTGGATTTCCAATATCGTGTGCTAAAGCCGCAGCAGCAACAATGGCACCAAAATCATTCATCTTATAACCATGAACATTTTCTAATTGCGGATGTTTCTTTAATAATAACTGTCCAACTTTACGACCAAGAGACCGACCTACCACACTCACTTCTAAACTATGTGTTAAGCGTGTATGTACAAAATCGGTTTTTGACAAAGGCACCACTTGTGTTTTATCTTGAAGGCCTCTAAATTCTGAGGAGAAAATAATGCGGTCATAATCAACCTCAAAACCTAAACGGGTTTCGTCTTGTTCTTTTCTTAATCTTTTATTGGTATCGCCAAAGCGCTTTAAGGAGAGTAATTGTTCCCAGTTCATAGTATAATTCTTAGAAGATGCAAGATATATAAATTGCTATACAATTGATTACATAAAGCTTATATAGATGTTAGAAATTTCAATGTTACGTAATTGTTTCCATAATATAAATTCACTTAATACTAAGCTAACAATCACCTAACCTTTTAGTCACGAATCTTTAATTTTCATATAACCTACAAGAAAGCTAATCAGAGTTTCTTTGCAGCATAACATTTAATGATAAAAACAAAATGAAAACAATTAAAAATTTACTTTTCTTACTTACATTTTCTTTAATTGCATTTAATTGCAGTAGTGATGATGATAACACTGATGATGGCGGAGATACTAATGAACTCATCCAAAAATCAGGTATTTTAACTGCAGATGAAACATGGTCATCAAACAATATTTATCAATTAAACGGTAAAGTTGTTGTAAACGATGGTGTTACTTTAACAATTGAAGCTGGTACTATTATTAAAGGTGCTGAAGGTTTAGAATCTTTAGCTTCTGCTTTAGTGGTAGATCAAGGTGGTAAAATTATGGCTGAAGGTACTGCTAGTAACCCAATTATAATGACTTCTGTTTTAGATAACATTACTTATGGTGAAACTGCTGGAACAAACTTAGACATCAATGATTCTGGTCTTTGGGGTGGATTAATCATCTTAGGTCGTGCACCAATTTCAGTAAGTGGAGATGTTGAAACTGCACAGATTGAAGGTATTGCTGCAACTGAGCCTTATGGTCAATATGGTGGTTCTATTGCTACTGATAACTCTGGTACTTATAAATATATCTCTGTAAGACACGGTGGTATTACTATCGGAGCTGACAATGAAATTAACGGTGTTACTTTTGGTGGTGTTGGTTCTGGTACTACAGTAGATAATATAGAAGTTGTATCTAACCAAGATGATGGATTTGAGTGGTTCGGTGGAACTGTAAACGCTACAAACTTAATTACATGGGGTAACGGTGATGATGGTTTAGATGCTGACCAAGCTTGGTCTGGTACTGTAAACAATGCAGTTGTTATCTTAGGTAGCGAATCTGGGAGTGCTTTAGAATTAGATGGTCCTGAAGGATCTGCTGCAACTGAAGATGGTTATACTTTTAGTAATATTACTTTAATTGGTAATACATCTACATCTAACTACATAGCTGATTGTAGAGATGGTTTAATTGCAAACTTAAATAACATTTTAGTTTATAACTTCGGATCAGAATCTACAGTAAGAATTAGTGGTGCTGATTCTCAAACAGAATTTTCTAATGATAGAATTGCTTTTTCTAACTGGGAAATTGTTTTACCAACAGGAATTGCTCTTACTGATATTATTGAAGCTGATGCAGATGCAGCAAAATTTACAGATAACGCAACTGGTATAGCAAATGCTTCAGCTGCTACAACTGGAGCAAATACAACTGTATTTGGATGGACTTATGCAGCGTCTCAAAACGCATTCTAAAATAACAAACATAATTCTCAAAATGTCCGGAAATTACTTTCGGACATTTTGTATATTTTAAAATCATATTAAAATGATTAAATCCTTATCTCTATTTTTTGCAATCTTATTATCCTTTTCTTTCTTATCGGCACAGCAAACCGGAACAGTTACAGGTAAAATTTTTGACGGCGAGTTTAACGATGTACTTCCTTTTGCTAACGTCGTAATTCAAAATACCGCTACAGGCACCACTACAGATTTTGATGGTGAATATAAATTAACATTAGATGAAGGCACTTATACCTTAGTATTTTCATTTGTTGGTTATGAAACCAAAGCTATTACCGATGTAAAAATTGAGGCTAATAAGGTGTTAGAACTCAATGTGACATTAAATCCATCGTCTTCTGCACTAAGTGAAGTTGTAATTACAACTTCAGCACGTAGAAACACGGAAGAGTCCGTATTAAATCTTCAACGTAACTCTGCTGTTTTACTTGATGGTCTTTCTATTGAAAGCATAAAGAAAGCCGGAGCCAGTGATATTGCTTCTGCTATAAAAAGTGTACCAGGTGTTTCTGTACAAGGAGGTAAATTTGTTTATGTAAGAGGTTTAGGAGATCGTTACACAAAATCAATTTTAAACGGTATGGATATCCCAGGACTTGATCCGGACAAAAACACCGTTCAGATGGATGTTTTTCCAACTAACATTTTAGAAAACATTATTGTCATTAAATCAGGATCTGCAGATTTACCTGCTGATTTTACAGGTGGTGTTGTAGATATTATCACTAAAGATTTTCCATCGCAAAAAGCCATGAGCTTTTCGCTTTCTACAAGCTATAATCCTGATATGACATTTAACTCTAACTATGTGACTTATGAAGGTAGCAGTACAGATTTTCTAGGTTTTGATAGTGGAGATAGAGATTTACCAATTTCACCAACAACTTCCGTTCCAAATCCTGCATCAAGTGATAACTCAAGTTTAGAAGGTATCACACGTTCATTTAATAGAACTTTAGCTGCAGAGCGCCAAAGTAGCGCACCTAGCTTCAGTTTTGGTTTTAATTATGGCAACCAATTTGATGTTGGAGAGAATCGTTTAGGGTTAATTGCCTCTATAAATTATAAAAATGAAACTCTTTTTTATGAAGGTTTTGAAAATGGGGTTTACCAAAAAAATGAAGACCGCAGTGTAAATACTTTACGATTTGACAGAAGACAAATTGGTGATTTAGGAGAAAACAATGTGCTATTAAGTGGGTTAGTAGGTTTGTCTTATAAAACCGATAACGCTAAATACAACTTTAATGTCTTACACATACAAAGTGGAGAAAGCAGAGCTGCGTTATTTAGACAAAACACAGAAATATCTAATGATATTGACGTTGATAAAGACAACTTAGAATATACACAACGCTCTTTAACCAACTTTTTAATTGGCGGACATCATAGTCTTGCAGAAAATGATTTTATTATAGACTGGAAAGTGTCTCCAAGTATTAGCCGTGTTTATGACAAAGATGTGAGATTAACCACCTTTATTTTGAACCAGGACACAACTATTAGTTCTGATGCTGGATATCCACAACGTTTATGGAGAGACTTAGAAGAATTTAACGCTACTGCAAAGATTGATTTCACAAAAAAGTATGATTTATTTGACAACCAAGCTGCCCTTAAATTTGGAGCTTTAGGGAGTTATAAACAACGTAACTACGATATCTATAAGTATGAAGTGGCTTTTAGAGATGTCAATTCATCAAGTTTTAACTATGATCCTAATGCCATTTTAGATCCAAATAATATTTGGACACCTGAAACCAATTCTGGTTCTTATATACGTGGAAACTTTGAACCAGCAAACTCTTATGAATCTACACAAAATACAGTAGCAGCTTATGTTTCAAATGAATTTAAAATTACAGATAAATTAAAATCTATCGTTGGTGTCCGCGCAGAGTATTTTACAACACTATTTACCGGACAAAACAATAATGGTACTGAGATGTATGATAATGAAAAAACCATTGAAGAATTGGATTTATTTCCATCTGCTAACTTCATCTATGAAGCTACCGAAAAATCTAATGTTCGTTTATCGTATTTCCGTACTGTTGCAAGACCTAGTTTTAAAGAAGTATCTGTGGTACAAATTTCAGATTTATTAACGGGACTTATCTTTTTAGGTAATATTGACTTACAACCATCATACATTAACAACTTTGATGCGAGATATGAATTTTTCGGAGAGAAGGCTCAAATGTTTGCTGTAAGTGCATTTTACAAAAGATTCAAAGATCCTATTGAATTAGTGGCATTTTCGTTTGTAGCACCAAATCAATTTACACCAAGAAACTCACCAGAAGCACAAGTATTAGGTTTAGAGTTTGAAGGTCGTAAAAACTTCAATTTTATTTCAGAATCTTTAGCAGACTTAAGTTTAAACGTCAATGTGTCAATTATTCAATCTGAAATTGAAATGGCTAAAGGCGCAGGTCAAGAATATGAATCTAGACAACAATTTGCACGAGATGGCGAAACTATAGATGACACACGTGAACTACAAGGGCAATCACCATTTTTAGTAAACGTTGGTCTTAACTACAACAATGCAGACTCAGGATTTGAAACTGGTGTTTTCTATAATGTTCAAGGAAAAACGTTAGAAGTTGTAGGTTTTGGTCAAAACCCTGATGTATATACACAATCTTTCAATAGTTTAAATTTTAATCTATCTAAGAGCTTTGGTAAAGACAACCGATCTAAACTAAGCTTAAAAATAGACAACATTTTAAACGACGACCGCTTAAGTCAGTATGAATCTTATGGAGATGTTACTGCTGACTTTTCATCAAGAAATCCAGGCACAACGTTTAGCTTAGGCTATAGCATGAATTTATAAGAACACATTAAATGTTATATACAAAAAGAGCTGTAATATCGTATTACAGCTCTTTTAACTTTTAACTTTTATTTTACTAAACTTTTATTTAATCTAAAGAAACTAATGTTCTATCATTAGACCATTCTACAACACTTACAATGGCATTATCTTTATAATCTACTTCTTTTAAAGAGTTACCTCCCCAAAAGAACCACTTCCCTACTTTTTTACCAGCATCATAAGTTGCAACAGCTAATTTATTGCCTTCCGCATCAAAACTTGTCCATTCGCCTTGCAACTTGCCCTCTGCATTATAAGTACCTGTTTGTTGTACTTCCCCATTATCATGAAAAAATGTTGCAATGGTAATGTCACCTTTCTTTTCTAATTTAGGAGTATTTTTATTTTGAGCATACGTGAATCCTACACTCAACATTACTAATAATATTACTATCTTTTTCATATCTATTTTGGTATTTAATTAATAACTACTTTACGAATATAACCTTAATTTTACATTTAAACAATGTTTACATAACATTAAGTTAACATTAAGGCGTTAACTAATTGTTATTCAGGATATTACATAAAACATAAAGATTAACCTTATAAAAAAAGGAGGATAAACCTGAATTAGTCCACCCAATTTTATCATTAATCACCTTGATTCTACCAACATAGTCTAAACTTCTATTTAAGTAAGCGTACACTTTTAGTATCTTTAACTTTGATAGTTATAAAACTGAATTTATTCTGATCATTTCTCTTTAATATTTAAAAGAAAAAAAGCGTGATTACTCTAATCATTTATTGTCATTCTCACGTTTAATAATAACATTTAGATAACATTCTCTTGGAAATAATAAAGGTACTTTGCACTCAATTTATTAATACTTTTCAATGGAAAATCTTTATATCTATATGCTTGCTGCTTTAGCTTTTTTAGCTGTAGCAGACTTAGTAGTTGGTGTAAGTAATGATGCTGTTAACTTTTTAAATTCTGCCATAGGGTCTAAAGCGGTATCATTTAAAACCATAATGATAGTTGCCAGTCTTGGTGTAGCCGTTGGAGCTCTAACATCTAGTGGCATGATGGAAGTCGCCCGTAAAGGCATCTTTAATCCTGGCGAATTTATGTTCGATGAAATTATGGTCATTTTTATGGCTGTAATGCTCACAGACATTCTACTCCTCGATTTTTTCAACACCCTCGGAATGCCTACCTCTACAACAGTATCTATTGTTTTTGAGCTTTTAGGTGCTTCGGTAGCTGTGGCATTAATTAAAATATACAGTAACAGTGAGCAATCTATAATAGACTTAGCGGTATACATCAATAACTCTAAAGCTATTGAGATTATCTTAGGAATATTACTCTCCGTTGTCGTCGCATTTACCATTGGAGCCTTAATACAATATGTATCAAGGTTATTGCTTTCATTTAAATTTCAAGAAAAACCATCTTGGTATGGTGCTGTTTTTAGTGGTGTTGCCAACACTTCTATTTTATATTTCATCTTAATTAAAGGAGTGAAAAATGCTAGTTTTATGAGTGCTGAAGTTTCTTCAGTAATATCATCTAACCCAGTAGCACTTATAGGTATTAGTTTTATAGTATTAACACTATTATCTTATTTAACGATTCACTTATTTAAGACTAACATTTATACTGTAATTATAGTCATTGGCACGTTTGCCTTAGCAGTTGCTTTTGCTGGAAATGACTTGGTAAACTTTATAGGTGTTCCAATCGCAGCATACAACTCTTATGAAGCATGGTCCGCAAGCGGTGCGTTACCAACCGAATATGTTATGACCGCACTTAATGCACCAGTAAAAACACAGCCTATATTATTATTGGCAGCTGGTCTTATAATGGTCTTAACGCTATGGTTTTCTAGCAAAGCGAGATCTGTAGTTAAAACCTCTGTAGATTTATCTAGACAAGATGAAGTAAAAGAGCGTTTTGAACCTAATTTTCTGTCACGAACTATTGTAAGAGCAACAATTGGTATCTCAGACAGCTTAAATCATATATTACCAAAATCTTATAAAGATTGGGCTGACAAACAATTTGTAAAACCAAAAGTGGTCGCTAAAGCACATGATATGCCTGCTTTTGATTTGGTTAGAGCAGCAGTAAATTTAATGGTAGCAAGTGTATTAATATCTATTGCGACCTCTATGAAATTACCGTTGTCTACAACGTATGTAACCTTTATGGTGGCTATGGGAACATCTCTAGCAGATAGAGCTTGGGGAAGTGAGAGTGCAGTTTACAGAGTGGCTGGTGTACTTAATGTTATTGGTGGCTGGTTCTTTACAGCTTTCAGTGCTTTTGCCGCTGCAGCAATTATGGCCTATATCTTATATTATGGTCAAGGCTATGCTTTGGTCGGCTTATTAGTTTTAGCGATACTTCTATTATTAAGAAGCTTTTTATCGCATCGTAAGAGTTCTAAGATGCTAAAAGAGGAAGATCAATTAGAAAAAGCAGAAAGTAGCTCTACACAAGGAGTTATTCACGAGAGTGCTTCTAACATTGCAAGTGTTGTAAAGCGTGGAAACAAAATTTACACATCGGCTATTAATGGTTTAGCAGTTCAAGACTTAAAACTATTAAAGAAAAATAGGAAACAAATCGAAAAGCTATCAAGTGAAATTGATGATTTAAGAGATAACATTTTCTATTTCATCAAAAATCTAGAAGAGCCTAGTCTTTCTGCAAGTAATTTCTACATCAACATATTGGGTTACTTACAAGATATGACGCAATCTTTAGATTACATTTCTAAAGTAAGCCATAAGCATGTTAACAATAACCATAAGAAATTAAAGTTTAGCCAGATTAAAGAGCTTAAGGATTTAGACATTCGTATGGAAGCTTTATTTTCTGCTACTCAAGCAGCTTTTGAATCACGTTCATTCGAGCAGATTGGAGCAGTATTAACTGAGAAAACAGAAGTTTATAATTTAGTGCGCGATAAAATACAAAAGCAAGTAGAACGCACACGTACAGAAGAATCTAGTCCTAAAAACACAACATTGTATTTCAGTTTATTATTAGAGACTAAAGATTTACTTACCGCAATGATGAATTTATTAGAAGAGTATTACAACTCACATGATAGTTCAGTTGAGCCTGCTACAATTGCAACTGAAGACGAGTAGTCAACATTTTAAATATTTAATTAAAAGCTTCAAGTCGTAATATGATTTGAAGCTTTTTTTATTGAAAGAAAGTCAATCAACACCTCAAATCAAACAAATTCAACACTTTAGACTTTAGCTTTAAAACTTATGGACTAAAATAGAGCTTAGGTTGATATCAATAAATCCGGCTAAAAGTTAAAAATTTTAAGCGTTCAACATCCAAATACGACCTTTAGTCGTATATATAACTTTAAAACTATAATAACTAAAAATTATAAAATGAAGAAAATTTCAATCCTATTAGTGACCGCTGTAATATTAAGTTCATGTGTATCTAAGAAAAAATACTTAGCCTTAGAACAACAGCAAGGAGAAACTTTAAGTGAGTTAACTAAGACAAGAGTAGAAAAAGAAGATTTAGAAAATAAGTTTGCCGTTATTGAAGCAAGAGTTAATCAATACAATTCTAAAATACAATCTTTAAACGAAGATGTAGAAGGCTTAACTATTGAGAACAAAGCAAAATTTCAGGTATCTGAAGATGGTACTGTAGCTTCTGGAGCAAGCAAAGAAAAAATGCGCGAAACGCTTAAAAACGTTAGTCCAGAGAAATTAGCGGGTGCTAAAACGTTAAAAGATTCAATGAATATAGCGATACAGTACAACTTAAGTAAAGCTATGAACACTAGTGATCTTGACGAAGATGAAGATATCGTAGTTGATATTAACGAAACTGTAGTTATGATTTCTATTGCTGATAATATGTTATTTAACACAGCAAGTTACAGAGTTGGAAACAAAGCTGACAAAATCTTACAGAAATTAGCTGACGTTATAAATTCTGAACCTAGTTTAGATGTTATGGTTGAAGGGCATACAGATGCTAGAAGCATAAATACAGATAAAATTGCAGACAACTGGGATTTAAGTGTCTTACGTGCAACATCTGTGGTTAGAAAATTACAAAACCAGTTTAAAGTAGCACCAGATCAATTAATTGCATCAGGACGTAGTAGCTACCAGCCTTTAGTTGAAAACGACAATAATGCTAATAGAGCTAAAAACAGAAGAACACGTATTATATTAATGCCAAACATTGATAAGTTCTTCGCCATGATGGAAGAAAAATAAGTCATAAATCTTTTTAGATTTTATACCAAAAGCACCCTCCCGAACAATTCGGCATTGGGTGCTTTTTTTTGTTTGATATTATTGTAATTTGTAAAAAAATAACTACTATGAAATCTTTCTTCGCCTTAGCCCTATTGTTATGGTCTTTTTCTGGTTTAAGCCAAAACCTATCCTCACAAGAATTATTAGACAACGCTATTAAATATCACGATCCCAATGGGAATTGGGAACACTTTAATGATACGTTTACCGTGGTAATGACTATGCCTAAAGCAGCAAAGCGCACTAGTTCTATTTCAATTAATTTACCTGCAGAATATTTTAGTGTTACCTCCACAAAAGATAGCGTAACAACCACGTATGCCTTAAACAAGGATAAATGCACGTTGACTTATAATGGCAAAGTTTTAGACAGTCTTAAGGCTAAAGACAAAAACATGACGTGCGATAGAGCGACACTTTACAAAAACTACTATTCGTATTTGTATGGTTTGCCAATGAAGTTGAAAGATGAAGGCACTAATCTTGGCAAGGTTGAAAAGAGAACCTTTAAAGGCAAAACGTATTTGGTTTTAAAAGTAACGTATGATGAAGCCGTAGGTAGTGATGTTTGGTATTTTTACTTTAACCCGAAGACGTATGCTATGGAGATCTATCAGTTCTTTAAAACAGATGAGCATGGTAAAGAGAAACCAGATAGTGGTGAATATATAATGCTTTCAGAAGAAACGCTCTTAAATGGTATTAAAATCCCTAAAGTAAGAGCTTGGTATTATAATAAAGCGGATAAGTATTTAGGAACTGATACTTTGGTTGAAGATTAAGGTTTATAATCTGAATTGAATAAAAAAAGCATCTCATTTCTGAGATACTTTTTTATTTTTAGAATTATGCAACTTCATCAAAATTTGATAAACCATAACCTAGAATTTCTTGAATCAAATCTAATGCTACAGATTTCTGTGATTCATACGTAGGCTCATAACCAACATACTTTAATCTATTTGAAACATCAATATTTGCCCTCATTCTATTTTTGTTTTTCAAATAAAATGTCTTTGATGAATCGTTATGATTAATCCCAAACGAAATCTCATCAACCACGTATTTACTCATGAATTTGATTTTATCCCCAAGATCTAATCTTGAGAAGAATAATTTATATAATTCAAATTTGAATAAATCATTTTCAGTTTGATTAAAGAATTTTAATTCTTTAATCTCTTCTCCTGTCGCGTTGAGATTAACATTACCCCAAAGAGATAATTGCACCTCCTTGGAATATCTATAATTAATCAATCTCACCTTTTTTAATTTTCCTTTCTCCATCATATTGGATAGATAGTTGAAATTTAATCCTGGTTCTAGAATAATTCTAAAGTTATCGAAGCCATTTATGTTTAGAAATTTTTGGAATTCTCTTTCATAAATTATTTTCACTCCATGTTTAGATTTATTCTCAAATACTACATAACCATATTTTGAATTTTCAGGAATATGTACTAATGAAAACATCTTCCTGCTTTGTAATTCATTTTTATTAGCGGAATAATTCAAAGCATTAGTATTTCCATCTCTAATATCAAAAAATCTCTCCAGTGTATGCTGAATCAAAACTTGTTACTAATATTCTATCATAATCTTGTTTCTCAATATTAGTTGTAATTGAAAAGGTTCTTTTATTTCCATTGTTATCAAAATAATCAACCTTCTCTTGCTTAAGAGAATGATAATACCCATTACAAATATTTAATAAATCTTCACTTCCATTGAAGTAATTTAAAATTTGTTTTCTTTTCTATTATTAAGGATAGAGATCCTGTATATCATGAAATTTGTCATTTTATTTCCTTGTTTTAGTACAGACCTTATTTTTTTACGGTCAATACTGTTATTAACAAAAAGTGGTTCATAAATAATTCAAGTTCATAAAGCCTGAAAACATTACGAGTTTAAGCCACTAACTCATTTTTGGAAATATTTATCTTGGTAGAAGTATTCAAATTTCGTTTCTTTGCAAAACGAAAGCGAGATGAGTTAATCTCTTTTCTAATTTATTTTATACAATATTAGGGGTCCAATCCAATTATGTATTCAAAAAAACCAAGAGGAATATTTCACATGTTCCTTTTTTTATGTCTTTTTTCTACTCTTCATTTTTAATTTAATTCAACTTAATATTTATAGTTTTCAAAGCCAATTTATTTAGTAACCGGATTAAAACATTTTTTAATTAAAATTTATTACAACAACCTACATATCAATACCTTAGACTCGAAATAACACTTTAAAATTTCGCCTTAAAAAACCACCCTACAGTAGAGTGGTTTTAAATTTTATTATGAGAGATTACTGCCTTCGCAGCAATTTATTACCCTTCACAACTGGTACAATCTTTCTTTTGCTTAAACTTCTGTGCAGCATTCATACTGTGTTGGTAGTACAATGACTTCACACCTAATTGCCAAGCCGTAACATAGATTTTATTAATATCTTTTACTGGCATATCTGGATGCACCATAATGTTCAACGATTGTGATTGATCTATATGATTTTGTCTGTTTGCTGCCTGGTAGATAATTGTCATTTGATCAATTTCTGAATAGGTTTTAAACACATTCTTCTCTTCTTCTGTAAGACCTTCTAAATGTTGTACAGAACCATCATAATCACGGATGCTTTTCCAAACGTCATTAGTGTTCATTCCTTTTTCCTTTAAAAGCTCTAATAAATAAGGATTCTTAATCGTTGTTTTGATTTTTGCGATATCCTTTACATAACTGTTAGACCAAATTGGCTCAATACCTTGAGATACTTGTCCTAAAATAAACGCTGAAGATGTTGTTGGTGCTACAGCATTTAATGTGGTGTTACGTCTTCCGTATCCTTTTAATACTTCTGGCTCACCAAATAACTCAGCTAATTCTTCTGAAGCTTTAACCGATTTATCTTTAATTGTTTTAAAGATTTCACTGTTTAAGTCGAATGCCTCTTTACTATCAAAACCTACCATTTTAGATTGTAATAATGAGTGCCATCCTAAAGCACCTAAACCTAAAGCTCTGTTTTCTTTAGCAAACGTGTATGCCTTTTCCATAAACATAAATGTATGTCTATCGTCACGGTTTTCAGAATCTCTATACACTTCTAATTTTGTAATAAACTCTTCTAAAACGGCATCTAAGAAATATACCATTGTTTCAACAGCATCGGTATCTTTCCACTTATCATAATGTAATAAGTTTATAGAAGATAATACACAAACAAAAGACCAACGATCGTTTGTAGGCAACATAATTTCTGAACATAAGTTACTTGCGTAGATCTCATGTTTTTGATCTTTATAAGCATCCGGTGCATTGTTATTAGCATTGTCTCTAAAGAAAATATAAGGATATCCTATCTCTCCTCTACGTTGTAATACTTTTGCCCAAATAGCTCTTTTATCTGAATCGCCATCAATCATTTCTTGCATCCACTCATCACCTACAGTAACACCATGTGTTAACTCTTGAATTGGATTTCCTTCTGTTCCTATTTCTAAAAACTCGTGTATATCTTGATGCTCAATTGGTAAGTATGGAGAAAAACGACCTCTTCTCACTGACCCTTGACTTACAACATCGACCATTTTTTCGAACAACTGCATAATGTGAACTGCACCAGAAGACTCACCGTTATTTTTTACAGGAGCACCTCTATGACGCAATTTTCCAAAATAACCAGAAGTACCACCTCCTAATTTAGACATCATTCCAACTTCTGACTGTGTATAAAGGATATCTCCCATATCATCAGAAATATGCGAACCAAAACAACTAATTGGTAAGCCACGTTTTTTTCCAAAGTTTGACCACACTGGAGATGCTAATGAGTAATATCCTTCAGCCATATAGCCATAGAACTTATCTGCAAAACCATCAATACCTAATATTTTTTCTGCGTTGTTAGCAATTTCTCTAATTCTTTCTTCTGGAGTTGTATCACCTGTAAGGTAACCTGAAGCTAAAAATTGACGACTATGTTCTGTTAACCATTTAATTTCTGGTTCTGCTTTAGCTTCTTTAATAGCTTCTTTTCTAGCTTTAATTAATTCATCGTGGCTAGATGCTGTTGTTGTTGATTCTTGAATCACTTTGTCTTTGATGTCTTGGTTCATAGGGTCGTTAATGGATTAAATTAGGTCGTCTTAAAATAGGTCGTCTCCGGTTACACTTTTTTGTCTCTTTGCATAGTTTATTGAACGCTTCACGAAGAAATCTCCGTGCTTTGTTCCTATAATTTCGTCATCAAACCATTCGGTTTGCACTAATAACTTTTCATCTACATCAAATACTTTTTCGATGCCAATGCTTTCTAATGAATTATTAAATCTGTTTTTTATAAACTCATTAATAACATCTTTAGGTAAGAACTCTAGTTCTCCTGCTTCAAAAATCCAATCCACAAGTTTGCTCTCAGAGTCAAATGCTTCTATACATAAATCTCTTACTAGAGTGTTGTGCTCTGCATCAAACCAAGTTGGATTTTCATTTTTGATAATTTTGATGATATCAATTCCGAAATCACCGTGAATTTGCTCTTCTTTCGACGTTGCTTCAACCACATTAGAAACACCTTTAAGCATGTTCTTGTGTTTGTTAAAAGCCATGATGATTAAAAACTGAGAAAATAAAGACACATGCTCAATAAATAGAGAGAATAATAAAATTGACTCTGCATATTCTTTATTGTCTTCACTTTTAGCATTCTTTAAAGCGGTTTCTAAATAATGAACACGTCTCATTATTACTGGCTTTTTCTTCAGGTTTTTAAATTCGTTATTAAGACCTAATATTTCTAATAAATGCGAGTAAGCATCATGATGACGCACTTCACTTTCCGCAAATGTTGCTCCTACCGATCCGATTTCTGGCTTCGGCATTTTGTTGTAAATCTCACCCCAAAATGATTTTACCGCCACTTCAATCTGCGAAATAGCAAGCATGGTATTTTTAATCGCATTTTGCTCTACAACTGTCAATCTTGTTTTGAAATCTTGAATATCGCTAGTAAAGTTAAATTCTGAATGGATCCAGTACGAGTGTCTAATTGCATCTACATACTCATTAAGCTCAGGATACTCGTAAGGTTTTAAGTTGATACGCTTTTCAAAAATATTTGTTTTTCTACTTCTCGCTTGTTCGTCTCTATATAATATGTAAGCTTTTGCCACACTAGGAAAAGAGCTTGTCATTAATTTTTCTTCAACAAGATCTTGTACCTCTTCTACAGTAGGTAAATAATTATGATCTCTTCCCTTTCTCTCTAATAATGTTTGCAACACATTTACAGAAATTGTATTGGCGTCTTCCTTGCTACCATTTCCTACAGAAAGCATTGCTTTTTCAATAGCATTTGTGATTTTATTTAAAACAAACGGACTTGTTTCATAATCTCTTTTTATAATCTGAGTAATCTCCATATTTCTTTTAATTTTAAAGCCTATCTAGTCATTAGAGTGGTATGAAACCATTCTAAACTGATTGGGTAAATCCGTTAAACGTTTTATATTTTTCCTTTATAGAAATAAAGGGCTGAATTTTATAAAAAATGATTTTTCCTCACGATTTTCAAATCCAAAAACTAGAAAAATCTATTTTATTTTGCTCGCTACAAAGATTGACAATTGTCAGTAAAAATGAAAGCTAATTTTATAAACATTGTCAACAAGTTCTTAACAAATCAGTTTATAGTGGAAGAAAAGAGAAGATTGCCAAAAACGAAACTAAATAACTGTATATTAAGTGATTAAAACAAATATATTACAAATAAAAATGTAAGTTTAATCGTGTTAAAATGAAGGTTAACAACCGAGTTTATTGACGGTTAAGACATAAATATTTAGCTGAAATTAAGCCACAAAAAAGAGCGTTGACATAACGCTCTTTTTTCCCTAATAACTAACTAAAACTAATAATAAGCAATTAAAAAATTACGTATTACAAATTAACACAGTAATGAAAGATTAGAATTTTAAAACCCTAAATTTTACTAATTAATAGCATTAAAACCAAAAAGCAAACCCCTAATTTGCTGTAATTTTTGGTTAATTTCATTACACAAATATGACCATAATTCACTATACTTCAACGATGTAATGTATAACTGGTAAAAAAAAGTGTATATCTGGCTGTACTATTTTTCTTTAACTATTTTTAGCATTCTACACACTAAACCATGCATTGCATACATATTTATATCCTTAACACTCAATATATTGCTATATTTAGATTTAATAATTTATACCTATGTTAAAAGCAGTAATCGTAGACGATGAACCAAAAGCCGTACAAAGTTTAATTTGGGAAATCAATAATTTTAGCGAAGAAATAGAAGTTATGGCCTCCTTTACTGACCCAGATGAAGCGCTAACGTATTTAAATTCGCATACACCAGATTGCCTGTTCTTAGATGTACAAATGCCAACTATTGGTGGTTTTCAATTTTTAGAACAACTCAACAATCCCAACTTTGCCGTGGTCATAACTACCGCATACGATGAATATGCTATAAAAGCTTTAAAACACGATGCTATTGATTACTTATTAAAACCTATAGATTCGGATGATTTAAGAAACTGCATCTCAAAAATTAAAAAATATAGCGAACGCACCATTAACTCCCAAAAGTTAGAGCGTATGCTCACTAATTTTAATTCGCAATTCGATAAAAAAAGATTACCATTAACACGGATGGAAAACTACTTTTTTTAGATGTCGATGATATTATCTATATAGAGTCTGACGGTAATTACAGTACGCTATTTTTACAGAATCAGAAAAAAATAGTGCTCACCAAAAATTAAAAGAAGTTGATGCCATTTTACCAGAGCATTACTTTTTTAGGATTCACAACTCCTACATTATTAATCTGAACAAGATTAAAGCATTCATTAAAAATGAAGGTTATGTTATTATGGACAGTGATCATAAAATTCCTGTAGCGAGACAGCGCAAATCAGATTTTCTTGAAAAACTATAAATCGCAATCATGAATTATTTATTTAAGAATCAACTACTAAAAATATCTCTGGTTTTTTCTTTTTAATTCCTATAGTTCTGCGCAGCAAACAAGTTTTGAAAACTCATTAATCTATATAAAAAACAATACACCTATCCTATACGCTGAAATTGATTCCCTATTTGAACCATTTGAACAGGATAGTCTAAAAATGAAACGTTTGCTTAATGTTTCTAAAGACATCGCTTCTTTTGAAAGTTCTAGCTATGCGCTTAATGCTTTAGGCGTCATTCAAAGAAATACTTCTAAATACAACCAAGCTATTGCTTCGCATAAAGAAGCAGAGGCTTATGCCGACAAGGTAGAAAGCACCGAATTTAAGATTATTAGCCTAAATATGATAGGTGTTGTTTATAGACGGATGGACATGGTTAAACCAGCATTGGACTACCATACCGAAGCTTTAAAAATTGCGTATTCTGTTGTACACCCCTCACGAACCATCACTGAGAACATTGCTGTTTCACAAAATAGTATTGGTAATATCTATTTAGTTTTAAAACAATATGACTTAGCCATCAATCAATTTAATAAATCTCTTAAAATTGAAAAAAGCATTGACAACAAATTAGGCCTAGCTATTAACTATCACAATATAGGTTATGCAGAAGAAGCTAAAGGCAACCTAAGTTCAGCCTTATCTAACTTTCAACAATCACTGGATTATAACAATATAATTAATTCTGAAATTGGACGCGCTATTTGCTTCAATAGTATTGGAGGCATTTATCTAAAACAACACAATTACAAGGAAGCAGGACCTATTATTAAAGAAGCTCTAAGTAAAGCTCTAGATATTGACGATCAATACTATATTTCGGCTTCATACCTCAACCTTGGCCAATTAGAAATTGAAACTAATCAACTCATTTCCGCAGAAAAGCATTTAAAAAAAGCCCTCAACATAGCCAATTCTTACAATTTAAAATCAACTGTTGCAGAATCTAGCAAATTACTATCTAAACTTAACCAAAAGAACAATGATTTTAAAACAGCATTAAAGTATTACCAAGAAGCTGTTGAAATAGAAAACACCATATTAACGGAACAAAACCTACAGTATGTTAATGATATCGCCGTTGAATATGAAAACGAAAATAAAAACAATCAAATAAAAGCTTTAGCTCTAGAGAATGAATCCGTTCGTTTACGCTTAGAGCGAAATAAACAGATCTTGCTCTACACATCCCTACTCTTAGTAATTATAGGTATCGCCCTTTTTATTATTCAAAGAACAAAAGCCCTAAAGCGCGACAAACATATCTTAACCTTAGAACAAGATATGTTACGCAGTCAAATGAATCCTCATTTTATATTTAACTCCCTTAATTCTATAAAGCTTTATATTATTAATAATGATAAAACCAATGCCGTTTATTACCTCAACAAATTTTCGAAACTCATCCGAAAGATTTTAATGGCGTCTAAAGAAAAAGAAACCTCTCTTAATGACGAGCTCGAAACCATGAAGTTGTATATGAATATTGAAAACATTCGGTTTTCAAATGAAATAGATTTTACTATTATGGTAGATCCGTCTATAAATACTGAAATCACAAAATTGCCCTCTTTGGTGCTTCAACCTTTTTTAGAAAACTCTCTGTGGCATGGCTTATCTTCCAAATCTAACAACAAAAAAATAATCTTAAACGTTAGGAAGAATTCACCCAATTTTATCACTGTAGAAATTATAGACAATGGTATTGGTAGAATTGCCTCGAAAAAAATAAATGATAGAAATCGACTTGAACGCAACTCTGTTGGTATAGATATTACAAAAGCACGATTGGCTAATTTCTCAGAAGCTTTTCAAAATTCATATACATTAGACATTGAAGATTTATATGAAAATGAAAAACCGTCTGGCACTAAAATAATCTTAAAAATCCCTACAAAATTGAAGACTCAATTTATAAACTAGAGATGTTTAAAAAGCATATTACATGGTCTTGTAAAATGAGTTACAGCAAACAAGAGTTAAGGTTAAAAAACTTATCGCTTATAAGTTTCGGCTACTTTTTCTAATTCTGCATACCAATCCTCACCAAACTTTCTAATCAATGCTTCCTTTACAAATTTGTAAACAGGCACTTGTAATTCTTTACCCAAAGAACAGGCATCATCACAAATTTCCCACTTATCATAATTAACTCCAGAAAACTCAGTGTATTCCCTTATTCGTATGGGATATAAATGACAAGACACCGGTTTCTTCCATTTAATTTCTCCCTGATTGTAAGCCTCTTCTATGGCGCAAAGTGCCGTTTTCTTCTCGTCAAAAATAACGTAAGCACAATCTGCACCATTAATTAATGGAGTTTCAAAATCTCCAAAATCGGTAGTTATTGAAGTCCCTTGGGCCTCAATAGCATCGATACCTTCTTTACGAAGAAATGGTTTTACTTTGGGATAAATATCTTCTAAGATTTTGACCTCATCTTTTTCTAAAGGAGCACCTGCATCACCATCGATACAACATGCACCTTTACAAGCCGAAAGATTGCAAACAAAATCCTTTTCTATAATATCTTCTGAAACTATGGTTTTTCCGAGTTGAAACATGCCGCAAAAATACTTAAACTTAACCGCAATTTTCCATTGAAAATCTTTAATAATATCTCACCTTTGCAAAAAATTTCAAAACCCATACTAAAATATAGCTATTAAGCAATTAAAGACCAATAACTTATAGCCCTATTTTAGAAGTTATAAATGATTTAAAATACTCAAAAAATGCAACTTAATTTTAAAGAAATATTTACAGCTTTCATGATTCTTTTTGCGGTTATCGATATCATTGGAAACATTCCAATTATCATAGATTTACGTAAAAAAGTTGGACATATACAAAGCGGAAAAGCCTCTATAATCGCTGGTGTAATAATGATTATTTTCCTTTTTGTAGGAAAAAGTTTATTAAGTCTTATTGGCATAGACGTCAACTCATTTGCCGTTGCTGGTGCATTTGTAATATTCTTTATTGCTTTAGAAATGGTTTTAGGTATTACCCTCTACAAAGATGACGAACACAGTTCGGTTACCGCTTCTGTTTTTCCATTAGCATTTCCATTAATGGCAGGACCAGGAACATTAACAACCTTATTATCGTTACGTGCAGAATTTGCTATTGAAAATATTATTGTTGCTGTAATTAGTAATGTCGTTGTCATTTACATTGTCTTAAAAACATCATCAAAAATTGAACGTATCATAGGTGCAAACGGAATTAACATTATAAGAAAAATATTTGGTGTAATTTTGTTAGCTATCGCAGTAAAACTATTTGCGCATAACATTAAAGCTTTACTGGCTTAAATTTTTTAAACATGAAAGTATTCACACTAATTCTATCAGTTATTGCATTGGCTCTTATTATTTTTAATACTACAAAGCTGAATTTTGATGCCCTCTTTGATGGAGAAAGCCAAACAGCTTTAATTACAATTGTGGCTGCACTTTGTGCACTTATATTATTGCAAATTCTAAGAGTTTCTAAGAAGATTGAAAAACTAAGTAAACGTCGCTAATGAATTATGATGCTTTAATTATCGGTGGTGGAGCAGCTGGCTTGTCTTGCGCTTTGATTTTAGGTTCTGCCAAAAGCAAACCTTTTGCAGAAGGCAAACATATTGGCATTATTACACACCAAAAAGCATCACACCTTCAAGACGCCTTATTTAATAATGTCTTAGGATTACAACCTGGCACCTTAGGTTCAGATATTTTAACGGAAGGTAAAACACAACTGACAGCGCTCTATCCTCATATTTCTCAAATTGAAAATGAAAAAGTAAATGAAATAAAGAAAGTGGAGGCTGGTTTTATAGTGACTACTAATAAAAACAGTTATTATTCTAAGATTGTTGTCGTTGCTGTTGGTTACACCAATTTAATAACCATAGAGGGTCTTGAAAACTATATAGAACCGCATCCGAGAGCAGCACTAGAAAAAGATAGAATTTGGTTAAAAAACACAGATCATCTGATTGAAAAAAACCTATATGTTGCTGGTACGTTAGCCGGTTGGCGTAGTCAGTTTGCCATGGCTTGTGGTAGTGGGTCTCATGTGGCAACCGATATTTTAACGCTTTGGAATGATGGAAAACAGACCAAAATTCACGATAAAGTTACTGTTTAAAATTAGGATATTCCGTGCTTAAAAGAATAACTTCTTGCACCATAATATCTTCTTTATTTAAGATTTCTTCAAACGCATTATCATCATATAACTGTTGTGCCAACGTTGCTTTTATTAAGCGTTTTATTTCGGCATTATAGACGGTAAAAGTGATATTAGTACGCTCTCTTTTATTAATGTAATTCTGAAAACTTACCACAATATCATCACTCACTTCAAAATTATTAATAAAATCGTATTTAGAAATATCTTGGTATATCGTGCGATCTTTATCTAATTCTTCAAAAACGAAATAACCAAAATGCCCTCTACGTCTTAAGTAGTTGATGGTCTCATTATCAAACAAGCGATCTACTGGTACAAATACATCTGGAATTATTCCTCCTCCTCCATAAACCACTTTCCCTTTTGGTGTGGTAAACTTTAAAGAGTCATCAACGACTATACTTTCTTCATCTGCTAATTCTCCGGTTCTTAAACGCTTATAATAATCATTATAATAATTCTCGCTTTCACCATTAGTATATGGTTTTTGTATAGAACGACCTGTTGGAGTATAATATCTAGACACTGTTAATCGTACAGCACTGCCATCGCCTAAAGCCATTTCGCGTTGTACTAAACCCTTTCCATAAGAGCGTCTACCAACAATAATCCCCTTATCATTATCTTGAAGTGCACCCGCAATAACTTCACTTGCTGATGCGGAATTTTCATTGATCAGAATATAGAGTTCTCCCTCTTCAAAGTCTCCTCGTTTTGTGGCGTAAATGCGCTCTTCTTTTCCTCGTTTGTCTTTTGTAAATAAGATAAGCTTATCGTCTTCTAAAAATTCATCTGCAATTTGTTCTGCAATACCTAAAAAACCACCTGGATTATCTCGTAGATCTAAGGCTAATTTAGTAGCACCAAGATCTTTTAACTCAATTAAAGCTAACTTAAATTCTTTAAACGTAGATTCTGCAAAACGATTCATTTTTATATATCCCAAATCATCAGTAAGCATATAAGCTGCATCAATACTCTTTATGGGAATAGCCTTTCGTTTGATATCAAACTCTAATAATTCATCCTCACCTTTCCTATAAACCGTAAGTTTTACATTGGTGTTTTTATCACCTTTTAATTTCTCACCTATATCATCATTAGAAATACTGGGACCGTATAGCGTATCTCCATCAGCTAACAGAATACGGTCTCCACTCATAATACCTGCACGCTCACTTGGACCATATTCGGTAGGTCTAATTACGGCAATACTATCTTTATAAGCATAAAAATTAATACCAATACCAACAAAATCACCTTTCATGTTTTCGGTAATTCGCTCTAAATCTTCTTTAGGAATATACGTTGAATGTGGATCTAAATTATGTAAAATACCATTGACAGTAACATCTACAATACTGTCTGTATTTACTTCCTCTACGTATTCGTAATCGATATAATCTATTAACCGATTGAGTTTATCCTTTTTGCTATTTGTTGTGAAGAGATTATCTGATGTGTCAGAAAAATTTAATTTTCCACCTATAATGACTCCTGCTGCTATTGCAACACCAATAATAAGTGGTATGTATTTATTTTTTGTTGCCATACTATTTCCCGTCTGAATAGGAATCTGCATTTAAATCTTCTATAAGTTCTAATTCAATACCTGCTTTTTTTAGAAAATCAATTCCTGAGCAGTCCTTATAATCTTGTTGGTAAACAACTCGGACAATACCTGCTTGGTGAATTAACTTACTGCATTCTTTACAAGGAGAAAGTGTAATGTACAACGTTGCACCTCTACACGATTGGGTTGATGATGCCACCTTTAAAATGGCATTTGCCTCAGCGTGTAACACATACCATTTGGTATAACCTTCATCATCCTCGCAATAATTCTCAAAGCCTGTTGGTGTACCATTATAACCATCAGAAATGATCATTCTATCTTTAACTATAAGCGCACCTACTTGTTTACGTTTACAATGGGAAAGCTTTCCCCATTCTTTCGCAATTCTTAAATAAGCTTTATCGTAGCGTAATTGTTTTGCCTTTGACATTAATAATTAGTGTTATACAAACGTACTATGTACGTAACGAAGATAAACGGATAGTATTTTATATGCCATTACCTTCTCGTTAAAGTTTTACCAAACTTTTTTAGCTTATTTTAGAAAATCGCTCTCTATTACCATTGGAATAACCAAGCCTGTTACAATCGCAGAAATCACCATAACCCAATCGCGACGCGAAAATCTAAAGACTGTTTGGCATAAAAACCCTAAAAATAAGACAATAAAAACAATGATGACTTGGGCAAGTTCGATTCCTAAAGCGAATTCAATAAGAAGTTCTAGTTTATTTTCCGATTGACCTGAAAACATTTTAAACTCCCTTGCAAAACCTAAGCCATGTATGATTCCGAAAAACAAGGTTGTAAAAAACAATAAGCCAATTTTACTTGTTTTAGATTTTTTGCCTGCAGTAAACACGTTATAAATTGCCATAATTAAAATGGTGACTGGTATTAAAAATTCTACTAATTCACCATTAATACTCACAATACCATAAGCCGCCAAAACCAATGATAGTGTATGACCTAATGTGAATGTTGTTACTAAAACAAGGACACGTTTCCAATCATTAAAAACATAAGGCACAGCTAACACCATTAAAAAAAGAATATGGTCATAACCATTAATATCTAAAACATGGTTCATGCCGTATTGCACATTAAACCAGAAATTTTCTAACATAATAATTTTATTTGGGAAAATCAAAGTTACAATTAAAATGCAATATGCCTTCGATAAAATAAAGTGAATAAAATTTGTTTAATCCTATTTTCTTTCGGAATATTGTAACTTACAAAGTTCAAGCAACTTATTGAAATGTTATCAAGAAAGGTGGAGGGATTAGACCCTTTGAAACCTTAGCAACCCTTAAACTTATTAAGAAGGTGCTAACTTCTACGTTATTGTCGATTCATTTATCGCGCAATTGGATAGATAACCAAACATAATTACTCATCTGTAATTACAATTCTTTATAACATTTTCTATACATGCGTCTAAGACGTTTTTAAGTTTATTGATTTACTTAAATTATCAGAAAATGAATTCCAAACATATTGAAACACAGGCGATACGCACCCAAATAGAGCGTTCGCAATTTCAAGAGCACTCCAATCCTTTATACTTAACATCGAGTTATGTTTTTGAAGATGCCGAAGATATGCGTGCCTCATTTGCAGACGAAAAACAACGTAATATTTATAGTCGCTATTCCAATCCTAACACCTCAGAATTTACAGAAAAAATCTGTTTAATGGAAGGTGCGGAACGTGGATACGCATTTGCTTCTGGCATGTCTGCTGTGTTTTCAACTTTTGCCGCCCTATTAAATGCTGAAGATCATATCGTGTCTTGTCGTAGTATTTTTGGATCAACCCAAACTTTATTTAATAACATTTTACCGAAATGGAATATTTCGAATAGCTATTTTAAAATAGATGAACTAGATACCATTGAAAGTCTAATTCAACCCAATACAAAAGTAATTTACGCTGAGAGTCCAACCAACCCTGCTGTCGATATTTTAGACTTACAGCGCTTAGGAGATATTGCAAAAAAACATGGTTTAATCTTCATAATCGATAATTGCTTCGCCACACCTTACTTACAACAACCTATTAAATTTGGTGCGGATTTAGTTATTCATTCTGCAACAAAATTAATTGACGGACAAGGCAGAGTTTTAGGTGGTGTAACAGTTGGCAGTTCTGAATTAATTCAAAAAATATATTTATTTTCTCGAAATACAGGTCCAGCCTTATCACCTTTTAATGCCTGGATTTTGTCTAAAAGCTTAGAGACATTACCTGTTAGGGTCGACAGACATTGCGACAATGCCTTAAAAGTTGCTACTTTTTTAGAATCGCATGGCAACGTAAATTTTGTAAAATATCCATTTTTAAAATCGCATCCACAATACGAATTAGCCAAAAAACAGATGAAACAAGGAGGCAATGTTGTGGCTTTTGAAATCAAAGGTGGCATTGAAGCTGGTCGTAAGTTTCTTAATGCGATTCAACTATTATCACTATCTGCAAATTTAGGAGATACACGAAGTATTGTGACGCATCCTGCATCTACAACACACGCTAAAATACCAGAAGATATTCGATTACAAACTGGAATAACAGGAGGCCTCATACGCGTTTCTGTTGGTTTAGAACATCCTGAAGACATTATTAATGATTTAAAACAAGCCTTAAACTAATGGTAGATATTAGAGAAGAATTACAAAAACGCATCTTAGTTCTCGATGGAGCCATGGGAACCATGCTTCAGCAATACAAATTCACAGAGGAGGATTTTAGAGGAGAACGTTTTAAGGATTACCCGTCTCCATTACAAGGCAATAATGATTTACTATCACTAACACAACCGGTTGCCATTGCAGAAATACATGCAAAGTATTTTGAAGCTGGAGCAGATATTGTAGAAACCAACACCTTTTCGGGAACTACAATAGCCATGGCAGATTATGACATGGAAGATCTAGTGTACGAATTGAATTTTGAATCTGCTAAAATCGCCAAACAAGTCGCTGAGAAATTCACAAAAGAAAATCCTGAAAAACCACGTTTTGTAGCGGGAAGTATTGGCCCAACCAACAAAACAGCGAGTTTATCACCAGATGTGAACCGACCAGAATACAGAGCAATTACATTTAATGAATTACGCGTTGCCTATAAACAACAAGTTGAAGCTTTAATTGATGGTGGTGTTGATCTGCTTTTAGTGGAAACTATTTTTGATACTCTAAATGCAAAAGCTGCTTTATTTGCTATTGAAGAAGTAAAAGAAGAACGCCATATCGATATTCCAATTATGGTTTCTGGAACCATTACAGATGCTTCTGGAAGAACGTTATCCGGACAAACAGTAGAAGCTTTTTTAGCTTCTATATCGCACATTCCACTATTAAGTGTTGGCTTTAATTGTGCCTTGGGAGCAGAACAGTTAAAACCCTATTTGCAACGTTTATCTAATGAAACTGAGTTTTTTACCTCAGCACATCCAAATGCAGGTTTACCAAATGCCTTTGGGGAATATGAAGAATCACCAAAGCAAATGCAACAATTTATTGAAGACTACCTTAAAGATGACTTAATAAATATCATTGGTGGTTGCTGCGGAACGAGTCCTGCGCATATAAAAGCAATTGCGGAGGCTGCCAAGAACTACGAACCAAGGCAATTAGTTGCTGGTGTTTAGTTGATGGTTGTCAGTTTTAAAAAGAAAAAATGAATTATACAGAATTAGATGTTTGGAAATCCTCTAGAGAACTTGTGAAAAACGTTTATTTACTGAGCGATTTATTCCCTAAAGAAGAATTATACGCTTTAACGAATCAGGTAAAAAGATGTTCTATATCAATTCCATCAAATATTGCAGAAGGACTAGGACGTCAATCGAACAAAGAAACTATTCATTTCTTATACATATCAAGAGGTTCTTTGTTTGAATTAGAAACGCAACTTTATTTAGCTTTTGATTTAAATTATATCTCTAAAGAGCAATTAGAGACTATTTTAACACAAGTAACATCTTGTAAAAAATTACTAAACGGATTCATTAATTATTTCAAATCTAAAAACTAACATGAGTTCTACCAACAACTATCAACAATCAACTAAAAACCATAAATATCTTACACTCTCTGGTCTCGAACCTTTAGTGGTGACTCCTGAAAGCAATTTCATAAATATAGGTGAACGCACAAACGTTACTGGTTCTCGAAAATTTCTTCGTTTAATAAAAGAAGAAAAATACGATGAAGCTTTAGAAGTTGCCAGAGACCAAGTTGATGGTGGAGCACAAATTCTAGACGTTAATATGGATGAAGGTATGTTAGATGGTGTTTATGCCATGACGACCTTTTTAAATCTCATTGCTTCAGAGCCCGATATTTCTAGAATTCCATTAATGATCGATAGTTCTAAATGGGAAATTATCGAAGCTGGCTTGCAAGTTGCTCAAGGTAAATGTGTGGTTAATTCCATCAGTTTAAAAGAAGGGGAAACCCAATTTAAGCACCAAGCAAAATTGATTAAACGTTATGGAGCCGCTGTTGTGGTGATGGCTTTTGATGAAGATGGTCAAGCCGATACTTACAACAGACGTATAGAAATTTGCAGACGTTCGTATCATATTTTGGTAAACGAACTTAAATTCCCGCCTCAAGATATCATCTTTGATCCTAATATATTTCCTGTGGCCACAGGAATGGATGAGCATCGCAGAAATGCACTCGACTTTTTTGAAGCTACCAAATGGATTCGCGAAAATCTACCTTATGCTAATGTTTCTGGAGGTGTCAGTAATGTGTCATTTTCATTTAGAGGTAATAACGTTGTTCGTGAAGCGATGCACTCCTCATTTTTATATCATGCGATTAAAAATGGTATGAATATGGGAATCGTTAATCCAACAATGCTTGAGATCTATGATGAAATAGATAAAGATTTATTAGAACGTGTAGAAGATGTTTTGTTTGATAGACGCGATGATGCTACAGAGCGCTTATTGGATTATGCCGAATCGGTAAAAGGACAGAAAAAAGAGCAGGAAGACAAAATCTTAGAATGGAGGAGCTATCCCCTACAAGAACGAATTACTCATGCTTTAGTAAAAGGTATTGATGCCTTTATTATAGAAGATGTTGAAGAAGCACGAAAAGCTTCGGAGAAACCGATTCATGTTATAGAAGGTCATTTAATGATTGGTATGAATGTGGTTGGTGATTTATTTGGAAGTGGTAAAATGTTCTTACCACAAGTGGTAAAATCGGCTCGCGTCATGAAAAAGGCGGTGGCCTATCTTCAACCCTTTATAGAAGCTGAGAAAGACGGAAAACAAGAATTTGCAGGACGAATTTTAATGGCAACCGTCAAAGGAGATGTGCATGATATTGGAAAGAATATTGTGAGTGTCGTTTTAGGTTGTAATAATTATGAAATCATTGACCTTGGAGTTATGGTGCCACCCGAAAAAATTGTGGAAACCGCCATAAGAGAAAAGGTAGACATTATTGGGCTGAGCGGCTTAATTACACCATCGCTAGACGAAATGGTTTATGTCTCTAAAGCACTCGAAAAACAAAACGTAACAATTCCAATTATAATTGGAGGAGCTACAACCTCTAGAGCACATTCTGCCGTAAAAATCGCACCACATTATAGCAATACTGTTGTGTACATTAATGATGCATCACGTGCGGTAACAGTTGTTGGTGATTTATTAAAAAAGGACAGTAAAATTTATAAAGATCAGATTCGCGAAGAGTATGACAAATTCCGAGAACAATTCTTAAAACGCACCAAGAAAAAAGAATATTTAACGATTGCTGAGGCTAGGAAAAACAAATTCAAAATTAATTGGAACACCTCTGAAATCGTAAAACCTAAACAATTAGGGATTCATATATTAGAGGATTTTGACATTAGCAAACTTGAAGATTTTATTGATTGGTCTCCATTTTTTAGAAGTTGGGATTTGCATGGAAAATATCCAGCGATTCTAACCGATGATGTCGTTGGTGAGCAAGCCACCATACTATTTGCTGATGCACAAGACTTACTGAAACGTATTTTTGATGAAAAATTACTGAAGGCAAAAGGTGTTTTCGGGTTGTTTGAAGCTAATACAGTGGATGATGATGATATTGAGATTACAATCTCTGATTGTCATGCTGAGCTTGCCGAAGCATCTCAAGAAGGTTTCGACTGCGCTCAATCAGACAAATTAAAATTCCTAACACTTCGTCAACAATCTAAAAAAGCAGCAGGAAAACCCAACATTGCATTATCAGATTTTATTGCTCCAAAAGCCACAGGAAAACAAGATTATATGGGTTGTTTTTGTGTCTCTACAGGATTCGGAACTCATGAGTTAGCCGCAAAATTTGAAGCTGAGCATGACGATTACAACTCTATTATGATTAAAGCTTTAGCCGATCGTTTAGCTGAAGCTTTTGCAGAATATTTACATAAAGAGGTACGAATTAACCATTGGAATTATACTAATGATGACAACTTAACCAATGATGATTTAATAAAAGAAAGTTATAAAGGGATTAGACCAGCTCCTGGTTATCCTGCGTGTCCAGATCATTTAGAAAAGAAAACGATTTGGAAGCTTTTAAATGTTGAAGAAAACATTGGTGTAAAACTTACAGAAAGTCTAGCGATGTGGCCAGCAGCCAGTGTGAGCGGTTATTATTTTGCCAATCCTGAAGCACGTTATTTTGGATTAGGGAAAATAAAAGAAGATCAAATTGAAGATTACTCTAAACGAAGAGAAATTTCAAATGAAGAAGCAACGAAATGGTTGAGTCCGAATATTGCAGATTAATTAGACTAAAATCTTAGACCTAGCAGGTTTCAAAAACCTAGCAGGTCTTATACAACAGAGCGCTCCTACAAGGTTTCAAAATACCTTGTCGGTATCAATAAAATGTAACATTAAAAAGATACCCACTTTCGTGGGCATGATTATGAAAGTAACAGACCACATAAAAAACGCCAACGGAAAAACACTATTTTCTTTTGAAATTATTCCACCAAAAAAGGAAATAGCATTCAGCAACTCTATAATAATATTGAGCCTTTAATGGAATTTAAACCTCCTTTTATAGATGTTACCACCTCTAGAGAAGAGTATCTCTATATTGAAAAAGATGGCCTCTTAGATCGGAAAATCACGCGTATGCGACCTGGAACTGTTGGTATTTGTGCCGCTATAAAACATAAATATGATGTTGATACTGTTCCGCATGTATTGTGCGGTGGATTTACAAAAGAAGAGACTGAATACTTATTAGTAGACTGTCATTATTTAGGAATAAATAACGTGATGGCTTTGCGAGGAGATGCCATGAAACATCAGCAATATTTTGAGGCTTGTGATGGCGGACACCAATTTGCTAAAGGCTTAGTGAGTCAAATTCAAAATTTAAATAAAGGACATTATTTACATGATGTACTTGAAGCAGATGATAAATCTGATTTTTGTATTGGTGTTGCTGGTTATCCTGAAAAACATATTGAATCACCTTCCTTAAGAACGGACTTAAAACGACTAAAAGAAAAAGTAGATGCTGGTGCCGATTATGTGGTAACACAAATGTTTTTTGATAACCAGAAGTATTTTGAGTTTGTAGAAGCCGCTAAAGCAGAAGGCATTAATGTGCCTATAATTCCTGGTATTAAACCGATTGCTGTAAAACGTCACTTACAGTTATTACCGCAAGTATTTAAAATTGATTTACCAGAAGATTTAATAGAAGCAGTTGAACGTTGTAAAACTAATGAACAAGTTAGACAAGTGGGGGTTGAATGGGCCATTACCCAATCTAAAGAGTTACAACAAGCCGGTGTCCCAGTGCTTCATTATTATTCTATGGGAAAGAGTGATAATGTAAAAGCGATTGCTTCTGAGTTGTTTTAGAGCTACTATTCTTTATTTCTTTTTAGTCACAACATTCAATGTTAAGCCCAAAACAATAAGTAAAATTCCTAAAACACTCCAAATCGTATAAATTTCACCAAACCAAAACAAACCAATTATCATGGTGAAAATAACTTCAAGATATTTAAGAGGAGCCACTTGATTGGTTTCTCCGGCTTGCATGGCTTTAGTCATGTACAATTGCGCAAAATAGCCAAAAACACCTAAGCTTAATAACACTAGCCATTCTTTACCCACAGGATTCACCCAATCATTAATGGCTAACACACCACCAATAACGGCTGAAATAATCATAAAATAATTGACTACAACCACTGGGTGATCTCCACTTCCAATTTTTCGTATGGTAATGTAAACCAGACCGACAAACACTGCCGATATTAATGCAAATACAATTCCTTTAATTTCCATTTCAGTATCAAATCCTTTCAACACAAGGACGCCTATAAATGCAATCAGAAAAAATAACCATTGTATCGGCTTTATTTTTCTTTTAAGAATAGCAAGGCAAAGAATGCGGCAAAGATTGGACCTATATATCGTATTGATACCGCTGTTCCCATGGCAATATATTTTATAGATAAAAAGAATAATGTCATTGAAATGAGTCCGAAGATACTTCGCATTATCAATAATCCTTTTTTATTTCCTAGTAGGGAAATTTTATTTTTCAATAAAAATGGCATCGTAAAAAACAAGGATCCAATAGATCTAAAAAAAACAATTTGATAGACACTAAAATGGTCTAAAGACTTCACAAAAGCATTCATAAATGTAAATGCCAGCGCACTAATTATCATGTATTTTATGGCCTCTTTCAAAATCAACGTTATTTAAAAAAATGTGGACTATTTAATGGTTTCGAATCAGCAATTTACATATAAATTCACGTTCTGATGAACAAGTCCATATCTAATAATTGCTTAATTACTACATCAGAATTTATGGTAAAAGAAAAGAGCAACTTATATGGTTTTAAGTTGCCCTTTTAAGATTAATTAGACTATAAATTACTCAATTACAATACGTTTTATTACTGTATTATTGCCAGAGTTTACTTTGAGTAAATAAATACCTGAAGACATCTCTGAAAGATTGATAGTACTATCAACTAAGCTAGAATACGTTTTTAATCTAGAACCTAAAATATTATATAGCTCAACAGAATCTATTTGAGATTGATTTGATGATATAATAGTAATATTTGACTTAGTTGGATTTGGATAAACTTTTAAATGAGCAGCAGAGAACTCTTGTATAGATAAAGCATCTTGATTTATTACGGTTAAGTAATCAATTCTAATCTCATCCTCACCTGAAGACCATAACCAAGGTCTAGAATCACTAGCATCAGCAGGTGGTGTATTAGGCCTTCCAATACCTCTACCCATTATAGCAATACTTGTTTCTGAACCGCTATTAAACTCAAATTCATAAACAAGGTAATCAGAGTTACCTGGATGTACTTGTGTATCAATTGCAATATTATTCGCTGCAAGTTCTGCAACTGTAATATCTGTGTACCCAAAACCTGAAGTTGGCTTAATAGTCGCATCTGTATAATAAACAGGCGTATAACCAGATTCATAACCAGAACCTTTTAAAATACGCATTTCAATAGAACTTGGTGTAACGTCAGGGTCTGCACCATCATTAAATCTAACTGCGTAAGTTAATTTATAATTGGTATTGGCTAATACCTCTACTTCTTGATAAATTAAATCAGATTCGAAATCATCAAATTTAACAGCACTATTAGGAGAGGTTAGACCTGAGGCTGAAGTCTCCCCCTGATCACCTAAATCTTTATTTATCCAGTGAGAACAAGAACAATCACTTGTATCAGGTTCCTTTGGGATTTCAGCAAATGCATCATTTTGTACCACAGGATCCTGTGCCAAAATAGAGAAAGATGTCATTAGACATAATAAGAGTAATGCTTTATTCATAATTGTAGTTTTAATAGTTTAATTATTAGATTATTAGACTGGTTTACCAATCTGGTTTACCAAATATAATAAAAAAAACACATGCTATAACGTTTTCGTAATTAATTTGATAAAAAATTAAACATTTTTATATGATAATCAAAAATAACAAGCGTTTACACCTTAAAATGAGCAATATCTTAACATATATATTATTTACAATAAAAGAACTTTAAATTAACCTTATATTGGTTAACCAATTTAATTTATCAATGTAAAACTCAATTATGGAAAGAAGATTATTTGTGGGATTAATAGCCTGTCTTTTTAGTCAAACCACCATTGCCCAGGTTACACTAAATGCGAATGAGCCCGGAAATACCTATGAAGAAATAAACGCCGTTTTAGCTCCGGGATATAATGTTATTGAAGTCCCAGATTGCAATCACACGGAATTTGGAAGGCACATTGACGAGCTATTTGATACCGAATTAAACACTACTGTTTTTCGATTTATAGCACACAAAATACCAGATAATGATCGCTGTCAAAATTTTGATAGACAACGAACAGAAATAAAGACCTATGATCAATCACCAGATCATCTCATAGCGATAGAGGGTGAAATCGTTGAATATAAGTGGAAGTTTAAATTACCTAGTGATTTTAAGGTGTCACCAAACTTTACGCATTTGCATCAAATTAAATCTGTTGGTGGTCCTTATGAATCTATTCCAATGATAACGCTTACAGCAAGAAAAGCCACTCCTGATCGTATAGAATTGAGATATACTCCAACCACCAATCAAACGACTATTCAAACCGCAAATTTAGATTTATTTAGAGGGCATTGGGTAGAAGTTACTGAACGCATTACTTATGGAAATGAAGGCCGTTATTCTATAAGTATTAATCGTGTTTCTGATGATTTATTAATTTTAAACTATACTAATGATTCTATAGACATGTGGCAAGATGGTGCTGCTTTTGCAAGACCAAAATGGGGGATTTATAGAAGTCTAATTAATAGTGATGATTTGCAAGATGAAGCCGTCCTATTTAATAATTTTAGCATTGAAGAAATAGATCCTTTATCTGTTTCAGATATTGAATTACAAAACGACGAAGTACTATTATTTCCTAACCCGACCAAAGATTTTATTACTTTCAAAAATATAGAAGCAGAGGATTATGATAGTATTAAAGTGTATGACAGTTCTGGCAAAGAGATACAGACATTAAGCCCACTTAACAATAATACTTTAGATGTTTCAGCATTATCGAAAGGCCTATATTATATCAATTTAATAAAATCAAAGAGAATAATTAAAATCTTAAAATGTATAATTGAGTAATTCTTTAAAACTTGAATTACCCTTTTAAAACATTTATTAAACTAGTGTATGACAGGTTATTAATTTCTTCAACAGACTGACTACTATTGACATGGAGTAATTCAACAGGAAATGAATCATTTACGTATTGTCCGTTTTCTTTATTTTCTGAAGACACTACTATAATTCCATCTATAGAACCATCACTAAGACTTTTTATACACTTTAACTCTTTTGTATTAGAATAAAAGGATTGGTAAAATAGAATTCTATAGCCAAAGCTTTCTGCAGACTTTTGTAAATGACAAAGTGAATGACTATAACAAGCCTTAGTTACTTCTGGCACTATCACCGCGATAGAACCTGTTTTCTGCATTCTAAGTGAAACAGCATAATTATTTGGAACATAATTATGCTGTTTTGCAATAGTTTTAATTGTTTCTCGTGTGCCTTTACTTATCTCATGCTTATTATTTAAAGCTTTAGAAACTGTAGATATTGAATATCCTGATAAAAATGAAAGTTCTTTTATAGTTACAGCTGACGATTTCAATAGTTATGATTTTAGAGCGCTAATTATACTTAATGCATTTCTAGTATCAGATTCAATTTTAGCTAAATCATAATTGCCATCGGCACCTTTTGCTATTAATTGAGAACCCATACCAACACAAGTTACACCGGCTTTAAACCAGCCTTCTAAATTTTCTTTAGTTGGAGCAACACCACCTGTTGGCATAACGCTTGTCCAAGGCTGAGGCCCTTTAATAGCTTTAACAAATGCAGGACCGTAAATATCTCCTGGAAATAATTTCACAACCTCACAACCGAGTTCTTCGGCTCTACAAATTTCAGTTAATGTTCCACATCCTGGTGACCAAGCGACTTTACGTCTGTTACAAACGATTGCAATATCTTCTCTTAAAACAGGAGTTACAATAAAGTTAGCACCAAGTGCCATAAAACGAGAGGCAGATGCTGCATCTGTAACAGAACCAACTCCCATAATCATTCCTGGTAATTCTTTAAGAACCCATTTGTTAAGCTCGCCAAAAACTTCGTGAGCAAAATCACCTCTTGCTGTAAACTCTAGTAAACGTGCACCACCATCGTAGGTTGCTTTGATTACTTTTTTACTAATTTCTAAATCCGGATTATAAAACAATGGAACCATTCCGGTTTGTTTCATAACATTTGCGACTTCTATTCGTGTATATTTTGCCATATATATTATTGTTTAAATGTTGTTTTCGTTATTTTTTTACTGCTAACGGCCACTGATTACTGTTAACTTATTCTAGTTCCAATTTAATATTTTTTTGAAATCGTAAGCTTCAGGGTTTAAAACATACGCTTTCGCTTTGTCATAATCTTTTTCTTTAATGAAGAATAGATTATTGATAAACAGTTGCGCCATATCTGAATTGATATCGACTAATCTTGGTGGAATTTTACCGTTTTCATCTTCAAAATCTTTTAAAAACAACGGCCTAATATCTCCACTTGAATTTGCACTAACAATACAACCCGTAATCCCTTGATCGAATAATTTCTTAACTCCAATACCTAATAAGGTACACAATGTTAAATCGAATGCAATTGGATTACAACATCGTAATTCGTAACCTAATTCTACGGGTCTCGATTTTATGTCCAAGCCAATTTCTTTCAATCTAACTTGTAACAAATAATTAAAAATATGAGACTTACTTACATTTCCTAATTCTGGATGACCATGATCGTCATACGTGAAATTAATGCCTGAATTGATAATTTCATCTTCATCCATAAAGTGAAAAACACCCTCACTTACTAATGCTACACCATATTCAATACCTTCAATCTTACATTTCACAATGGATGAGATAATCATATTAATTAACTTATCGAACGTGATATTGGTTTTATTAAACATTTCAGGAATAATCATCATTTGAAAATGACATGCTGAAGCAATACCAAATGCTAAATGCCCTGCTGAACGTCCCATTGCTGACATAACAAACCAGTTTTCACTAGTTCTGGCATCTTCATAAACTGTATTCCCAATTCGAACACCTTCATCTTTAGCCGTATGAAATCCAAACGTCGGATTCCGATCTGGCAGCGGTAAATCGTTATCTATGGTTTTAGGCACATGAATATGAGCCACTTCTAAATCTTGAGTATTGAGATATTTGGTTAATCTATTGGCAGTAGACGCTGTATCGTCACCACCAATAGTTACCAATAATTTTACATTATTATTCTTGAAAAAATCCGCTTTAAAATCAATGTCTTTAGGCTTAAATCTACTCATAATAAGCGTAGAACCACCGCGACTAAAAATACGATCTGCATGATGAAAATCAAAAATCTTCACCTCAGGATCGTCCGACAATAAACCTTTATAGCCATGATGCACACCAATAACCTCATAACCATCTTTCATAAACGTTTTGGCTAATGTGCTTATCACTGTATTAATCCCTGGAGCCGGACCGCCTCCACAAATGATTGCTATCGATTTTTTCACAATTTTAAAGCGTCTTAAATTTATCTTGCAACACGACCAGATGCATCACCACCCATTAGTTTTTCAACTTCAGAAACAGTTACTAAATTCGCATCACCTTTAATAGTGTGTTTTAAACAAGATGCTGCAACAGCAAAGTCTAATGCGTTTTGATCATCTTCAGGATATTTTAATAATCCGTAGATTAAGCCACCCATAAATGAATCACCACCACCAACACGATCAACGATATCTGTGATTTGGTATTGACGCGTTTCATACATTTTTTTACCATCGTATAACACACCAGCCCATGTATTATGAGACGCTGAAATAGAACCTCTTAATGTTGTAATTACCTTTTTAGCTCTTGGGAATTTCTCCATCATTTGCTTACAAACAGATAAGAACGCTTCTGCTTTTACATCGTGTCCTTGCGTTGTGATATCTAAACCTTCTGGCTTAATATTAAAGTGCTTTTCTGCATCTTCTTCGTTTCCTAAAACAACATCACAATATGACGTTAATTCAGTCATTATTTTTTCTCTGTGTGCTTCGTCACAGAACGTCCAAAGCTTAGCTCTGTAGTTTAAATCTGTAGAGATCATCACTCCCATTTCACTAGCTACTTTTACAGCTTCTAAACATGCATCAGCTGCACCTTGAGAAATTGCAGGTGTAATACCTGTCCAATGAAACCAAGCCACATCTTTAAAAACAGATTTCCAATCTATCATTCCTGGTGTAATTTCAGAAATTGCAGAATGTGCTCTATCATATACAACTTTAGAACCTCTACTTACCGCTCCCGTTTCTAAGAAATAAATACCCAAACGGTCTCCACCATAAATAATTTTATCTACACCAACTCCTCTTTTACGCATTTCCATCATCGCACATTCTCCAATATCATTCTTTGGCAAACGTGTTACAAAATCAACAGGTACACCATAGTTTGCTAAAGAAACAGCAACGTTAGATTCTCCACCACCGTAGATGGCATCAAAATTATTTGCTTGTGAAAATCTTAAAAAACCTTGAGGTGCTAATCTTAGCATAATTTCTCCAAAAGTGACTACTTTTTTCATTCTGAATATTTGTTTATTTAGTTATAAAATTATTTTGCTTAATCGATTAACCAATGCACTTAAAAATAAATCAAAACGTACAAGCTTTGATTCTTATGGTTAAACTATTATATTTGCTTAATCGATTAAGCAAATATATAAAAACTTGACGAATAAAAAAAGAACTACCTTAAAAGACATTGCCAACGCCTTAAACATCTCACCTGCTGCTGTTTCTAAAGCCATGCACGATGATTCTCGCATTAGTGATAAAACAAAAGAAGCAGTTAAGCGTATTGCTAAAGAATTGGATTACCAACCTAATCATTTGGCCAGCGCCTTACGAAAAGGAAAAAGTAATTTGGTAGGCGTTATTGTACCGAGAACCAATAGTAATTTCTTTTCATCTGTTTTAGAACATATGGAAGCTGTACTTAATAAGGCTGGTTACAACATCATCATCACACAATCTAATGAGTCTTTTGAAAAGGAATGTAAAAATATAGATACTTTATTATTCACTCAAGTTGATGGCATTATTGCTTCTATGGCTAATGAAACCGTTGATTTGTCTCATTACGAAAAATAAAATCAAAAGGGATTCCATTAATACTTTTTGATCGCGGTGAAAATGACTTGAATGTGGATTATGTTGGGATAAATGATTATGATAGTAGTCATATGATTGTTGAACATTTAGTTGAAAAAGGATGTAAACGGATTGCACATATTGGTGGTTATAGACGAACGCGTATTTTTAATAACCGAATTAAAGGTTATGTGGATGCTTTAAGGAAAAACAACCTTCCTTTTGATGACAGCCTTATTACTGAAAGCTCTCTTACGCTTGAAGATGGTAGACTAGAAATGGAAAAACTACTCCAATTGAAAAATAGACCAGATGCCGTCTATGTCGCCAGTGATTATGCCGCCTTAGGAGCTCTACAAGTTTTAAATGAAAACAAGATTAATGTGCCAGAAGCTATTCGATTAATTGGTTTTGGAAACGAACCTTTTACATCGTTAGTGACCCCTTCAATATCTAGTATAGAACAACATAGTAAAGATATTGGGCGTCTCGCTGCTGAAACATTCCTTAAACGGGTTGATGAACTAGAATTAAAACAGAGCTTAAATAAAATAATATTAAAAGCTGAATTAATTGTTAGAGATTCTTCCATATAAAAAATGCGTCATTGTATCTCTACAATAACGCATAATTAATATAATCCAATTTTAACTTAAATATTAGATACCTAAAGCTTGTCCACCACCAATTTGGATAGTTTCAGCTGTTATAAATGAAGCATCTTTACTCGCTAAGAAAGACACAACACCTGCTACATCTTCTGGCTGACCTAATCTTCCTAACATAATATTGTTAGCCCAAGAAGCAAAAACTTCTGGTTTAGTAGCTTTAATTTGTGCGTGGAATGGTGTATCAATTGTACCTGGAGATACAGCATTTACTCTAATTCCGTATTCCGCTAAATCTTTTGCTAAGGCTCTCGTAATTGCATGAACACCAGCTTTAGATGTTCCGTAGATACCAGCTCCGGGTCCACCTGCAGTCCATCCTGCATTAGATGTATAGTTAATTATAGAAGGATGATCCCCTTTTTTCAAATAAGGTATCGCTGCTCTCGACGCAAAGAAAACTGAATCAAGGTTAAGTGCCATTACATTTCTGTAAAACTCAGTTGTCATTTCTTCAAAACGAGATCTACCACCTAAACCACCAGCATTATTTACTAGTACGTCTATTCTGCCGTATTTATCACCAATTTTTTTGATGTTTGCTGTTACTTCTTCTTCTTTTGTAACATCAAATCCGTAATACTCTGCAATGATTCCATCTGCAGCAAGTTCTTTAATTCTTTCTGCACCAGCATTATCATCAATACCATTTAAAAATACAGTATATCCATCTTTACCTAATCGTTTTGCCACTTCAAAACCAATACCTCCTGTTGCTCCTGTAACTATAGCAACTTTTCCTTTATTCTCACTCATCTTTATTAATTTAATATATATAATTATGTTATACTTTTCTCATTACTGGTTTTACTTTTGGGATAAATAACCACACGCTAGCTACCGTTAATAGTGATAACGTTGCACCTATTATAAAAGCGGGTGTGTAATTCCCACCACTGGTTAACCATGGTACTAAATAAGTTAAACCAGCAGCCGTAAGTTTAGCCGCCATACCAGAAAAGCCTGCTAAAGAACCTACTGTTTTTCCACTAAAAAGATCACTTGGTAATGTCTGAACATTCCCAATAGCTGTTTGAAAACCAAATAAAATAATAGCCATTAATACCACAGCTGTTGTAGCACCTGGGTTTTGCATGTCTGTTATAGTCATGTCGACAGCCCCAATATTATTCAAAAAGCTAATCACAGCTGTTTCAATACCAAGTGGGTTTGCCATTGCTAATAACGCTGGTAGCATTACGAAACACCCCAGTGTAATGACCATTTTACGTGTTTTATCAACATTCCAGCCTTTTTTAAGCTTATTTCGAGCTAAAATTCCACCGTAATAAGCGCCTACCATTGCACCTGCATAAGGCACCCACCCGTATAATGCCATTGACTTTACATCCATAGCAAAAACTTCATTCAGATAAATTGGTATCCAAAAAACAAATAGCCACCAAATTGGGTCGATTGCTGCTGAAGCTAATATGACACCCCAACTTTGTTTATGGCCAAGTAATTCTCCCGTATTAGGGTTATATTCTTGATCTTCTACACCATCACCATCAAAATCTTCATTTTTTTGGCCAGTTAAAATATATTCACGCTCTTCATCTGTAATCCATGGGTGATCATTGGGACCTGATTTTACTAAAATCCACCAAGGTATCAACCAAAGTAAACCTGCTAAACCGATAAATATAAATATAGCTTTCCAATTAAAGTATATTGATAAGGTTGCGATTAATGGAATAGAAACAATTCCTCCAATAGCCGCTCCAGAGTTAAAAATTCCTTGTGCAAGGGCGCGCTCCTTGGTGGGAAACCATTCTGCATTTCCTTTAGTTGCACCAGGCCAGTTTCCGGCTTCAGAAACACCTAATATGGCACGGAATATTCCGAAACTTAAAATACCATTTGCAAAAGCATGTAATGCTGTAGCAATAGACCAAACACCAATTGAGAGTACAAATCCCATTCGGGTACCAACCCAATCGAAAATTTTTCCAAATATGGCTTGTCCAAAAGCATAAGAAAAAACAAATATGATTGAAATTAAGGCATATATTTCTTTTGTCTCGTCTGCTGTGTGTCCTGGATATAAATCTTTTGCAATTTCTGGCCAAAGCACACTTAATGACGTACGATCAATATAATTAATGATAGTCGCAATAGCAATTAATGCAACTATCCACCATCTCAATCCTTTTAATTTTTTACCCGCTTTTTTCATTTATTTTGAATTAAGTTGACTTTTTAATATTATAACAATACTGATACAACACAGTAAAGTGATCTTTCATTTTTTGTTTTGCTAACATAGGATCTTGCTTTTTAATGGCTTCAAAAATATCCTGGTGCTCTGAAATACTTAGGTTAGCTAATTTCTTATCGCACACATGGTACTTTTCAAAATTAGTTATGATTTCAGGCGTAATTATTAACATAAAATTATTCATTATACTATTTCCACTAGCTCTTGCTATAGCTAGGTGAAATAACAAATCTTCTTGCACAGCGTCTTCACCTCTTAATACCTTTTCCGAATATGCATCTAAAGCTTCTTTTATCTTCTCTAAATCTTCCTCTGTTCTCCTAAGTGACGCTAAGCGAACTGTTTTTAGTTCTAATAAGATTCTGGTCTCAACTAGAGATTTAAAATCTGGATCCTCTAACCTAAGAATATCCTCAATCATACCATTCATCGCAATGACACCAATATTAGCTACAAATGTTCCACTTTGTGGAATTGAATCGAGTAGACCATATAATTCAAGTTTTTGAATCGCTTCTCTAACACTGCTTCGTGATACCTCAAATTTTTCAGATAACATTCTTTCTGAAGGCAACTTATCACCAGGTTCAAGATTTTTAAAATTTATAAGCTCACCTATTTTAGAAATTATGGACTTTTGTGTATCGAGACTATCTACTTTTGCTAATATTTTTAATTTCATATTTAAAAACTTATAAATTGGTTAACCAGATTACAAGGGCTAAAGTTATGTAAATAATAATAAAAGCGGAACATAAATAGGACTATTTATTAGCGCTCAAAGAATCCTACTTATACAACTAAACAACAGTAGAATTCAATAAGCGACTAACTCAAATACATCTTTTTAATGGCTCACTTCTAACTCATAAAAATTTACTTTAGCAAAGGCTCCTTCATCTCTAGATTGGAAATAATTTCCTGCTTTAAAATAGTTTTCAAATACTCCCCATTTCTTAATGTGAATACTTTCATAAGATTTAAATTCAGTATTATTTAAAATAATTAACATTTTCCCATCTGTAACTTGAACTTCTAAAGTGAATTTTTTAAATCCAACTTCTTGTTCAAAATTAAAACCATCATCATCATCCCAAGCATCTTCATGTAATATTTCGGTATCTGAAGCATTTAGGTTTTTTAAAACTTTAGATTTTACTCTTATTTTACCTTTATCCCAATAAATTTTAAGTATCGGTGGAGCATTGTTATCATCCTCACCTATTAAATCACGTTGCTCATTGGTTAACCTTCCATGGATTTGCATGATGATGACACGATGGTATTTGCCATCTGAATCTCTAGTAACATCCTCCATTTGCAACTTTCCTTTCATGTTACCACCTTGCTTAAACGTCCAGTTGACATTATTTTCGCCTGGCACCAATTGCTCTCTTAACTCTGACCTTGTATATTTTGTATTCTTGGTCTTAGAGTCCGTAGGCATTGCACGAAACACAATGGCTCCTTTAGTGGAATCTATGTACATATAAGGTTTTGCAATCTCGTTATTAGCAAAATCTAAAATCTCTGGTGGGTCTATTTCATAAGGTCTCCCCTTTTCATTTGCCACTGGTAATGTTACTTTCCAATGACTAAGATCTATTTTTGGGAGTTTTACTTTTTCTTTTTCCCTTTCTTCTTTTTACTCTTCTTGCTCTTTTTATTTTCAATTTTTTTATCCGACTCTGTAACGTTACTTTCCGTGTTTTGAGAAGTAACGTTAATAGATACAAATGCCATCAGTAAAAAAACTAATAAATTTTTTCGGAAATTTTTCATAGTGATATTAAAATTAATCGGCTGGATATACCTTCACGTTGTCAACATAAGCATCAACATCTGTTACTCCATAAATTAGTATAGAAACCTCACCAGTTGCATTGGCCGTAAACGGAATCTGTACTGTTGTAAACACTGTTTTTCCAAGATCTTCATCTCCTACAAACATCGCTAATGGAGCCGCATCGAAACTCGCAATTGCATCTGCACCATCAGTAAAGTGACCATCTATGATTCCACCAATAATTCTATTATCTCCTGGAGCTTGAGTACCGTCATCTTTTATAGCATATTCATACTCTAAAATATAGTTAACTGGCGACCCTGATCCATCCACATTAGATACTGTTATTGCTTGGTAAGCGTATCTCGTATTAGAACTTAAATAAGCTCCTGCAGAAGTACTACTTGTCCATTTTGCCCCTTTTGTTTTAGATCCGTTATCTGAACCATCGTAATTTAGCCAAGACCCATCACTACTAGAATTAAACGGGTTAGTATTACCACCAGTGAAGCTATCGAATTTCCAATCATTTGTTCCGTCTTGAAAATCTCCATTTAAAATTTCAGGTGTAACAGCTACAAATACATCTACCACAACAACATCTATAGTCACAGTATCTGAAGCACCGTTGGCATCACTAGCAGTTAACGTTACTGGATAAGTACCTTCTACAGCAGGAAATGTATACACAGGATCTCTTTCAGTTGTGGTATCTCCGCCTCCAAAGTCCCATAAATAATTTATAGATTGAAACGAAAGATCTGTGAATTGAATTGTATTAAAATTAACCGGATCTGGAATATACGAAAAGTCTGCTGTTGGCAAAACCGTATCTGCTTGTGAACCAGACTCTGGCAAATCGAACTCATAAGCACTTTCACAACTATTAAAAGCAACAGCTGTAATAAAGCATAGGAACAACATTGTTACTTTACTAAAAATATTTATTTTATTTTTCATGTCTTTAAAAATTTAGTTTTTAATATCCTGGGTTTTGTCCTAAAAGAGGAGGAGTACCACTTAAATTAATTTCTCTTGATGGTATTGGCAATAATAATTGTCTAGCATCATAGTCATTAAATCCTTGAGATGTAGCATAATTTCCAATGACATCATTAGCAATTCCAAATCTTACTAAATCAAAGAAACGTTGATTTTCAAAAGCTAATTCTACACGTCTTTCTACAAGTAATGCCTCTTTAGTCAGTATTGAAGGACGGTCTGTTACGGCATCAAATCCAGCTCTTACTCTTACTTCCATGTAAGAATCTATTGCTGCACTACTATTTGTTTGAGCACCACCAGCTAAAATTGCTTCAGCATGCATTAACAATACATCAGAATAACGTAAGATAATCCAATCATTACCTGCTTGTTGAGCACTAGGACCATAAGTTGGTTCAGGAACTGCATTAAGATCTGTTCCGTCAGGTAAAAACTTAATAACTTCATTAGTTATGTTAGTACCAACACCAAAAGAAGCATAAGAAGCTGCTGTTCTGTTTCCTCCGTACACAGCAAAATCTGCTATTAAATTATCTTCAACTAAGTTTAGACCATCTTCTCTACCTTGACGGTTAAAAGATGTAAATTCAGCAGAAAAAGCTTGACTTTCATTAGCGTTTCCAAACTCATACTGAATAGCAAAAATAATTTCATCGTTTAATTCATTGTAAAACACATCAGAAAAATCATCTTGTAAAGCGAAACCACTATTCTTAATATCTGCACATAATTGTGCAGCGACACCATAATTAACACCTTGCGTTAAATACACTTTTGCTAACAATCCTTGTGCGGCTGCTTTTGACGCTCTAGATTTATAAGTATTATCTAAAGCATCTTTCGCGTCTTCTAAATCTGAAACAATTTGTTCATAAATCTGTTCTTTTGCAATTCTAGTAAACAGTGCTCCACTTTCTGTTGGACCTACAACCGAAGTTACTAAAGGCACATCTCCAAATAGTCTTACTAAATTAAAGTATGCATAAGCTCTTAAAAATTTAGCTTCAGCCACATATTTTACTCTATTAGATTCGTTAGCAGCATCTATATAATTCATAATGTCATTTGCTCTAAAAATGATCTGATACATAGACTGGTAATAATCTTCTGATTGCGCGTTGGTGGCGTCAATTAGGTATCTATGAAAATCAGCCTTAGAACCTTCAGACGTTTTACCTCTAGTATTATCTGTACGGTGTTCTGTTAGAAGGTATTCTACTTGAACACCTCTATTAGATCTTTCGTAACTTGAGTCTGTATTTTCATTAACACCTTGTATGGCATCATAAATTCCAATAATCCCAGCCAATACGTCTGCATCAGTTTGATAAAAATTTTCGACAACAATAGCTGTATCTGGTAATGGATTTAAAAATTCATCTGTATCACAGGAGGTGAAAACAAATCCTGTTACAGCAAAAATTAAATATTTTATATGTTTCATAATTTGATGTGTTTATTATAATTAAAAATTAACGTTTAAACCAAGTGATAAGGTTTTAAATATTGGTGTACCACCTCTTTGAGCTCCGTATTGTCTAGGGTTGGCATCATCTACAAACTCTGGGTTGAAACCATGATACTCATCAGATGTAATGTAAACTAGGTTTTGTGCTGTTGCGTAAACTCTTAGTTTTTCCATACCTATTTTAGATACTATACTATCTGGTAATGTATATCCAAGGTTTATATTTCTCAAAGAAAAATAGCCTGCACTTTGAACTACGTCATTGGTATGAACTCTTTGTTGAAGAAATGATGTATGAGATATAACACCAGCATCAACAACTGCTTGTGGACTTGTAGTAGCACCTGTCCAATCTGTCCCAAAATACTGATCCCCAATATTCTTAACTTGCGCTCCTTGACTTCCTTGAATCATGAAAGAAAAATCAAAATCACCAATTTTAAATTCATTTGTCATACTCCATACGATGTCTGGGTATGGATCACCAAGTATTGTCTTATCCTCATCAGTAATTATACCATCACCGTTTAAATCCTTAACGATAACATCTTCTGATCTACCATTAATTGGAATCCATGGAGAATCATAATACTCAATCCCTAATTCTTCATCTACAACATAACCATAGAATGATGATAATGGACTTCCAACAGAGTTAATCCATTGAGAGTTTCTGCCAAAAGTATCTTCTAATAGTGCTCCGTCTGAATCACCCATATCTAACAATTTATTTTTGTTTGTTGATGCTATAACAGTAGTACTCCAGCTAAAATTCTCTTTAGCGATATTCTTTGTTCTTAACTCAAATTCCCATCCACTATTCTCTACTTTACCTAAATTTACGATACCCGAATTAAACCCAGAAACATAAGATACAGGATTTTCTAAAAGTAATTTATCACTTGTTCTTTTGTAATAATCAACCGATCCAGATATTCTATTATTTAGTATTGCGAAGTCTACTCCAGGATTGTACTCTTCTGAAGCTTCCCATTGTAATAATGCATTTGCAATATTAAGAGCGGAAACACCAGCAGTAACCCCACCTTCAGTAATGGCATTATTATTATCTAACAATGCTAAGTAAGGCCAGACGTCAGTAATATCGTTTCCTGTATCAAAATTCTCACTTCCTGTAAGACCATAACTAAATCTAAATTTTAAATTATTTAAAAAACCACTATCGACTAAGAAATCTTCTTTCGAAACATTCCAACCAACAGATATCGCAGGGAAATTACCCCATTTAGAGTCTATTCCGAAAACAGAACTACCATCACGTCTAAACGAAGCCGATAATAAATACTTATTAGCATACGCGTAGTTAACTCTAGCAAAATAACCGATCTTTCTTTGTGCTAGGTTTATTTCTACAGGCTCAGTAAACAAAGTTGCACCCTCTAAGTTTTTAAGTAAATCATTAGCATACCCACTACCTTCACTAGAACTTAGTTCAGAATTTCTAGACTGCACAGAAAAACCTGCTAACACATCAAAATCGTGATCACCAATTGTTTTACTATAATTTAATGTGTTATCTGAAATTATTCTAGATCTAAACCTATTCTCTAAACTATAAGCTGCTCTACCTGCTCCACCTGAGTGGTGTTTTGTACCATCCCATCTTGTTCTTTTACGAAAATCTAAAGTTACACCAAGTGATGTTTTTGCTTTAAGACCATCAATAATTTCATATTCTAAATAAGTAGAACCTAATAATTTTGTATTATACTCATAGTGTTCTCTTTCTACATACTGTGCATAAGGATTTGAATCCCCTGTTGTACGTGGTCTACTTGAACCAAAACTATCCGTAGGATCTACATCTAAATTAATTAAATCATCCTCTGCAAAATAGTCACCTACCTGGATGTTGGCAGCTGGATCAGTAAACTGAAGCGACTCTGCTGTATGGTATATAGGCAACCAAGGAGATTGTCTTAATGGGTTGTGGATAGAAGTAGGTAATGCTCTACGTTTTGAATACGAAGGAGTCACATTAATTCCAAATCTAAGATTTTTCGATAATTTAGTGTCTAATTTTAATCTTCCTGTTAATAACTTGTAGTTATCAGTGATTACAACACCTTCATCTTCAAGAAAGCTAAGTGACGAACTGAATTTTGTATCTTTAGTACCACCTCTTGCAGAAAAAGAATGACTAGTAATGGTTCCTCCATCAAAAAATATTTCTTGCCAATCTCTATCAACACCAAGCGTTTCTACTAATAATTGTGCGTATTTGGTTGTATTAGAAAGTTCACCTGTAGCAGCCATTTCTTGAGCAGCCCAACCAGACACACTCTTCTTATAATCTTCACTTTCATGAGCTTCTTTAAACCCTGTGTAAGTGTCATAACTAAATCTTGTTTTCCCTTCCTTACCACTTTTAGTTGTAATCAAAATAACACCATTAGCACCTTCACTACCATAAATAGCTGCAGAGGCTGCATCTTTTAATACTTCAAAAGATTCTACATCATTCATATTTAAAGAACCAAGAAAATCAGAACTTACTACAATTCCGTCTACTACTACAGCTGGCCCAGAGTCAGCAGCTATAGATCCAAAACCTCTAATAGTAATGGTCGGAGCAGCACCAGCTTCCGCTGAAGTCGCTTGAATATTAACACCTGAAACCTGACCAATTAAAGCATCGTCTACACGAGCTACTGCAATTTGGTCTAAGTTTTCATTTTTAACTTTAGATATTGCACCAGTTAAATGACTTTTCTTTTGTGTACCATAACCCACAACAACAACTTCTTCTAATGTATTAGCATCTTCAACTAATTGAACATTATATGTTGTTTGAGCATCAATGATTACAGTTTGCGTTACATAACCAACATATGAAAACTGAACAACATCACCTTTACTTACCTCTAATTGATAATTACCATCAAAATCGGTAGTTGCACCTCTAGTTGTTTTTATAATAATAATGTTTGCACCAGGTATGGGCATATTATCAACTGCGGAAGTCACCGTACCTGTTAAGGTATAGCTATCTTGAGCAAAAATCATTACACTAAAGAGTAGTGCAACAATTGTAGTAAGTTTAACTTTTAAATTCATAATTCATTGTTTAGATTAAATTTGTTAGTCCTTTATCGTTACCTTATTATCCCTATAAAAATAGGTATACTTAAACACAATTAAATTGATAAAATTTTTGTGTTGCTGCTTGGTTAACCAAATTGGTTGACCAGATTGGTTTACCAAATATATATAAATATTTGTTAATTACAACGTTTTCGTAAAGTTTATATGTTAAAATAGCAAAGGATTGAGTTAAAATAGCAAATATTAACTTTAATTGTAAGAATTTAACTACTATTTCGTAAAACCCTCACGTATAGGACTAAAGACATTTTTTAGCGTACCCACGGACGGTACAAGCTGCTTTAGATAATACGTGAGGTGGAATATAAAACAGAATCTCCATAATGGAGTAAAGCTGTTTTTTTTTAACCTCTAGTAAAGACTAGCTGATTTTTTGACTTAGGACTTATCCCCAAAATAAGATACTGCACCTCCACTTAAGAAATCTTCTCTTACAGGACTAAATGTATCAATTAGCATCCCTTCTTCTAAACAAACTGCACTATGCAATAAATTAGGTTCTATATATACTCCGTCTCCCGCTTCAACAATTTGCTTTTCTCCATCAATTTCAAATTCAAATTTACCCGAAACACAGTAGGTAGCTTGAGTGTGAAAATGTTGGTGAGGAGACCCTAATGCTCCTTTTTCAAATTTTACTTGTACCATCATAATTTGGTTATCATAACCTAAGAACTTTCTGGATACTCCTCCACCAAGTTCTTCCCATTGCATGTCTTTTGTGATAACGTACTTTTCACTAAATCTTTTCATATGTGTTATAGTTTTATTTTATTTGAAATAATAAGAACCTGACCATTCGTAGTTCTTATCGTTAATTTTTATAGTATGTTTTTTTCTTTTGAAGTCTCTGTATTTGCCGTTATAAACAGTTTTACATTACCATTTATATTAGTGATTTGTATTGCTGTGTAAGCGTCAGTATCTAAAACTACTTTTAATGCTGCAATATTACTGTTTGAGTTTACTGCAGATTCTGAAACCGGACTGTAACTTCCGTGCGATTCTATAACTGAAACAAAAAGGGTATTTTTAGTGTTTTTCCGTCTCAACATTAATGCTGCTTCGCGTCTTAAATTAAATCCTGGATCGTTTGCTCCAATTCTAGTAAAGAGCAACTCATCATTTGTATTGGTAACCGAAGTTAAGCTGTAAAACTTCCCTTTATTTAACCAAGACAATTGACTATTATCACTGGGCGCTTTTGCTGTTCCTTCAACAAACAGATGTTGATAGCCATTTTTGGTTCCTAAAGGGTTTAATGATTTAGGTGTTTGATATTCGAAGTTTGTTTCTACAACTTGCCCTAAAAAATAATAAGGAAAATCATATTGATTTGCTTTATCTGATGTCACCTTCATGATATCTAACATATACGGCTTTTCAAAATCTTCATCTTTTAGGATTGCCATGGTACGAAGCATTTCGGTTCCGGGATATGCATTTACTTCTTTTGCACTTGCAACTTGTACCTTTTCATTTTCTGAAGAAAAATAGTTTAAAACCGAATGATGTTGACTTCCAACTTCATACTTCCCATTAAAATGAGAAGTTTCATTTTGTGTCACCGTATTATGTGCAATAGTTTGTTTAGCCCACGTTTTGTTTTCCTTTAGGTAATTGCCACCACCTTTTTGTTCGATATTTACAAATCGTGCTAAACCGTAATCTTGAAGGATTTCTTCTCCTTTTTCATACAATGAATACGACAACTTATCATAATGACCATGACTAGAACCTTGTGCAGCATATTTAAAAACAAGCTCTATATCGTCTTGTCGCAAAATAGCGACACCGCCTTGTGTTCCTTTTGGTCCATCCGATAAATTAATTGATTTTTTGTTGAATGGTTCTTCGTTTCCATTTTTTATTCCTAGTGCAACAGCCAAACCAGAATCATCCAATAAGACTTTATTCTGTTCTTTAGCTATACTTAACAAACCTGGATCTTGTGTTCCAAAATGATATGAAATATCTACTGCTGTAACTAAAGCATCATTGTAATAAGACATGCCTTTTTGACCATCGTTAAGCGGAAAGAAATCACCATCTGCATCCGATAAATTTAATAAGGCATTTATAGATTTCAGCAATACACCTTCTTTATATTCAAATATTTTTAATTCTGGCTTTACGTTATGTAATCCTTCAGCAAAAATTAAAAACGGATACATCGCGTAACGTTGGTAATATGGGCCTTCGTTATAATAACCATCTGGTGAAAACGGCTCTTCTATATTGGCTAAAAAACCCGCTTTACCGTCTTTATTTAAAAAGCCACCATCATCATCTTTTTTATTTGTATCTAACTTTAAACCTTTAATACCATACAAAGCACGATCGATTAACTCTTGGTCATCCATTACTAAACCAATCATACCAACTGCAGCATTTCCCCATGTACTATGGTTATGTACTCTTTGGTAAAAATTGCGGACTGTCTATTGAAATATGATCTGCAAAGGGTTTAAATAAATTAGTTTCTAACGTGTTGCGTTCGTCTTCAGATAAATAGTTATAGACACAATCATAAGCCTGACTCACATACACTAACCAGTTAGAATCGTTTAAACATTGCCAGAATAATTTACCTCTTGCGTAGGATCTTGTTTTTGGATGTAGTGGCAATGTTTTATACATCGCTTCATATTGCATTAACATGTCTTTTACATATTTGGCATATTTTTCGTCATCTAAAATTTGATACAAAACAGCTGCTTTTTGCATCATTATCATGTTACTTTTATGACGTACATGCGTATAACCACCAGAATAATCTACAGGAATTGGTGTATCAATACCTAAAGCAATTTCTGCATCTATTTCCTCTTGAACTGCTTTTAAAGTATTATCAAAAATTGGAATATCACCCAATTGGGCTCTAATATCTTTGACGCCTTGTGCCGTAAGTATAAGTTTAGGATGCTCTTGTATTGTGGGTGTTTCAGTCGTATGTTCTATAGCAGATGTATTTTCTTCTTTGCAAGACATAACAACCATACCTACTAAAACAAATTGAAATAATTTAGACCATGAAAAATTCATAAGAAAGGCGTTTTTGAATTGACTCACCAAATTGGTTTACCAATATACTGATATTTGTTAATTTAAAATAATTCAACTCTTAGCTAAAAGTTAATTCTTCGTTCATGATAAGCATTACATATTGTAGACACCACCATTGATATCTAAAGTAGCACCTGTAATAAATCCATCGTATTCGGACGCTAAAAATAAAACCGCACGAGCGACATCATCCGCATTACCTGCGCGTTGGATTGGAATACCAGCTGTTGTTGCAGCCGCTGATTCCTTTGTTGTATGTGTGTTATGAAATGACGTCCCAAGAATAAGACCTGGAGCAACAGCGTTAACTCGCGTACCCTGTGCTCCCAATTCTGTAGACAAGGCACGTGTAAATGTTAGAATCGCCCCTTTACTGGTAGAATACACTAATGATCCTGGATGACCACCTTTACGTCCTGCAAGTGAAGCTAAATTAACAATACTACTGTTATCCTGTTTTGCTAAATATGGAGCTGCTGCTCGTGTTACAAACATCATAGAGGTAAGGTTTATATCCATAACCTTATGCCAAAATTCAGTCTCCATTTCATTCAGCATTTTACGAGCCACAAGTGAACCTGCATTGTTGATCAGTATATCTAAACTTCCTAAAATTTCTACAGTCTTTTTAACCATGGCATTCGCATCGGATTCTTTTGTTAAGTCACCAGATATTGCAATTGCTTTTACACCTTTACTATGCGCGTATGCTACTAATTGATTCGCCGTATCAGCACTAGAAAAATAGTGAATAGCAACATTAGAACCACTATCTATAAAATGCTTTGTAATCGCTTCTCCAATACCTTGTGCGCCAGCTGTAATAAGAATATTTTTACCAGCTAATTTATTATTGTTCATAATCGTCTTGTATTAATTGATTTAATCGTTTTTAGTAAAATAGCCCTCGTTAGAAACGGCATCTTCACTTATTGAAATACTTCCTTTTTTAAACCATACCTCAGCATAGTTTCCATCTGCATATTGTTTTTGGATATCTCCATTATGTGTTTCAGCACCAGAGCACCAATTTCTATTTACTTCTGGCGATTTTCCGTTAGTTTGATTGTAAGCACCAAGCTTAAAAAAACAACCTTCACCAGCGTAGGCACTTTTACGCTCTACTCCATCTTGACCGATTGGAACAAATAACTTTTGCGTTTGCTCGGGAATATCTTCGGTCGTTGTGTATTCTGATTCAAGTAAGTTTTTTGTAAACGTTTTGGTTTCATGACCTTCACTAGAAAAATTCAAAGTCATAATTCCCTTTTCTACTTTCACTTCATAGCTAAATTCTTCACCTAAAGCAATACCATCTTTAGGTTCTTCTGGATATGTGTTAACTGAATCACCAACAACAGCAAAGTCATTACCCCAAACAGCTGAAGAATAATCCCATCGTTTAGAATTATCATCACCTGCGGTATTAATTTCATAATGCCAAAACACCGAACCTTTAGTATGACCTGGGAATTTTTTATAAAATATTTTAAGAGGTTCATTTTCAAAAGCGTCAGCACTATGAATCTGCCCTACAACAACGGCATGCGAGGCTGCTACACGAGCATCACCTGTAGCCGAAACATTCATTACTTTAAGTGTTGCTGTTAATTCATCATTAGCCGTTTTTGGATACCATTTTTTTGTTTGCGCTAATTCAGTTCTCGTGTTATTAGAAGTACCATGGGTATCTCCACCATTTGGAGTTTTAAAAACAACCCAATCACTATTACCGTCATTTACCGTGTAAAAGAAATCTTTGTTTTCAAAATTATTAGCAATACCTGCATTTGAGCCATCACCTAAAATCAATTTCCAGTCATCAAAAAATGGAATAACGTCGCTTGCGTAAACAGTTTTTTCAACTTCTTTTTCAACAGGTTCTTTCACTTCATTTTTACAGCTATTTAGAATTAAAAAGAAACTAAAAAGTATCAATGTTGCTACTGATGGGATATGTTTTTTATTCATGTTTAAATTATTTAAAGTCATTAGTTTTTAATCTTAATTATTAGAAATAGTCTAAAAGTGCTATGACGCCATTATATGAAATCACTAGAGAAAAGAACAAGGCGGCATATAATCCGATGTAAACTCCTAGGCTCGTTTTATAATCTTTCATGACTTTTTTATTACTTAGCATAAGGATGATGCCGAGTATTACTATTGGCAATACAAACACATTAAAGACTTGGGATAGAATTTGAATTTCAATAGGATTTGCTCCAAACGCAGGACCAATTAAAGCCACTAAACAAGCTATAAAAGTTATAATTCTAAATTGTTTGGAATTGGTATCTAATTCACCCGATTGGTAATCTGCGATCAACAAAGGTGCAATTAATAAACAAGGAAAAATAGATGATAAGCCTGCACTTAATGCGCCAAAAAAGAAAATAGTAACAGCCCATTTTCCTGCAACGGGTTCTAAAGTATTTGCCATATCTAAAACTTGGGTAACTTCTTTACCTTGATAATACAAAGCCCCAGCCGCTACAGCCATAATAACTCCACTAATAATAAATATTAAAACAGCTGCTGTAATTGAATCTCTTTTTTGTTGCCCTAAGTTTTTAATCGTCCAGCCTTTACCCTTAACAAATAATGGTCGTGATAAGAATGTCGCAGAAGCCATCGTCGTTCCCACAAAGGCTGCCACTAGCATTTGACCACCTGGCACATCTGGAATTGTTGGTAGTAATCCTTTTACAACATCTATTGTAAGAGGTTGTACAAAGCACAAGGAAAGCACAAAAGACATTCCCATTAAGGTTACAAAAATGACCAATATTTTCTCGAAAAACGTGTACTTACCAACCAACATTAACAAGTAGAAAATCACAATAATAACAATTGCTGTGATGAGTACGGTTTCATATTTGTACGCCGATAATCCTTCAAAATTCACCGCTAATATTTCAAAAATTATATTGGATGAAATTCCTAAGATTCCCATTAGTGAGTTCCATTGTCCGAACGTAATACCAATAATAATCGCAATAGCTAAAACTTTACCGAATTTAAAATGTTTTTTAAATCCAAAAAGCGCGGTTTCACCAGTAAGCAAAGCATAATTCCCGTAAGCAAACATTAAAATTCCCGAAAAAATACAACTTATTAAAAGCACCCACAATAATTGCATATTGAATTTACTACCTGCAACAATCATAGACGTTACACTACCTGTACCAATAGTATAACCAATCGCAAATATCCCTGGACCAAACCCTAATATGATAGCAATGATTTTTTTGAAAAATGATTTTTTTGGTGTGGTTGCTTCCATATGAATAATGTATTGGTTTTTGATTGTTAGTTGCTCGTGTCTAATTCCAATTGGTGTGATGATTTTTTCCAGAATCATCATCCAATCTTTGATACGTATGCGCACCAAAATAATCGCGTTGTGCCTGAATGATATTTGCAGACGCATATGATGTTGTAATTCCGTTTAAAAACTGAATAGCTTCTCCTAAAGCAGGAGTTGTTATGTCATTAAGTACACATTGAGAAACCACCTTTTTTACTGAAGGTCTGTATTGATTCACAAGATCGATTAGCTTTGAATTTGTTAAGATGTTGGTTGTGTCTTTAAATATGTCAACCAAATCTTCCATTAAAGCAGATCTAATGATGCAACCGTTTGTCCAGATTCTAGCAATTTCACTAAGATTTAGATCCCATGAAAATGTATTTGAAGCTTCTGAAATCAGTTTAAAACCTTGATAATGATTTATAATTCTAGCAAACTGATACGCCTCTAAAATGTCATTTGTAGTTAGATTTAATTCAGAAGTTCTTGAGTGTTCAAAATTCTGATTTAATTGAACTCGTTCTTCTTTGTAAAAAGAAATATATCGTGAAAATAAAGCAGAAGCGATTAATGTACTTGGTACACCGAGTTCCGCTGAAGCCATAGTGGTCCAATTTCCTGTTCCTTTATTTCCGGCCTTGTCTAAAATTTTATTGACCAACCAATCGTCACCTTCCTTTTTTCTAAAAATATCAGCTGTTATTTCTAACAAGTAACTATTTGCTGTAGACTTCCAAGTCTCAAAAGTATTAGCGATGTCATCTGGAATTTGACCTAAAGCTTCTAAAATAGTAGCGACCTCGGCTAACAATTGCATTTCTACATACTCCACTCCATTATGTACCATTTTTATAAAATGACCACTGCCTTCTGGTCCAACATAGGTACAACATGGTAAGCCATTTTTATCTTTAGCCGCTATTTTTTCTAGAAAAGGTTGCACGCTTTTATAGGCCTTAAGATCACCACTTGGCATTATGGATGGTCCTTTTAATGCCCCTTCCTCACCTCCAGAAACTCCAGCTCCTATAAAATGAATGCCTTTGGTTTTTAAATAATCAACACGCTCTTTTGTGTTTACATAGTTAGAATTTCCGCCATCAATTAAAATATCATTTTCAGATAAATGTGGTAGTAAATCTTCAATAACGTAGTCTATTGTTTTTCCTGCATTCACCATGAGCATAATGCGTCTTGGTTGTTGCAATGCGTTTACAAAAGCTGCAATATCATCGAAAGCTTCAGATTGAGATAATTCAGGAAATTTAGCTTTAAAATCTTTAGCAATATCGACCTCAACACCATCCACATGCCTATTAAACATTGCAATCTTGAATCCGTTATTAGCCAAGTTTCTGCATAGGCTTTTTCCCATAACTCCTAAACCAAATAATCCAAATTCTGACTTGTCCATTAATTTGTGTTTTAAAGTTTTTATAATGCTTTCTGGCGTTAAGCTAATATCAATTTGAATGGCATCTTTTGGTTCTTCCAAAGTATCAAACTGCGATTTCAATAATTCTGAAGGCATAAAGTGATTACGCCTTCGATTCACTCTATTATAAATTTGATTAAAATCTCCTCTTAGATATACCCATTTTGTTTCTGCTTCAATATCCAAACTTAAAATGTCTCTATACTTTTCCTTTAATGCAGAACAGACTATGACGCAACTGTTTTTAGTCAATTGCTTTTTAGCTAAATCATTCAATGTTTTTAACCAGCCTTGTCTATCATCATCATTTAAAGGCAGTCCACTAGACATCTTTTTAATGTTAGCTTTTGGATGAAAATCGTCTCCATCAAAAAAGGGAAGATCTAATTCTTCCGCAAGTAATTTTCCAATAGTGCTTTTTCCACATCCCGAAACTCCTATTACAAATATGACTTGCTTCAATTTAAGTTTGTTTTATTAATTAGGTGGTGTTGCTGAACCTACAGTTGCCGATTTAAACCAAACCTCAGCATAACTTCCGTTGGCATATTGTTTTTCTATATCACCATCATACGTTTCAGACTTGGTAGATTTACCGTTAGCCTGATTATAAGCCCCTTGTTTGAAATAATTTATTTCACCAGCATAAGCAATTTCTCTTTCTACACCCACAGTTCGTCTTGACGCATAATTATCAATAATCTGTTGCGGAATATCTGCTTTTGTAGCAAAGTCTGATTCTATTAAACTTTTAGTAAACGTTATGGTCTCGTGTCCTTCGCTTGTAAAGGTTAAACACATAATACCCTTATAAACATTGACTTCATAGCTAAATTCTTCACCTAATGCAATACCATCTTCTGGTTCTGCAGGACTAGTCGTTTCATCATCTCCAACCACTGAAAAATCATAGCCCCAAACTGCTGTTGAAAAATCAAATCTACCAGAGTTATCACCTTCTGTATTTATTTCATAATTCCAAAACACAGAACCTTTCGTATGACCCGGGAATTTTTTATAGTAGATTTTTAAGGGTTCGTTTTCATGGCCTTCATCACTATGAATTTGTCCGACAACCACAGAATACGAGGATGCCACATCGGCATTTCCAGTTGTAGAAACATGTTGCACTTTTAATGTTCCTGTTAGTTTTCCGCCAGTTTCTGGAATCCAATGTGCTTTTTCACCAAGTTCTGTTCTTGTGTTACTCGATGTTCTTGAAGTAATACCAGAATTTGGTGTTTTATAGACAACCCAATCCGTTTTGCCATCATTTTCAACATAAAAGAAATCGTCTTTTTGGTAGTCTACTAAATCATCCACGTAGGTTCCATCTCCTAAAAGAATTTTCCATTTGTCCATAAACGGAATGACATCACTTGGGTATTTTGCCTCTTGTTCTGTTTCGTTTTCAACCGTTACTTCTGGATTCGTTTCGGTATTATTTTTACATCCAACGATTAGTAAAAGTGTAAAAATTGTAAATATTGATTTTTTCATTTTAAGCGTTTTATGAAATCCTTGCCTGCGCAGGAATACATTAATTAATACATCAGTGTCATCACTAAGTTTTCTTCGGTCTTAATTTGTCCTGAATTAGTTACTGTGTTATCTGATGCCGAATTATTTTTTGCTCCCCAAAGAATAGATACAAATTGAACAGGATTATTTTTAAATGTGTTATTCGTAATCGTTACATTCACAATACCATTATGATTTAATAATCTTTTGTTTTTCTCTTTTGCACCACAATTCGTAAATGTGCTATTAGCGATTAAAAGATTTCCTCCAATAGTTGACTCATCATAACCACCTCTATAATAATCGACAACATTTTGTTTTACGTTATTGAAATTACAATTGTTAATGGTTAAATATTCGGTATTGTAATCTCCTCTATCATTTGTTTCTTCTGATAATTCTATGCCATTTTCACAATTTGAAATAGATGAGTTTTCAAAAGTTACACGTTCAGAAAAGGATTGTTTGTACGCTCTTAAAACATAATCGAAATCACTTATTTCTGTGTTAGAAACCGTTAATCCGAAATGATTAGACATATTCTCTTTTAAACTTGCAAAAGCATAATTAGAACCATTCCCTTTTAAAATCAAGTTGTTTACGGTTAGTTTTCCTTTAGGTTGTAATGAAAATAATGGTGTATTTGCTTCACCAGAAAAAACAAGTTGTGTTTTCCCTTCCGACTGGATAGTAAGTGTTTTAGTAATAACTAAAGATTTTAAAATAGCATAATCCCCTTCCGCTATAGCGATAATATCTCCATTATTAGCAGCATCAATTGTAGTTTGTAAATCTTCGGCTTTAGTTACCGTATGCGTTACCGCATCTACAGTTTCAATTTCGTTAGAATACCAAGACGCTCCATATTTTGATTTATCTAAAATGTTAGGATTCTTAAAATCGACACCTACAACGGCACCAATACTTTTACTATCTTTTCTAGAGTTGCCAAATAAGTCGTTTTCAATAGTGTTAAAATCAAAACCGTTAAAAGGTTCTACGTCACTTGGAAGCCCGGTTGGAAGCAAAATATTATCAGATACTTTTTTCAACTCTAAATCAGCAGGAATAATGCCACCATCAAAGTCCTTAAATGTCACACCTTGATTATCTACAATATTGTTTTTAAAAGTGACACCATCTGCTTTGTCATTTTCAACAACAATACTTTCCAAACCTTTCTCATTATAAACAACGTTATTAGCAACAGTGGTTCTAATTGCTCTTGCAGAACGAATTTCGGACTCTGGCAACACATCTGCTTGCGCAATGTTTGTTCCTACTCCAAATTGCCATGGCGAACTACAATTTACAAATGTGTTATAAGCAACAACCAAATCTGTGACTTGGTTGTAACGATTTAATGGTGATTTTGGAATTCCATTCATAACAGCCAACGGACTTCTAAAGCTTTTTCCTTTTAGGTTGAAAAAATAATTATTGGTCACCCAATGTCCTGTGTTTATAATACGAATACCTCCATATTGTTCATTTACGCCATCACCAATAAAATAGTTCCCATCGATAGTAACATAGTTTCCATGTCGCGTTACTACAGAACCTTCACTTTTATAGAATACATTGTTTTTAATTTCGTTGAAGTTCGTTTTACTAGAAATGATTTCAACCTCTCCATTACATTCTTCAAACAAGTTATTTGCAATGGTTGTATTGCTAGGACTCATAGATGTAAAACTACTTCCTAACTGAATCGTTTCACCTCTTGCTCCACCTTTTCTAGGTCGAGGTCCAAAATGGTTATTTATAATTTTATGATAATTTCTAATGCTTTCTACTCCTTTTAAATCGACTCTAACTGTTGGGCCACCGTTTGTTTTTCCGGCCAGATAACTATGGCTCAACTCGTTATGTCTTCCGTAAAACTGAACCCAAAGATCATCATCATCGCGTTGAAGTTTATTGAAGTCTACAATAACACAATTGGTTACTTTACAGTTATTTGCTATCGTATTTTTGTCTAATCTAAAAGCTATTACATTTTCGGATGGTGAATATCCGTTTCTAAAATGTAAACCATTAACTTCTAAATATGCACCACCAAAAGCGAGATTTGAAACCCCTTCAATAAACACTTTGCCTTCGGTTTCTGCTTTAATAGTTATAGGATTGTCTTTAGTTCCTTGTCCTGTAAATTTTATTTCAACATCTTTCCAAACTCCATTTTTCAAAACAATATTATCACCTGGTTGCGCATTTTTTATCGCCTCATTTAATTCTGTAGCGTTAGAAATTAATTGTCCCGATGCTTTACTTGTTTTTATAATCTCATTACAAGACGAAAACAGAACTAATAAACTGATTGCAAATAGATATTTCTTCATTATATATTCTTTTATAATTTAATGCGTAACCTCGAGTTCGTAATATTTCACTTTTGAAAAAGCTCCTTCTGCTGTTGAGCCCAAATAATTACCTGCCTTGAAATAATTTTCATAAGGCCATTTATCTAAACTTATATCTTGATAAACCAAAGGCTCATTATCATTAAGCTGTAATTCTAATTTGGCATCTGATGCGGTAATTCTAAATTCAAATTCTTCAAAACCAACATAACCCATATTATCTTTAATATCTTCCCAAGTAGCGCTCGACGTTTCTAATAAATCATCGCCAGACGTACTTTCATCTATAAGTGATTTTTTATGAGACCATATATAGCCATCTTTCCAATAGATTTTAATTAAAGGTGGACCATTATTAGAAGAAAATCCATGAATTTCCATGTCTTCAATAGAAATAATGCCATGAATTTGCATCACAATCGTTTTATGATATTGACTACTGCTTTCTGAGTCTTCAGAAATATCAATTAATTTTAATCGCCCTGTCATTTGACCACCTTCTGCTAATGTCCAATTTTCTCTTGAATTTGAGGGGTTAATTAACTCTCTTAATTCTGTTCTAGAATACGAACTATTCGTCGTTGCTATCTCTGGAAAGGTATAAAACTCAATGGAAGCATCAGTAATATCATCGTACATGTATAGTGATATTGCAGCGTTTGTTCTGTAAGCTCCATTTATTAAATCAGAGGGTTGATATTCGTCTGGGCTACCATTATTATTTTCATCTACTGGAAGTGTCACTTTCCAATTAGAAAAATCGATATCAGCATATGTTATTGGATCATCATCACCTTCAGAACCTCCATCGTCGTCCAAATCTACTACATCATCACTAACATCAGCATCCGTTTCAGAACACCCAAAAAGAAGTATTATGAACACTAAAGAGACTAACACATATTTCAATTTCATAGAACCCTAATTAATAATTGGTTAACCAATCTGGTTAACCAAAAATAGTATAATTTTTCAGATAACAAAAAGTTATTAAGTTAATTCTGTATATAATAAGGTTAATTATATAAACAAATGCAACTAAATGTCGATAGACACATAGTAAAACTGCGATAAATATAATTAGTCGAAAGCTGTATTGAGATAAATTAATAACGGGTCGTTTTTTGAATTAAAACAGTTTAATTAAACTCAATCTCTCATAAAAGAAAACATTAAATAGAACTTCTTAATCCTTATCAAAACTAAACATTAAGCAGAAATCACTTACATATATCTACCTAGATTTTTAGCTATGAAAACCACTGATAATTAATATTTAATTATACATTTGAACTATTAATCAACTCATTTCTTATGAAGAACAAATTAACCTTAGTGTTTATTTTTTTATTTTCAACACTTATTTATGCTCAAAAATTAAAAATAAAAGAAGGGTCTTTTAAAAACCTAAAAGACATAAAAGAATATTCTCTAATCTTTGATTATTCAAATTTAGAAATACCAAAATTTGATTCTGAAGAAGATTTTCTAAAAGACAAAATGGATAAGCGAGAAGAAAAAGAAGCTGGATCTGGAAAAGAATTTAAGACGTCATGGTTTGAAGACAGAGAAAACAGATATGAACCAAAGTTTATTGAATCCTTCAATAAAAGATTTGAAGACAACACTGTTAAAGTAAATAAAGGAGAAAACTCTAAATATACTATGGTTGTAAAGACCACTTTAATGTATGCAGGCTACAACGTAGGTGTATGGAGGCAAAATGCAAAAATCGAAGCCACTATTACCATATTTGAATCTGATAATGCAGATAAAATACTATTCTCCGGAGATTATACTAAAATTGAAGGCAATGGCGCCATGGGTTATGACTTTAATTCAGGGTATCGTATTTCGGAAGCTTACGCTAAACTCGCTAAAGAGTTTGCTAAAAATTTAAAGAAAAAAGGATTAAAATAAATTTAGAAAAAGCGAATACATCATTATTCGCTTTTTTCTTTTTCCATATCTATAACATGAGCTACAGCTTTAACAAGTCTGTGGTGATTTTTCACAAAAGGGTTTGTCTCATCCCAAACATAACCTGCCAAAACAGAACAAATTTGTTTCTTTATTTCTGGATTTTCTGGTTTATGAAAGAATAGTTTCTGCAAGTTTCCGGTGTACCATTCTTTTACATAAGTTGCAAAAACATCAACTCCTTTTTTCATGTAATCGGAATAATCTACTTCCCAATCCACTGTTTTACTTTGAAGTGATTTAGTAATCAGTTTTGCTGCCAACAATGCCGATTCCGTAGCAAACGTCACTCCTGAAGAAAACACAGGATCTAAAAACTCCGCACTATTCCCTGTTAACACATAACCTTTTCCATATAACTGTTTAACAGATTTAGAATAGTTAGAAATCTCAACAGGCTTAAATTGAAATTCAACACCTTCAAATCGTTCACTGTAATAGTTAGAGAGTTTCAACATGGCTTTTAATTTCTCCGAAGACGTGCCTTTAAATGATTCTAAAAATTCAGTAGAACCAACATAACCTATACTCGTTACTCCATTAGAAAATGGAATAACCCACAACCAAGTTCTCAAATCTATAACATCAAAAGTAATCCGAGTACCTTCCCAACCCTCAGGACGGTTTATATCTTTTACATGCGTAAATATTGAAGACTGATTAAGAAGTTCTGAGCTTTTTTCTAAACCTAAAAGACGTGGCAAAACACGACCATAACCGCTAGAGTCAATAATGTACTTAGCAGCAACCGTGTTTCGTTCACCTAACTTATTTTTAATCGTAGTTTCTGAAGAACCATCCTCATAAAAATCAACGGCAATAACTTCTTCTTCAAAAGTAATATCTACACCTCTTGTTAAAAGCTCATCAGTAAGTGTTTTATCAAAATCAGCTCTTGGTACTTGCCAAGTCCAGTCCCACCCTTTGGTATGTTTTTTACTAAAATCAAAATTACAAACTTCATCTCCTCGTAAAAATCGAGCTCCATCTTTCACTTCATAATCACGTTTTTTCAAACAATCCAGCAATTCTACTTCTTCAAAATGATCCATACAGCGTGGCAACAAACTTTCTCCAATTACAAATCTTGGAAACAGATTTTTTTCAACCACTTTAACTTTTAAACCTTTTTTATGCAAATAAGACGCCGCAACGCTACCAGATGGTCCTGCTCCAATAATTAGTACATCTACATTTTCAACACTCATATTAGTAATAGTATAAAAATCATTTATTATTCTAAATTTGCATCCCAAAATAACTTCATTTTTCGTTATTTAACTATTATTTTTATTAAATATTACCAACTTATATAGATGCTAAAATTAACCGGAAATTTAGGTATTGAAGATTTTTACAAAATCATTTTCGAAAATAACCCTATAGAAATAGAAGAAACTGTTTTTCAAACCATTGAAAATAGCTTTAATTTTTTGAGAGATTTTTCTAAAAACAAAATTATCTATGGTGTTAATACTGGTTTTGGACCAATGGCTCAATACAAAATTGATGACACAGATCGTATAAAACTACAATACAATTTAATACGTAGTCATGCTTCTGGTACAGGAAATCCAATTCATCCTTTATATGTAAAATCCGCGATGCTTGCAAGACTCAACACGTTGTCTTTAGGAAATTCTGGTGTACATAAATCGGTTATAGAACTTATGACTCAATTAATAAATCGTGATATTATTCCTTTAATTTACGAACATGGTGGTGTTGGTGCGAGTGGTGATTTAGTACAACTGGCACATTTAGCATTAGTACTAATTGGTGAAGGAGAAGTCTTTTATAAAAATGAATTAAGATCAACAAAAGAGGTTTTTGAAATTGAAAACTTAAAACCAATAACTGTAGTTTTAAGAGAAGGATTAGCTTTAATGAATGGCACTTCTGTAATGACAGGTATTGGCATTGTAAATACTATTAACACAAGACAGTTACTTAATTGGACTATTTTATGTTCATCGGCCATTAATGAAATTGTAGAAGCTTACGACGATCACTTATCATCAGAATTAAATAACGCAAAAAGACATAAAGGTCAACGTGAAATCGCTAAGCAAATGCGAGCAAATTTAAGTGATAGCAAACTCACCAAAAAACGTGAAGATCACTTATACAACAAAGCGCAAGATGCTACTGTTTTTGAAGAAAAAGTGCAAGAATATTACTCTTTACGATGCGTACCTCAAATCTTAGGACCTGTTTTAGATACTTTAGATAGCGTTGAAAACATTTTAATTGAAGAAGTAAACTCTGCAAACGACAATCCTATTGTTAATGTAGAAAAGCAGCATGTATATCATGGAGGAAATTTTCATGGAGACTATATATCCCTAGAAATGGATAAACTAAAATTAGTCGTTACAAAAATGAGCATGCTGGCAGAACGTCAATTAAATTATTTACTCAACCCTAGTCTAAATAATATCCTTCCTGCATTTGTTAACCTTGGTACATTAGGGTTAAATTTTGGTATGCAAGGTGTTCAGTTTACAGCGACCTCAACTACAGCCGAAAACCAAATGCTATCTAACCCAATGTATGTGCATAGCATTCCCAATAATAATGACAATCAAGATATTGTAAGTATGGGAACAAACGCGGCTTTAATCACAAAAAAAGTAATTGAAAATACATACGAGGTTGTTGCCATAGAAATGATTACTATTATACAAGCTATTGAATATCTCAAAATACAAGACAAGGTATCTTCAAAAACTAGAAAAATGTATGATGCTATTAGAAATATAGTTCCTGCTTTCAAAGACGATGTCGTAATGTATCCTTATGTGAATCAGGTAAAAGATTTCATTATGAATCATGAAAACAACCTTTTAAAATAAACCCCAACTAAAAAATCGATATACATGAAGTGCGCACTAATAACAGGTGGCTCTAGAGGCATCGGAAAATCAATTTGCATACAACTTGCAACGGATTCGGATTATCATATTTTAATTAATTACCAAAGCAATAAAGCAGCAGCCTTAGAAACTTTACAAGCAGTTGAGGAAGCTGGTGGAACTGGTGAGTTATTACCATTCAATGTTGTAGACATAGAAGATGTACAATCTACATTAGACACATGGCAAGACAAAAATAAATTTGCTATTATCGAAATCATAGTAAACAACGCAGGCATCACAAAAGATGGCTTGTTTATGTGGATGAAACCTGAGGATTGGAATAACGTTATCAACACAAGTCTTAATGGCTTTTTTAATGTTACTAACCACTTAATTCAGAAAATGCTAGTCCAAAAATATGGCCGAATTATAAACATCGTATCATTATCGGGTTTAAAAGGCACACCTGGACAGACCAATTATTCTGCAGCAAAAGGTGCCGTAATTGCTGCGACTAAAGCTTTGGCTCAAGAAATTGCAAAACGTAATATAACGGTCAATGCAGTTGCTCCTGGATTTATTAAAACAGACATGACAAGCGATTTAAACGAAAAGAACTTAAAAAATTAGTACCTGCAAATCGCTTTGGCGATCCCGAAGAAGTCGCACATCTAGTCTCTTTTTTAGCATCGAAAAAAGCATCTTATATTACAGGAGAAGTTATTAATATTAATGGAGGTATCTACTCTTAAATAAATTACCAAATGGGAAGAGTTGTAATAACAGGTATGGGCATATATTCCTGCATAGGCGAAAATTTAGAAGAAGTCAAAACATCGCTATATAATGGAACGTCTGGAATTGTTTTCGATGAAAAACGCAAACCTTTTGGTTATCGCTCTTGCCTAACAGGCATGGTAAAAGAGCCGCAACTAAAAAAGCTTTTAACGAGAAGGCAGCGTATTAGCTTAGGAGAAGAAGGCACTTATGCCTACATGGCAACGATAGAAGCCTTAAAAAACGCTAACATTACACAAGAATTTTTAGACGCTAATGAAGTTGGTATTATTTACGGAAACGACAGTACTGCAAAATCTGTAATTGAAGCTGTTGATATTATCAGAGAGAAAAAAGATACCACCTTAGTAGGTTCAGGATCTATTTTTAAAGGTATGAATTCTTCAATCACTATGAATCTCTCAACCATATTTAAACTTAAAGGTATTAATTTCACAATAAGTGCTGCCTGCGCAAGTGGGTCTCATGCTATTGGAATGGCCTATCAGCTTATAAAAAGCGGGCTTCAAGATTGTATAATCTGTGGTGGAGCACAAGAAATTAACGAATTAGCTATGGGAAGTTTCGATGGTTTGGGTGTGTTTTCAGCAAATGAAGCGCAACCCGGAAAAGCCTCTAAACCTTTTGACAAAAATCGTGATGGTCTAATTCCAAGTGGTGGTGGAGCCACACTTGTATTAGAGAGCTATGAATCTGCTATAAAACGTGGAGCACCAATTTTAGGTGAAGTCATCGGTTATGGTTTTTCATCTAATGGAGAACATATTTCTACACCTAATGTAGATGGTCCGTCTAGAGCAATGAAAAAAGCAATAGAGCAAGCTAATATTCCTATTAGCAGTATAGATTACGTAAACGCACATGCTACCTCTACTCCCGTTGGAGATGCCAATGAGGCAAAAGCCATATTTGATGTTTTTGGAGAAAACGGACCCTATGTAAGTTCTACAAAATCCATGACTGGCCATGAGTGTTGGATGGCAGGAGCGAGTGAAGTTATCTACTCAATGCTAATGATGCAACATTCATTTATTGCACCAAATATCAATTTAGAAAACCCTGATGAAGACGCCATTAAATTAAATTTAGTCAGCAAAACTCTAGATAAAAAAATTGATGTATTTTTGTCCAATTCCTTCGGATTTGGAGGAACAAATTCAGCCCTAATAATAAAAAAATTATAGTCCCCATTATGAATAAAGAGGTTATTATTGAAAAAATAAACGACTTTCTTATAGACGAATTTGAAGTTGAAGCAGAAGATCTTTCACCTGAAGCTAATTTAAAAGAAGCACTAGAACTAGATAGTTTAGATTTTGTTGATTTGGTAGTTGCTGTTGAGGCTAATTTTGGTGTAAAACTAGTTGGTGAAGATTTCATTAAGATCCTTACACTTCAAGATTTCTACGATCTTATCGAAAATAAATTAAGCTAAATTTTACTAAAATTGAATGGCTACGGAATGGGAAGGCAAGTCTAGAGGTTCAGTCTTAGGATATAAAATTTTTGTTTTTTGTATCAAAAAGCTTGGTTTACGAACCGCTTATTTTGTACTAATTTTTGTAGCTTTTTATTTCTGCTTTTTTGCTAAGAACAGCACAAAGTCTATTTATTATTATTTCCGAAAAAGACGTCAATATTCAAGATTTAAAAGTATTGTAAGTATCTATAAAAGTTATTTTGTTTTCGGACAAACGATTATAGATAAGATTGCTATTTCTTCAGGATTAAGAAATAAATTCACTTATAATTTTGATGGTATTGATCATTTAGACACCGTTTTAAAATCTAAAAACGGAGGTATTTTAATTAGTGCTCACGTTGGTAATTTTGAAATTGCTGAGTATTTTTTAAATGAATTGGAAGAAGATGTTACCATCAGTTTGTTAACAACAGATTCCGAACACGGAGATATTAAAGCCTATTTAGAAAGTGTTACAACAAAATCTAACATTAAATTTATAATCATTAAAGATGATTTATCGCATATCTTTGAAATAAACGCAGCCTTATCTCGAAATGAAATCATTTGCATTACTGGAGATCGTTACGTAAAGCCATCAAAATCATTATCACATAATTTATTTGGCCAAGAAGCACTATTTCCAGCAGGCCCTTTTCTTTTAGGATCACGACTAAAAGTACCAGTAATTTTTGTGTATGTAATGAAAGAAACCACAACACGTTATCACCTATACGCTAGAATAGCAGATGTAAAACAACGTGACCAAATGGCATTGCTAAAATCTTATACCGAAAGCTTAGAGTGGATGCTAAAAAAATATCCTTTGCAATGGTTTAATTATTTTGATTTCTGGAACGATTTAAAAGATTAACACATCATGAATTTACTTAAAGAGCCTATTACGGATCAAGATTTAATTTTAAAATTAATTCCGCAACGTGCACCTATTGTTATGGTAGATTCACTACTATATTTTGAAGAATCTAAAGTTATTTCTGGACTGACCGTTACTGAAGAAAATATGTTTGTTCAGAATGGATTTTTAACAGAACCGGGACTTATAGAACACATAGCACAAACTGTAGCACTATATACCGGTTATCATTTTTACATCAATAATATTCCTGCGCCAGAAGGCTATATTGGCGCTATAAAAAGTGTAACAATCGAGAAGCTTCCAAAAGTAAACATGCAAATAGAAACTGAAGTTGAAATATTACAAGAAATTATGGGCGTCACTTTAGTACAAGGCACAACGACATTAAATGGAGAAGTGATTATAACAGCTCAAATGAAAACAGTTTTAAAAAATTAAGTCTATAATGGCCTCTAGAAAAAATGATAATACTTCTGAAACTACACTAAAGGTTTCTCACGACATTAGGGTACGTTTCAACGAAACCGATGCTTTAGGTATTGTTTGGCATGGCTATTATCTTCATTATTTTGAAGATGGACGCGAGGCTTTTGGAAGAAAACATGGCATTTCTTATTTAGACACTAAAGCGGAAGGCTATGTATCTCCTATTATAAAATCGAGTTGTGAGCACAAATTACCTTTGCAATATGGAGATATTGCAACTGTAGAAACTACTTATATAAATACACCTGCGGCAAAACTTATCTTTAGATATAAAATTTTAAACGAAGATGGAAAAACGGTTTGCACAGGTGAAACTATTCAAGTTTTTGTAAATGACAACAATGATTTATCACTAACGCTCCCCCCATTTTTTTGAAGCCTGGAAAGCAAAAAACAAGCTTTTATAAATTAAAATGAAAGACGTCTTTATCACTGCAAATACAATAATTTCCCCTCTTGGGTTTGATTCTGAAACTAATGTTTCGGCAATCGCTAAAGAACAATCAGGGATTACTTTACATAACAACATTAGTACGTCACCATGTTATGCTTCTATTATTGACCATAAAAAATTAGACGACGCATTTAGTAAAATAGGCGATCCTAAGATTTATACAAAATTAGAGAAAATGATGATTTTGTCCTTACAAAACACCATTTCTCAAGCTACATTTTCAATTTCAGATAAAACAGTTTTAATCGTTGCCACAACCAAAGGTAATATTGATGCTTTAAACAGTAATTTTGAACCAGAACGCGCTTACTTACCTATATTAGGAAATAAAATTAAAGAATTTTTCGGATTTAAAACCGAACCTATCATCATATCCAATGCTTGCGTTTCTGGTATTTTAGCCATAGCAGTAGCAAAACGATTCCTTCAAAATGACTATTATGATAATGCTTTTGTTGTGGGTGGAGATATTGTTTCTGAATTTACCTTATCCGGATTCCAATCTTTTCAAGCCATTAGCAAAAAACCATGTCAACCCTTTTCAAAACACAGAACTGGTATTTCTATAGGCGATGCTGCAGCTTCCGTTGCTATTACTACGGATACATCAGAAAGTGAAGCCATTCAAATTATAGGAGATGGCTCTTGTAATGATGCTAATCATATTTCAGGACCTAGCAGAACTGGCGAAGGTTTATATTTGAGTATCATTTCCGCTTTAAAAGAGGCAAATATAAAACCAGAATCCATAGATTATATTTCGGCACACGGAACCGCTACGGCATTCAATGACGAGATGGAAGCGATTGCTTTTAACAGAGCAAAACTAGAAAAAACACCTTTAAATAGTTTAAAAGGGTATTATGGTCATACTTTAGGCGCTTCTGGATTGTTAGAAGCCATTGTGGGAATTCATTCCTTAAAAAACAACATGCTATACAAATCTTTAGGGATGGATGAATTAGGAGTTACCATGCCTCTAAATATTATTGAAAACACCACTAAAAAAGAACTAAAGACTTTTATAAAAACCGCTTCTGGATTTGGAGGCTGCAATACTGCTGTAATCTTTAAAAAAGTGAAACAATGAAAAAGCAGTTAAAGACCATAGCTTATTGCCGTATAAATAATAATACCATTTCTATAAACGGAAAATCGATTATAACGAAAGATAAAGACCTCTCATTTTCTGATTTTGCAAAACAAATCTATAAAGAAAAGCAATTGGCTTATCCTAAGTTTTTTAAAATGGATAACCTATGTAAACTGGCTTTTTTGACTTCAGAATTTCTTTTTGAAGCAGCAAAACTTGATTCTGAAATTATAAAACATACAGGTATTGTACTTTCCAATAGAGCTTCAAGTTTAGACACAGACAGAAAGCATCAGGATACCATTAACGACAAAGACAATTACTTCCCAAGTCCTGCGGTATTTGTTTATACCTTAGCCAATATTATGATTGGCGAAATCAGTATTCGGCATCAAATAAAAGGAGAAAACGCTTTTTTTGTTTCCGAAAAATTCAATGAAACACTTATAGAGCACTATGCTTCAAGCCTAATTATAAATAGAAAAAGCAGTCATATTCTTTGTGGTTGGGTCGATGTGGACAACAATAATTATGATGCATTTATGTATCTTGTGGCAGAAAAAGGATCTTATAACTATTCAAAAGAAATTATTAAAAACATATATACCCAAAATTAATGGACGCATTAAAAAAAGAACTTAAAGAAAGTATTATTGAGCAATTAAACTTAGAAGATTTTACTGTTGAAGATATTGCGGATGATGATACATTATTTGGAGATGGCTTAGGATTAGATTCTATTGATGCTTTAGAACTTATTGTAATGTTAGATAAAGATTATGGTATTAAATTAACGGATCCAAACGAAGGTAAAGCTGTGTTTGTTTCTGTAGAAGTTTTAGCGACTTACATTTCAAAACACCGCACAAAATAAAATGCTTAAAAATCGTGTTGCCATAACAGGAATGGGAATTATATCTTCTATAGGAACTACTGTAGAAGCGAATTTGCATGCGCTTTTAAATTCTAAAAAAGGCATTGCACCTATTGTAAATATAGACACACGACATAAAAATGAAATTAAGGTTGGGGAAATTTTACAAACCAATGCAGAACTTGCCAAAAGCCTTCATCTAAATGAAAATCACAACTATTCAAGAACAGCATTATTAGGTTGTATTGCGGCACAACAAGCTGTAAAACATGCTAATATTGATACTATTGACGCATTTAGAACAGGTTTAATATCCGCAACAAGTGTTGGTGGTATGGACTTAACGGAAAAACATTTCCAAAATTACAACGAGGAAAGTCGAAAATTAATAAACAGTCATCATGCTGTAGATAGTACCGAAAAAATTGCAGCACTTTTAGGCATCACCGATTTTACATCAACCATTAGTACCGCATGTTCCTCTGCCGCAAACGCTATAATGCTTGGTGCTCGACTTATAAAATCAGGACAATTAGACCGCGTAATTGTTGGCGGAACGGATGGTTTAGCAAAATTTACAATCAACGGGTTTAAAACGCTAATGATTTTATCGGACACCGATTGTACACCTTTTGACGCCAACAGGAAAGGCTTAAATTTAGGAGAAGCTGCAGCCTATTTAGTACTAGAATCTGATGCTGTTGTTAAACAAGACAACAAAACTGTTTTAGGGTATTTAGCAGGTTATGGTAATGCAAATGATGCCTTTCATCAAACAGCTTCATCAGAAAATGGTGAAGGTGCTTTTTTAGCGATGTCTAAAGCTTTAAAGGTTGCAGAGCTAAATCCGGAAGACATCAATTATATTAACGCACACGGTACTGCTACACCTAACAACGATTTATCGGAAGGCAAAGCCATAAAACGGATCTATGGCGATTCGGTTCCTGATTTCAGTTCTACTAAAGCCTTTACGGGGCATACATTAGCTGCCGCAGGTGCGATAGAAGCTGTTTACTCTATTTTAGCCCTTCAGAATAACGTAATGTTTCCAAATTTAAATTTTAAAACAGCGATTCCTGAACTCAGTATGGTTCCCATAACCGAAGTCACAAAAAAACCTTTAAACTACGTCCTTTCTAATTCATTTGGCTTTGGTGGAAATTGTTCAACCCTTATATTTTCTAAAAACTAATGAAACCTTGTTATATAAATAGTGCGGTTTCAATTTCGGCACAAGACACCTTAGACAATTCTAGCTTTTTAGAAAACACGATTTCTTTTGAACGAAAACTAGCAAAAGCTATTCACCCTAATTATAGATCATTTATAAGCCCCATTGCGAGTAGACGTATGGCAACTGGTGTAAAAATGGGAATTGCTGCAGCAAAAAAAGCATTAGCATTAGCAGAACTAGAAACACCTGATGCTATTATTACAGGCACAGGTATTGGTTGTATAGAAGATTCTGAAAAATTCTTAAATGCCATACTCGACAACGATGAAGAATTTTTAACACCAACATCGTTTATTCAATCGACACACAATACGGTTGGTGCTCAAATTGCATTAACTTTAAAATGTAAAGGTTATAATGTAACCTATGTGCAAGGCGCTGCTTCGTTTGAATCCGCGGTTTTAGATGGACAACTCTTGTTACATGAAAATGAAGCCAAAACGGTTTTAGTTGGCGGTACCGATGAATTAGGAAAATACCTTATTAACGATATTATCCTTGCTGAAGCAGCAAAAAAGCAACCCATAACCACACCTTTTGGAGAAGGAGCTCATTTTTTTAGCTTATCCCAATCCAAACAGAATAATAGTTTTGCCGCCATAAAAGGACTCAAAATTTTTAATAAAACAACACCTGAAACTATTAAAACTAAAGTTGAAGATTTCTTAAAAGAATATGCTTTAACAACCGAAGATATTGATGCCATAGTACTCGGAAAAAATGGTGATGCTTTTGATGAATTATATCAAACACTTCAAGATTCCAGTTTTAAATCCACGCCTCAATTGCATTATAAGCATCTTTGTGGTGAGTTTTTTACGGCTTCTGCATTTGGCTTCTGGACTGCTACTAATATTATAAAACAAAACCATATTCCTGAAGTTTTAAAGCTAAATACCATTAATAAATCGAGCTATAAAAACATTCTACTTTATAACCAACTAAAAGGGCATCAACATAGTTTCACCTTACTAACATCATGTTAAACTTTAAAAACATAAACCGTATTACGCTTGTGCTTTTTATTGGATTGCTAATAATTAGCGTTTTTATTTCTATCTCTGTTTTCGTGTTTATTTTAGTTTTTACAGGTTGGTTAATCTTTACAATTATAGGTAGTTTTAATATCACTTGGAACTACCATCTAGACGCTTATAATTTCAATAAAACTTGTAATAAAAAACAAGTTGCCATTACTTTTGACGATGGCCCAAATACTGAATTCACGCCACAAATTTTAGACTTACTCGAAGCCTACCATGCCAAAGCTACTTTTTTCTGTATTGGTAAACATATAGAACAACAACCAAAATTGGTGCAACAAATTATAGAAGAAGGACATACCATAGGGAATCATACCTATTCCCATTCTGAAATTTTTGATTTCTATGGGAAACAAAAAGTGATTGATGAAATTGAAACAACAAATGCTTTAGTGGCTTCTATTATAAATAAAGAAATGATATTATTTCGTCCACCATATGGTGTTACAAATCCTGCAATTACAAAAGCCATAAAACACACTAAACACAAAGTTATAGGCTGGAACATACGATCGTTAGATACGGTAAAAGATAACGAACAAAACATCTTAAACAGAATTACTAAAAACATCACACCAGGAGCTGTCATTTTATTGCACGACTCACAAAATATCACTGTACGTGTTTTGGAACAATTGTTGTTATTTTTGCAAGAGAACAATTATCAATCTGTAACAGTAGATACTTTATTCAATATAGAAGCTTATGCGTAATATATACTTTTTTCTTTTTTAGGTATCGGAATTCAAATCTCTAGTGCACAAAAAACACTAACTACAAACGAAATAAACACGTTTAAATCGGCGGTAGCAGAATTAGATCGTAATACAAAAACAATTGTTAGTGATTTTGTACAATACAAACATCTTAGTTTTTTAAGCAATGATGTTGAAACACAAGGAAAACTGGCTTTTAAAGTTCCTGGTCTCATAAAATGGGAATATACATCACCATATAAATACAGTGTTATTTTTAAAGACGACAAATTATTTATTGATGATGAAGGAGATAAAAGCAAAATAGATATTGGATCTAATAAAATGTTTAGAGGTCTAAATAACCTTATTACCAATAGCGTGAAGGGTAATATGTTTGATGATAACGCCTTTGATATTTCCTATTTTAAAGTGGATGATTATTATTTAATAAAATTTATTCCGAAGGATGAAAACATGCTTCAATTCATCGCTAAATTCGAATTAAAATTTGATATAAAAACGAGCGATGTCACTGAAGTAAAAATGATTGAACCCTCTGAAGATTACACCAAAATTGTTTTTAAGAATAAAACTCGAAACACAACTTTAGATGAAGCGGTTTTTAATAATTAATCTCTGTAGTCTTTTCCTTTTTACGTCTTGTGCAATTCCAACCGTAAAAGGGCTTTCGGAATATGATGCGAAGGCTGCAGTATTTTCAAATCCTTATTTTTCAAACACTAACATAGATTATGTTTACAAGGCAAAAATTAAAGCTTACAATAACGATTTTGGCGGTATTTTAATTATCAAAAAAATAAAAGAAAATAATCACCGCATTGTCTTTACTACCAATTTTGGCAATAAAATTTTCGATTTTGAATTGATAAATAATGAGATGAAAACACATTTCATTATGAAAGAGTTAGATCGAAAAATCATAATCAACACGCTTAAAAGAGACTTTCAAACTTTAACACAAGAGCACAATACAATCAATAAAGCTTTCACGAATAATGATGGAAATATAATTTACCAATCGAAGAACCAAAAACGATTTAATCATTACCTAATCAATCAGCAATCACAGCAACTCACCAAAATTATAAACACTACACATTCCAAAGAAAAGATTATCATATCCTTTTCTAATGTAAAAAATACGATCGCAGAACATATTAAAATTGAGCATAAAACTGCACCAATTCAAATTGATTTAACTTATTTAAATCACAAAGAATAAATACTATATTCTTTTCTATTTCTAAGATATTTCCTCATTTTTGTGTCCTACCTAATCAATCTAAATCACTATGAAACATCTAACTATTATCTTAATCACATTATTGTCGTGTACCTTTATTAATGCTCAAGTAGAAATTAAACCAGGAATAAAAGCAGGTATGAACATTGCTGGATTAAGCAATCTCGAGGAGAATGGCGGTATCCGCAGCGAAAAAATAACCACATTTCATATAGGAGCTACCTTGTCTTTTAAATTCGCACGTTTTTACACCCTTCAACCCGAAGTCATATATTCAAAACAAGGAAGTGAGTACAAAAATTTCGGTTTTGATGGAACACAATCTATAGAACTCAATTATTTATCCATACCTGTAAACAACAAATTTTATATTAGTAATAGTGGACTTAATTTTCAAGTTGCACCTGTCATCGATATTTTATTAAGTCATAAAAATGTAAATAATCCTCAAAAAGTTGATATTGCTATAGCCGGTGCCATAGGTTATGATATTGGCAATGGACTAGTAATGTCTATTGGCTACAAACAAGGTATAACAGATTTATTAGGTAGAAATGTAGATACGGGTAACGGTTATGAAACTACAGACGTTAGTGACTTAATATTAAATAACGTTATTCAACTAAGTGTAGGTTATCAATTCAAATTATAAATCGATGCTAATTAAGGGTTTTTATACGGTCTTAAAAACAACTGTTGTTGATACAAACACAATTCATGTGACTATTAAACTGAATAAGGATCACGATGTATTTAATGGTCATTTTCCGGGTAATCCAATAACACCTGGTGTGTGTATGATTCAAACCATTAAAGAAATCACTCAAGATCAAGTTAATAGCACTTTATTCTTACAGACGATATCTAACATAAAATTCACGGCTTTAATTAACCCAAATATTAATGCCGAACTCATTTTAGAGCTTTCCATTATAGAAGACAACAACACGGTTAAAATTAAAAATATCACTAAATTTACAGATGGTACTATTGCGTTAAAATGCAATGGCACATTTATAAAAAACTAAGAATTAGTTTAATCTTAGACCGAATTCTCAATAACAAAAATGAAGGATATTACCTCACATCATAAACTGAACAGCTTACAGTGTTGTGTAATTATACCAACCTTCAACAACCCTAAAACCTTAAAGCGTGTTATTGAAGGCGTTTTAAATTATACAGAAAACATTATAGTTGTAAATGATGGCTCTACAGATATAACATCGAAAATTCTTGAAGACTATTCGCAACTAGAACAAATTCATTTTGAAGAAAACAAAGGTAAAGGTAAAGCTTTGCGTGCTGCATTTAAACATGCTGAGAGTTTAGGTTATGTATATGCAATAACTATAGATTCTGATGGGCAACATTTCCCAGAAGATATCCCTGTATTTATTGAGGCACTTGAAGCCTCTGAGGACAAAAACCTCTTACTTATTGGTGCTAGAAATATGAGCCAAAAAAGTGTTCCAAAGAAAAGTAGTTTTGGTAATAAATTTTCTAATTTTTGGTATTGGGCAGAAACCGGCATTAAACTACAAGACACTCAATCGGGTTTTAGACTCTACCCTATTCAGCATCTAAAAAACTTAAAATTCTATACTTCAAAATTTGAATTTGAAATAGAAGTCATTGTAAAATCAGCTTGGTCTGGTACTGTTGTAAAAAACATTCCAATTGAAGTGTTATATGATGAAGATGAACGTGTATCTCACTTTAGACCCTTCAGAGATTTCACACGAATAAGTATTTTGAATACATGGCTCGTCATTCTAACTTTACTTTATATAAAACCTCGTGATTTTTTCAGGAAATTAAAAAAAAAGGATTTAAGCGTTTTATAACCGAAGATGTTATTGGTAGTAACGATTCCCCTCAAAAAAAAGCATTATCCATAGCTTTAGGTGTTTTTATAGGTATTTCTCCGCTTTGGGGTATTCAAACCATTACCGTTATTTTTTTAGCTTTGCTTTTAAAGTTGAATAAAACAATTGCTTTTGCTTTTTCAAACGTAAGCCTCCCGCCTTTTATTCCTTTTATTATCCTTACGAGTTTTCAATTAGGAAATTTTATATTGGGCGAAAATGTAACATTTGATATAAATGAAATTATAGCAGGTTTCGAAGTTTTAAAACATGTAAAATCTTATATAGTTGGAAGTTTTGCTTTAGCAACATTAGCTGCTTTATCCGCCGGAACATTGAGTTATTTTCTTTTTCTATGTTTTGGAAACAAAAACGTAACCGCAACCAATGCATAATATTTTTTATAATATATATCAATATTTCAATACCAGAAAATGGTTTGGCTTTTGCATTTTAGGATTTTTACTATTGGGCTTAGTCTTTATTGCTTCTAAAATTGAATTTGAAGAGGATATTACCAAACTAATTCCTACTACTGCAGAAAATGCGGAACTACAGAAGGTTTTAAAAAATGTCAATTTTACTGATAAAATCATTGTAAACATTACCAAAGATACCGATGGTTCTGTTGAAGATTTAACGCAATATGCATCACAGTTTATTGATAGCATCAACACCTCTTCTAGTCCTTATATAAAACAAATTCAAGGACAGATTGATGACCATGAAATTCAGAAAACAGTCAGTTTTATATATTATAATTTACCGCTTTTTCTAAATGAAGCAGATTATAGCACTATTGCTAACAAAATTCAAAAAGATAGTATTGCTGCAATTACCTTAAAAAATTATAAAACGTTAATTTCACCATCAGGCATTGTTGCTAAAGATTTTATTCTAAAAGATCCTTTAGGCTTATCATTTATCGCTTTAAAAAAACTACAAGAGTTAAGTTTTGGTGAGGATTTCACCTTACAAAACGGCTTTTTAGTGAGTAAAGACAAACAGCATATTCTGTTATTTATCACACCTGCTTTAGGTTCTAATGAAACGGCTAAAAACACCCAATTTGTAAAAAACCTATGCGATACCAACTCCAAACTAAACAATGCTTTTACAAATAAAGCAAGTGCCGAATATTTTGGTGGAACACTCATTGCTGTCGCTAATGCCAATCAAATAAAAAGCGACATTCAGCTTACTGTAGGTATTGCGTTAACCGTACTTTTACTCATATTTATACTTTTCTATAAAAAAATAACTGTCCCAATTATATTATTTATACCAACCATTTTTGGTGGACTTTTAGCTATTGTACTGCTTTTTTTAATCCGCGAAAAAATATCAGCCATTTCTCTAGGGATTGGTTCGGTGTTATTAGGTGTTACACTCGATTATTCCTTACACATTCTCACACACATTAGAAGTAACACTAATGTAAAACACCTGTACCAAGAAATTTCGAAACCTATTTTAATGAGCAGTTTAACTACGGCTTTAGCGTTTTTATGTTTATTATTTATCAACTCACAAGCTTTACAAGATTTAGGAATATTTGCAGCAGTTAGCGTTATTGGTTCTTCTTTTTTTGCACTACTTTTTATTCCTCAAGTGTATAAAGAGCAAACAAAACCATCCAAAAAAAGTACTGCCTTAGACCAAATTGCTTCTTACAACATTCATAAAAACAAATGGGTTATTATTGGTTTATTTCTATTGTGTTTTGGTAGTTTCTTTACTTATAACACTGTTATTTTCAACAATGATTTAAGCGAGATGAATTACATGCCAAAAGACATTAAGGCAGCCGAATTACGTTTAGACAAACTAATTAATAGCACTTCAAAATCCATATACATTGCGGCCTACGGTGATTCGGAAGAAAGCACACTGCAAGTTAATGATGCCATTTTAACCAAGCTTCAAAACTTAAAATCGGAAGGAAAACTTATTAACTTCAGTTCTATTAGCACTTTTGTCCATTCTAAAAAACAACAAACCCAACAAGTGGAGCGTTGGCAATCTTTTTGGGACGAAAGCACTATTGCAACCACAAAACAAAACATAACAGAAAGTGGAACAGCTTTAGGGTTTAAACCAGAAACCTTTAACCGTTTTTACACGCTTTTAAATACCACATTTAAACCTTTAGAGCGTAAAGATTACAAAGCCATAAACACCTTTTCGGTGGACGATTATATGACGACTAAAGATAATTACACCACCATTACAACTTTAGTTAAAGTAGATGAAGCAAATGCCGTAATGAATGCCTTTAAAGAGGATTCTCAAACTTTAGTGATTGATAGAAAACAAATGAATGAAACTTTTTTAGGTCATCTAAAAAACGATTTCAACAGTTTAATCGGCTATTCTTTAATTGTTGTTCTAATTATTCTATTCTTATTTTACAGAAGCTTGTCGCTAACTTTAGTAACAGTCATTCCAATTTGTCTAACCTGGTTAGTAACTATTGGAATTATGGGGTTATTTCATTTAGAATTCAACATTTTCAATATCATCATATCTACATTTATTTTTGGTTTAGGTATTGATTATGGCATTTTTATGACCAATGGATTATTGCATGAATACCGAACAGGTGAAAAATCATTGACCACACATAAAACGTCTATTTTACTTTCGGTAATCACCACTATTTTAGGGGTTGGCGTTTTAATTTTCGCAAAACACCCTGCATTATATTCCATATCTTTAGTATGCTTAATAGGTATAACCTCAGCAGTACTTATAGCTTTTACGCTTCAACCTTTACTTTTCAAATTGTTTATTGGTAGCAAAAATAAACGTCCAATATCATTAAGATTATTAATTTATTCCATTGTCTCATTTACTTATTTTGGCTTAGGTGGTATTCTATTATCCTTGTTTAGTGTTACTATTTTAAAAATCATTCCTCTTAAGAAGAAAACTAAAATGAAATGGTTTCATATTATGATTTCAAAATTCATGAAATCGACATTATACACCCATCTGTTTCTCGTTAAAAAAAGTGATTAACGAACCTAAAGAAGATTTTAAAAAGCAAGCTATTATTATCGCAAATCACACGTCTTTTTTAGATATTATAGCTATTGGAATGTTACATCCAAAGATTATTTTTCTAGTGAATGATTGGGTTTACAATTCGCCTGTATTCGGAAAAGCCATACAATTGGCTGGCTTTTATCCGGTATCGAGTGGCATAGAAAATGGATTAGAGCATTTAAAGAAAAAAGTAGAACAAGGTTATACCTTAATGGCCTTCCCAGAAGGCACGCGTTCTAAAACCCATAAAATTAAGCGTTTTCATAAAGGGGCTTTTTATTTAGCAGAACAATTTAATTTAGATATTATACCTGTACTTATTCATGGGAATTCGGAAGTCATTCCTAAAGGAGAATCTATGATAAGGGATGGTCATATCACTTTAAAAATTTTGGATAGAATTACACCAGAAGATTCTCGATTTAGCAACAATTACTCACAACGTGCCAAACAAATTGGAGCTTATTTTAGAACGGAATTTAGTGCTTTTAGAAAAGAAAGAGAAGGTGCAACCTATTTTCACAACATCCTTTTGGATGAGTATAGATACAAAGGTGACACCTTATATCAAAACGTAAAAAAGGATATTACAACGCACAAAGACATTTATAAAATGGTCTTGAATACAGTTGGAAAAAAATCAACTATTGTACATTTGTCAGACGATGTTGGTCAACTTGATTTTTTATTAGCCCTAGATGCTGTAGATAGAAAAATCATTTCTTATATTGAAAATACGGAGTATAGAACACTTGTTAAAAACAGTTTTATTCCCAATTCTCGTAACATAACTTTTGCAGATTCTATTGAGGCAACGTTGCCTTTTAAAGCAAATGCCTTAATAATAAGTGCGACTAACATTACAGAAGCACAACTAAAACTAATGATCCAGTCAGACTTAAATCATCTCATTTTCTTAAAAGAAAGCAAGCATTTGTTAGCGACAAATACACTCGATTTAGGTTTTGATTGTACCTACCAAACAGAAAATATGACTATCTTATCAAAACAGTTGAAATAAGCATGAAATCTCATTACGATGTTGTTATAATAGGAAGCGGTTTAGGTGGTTTAGTTTCTGCCAATATATTAGCAAAAGAAGGCTATAGTGTTTGTGTTTTAGAAAAAAACAATCAGTATGGTGGTAACTTACAAACCTTTGTTCGCGATAAAACTATTTTTGACACTGGAGTCCATTATATAGGAGGCTTAAACAAAGGCCAAAATCTTTATCAATATTTTAAGTACCTCGATATTATTGATGATTTAAATCTAAAAAAACTAGATGAAGATGGTTTTGATGTTATTACTTTCGATAACGATAATCGCGAATACAAACATGCGCAAGGCTATGATAGATTCATTAAAAATTTATTAGTTGAATTTCCTGATGAAGAAAAAGCCATTATTACCTATTGTGATAAGTTAAAAGAAATCTGTGACCAATTTCCACTATATGGTTTAAAATATGGAAAACCTTATTATGAAAAGACAGATATTTTCAGCTTAAAAGCTAAAGACTATATTGATTCCATTACTGATAATAAAAAACTACAAGCTGTACTCGCTGGCACCAATTATCTATATGCAGGTGATGCCGATCGCACGCCTTTTTATGTGCACGCCTTAACCATAAATTCTTACATAGAAAGTGCTTATCGTTGTGTAAATGGTGGTAGCCAAATTTCTAAATTATTAATCCGACGTTTAAAAGAAAATGGTGGTGATGCTTTTAATCATCATGAGGTTGTTAAATTCGGATTTGAAGACAAAAATATCAGTTCCGTTTTTACCAAAAATGGCAAAGAAATTAAGGCAGATTTATTCATTTCTAATATTGAACCAAAGCTTACCATAAAATTAGTTGGTGAAGATAAATTCAGAAAAGTTTATACCAAGCGCATCAATAACATTGAAAGTATTATCGCTGGATTTAGCCTTTATATTGTTTTAAAGCCGAACACCTTTAAATATCAAAACAAAAATATTTACCATATAAAAGATCCAAACAGAATTTGGGACGGACAAGACTACACTGCTGAAACTTGGCCCGAAGGTTATATGGCATCCATGGGCATCAACAAAAAAACAGATAAGTATGGCGAGAGCCTAACCGTAATGACTTATATGCGCTATGAAGAAGTGGAAGCTTGGGAAAACACGTTTAATACCGTAGCAAACAAAAATGATCGCGGACAAACCTATGAAGAATTTAAAGCTGAAAAAGCAGAAATACTCATTCAAGAATTAGAAAAAAAATATCCAACTATTAGAGATTGTATTCAAGAAATCTACACCTCAACACCATTATCGTATCGCGATTATATTGGTTCTCACAGAGGTTCTATTTATGGCTATGTTAAAGATGCTAATAACCCGTTAGCTTCCTTTGTTTCTCCAAAGACTAAAATAAAAAACCTGCTTCTTACTGGACAAAGTTTAAATATGCATGGCATTTTAGGCGTTACTATTGGTGCTGTTCTTACGTGTTCAGAAATTGTAGGAATGGAACCTTTACTTAAAAAAATATTGGATGCTAATAAAACCGAAGAAAGCATCGAAAATTAAATGTCATGAAGATTAACTTAAGCATATATCACAGGCTTCTACTTCTTGTATTTATAAGTCTAACGTCATGTGGAATTTCAAAATCCTTACACGATGTTCCGGATGTAAGTGCTTATAATCCCGTAATTCCAGAGCGGGTTAAAACTTCCGATTCTACGTTCACCTTGGGCAGCAACCATCTAAGTAAAAATAAACAAGGTTTGTGGGAACTTTATGTAGAAGGCAATCCGTATCGCAGAGGTCTTATTACTGGTAGCCTTACAGAAGAGTTATTCCATAACCAAGAAGCTATTTTTGTATCTAAAATAGATAAATTTGTACCCTCTAAAACCAAACAAGCTTTATTAAGACGCTTTTTGGCTTGGTATAATCGAAAACTATATCTTAATGTCCCTTTAGAATATAAAACAGAAATTTTAGGCCTTTCCAAATATGCCTCACCGGACTATAATTACATTGCAGAACCTTATTTAAGAGTCCTTTATTTTCATGGCGCACATGATATTGGGCATGCCTTACAAGATTTAGCCTTAGTAGGCTGTTCTTCATTTGCCGCTTGGGATGACAAAACTGAGGACGGTAGTCTTATTATAGGTCGGAATTTAGATTTTTATGCTGGCGATGACTTTGCCCAAGAAAAAATTGTGTCATTTACAAACCCAACCGAAGGCTATAAATTTATGTCGGTAACTTGGGCCGGAATGCTAGGTGTACTTTCGGGTATGAATGAGCATGGCTTAACGGTAACCATAAATGCTGGGAAATCTAAAATTCCATTGGTAGCCAAAACACCTATTTCTATTTTAAATCGTGAAATTTTACAATACGCGACCACTATTGAAGAAGCTATTGCTATTGCTAAAAAACGCCAAGTATTTGTTTCTGAATCTATTTTAGTAGGAAGTGCAGCCGACAGAAAAGCGATATTAATTGAAGTCTCACCTCATAATTTTGGCGTTTATGACGTTGAAAATTCAAATCAACTTATCTGTTCCAATCATTTTCAGAGCGACGCTTATACAAACGATAAAAATAATTTAAAGCATATTGAAGAAAGTCATTCGCAATACCGTTACGAACGGATGGAAGAACTTTTGGACCAGAACCCTAAATTAACTCCAAAGATTGCAATTGATATTTTAAGAAATAAAGAAGGCTTAAACGACAAAGCTATTGGCTATGGTAACGAAAAAGCTCTAAATCAACTATTAGCACATCATGCTGTTGTTTTTAAACCAGAACAGCGTTTGGTTTGGGTCTCTTCTAACCCTTATCAATTAGGGGAATTTGTGGCGTATGATTTAAATGACATATTTAAAAATCCTACCAAAAAGTCTCTGGCAAATACAGAATTAAACATTGAAGAAGATCCGTTTCAATATACAGAAGCTTATAAAAATTATCAAGCTTACAGGCAGTTGAGACAAGAAGTACTATCGAATATTGAAACCAAAAACGACATAGACTTAGAAACTCTTTCAAGATTAGAGAACTTAAATCCAGATTATTGGGAAGCCTATTATTTGGTTGGTAAATACTATTACAACAAAGGCTATTATACCGCAGCATTAAATACCTTTGAAATCGCTAAAACCAAAGAAATTACGACCGTTCCTGACGAAGAACAAGTGGATACTTATATTAAAAATTAAAAGAAAGTTAGATTTATGATTCCTGAGATAGAATACGCTTCCAAAGCCGAAATAAAGAGCTTTCAAGTTGAAAAACTAAAAGATCTTTTACTGTATTTAAATACCAATTCGGTTTTTTATAAGCGCTTATTCAATACACATAAAATTGATATTACCACTATTAATTCGCTTGATGATTTAACAAAAATTCCTACCACATCCAAAGACGATTTACAACAGTATAACGACGATTTTATTTGCGTGCCTAAAAATAAAATTGTGGATTATGTTACCACATCAGGAACTTTAGGCGACCCTGTACTTTTTGGATTAACGGATAACGATTTAGACCGTTTGGCTTATAACGAAGCCATTTCGTTTGCCTGCGCTGGTATTGGTCCAGACGACGTAATTCAGCTTATGACCACCATAGACCGACGCTTTATGGCAGGGTTGGCTTATTTTTTAGGAGCAAGAAAACTTGGTGCTGGTATTATTAGGGTTGGTAATGGCATTCCCGAATTGCAATGGGATTCTATTTTAAAATTTAAACCAACCTATATTATTGCCGTTCCTTCTTTTTTGTTGAAACTCATTGAATATGCCAAACAGCATAATATAGACCTCAACACCTCAGGAATTAAAGGTGCTATTTGCATTGGTGAACCCTTAAGAGCACAAGATTTTTCATTAAACACCTTATCTAAAAAAATAAAGGAACATTGGAATATTGAATTGTATTCCACCTACGCTTCCACCGAAATGAATACGGCTTTTACCGAGTGTGAACAGCAACAAGGTGGCCACCAACATCCGGAACTAATTATTACCGAAATATTAGATGATAACGATCAACCTGTAAACGAAGGCGAATCTGGGGAACTTACCATTACCACCTTAGGTGTGGAAGGCATGCCGTTACTTAGATTTAAAACGGGTGATATTGTTAAAGCACATCATAAAAAATGTGATTGTGGCAGAAACACCATGCGATTAGGACCTGTAATTGGCAGAAAAAAACAAATGATAAAATATAAAGGCACCACTTTATATCCACCAGCAATGCATAATATTTTAAACGATTTTAACGAGGTGGAAGCGTTTGTTATAGAACTTTCTCACAATTCCATAGGAACAGACGAAATTCTCATTAAAATAGCTGTAAATGCTCCTACAGAAAATTTATTACTCAATATAAAAAATCATTTTAGAGCTAAACTAAGAGTGCTTCCTAAAATTGAATTTAGTGACAAAAAGGAAATACAAAAATTACAGTTTCCTAAAATGAGCAGAAAGCCAGTTATGGTTATTGATAAACGGAAGTGATTTTAGAAATCAGTCCAAGTAATATTACTTAAAATGTAAAAACAAAAAAGCCATTATCTTTCGATAAAGGCTTTTAGTACTCAAGGCGGGAATCGAACCCGCACGTCTCGCGACATTGGATTTTGAATCCAACGTGTCTACCAATTCCACCACTTGAGCAATTTCGGATTGCAAAAATAGAAAAATATTTCTGTTCATCCATCAAAATTAGTAGGTTTTATCCTTTTTGTAGTAAAATAATTTTCTAAATTTGAAGTGAATAAAAATCCCATCACAACACCAACTAAATAACTGATAACAAATGCCATACGAAACTACTGAAGCCAAAATTTTCGCGTGTTCACAAAGCACCTACCTTGCAGAACAAATAGCAGAAACCTACGGAGTTAAACTAGGGAAAGTAATTACATCAACTTATAGTGATGGAGAATTTCAACCTTCTTATGAAGAATCAATTAGAGGTACACGCGTTTTCATTATAGGATCGACGCATCCTGGACCAAAAAATCTAATGGAAATGTTATTGATGATAGATGCTGCTAAACGTGCTTCTGCCAGACATATAACTGCTGTTATGCCATATTTTGGTTGGGCTAGACAAGACAGAAAGGACAAACCTAGAGTTCCTATCGCTGCCAAATTAGTTGCAAAAATGTTAGAAGCAGCTGGAGCAACCCGAATTATTACAATGGATTTACACGCTGATCAAATTCAAGGGTTCTTTGAAAAACCAGTAGATCACTTGTTCGCATCGACTATATTTTTACCATATTTAAAAAGCCTAAATTTAGATAATCTTACTATAGCTTCACCAGATATGGGAGGTTCTAAACGTGCTTATGCTTATTCTAAAGCTTTAAAAAGTGATGTTGTAATCTGTTACAAGCAACGTGCTAAAGCTAATGTGATTTCACATATGGAACTTATTGGTGATGTTACAGGTAAAAATGTAGTATTAGTAGATGATATGGTAGATACTGCTGGTACACTTACAAAAGCGGCTGATTTAATGATTGAACGTGGCGCATTAAGCGTGAGAGCTATTTGTACACACCCTATTTTATCTGGAAACGCTTACGAAAAATTAGAAAATTCTAAACTAGAGGAATTAATAGTAACCAACTCTATTCCGTTAAGACAAGAAAGTAAAAAATTAAAAGTATTGAGTTGTTCAACTCTATTTGCTGAAGTTATGTACAATGTGCATCACAACAAATCTATTAGTAATAAATTTGTAATGTAAACAGTTAAGTAATAGAGAAAGTTAAGATTACACACCTCTATTTTTAGCATTATTATACTAAGATTATAAGACTAAAACTAATGACTTTGCCATAAAACATGCAGTCTCAGTAAAAAAGCGCCTTATAACACTAATATTCTCATATAAAATTTCTAAATTTGCAGCCCTCAAAATGAGGAAATTAAAATTAACAAATATTTCAAAAAATGAAATCAATTACAATTAACGGATCTCAAAGAGAAAGCGTAGGCAAAAAGGCAACTAAAGCCTTACGTAATGCTGGTCAGGTTCCTTGCGTTATGTACGGAGGAGACAAAGCATTCCATTTCTCATCACCAGAATTAGCTTTTTCAAAACTTGTATATACTGCTAGCGCACATACAGTTGTGATTGTCTTAGATAACGGTGAAGAATACAATGCAGTTATGCAAGACATTCAATTTCACCCAGTAACAGACAGAATTACACACGTAGATTTCTATCAAATTTTCGAAGACAAAGAAATTACTATGGAAATTCCTGTTCAAACAATAGGATCTTCTAAAGGTGTAATGAATGGTGGTAACTTAAGAATGCCTTACCGTAAACTTAGAGTTAAAGCTATTCCTTCAAAATTACCAGATTTTGTTGAAATCGATATTACTCCATTAAAAATTGGAAGCAAGTTCTACATTACTGAACTAGCAAACGAAGATTATAAATTCTTACACCCAGATAACACTGTTATTTGTCAAGTAAGACGTAGTAGATTAGCTGTAATAGCTGATGACGATGAAGAAGAAGTTGAAGCAGGTGATGTTCCAACAACTGAAACTGACGATACAGCTGCAGAATAGATAAAATCTATTTCAATTATTAAAAAGAGACTATCTTAAAAGATAGTCTCTTTTTTTTTTACCGAATTTATGTTCATTAAAACCAAAATCCAAGATTAAAAAACCAATAACAATTACCAGTATCTGGCGAATAGGTGTACTTACCTTCTAATGGTCCTAAAAAGGTTTCTAAAGAATAGCCAAGAGCATAGCCACTATACGTTTGAGACGTAAATAAATTACCCGCTTCAAAAAGACCATCTTCAATATTGGCGAAGTTTGCAGCAAATAGAATATGATGCTTTTTAAAAACTTCGTAATCTAAAGTAAATGTTCCCTTCATAAAACTATCACCCGTTAAGGTTAAATAATCATACCCATAAAATGAATAAAAATTATTTATAAAGTTAGAGCCATAACCTCCTATTGCAAACCCTAAGGCGCTTGTAGATTCATCACCAATTTTAAAACCTCCTTGACCTTCTGTTTTTAGTGATAGCTTATCGCTAAAACTAAAAGCGTAACCGATGTCTGTTTTAGCTATTGAAAAATTCAAAAAATCAGTATTAAAACCTGAAGCGTCTAGATATAAGTGAAAATTTCCGTTGAAATAAAATCCACTTTTCGGAAAATGGAAATTATCATAACTATCATATTTTAGGTTACCAAAAACGCTGAGGTAATCAGTGTTTTCAAAAACAATTCTATTTTCTTCATCTTCATCTATAATGGTTTCTGATGTTATTTTAAGCCGTTTATGCTCCGCACCTAGTCGTAATGCAAAATCCTTTTTAAATATCGTTTGTAAATATACTTGATTCGTAAAATCTGAAATTTCTGCATCAATTTTATTCAAACCCGAAAGCAAAGGTGAGTCCTCCTCTAAAGCTAATCTCGGATTAACATTCTTATTAAACTGATTGAAACGTGATTTAATCCCTAAACTGATATAAAATCCTTTATCAATAAAGTAATCAAAATTATATCTCGAGTTATCTCCCAAAATTATGTCCAACGAAGCAATATCATTATTAAATAACAATTTCTTTTTTGTGAGATTAGCAAGTAGTGCACTTTTATAAAGTTGATCGAAATGAATACCTAGCTTAAGGAAGGTTGTTGTTTCAGATTCTATGATATTACCTATAAGATTGAATTCAGATTCATTATCTGTAGGCTCTAAGTGATATCTAAATGTATCAAAATTATTAGTTGCAACGAGGCTATTTATGCCTTGCCTAAAATCTGAATAACTCATTTTCTCATTACCCTTAAGCTTTAATCTCCCCATCATATAAGCCCTGGTGTAACGTTCATTTCCTTTTAAAGTAACGTTATTAATTTTTAGACTATCTAATACTTTTACCGCTGCTCTTACCGTATAATTTGGCTGATTTCTTTTTACATCTTGTAGTTTAGATAGTTGCTTTCTTGCTGCAGTTTCACCATTTGCAATGATATCTTTTCCTTCATCAAATGAAATTACCGAAAATTCACTAATATCTGGTTTAATATAGATGTCGGTTAATTCCGACTTGTTTTTCATAACATTTATAGTCCGAAAATTATTAATCTGTAAAAGAATGTCTGGTGCTGATTTTAAAGATTCGCGATCTTTTAATGCATCTTGTACATCGACTCCGATAATAATATCCATGCCTTTAGCTCGTAATTCTTCAACAGGAAAATTATTAGTAACACCTCCATCAATTAAAATAGCATCATCAATAATTACAGGTTGAAATAAAGATGGTAATGCTCCACTAGCTGTAACTGCCTCAGCTAATTTGCCTTTGTCCATAATTAGAGACTCCCCAGTTTCTATATTCGTTGCGATACAAAAAAACGGAATTGGTAGCTTTTCAAAATCTGTAATATCATTTACAGGAAGCATTAAATGATACAATAAATTATAAACATTTTGCCCACGCGATAACGCTGAAGGCAGCGAAATTTTAAAATGCTCAAAAGGTAAATTCACAGCGTATTTTTGAGCATTTTCTCGCTCATAAAATGATTTAGAAGCTCTCGGAAACGCATCATTAATCAACACATCAAAGTCTTGTGATTTGAACATTGTTTCCAATTCTTTCCCCGAATATCCCGAAGCATATAAAGATCCGATTATGGCTCCCATACTCGTACCAGCCACATAGTCTATTTTTATTCCTAGGCTATCAATAACTTTTAACACTCCTATATGAGCAAAACCTTTAGCACCACCACCACTTAATACTAAACCTACTTTTGGTTCAGAATTAGTCGTTTTGTTCTGTGCCTTTATTGGAAAAAGCGCAATTATGAATACGATTATAAAAACGTTTTTCAATCTCATTACAAACCCATATGGTTTTTAAATTATTCTTTATGATAATAATTATATACTTTATTTGCCCTCGAAACACCAACAACCGCCTCAAGCTCATCTAACTTGGCATTCGCAATACGCTTAACAGTTTTAAATTGTTTCATTAAATCTACAATCGTTTGCTCACCTACACCTGAAATATTTTCTAGCTCAGTCGTTAATGCTCCTTTGCTTCTTCGATTTCTATGATGTTCTATCCCAAAGCGATGCGCTTCATTTCTTAGTTGTTGTATAATTTTTAAGGTCTCACTTTTTTTATCTAAATATAACGGAATTGGATCATCTGGATAAAACAATTCTTCTAAACGTTTTGCAATACCTATTATGGCGATTTCATTACGAAGTCCTAAAACATCTAAACTTTTTAAAGCCGAAGATAATTGTCCTTTTCCACCATCTATAATAATAAGTTGAGGCAAAGGTTGCTCTTCTTCTAGTAAACGCTTATACCGTCTATACACCACTTCTTCCATGGACGCAAAATCATCTGGACCATCTACAGTTTTGATATTAAAATTACGATAATCTTTTTTACTCGGTTTACCATTCTTAAAAACAACACATGCGGCTACCGGATTTGTACCTTGTATATTAGAGTTATCAAAACACTCAATATGCCTAGGCTCTTCAGACAAGCGTAAATCTGCTTTCATTTGTGCCATTATTCGGTTGGCATGGCGATCTGGATCTACAATTTTCACTTGTTTCAACTTATCCATTCTGTAATATTTTGCATTACGAATAGACAGGTCTAAGATACTTTTTTTATCTCCAAGTTTCGGTATTGTTATTTTTAATTCATCCCCTAAATTCACTTTAAAAGGCACATAAATTTCTTTAGAATTTGAATTAAAACGCTGACGGATTTCAGTGATTGACAATTCTAATAATTGCAAATCTGTCTCTTGTAATTTCTTCTTTAATTCTAAAGTGTGAGATCTAATAATTGATCCGTGACTTAACTGTAAAAAGTTGACGTAAGCATAAGTTTCATCACTAATGATTGAAAACACATCGACATTATTAATCTTAGGATTTACAATGGTAGACTTTGCTTGGTAATTTTCTAAAACCTCTAATTTTTCTTTTATTTTTTGAGCATCTTCAAATTGCATAGCTTCTGCATGTTGCCGCATTTGAATCCTAAATTGCTGCAAGGAATCTTTAAAATTTCCTTTTAGAATTTCTCTAATCGCTGTAATATTTGCAGCATACTCTTCTTCACTTTCATAGCCTTCACAAGGACCTTTACAGTTTCCTAAATGATATTCTAAACAGACTTTATACTTACCAGTGTTAATCTTAGATTCAGATAAATCATAATTACAAGTCCGTAATTGGTATAAACCTTTTATTAAACCCAAAAGCGTCTTTACCGTTTTCATACTGGTATAAGGCCCAAAGTATTCTGAACCATCCTTAATTACACGTCGCGTAGGAAACACTCTCGGAAACCGTTCTTTTTTAATACAAATCCAAGGATACGATTTATCGTCCTTTAATAAAACATTGTATTTAGGCTTATACTTTTTTATGAGGTTATTCTCAAGCAATAAGGCATCATTTTCGGTTTCAACAACAATATGCTTAACCGAAGCAATATTTTTCACTAAAACACGCGTTTTACCATAGTCGTGATGCTTGGTAAAATAACTACTAACGCGTTTTTTTATATCTTTAGCTTTTCCGACATAGATTAATTGCTCGTCTGCATCAAAATACTGGTAAACACCAGGTTGATGAGGAAGCGTTTTTATCTGTATGTCTAAAGTAGATTCTGGCATTTAATCAAAGGTAATAATTCGTAAAAAGATATGTGTATAATTAATACACTTTATCATTACCTTGCGCCTCTTTTTTATATATTTAAGTTTATGACAAAAAAAGTTTTGGGACGTGTAGACAAAGTCAATTTTCCCGAATTAAAATTAAACAACATCGATGTTAAAATAGATACAGGAGCTTATACTTCTGCAATTCATTGCTCTAAAATTAGAGAAGAAGATGGCAAACTTTATTGTATTTTTGAAAGTAAAGGCCATCCTAACTTTAAAAGCGAAGAAATAGCTTTTAATACCTACACTTATACAGATGTAAAAAGTAGCAATGGACATAAAGAAAACCGCTACAAAATTAAAACTACCGTTGTATTCTTTGGTAAAAGCTATAAGATTAACTTAACTTTAAGCACTAGAGACGATATGAGGTTCCCCGTATTAATAGGCCGTCAATTTTTGAAACACAAATTTTTGATTGATGTCGATATAGAAAATCAATCCTTTAAACAAAACATAATTAAATGAACATAGTAATTCTTTCACGCAATCCTGAACTCTACTCTACCCAACGACTTGTTGAAGAAGGTAAAAAAAGAGGTCATGCCGTTGAAATCATTGATCCTTTAAAATGCGACATCATTATAGAGAAGGAGAAACCTACCATATATTATAAAGATCGTTACTTAGATTATGTTGATGCCGTTATACCTAGAATAGGAGCTTCAATTACATTTTACGGCTGTGCAGTTGTAAGACAGTTTGAAGAAATGGGCATTTTCACTATTGCACCATCAGATGCTATAACACGTTCTCGTGATAAATTAAGAAGCTTACAGCGCCTAAGTAAAGCTGGTATTGGGATGCCTAAAACAGTATTTACCAATTATTCTAGAGACGTAGAAGAAGTTATTAATTATGTTGGAGGAACACCTGTAATTATAAAATTACTAGAAGGCACACAAGGGTTAGGTGTGGTTTTAGCAGAAACTAAAAATGCTGCTGAATCTGTACTAGAAGCCTTTAATGGTCTGCAAGCAAGAGTTATTGTTCAAGAATTCATCAAAGAAGCTAAAGGCGCAGATTTAAGAGCTTTGGTTGTAGATGGGCAAGTTGTTGGAGCTATGAAGCGCCAAGGTAAAGAAGGCGAATTTAGATCTAATTTACATCGTGGTGGTTCTGCCAACATTATAAAGCTAGATGAAGACGAACTTAAATTAGCAATGAGAGCTGCAAAAGTATTAAAACTCCCTGTTTGTGGTGTAGATATGCTACAGTCTTCACGTGGTCCATTATTGTTAGAAGTTAACTCTACACCAGGCCTAGAAGGTATTGAAGGAGCAACTAAAAAGAATATTGCCAAAGCTATCATTACTTTTATAGAACGAAATACGATCTAAAACATGCCAAAAGATATTTTAAATATTTTAGGAGTCGAAGTCGCTCCTGGTAAAAGTGTAACTGCAACTTTTGAAGTAGCAAAATTACACACCAGAAACACATTAGAAGTTCCTATTATAATTGAACGATCTAAAAAACCTGGGCCAACGGTTTTAATGACTGCTGGTATTCATGGTGACGAAATTAATGGTGTAGAAATTATAAGGCAAATTATAGCCAAAGGTATTAACGTTCCTAAGACAGGTACAATTATTTGTGTGCCTGTCATCAACGTTTTTGGTTTTTAAATATGGATCGCTTATTTCCGGACGGACGAGATTTAAACCGTTCTTTTCCAGGAAGTGCCAATGGTTCTCTAGCGAGTAGAGTGGCTCATTTTGTGATGACAGAATTAGTACCTCATGTCGATTTTGCCATGGATTTCCATACAGGTGGAGCAGGTCGGTTTAATGCTGCTCAAATACGAATTGTAAGAGATAATGAACGCCTTACAGAATTAGCACATGTTTTTGGAGCTCCTTTTATATTCTATTCTCAAAACTTAAATAAATCCTATAGAAATGCTTGTGATAAAGCGGGTATACCTATGTTATTATTTGAAGGAGGAAAGTCGTTTAACATTGATAATAATATTACAAACACAGGTGTTAATGGGGCCAAACGCGTTTTACACCATTTAGGAATGCTAAGAAGCAAATTTAAAGTCTCTAGACCTAAGGTCAGCGCGGTGATTATTAAAGACAGCAAGTGGTTAAGAGCGAAATACTCTGGAATGTTTAAAGCTACTATAAGTATAAATTCAAAAGTCACTAAAGGCCAAGTTCTAGGTAATATCACAGATCCTTATGGTAGTTTCAACTATTTTGTAAAAGCACCAAACGCAGGTTATATTTTTAACGTCAATGAATCTCCAATAATCTATCAAGGTGATGCTATTTTCCATATTTCTACAGAGATCGAATCGTAATGAGCAAGCCTTTATTAAGAAAAAAATATAAGGAATTACGTCAGCAACTATCCCTTACTGAAGTTGACGATTTTAGTTTAGCCATTGCTAATAAACTCTTAACCTTAGATATTTGGGATAAAACCTTTTACCATATCTTCTTAACCATTGAAGAACAAAAGGAAATTAATACCGATTATATTCTAAATATTCTATCAGGAAAGGATAAAAATATTGTGATTTCTAAGAGTAATTTTGAAGATTATTCTATGACCCATTATCTACTTACGGATAACACCAGAATTCAAAAGAATACATATAATATTCCTGAACCCATTGATGGTATTGAAATTCCATCGTCTCAATTAGAAGTCGTTTTTATTCCGCTTTTAGCTTTTGATAACACAGGACATAGAATTGGGTATGGCAAAGGCTTTTATGATCGGTTTTTAGCAGATTGTAAACCTGAAACCGTAAAAATAGGCTTGTCTTTTTTTGAAGCTGAGCATGAAACTATTGAAGCTTCCGAAGAAGATATTAGATTGGATTATTGTGTGACTCCAGATCATATTATAACGTTCTAAAATAGAAGTTACCGCTTTAAAGCAAAGTGCCCTGTATAGGTTTTTCCATCTTGACGCTCTAAAACAAACCAATAATCACTACTTGGTAATTTATTTCCGTTTAACGTACCGTCCCAACCTGAATCATTAGGTTTTAATTCCGTAATTAATTTACCATAACGGTTATAAATATAAACTTTATTTGATGGTTCTTTTATAGAATTTTTAATCTGCCAAAAGTCGTTGGTGCCATCGTCATTGGGAGTAAAATATCTAGGATAATTAAGCAAGTAAACCTCCTCCACTATTACACCACAACCATTTTTATCTCTTACATATACATGATAGTCGTCAATTTGCAACCCTTCAAAAATGTGTGCATCCTGATAGTTTATACCATCTAATGAGTATTCATAATCACCAAGACCTTCCACAAACACGGAAATCACATTAGTACTTTGAGACCAATCTACGGTTTCAATAGCTGCAATCACAGCAATATCAGATAAACTCACAAAAACAGTTTTTTCGGTAGTACACATTAAGTTACCATAATCATTTGATACGACAACAGTATATTCTCCAGGCTCATTAACAACAATTGCTCTTGTGGTTTGACCAGTAGACCAATTGTAGTAATCATAACCAAAGTCTGCAATAATCTCAACGGAATGATTATCACATAATGGCCAATACTCATTCATTTCTAAAACAGGCTGTTCTTTAACCGTTATTTCTACTGAAGTCGTAGTGAAACATTGTGGTGAATTCACATTTTCTAAACGCGCATAAAACGTTTGAGGATTTGTTGTATTCGTATAATTATAAGCCGTTTGGTTATGGTCTTCAATAGCGTCATTCAAACTTAAATAATAGCTCACACTAAAACCAGAAGGATTTAAATCTCCTAAAATTTCATCATCAAAATTAGTCAAGTTTAGCTCTGTAAATCCATCATTAATAGCGTCATCACAAACACTAATGCTTTGTGGCTGCTCTGCAATGGGAAAATAATTGACTCCAAGTTGAAATGACACAATATCATTGCAAACTGCTTCATTAGTATTTTGAATTTTTGCGTAAACAGTGACACTTTCTGAAGCTACAACAAAATTATCTTGTAAAGGATTTATATGCTGCTCAGCATTTTCTAAATTATCAAAATAGAAGACATCAAAAATCGCATCAGATTGCCCATCTAGTATTTGATTATCATAATTAGAAAGTGTAAATACATGTTCACCATCATTAGAAGCATCGTCACAAACAAAATCATTAGAAATAGTATTAGCAATTGGCAGTTCATTTACTTGAAATTCTATAATGGTTTCATCAAAACAGAATGAATTCAGTGTGCTTTCAACTCTTGCTACAATAGACTTCGATGAAATGATATATGGATTTGGAAGTGGGTTTGTCAATATAGTTCCGTCTGCTTCAAAATAACTTAGAACTACATCTGATTGTCCGTTTAAAACTGTGGCCTCAATTGTTGATGTATCAAATTCATGCAAGCCATCACCATTAGTATCACAAACACTAAAATCACTAACAGGATGCGCCGTAACACCACTAGAAATTGAAAGACTTATAGTTGTTTGCACACTGCAACCACCTAATGGACTTGTTGCATCTTCAATCGTCATGGTCGCAAAAATATTTAAAACGGGTACATTACTTACAATTGGGCTAGGCAATGGACTTGGATACGTGTTGCCCAATTCGTCAACATAAGTAAACACTATGGGCTGTGTCTGACCTATTAAAAGCTCTGTTTCAACACCAGAAGTATCAAAAGACTCTATTCCATCGTTGCCTTCATCACATTGTTCAAATATTATAGGACCTGTTATTAAAGGTACGGGATTTACATGTAATGTAATATGATGTCCCAGACCAAGGCAATCGTTATTTAACGCATTATCTACTCTAACATAAATATTTTGATGGTTGGGAAATCCAATATTTTGATAATTACTAATATCATTTATAGCATTTGTTTCGGACAATGCATCTGAAACTGTTGTGTAATAATTTATAAGCAATTGTTGTCCTACAGGAAATAAAGCTTCAATTTCTGAAGTTACCGTACTAAAATCGAAGGTTGAAATACCGTCTGTGAGATCTTCACCATCATCGCATTGGTAAAAATCTTTAGTAAATGTTTCTGGAATTTGTGTTGTTGATACCAATAAATTAACTTGAGCTGTTTCATAACAACCATTAGTGTTTTCAACTCTTGCCCAAACCGTATCAGTATTTACAGTTTCGTTACTGTATGAGGTTTCATTTGTTATAGCATTGGTATAGCTTTCTGCATCTGCTTCCGTTTCATAAAATGTAATTATTTCATTGTCGTGATTAACCGATAACAATTCATTAATCTCTGTAAGATTAAACAAACTAAAACCATCTAAATCATCATCACATTGTTTTAACTCTACAAGTGGTGTAGCTAACGGAAGTTCATAAACCGTAATGGTTTTAGATTCTAAAGAATTTTCTGCACCAGCAGTAACTGATAGTGATACCTCATACTCACCAGCAGTAGTGTACGTATGTGTAGGATTTTCTTCCGTAGAGGTGTTTCCGTCTCCAAAATCCCATACAAGACTATCATAAGCTTGTGGTATATTGGCTGAAAAATTAGCTTCTTCTCCTAAACACGGATTATTAGACTCAAAACCTACAAAAAAATAAGATTGTATGAATGTAGGTAAACCATACCTACAAACATTGCCTAGCAAATAAATGGCATCACTAATAAAATCACAACCTAATCCTAAAACTTCAGGGTTATTAATAACACTTAAATAATCCCTGTTCTTTATAGAGACATAAATCTTATTGTCTGGCCCTATTTGCATCTGGCCTACCTCTTGTTCATCTTCTAGTTCTTGTTCTGAAAGTTCAAATAACAATATGCCTGAATTAGGAATGTCTGTTGCTGTAAGATTATACTGCCATAAACTTGATGATTCTAGTAAACCACGTTTTGTATAAAGCAGATTACCCGAAGGTGAAAATTCTGCGCCATAACTACCATATTCTGTATTAAGATTTATAGGATTGCTCACCATCCCAGTAGAACTATCAAAATCAAAAAGTTGTGTTCCGAATCCTAAAGCACACATGATCAATTTATCTCCATTAGGTGATGCTTTAAGCACACCTGATCCCTTAAAATTATTACCCGAATAGGTGATTATAAAACCTGTTGCACTGGTTATAGGGACCGTATTAAGAACTGTATCTGTCACTAAATAGGCATAGAATTCATTATTATCAAAACCATGCGATATCACCCAAATATCTTGACCATTGGCATGTAATACCGCAGTCACTTTTTCTGAAGTTGGTGTGACTAATAATTCATTTTTAACACTTGTGACGTCGCCAAAACCATTATTTAAAGTCATATCTACAATAGAGTACCGCAAACCGTTAGTATTTGTAATTAAATCATCTACAGTAAATACATAATAGATATTAGGATTATTTGGCTGGGGCACAATTATGGAGGACTGTGTACTAGACGGATCACCCAAAAGCCCTGTTCCATTGGGCATAATATTATGATTTCTATTATAAACCGTGATCCCATCTGTATAAAACAATAACTGACCCGTACTATCTGAAATAGTGGCACACCCTTCATATGTTGAAAGCGCACTATCTGTTAATACGGTTGGTGCTCCGTTATTAAAAGTAATACCTGCATAATTACCAAAATACCAATTATTGGCTTCGTTTTGAGAAAAAGAGATATTGATAAATAAAAAAGTAAAAAGTAGATTATACGATTCAAAAAACTATGTTTTAATTGTACCTAAGTTAGTTGAATTATTAGACTCTTCAAAAGCCTTCTTATTAAATACAATTAAAATCCCTATACCTGTACTTATAGCCATATCGGCTACATTAAAAACAGGATCAAAAAACGAAAAATACTTACCGCCAATTAAAGGCAGATTATCTGGCATTACACCACTCCAAATCGGAAAGTGAAGCATATCTACAACATTTCCATGAAACACCTTAGCATAGCCACCTTCTTCTGGTAAAAATGAAGCGACCTGCATTACGCTATCATTAAACAAAACACCATAGAATACAGAATCTATGATATTGCCTAAAGCACCTGCAAAGATTATAGAAATCGCAAATATTAAAGTTTTAGACCTCTTCTTCTTCGTAACGTCTATAAGCCAAAACGCAATACCTGTTACAGCGACAATTCTAAATAGGGTTAAAACTAATTTTGCTGTTTCATCTGAAATAAAACTTACAAAATCACTCAATTTTGTGCCCCAAGCCATACCATCATTTTCTATAAAAGCAATTTTAAACCACGAGAAAACGGTAACGTCCTCACCTAATTGAAAATGCGTTTTTATATAAATTTTACTGATTTGATCAATCAGTAGAATAATGAAAATAATAATTGAGGCTTTCTTTAAAGACATTAAACGGTTTTAAACAAAAATAAAGGATTAATCTGGCTTTACAACCGTAATATTTCCATTAATAGACTTCAATTTCCATATTGAAATCACATTAGAAAAATCATCTATAGTAATTTTTCCATGATTAGAATTAGCTTCAACAGAAGCATTTTTAGTCACAACGCTAATATCGCCATCAAAAGTATTTATTGTAGCTGTTGTCGACTCTCCCTCAATAGTACATCTCCCTTGTAACAATTCTATATAAAGCGATTTAAAAGCTCCTTTTAAATCTACAGAACCAATATCGCTTAAGATATGTAACGCGAGTTGTTCAGGGATTTCCATGTGCAACGTTGCAGCAATAACTTTGTGTGCGTTTCGCTTATCATCTGGTATTTCTAAAAATGACAAATGCTCTAAGCTTAATATCAATGTATGATTATTTTCACTACTTACAACCTGAAATTCATTTTGATATTCTCCATCTAAAGTCGATGTTACCTTAATTTTATCGGTCTTTGAAGTTGAAACAAAAATTGAAAAAATCTGATTACCATTTATTGAAATAGATTCTATTCCATCTGCTTGAATAGTCTTTTCTAATATATTCTGAGCTTTGGCAGTTAGCGTATTCAAAACGAAAACAAAAGGCACAAAAAAAGCCATGAAATTATTATTCCATGACTTTATGATCTTGTTTTTATTCAAAATAGAATCTCAATATAATGAGATTCCTGCTTTCACAGGAATGTTACTGTATATTCTTAGCTTCAATGCTCAACGTTGCATGAGGCACTAATTTTAAACGCTCTTTGTTTATTAATTTCCCTGTAACACGACAAATTCCGTAGGTTTTATTCTCAATACGGATAATCGCATTTTTCAAATCGCGAATAAACTTTTCTTGACGAATAGCTAATGCTGAATTTGCTTCTTTACTCATCGTTGCACTTCCTTCTTCAAACGCTTTAAATGTTGGTGATGTATCATCAGTACCATTATCAAAGTCATTCATATAAGCACTTTTAATAAGTTGTAAATCGTGCTCTGCCTTTTTTATTTTGTCTTGAAGTATAGCTCTAAATTCTTCTAAATCCTTATCAGAATATCTGTTGTTCGTCTCTGTTGTCATAAATATTAATGTTTTTGAATAAATAATTTGGTATTGACATCGTCAAACACAATTTCTATACCATTATTTAAGGTGTCCATAATTTGTAATTCTTCGGTCAACGTTTCAGATTTAATATACGCTTCATTTGAAGAAACAGCCTCAACTATTTGGTCATCTTTCTGAAGTTGTACGTCAATTCTGTCAGTAACCTCAAATCCTGAATCCTTACGTAAATTTTGAATACGATTTACTAGTTCTCTAGCAATCCCTTCTTTACGTAAATCTTCATTGATAGTAACGTCTAAAGCTACTGTTAAAGCACCTTCATTAGCTACTAGCCATCCTTCAATATCTTGCGATGTAATCTCTACATCTTCCAATCCTAAAGTAACGGATTTTTCTCCAATTTTAATATCTAATTGACCATTTTGCTCAATATTTTTAATATCATCAGCACCAAATCCAGCTACAGCGCTAGCAATCAACTTCATATCCCTACCAAACTTAGGTCCTAAGGTCTTAAAATTTGGCTTAATCTGTTTTACTAAGATATCTGAAGCATCTTCTAAAAGTTCAATCTCCTTAATATTAACTTCATGTTTAATTAAGTCTGAAACCGCCTCAATCTCTTCCTTTTGCTGTTGATTATCAATAGGAATCATAATCTTTTGCAACGGTTGACGCACCTTAATCTTCTCCTTAGCTCTCAACGATAATACTAACGAACATACCGTTTGAGCACTTTCCATTTTACGCTCTAATACTTTATCAATACTATTAGTGTTTGCAACAGGGAAATCTGCTAAATGTACACTTTCAAAAGTTTCTTTTTAGTGACTGCATTCAAATCTAAATACAAACGGTCCATAAAGAAAGGTGCAATTGGTGCGCCTAACTTTGCAATGGTTTCCATACATGTATAAAGTGTTTGATATGCTGAAATTTTATCCGTTTGATAATCGCCTTTCCAGAAACGTCTTCTGCTTAAACGTACATACCAATTACTTAAATAATCTTGTGTAAAGTCTGAAATTGCTCTCGCTGCTTTTGTCGGTTCGTATTCCGCATAATAATCATCTACTTTCTGAATTAAGGTGTTTAATTCAGACAAAATCCAACGGTCAATTTCTGGACGTTCTTCTAAAGGTATATCGGCTTCACTATAATCGAAACCATCAATATTAGTATAAAGCGTGAAGAATGAATACGTGTTATAAAGTGTTCCGAAAAACTTACGACTTACCTCAGCAATACCTTCGCTATCAAATTTTAAGTTATCCCAAGGATTTGCATTACTGATCATATACCAACGTGTGGCATCTGCACCGTATTTAGATAAGGTTTCAAAAGGGTCTGCTGCATTTCCTAAACGCTTAGACATCTTTTGACCGTTTTTATCTAAAACCAATCCGTTAGAGACTACATTTTTGTAGGCTACAGAATCAAAAACCATAGTTCCGATAGCATGTAACGTATAAAACCAACCTCTTGTTTGGTCTACTCCTTCTGCAATAAAATCTGCAGGATACGCTTCTTTATTATCAATTAAGTTTTTATTCTCAAAAGGATAATGCCATTGTGCATAAGGCATAGAACCAGAATCGAACCAAACATCGATTAAATCACTTTCACGATTCATCGGTTGACCAGATGCTGAAACTAAAACGATTTTATCAACTACATTTTTATGCAAATCGATAGTATCATAGTTTTCTTCAGACATATTACCCACTTCAAACTCTGCAAAAATATCTTCAGACATCACACCTGCTTTAACAGACTTTGCCATTTCTTCTTTTAACTCAGCAACAGAACCGATACATAATTGTTCTTTTCCATCTTCTGTTCTCCAAATTGGCAATGGAATTCCCCAAAAACGAGATCTTGATAAATTCCAATCGTTTGCATTCGCTAACCAATTCCCAAAACGCCCTTCACCAGTAGATTTTGGTTTCCAGTTAATCGTGGTGTTTAGCTCGTGCATTCTCCCTTTTACATCTGTGATTTTAATAAACCAAGAATCTAATGGGTAATATAAAATTGGCTTATCAGTTCTCCAGCAATTTGGGTAACTGTGTTTATATTTCTCAACCTTAAAGGCTTTATTTCGTTTTTAATTTAAGTGCTAGTCTTTCATCTACACTTAGATACTTATCTAAATTTGAAATAACACTTTTTAGATTATCCTTTTGAATTGTTAATTCAATTTCATATTCATCATCATTTAAATATTCAGATTTCACATATTCACCTGCAAAACCATACATATCATCCTTTACTTCTTTTCGGAAACGACCTTGTAAATCTACTAATGGCACTAAATTACCATTGTCATCCTTTACTAAAAGTGGTGGAATTTCTGGTGAGGCTTGTTTAGCAACTAAAGCATCATCAGCTCCAAATGTTGGTGCTGTGTGTACGATACCTGTTCCATCTTCAATAGTTACGAAATCTCCAGATATGATTCTAAAAGCATTTTCAGGATTATCGTTTGGTAACGCGTATGGTAATAATTGCTCGTAAGTGATGCCTACTAAATCTTTCCCAACGAATTCTTTAACGACATAATAAGGGATTTTTTTATCGCCTTCTTTGTAATCAATTAGTTCCGGTTTTGTTTCAACGCGTTTAAATTTACCATCAAATTGTTTATTGACTAAATTCTTAGCCAATACTACATTCATTGGTTTAAACGTATATTGATTATAGGTTTCAACTAAAACATAATCAATCTTTGGTCCAACAGTTAATGCTGTATTACTCGGCAATGTCCAAGGAGTCGTTGTCCAAGCTAAAAATAAAATATCTCCTTCATTTTGAAGAAAATCTGGCAATGACTCTGCATTAGCTTTAAACTGAGCCACAACTGTTGTATCCGTTACATCTTGATAGGTTCCTGGTTGATTCAACTCATGTGAACTTAAACCTGTACCTGCTTTTGGTGAATAAGGCTGAATGGTATAACCCTTGTATATTAGATCTTTTTCGTAAATCTGCTTTAACAACCACCAAACAGATTCCATGTATTTAGACTTGTAGGTAATATATGGATCGTCCATATCTACCCAATACCCCATTTTTTGAGTAAGGTCATTCCAAATATCCGTATAACGCATAACCGCTTTTTTACATGCTTCGTTATACTCTTCTACAGTGATTTTTTTACCAATATCTTCTTTAGTAATACCAAGTTCTTTTTCTACTCCAAGCTCAACAGGTAAACCATGTGTATCCCAACCGGCTTTACGTTTTACTTGAAAACCTTTCATGGTTTTGTATCGTGGAAAAATATCTTTAATAGCACGTGCTAAAACATGGTGCACACCAGGTAATCCGTTTGCTGAAGGTGGTCCTTCAAAAAACACAAATGGTGGTTTTCCTTCTCTTGAGGTTACACTTTTATCGAAGATATTATTAGCCTCCCAATAGTTACCGATTTCATCTGCAACTTTTGACAAGTTAAGTCCTTTGTATTCAGGGAACTTTGTACTCATTATTCTGTTTTCTTTTCGAGCAGCGAAATTACAGAATTTTGTGGAAATAGTTAAACGTTTTGTAGGCTATGTACGGAATGCGAAAAATTCAGTTTTTCTGCTTAAAATATTTGTAGAATAATTGATGGTTTTTTGATAGAAAAAAGGGATTTACATATATGATTTTCTCACTTCCATCATTGATATAGGTGATTTTTGCATTCTCTATATTTTGAATTTGAGATAATTCAATTTTAGAAGCGTCTTTAAAATAGAAATAGTTTTCATCAAAAGTGATAGACTTGGTTCGTAATAATTTCCTTCCAAAGATGATATAGTTGAAAACTCCAAAAACAATTCCAGCAATTAATCCCGGCCAATATTTTACAAATGCAGAGTAAATTATAATAACAACGGCTCCTAACAAGAAGCCGTAACTAATAAGTGCAAACGTTTGTCCCATCAGTGATGATAATGGTTTTCTATTCATTATTTGTTTCACTAAAAATATTGTAAATAATTACACTGACCTTTAGTTTATTTCATATTAACGATTACTTTTTTAGCAATCCATTGATTGTTTTGATTCTCTACTTTTACAATATAAGTTCCGGTAGATACTTTAGAAATATCTATACCATTACTCAAATCTTGTTGATCTTTGTTGTGATATTGACGTATGGTTTGCCCTAACATATTAATGACACTTACAGATTTTGCTCCGCTTACAAGTCCATTAATAAAAAGTTTTTGTTCTTTGTTATTTACATATACCTGAACATTGTTTAATTGAGACTCTGAAACACTAAGCGCATATTCATTTTGGAACACGATATCAAATCGATTTGAAAACACCCCTGACTCACTAACAAAACTGTAATCTGAATTTCTAATATCTGTATAACTATTTTCGTAATTATCTCTTAAATAAACGACTTGTGAATCATTAAAATCTTCAAAATCTGTTGCCGAAATAGTACATATCTGTTGTTCGGACGATTTATAAATTAATGGAATAACTTTATCAGAAGCTATGGCTGAATACGCTTGTGTTACCATTGAATTGCCTTCAAACAACGTATAAAAATCATTTGCTTGTACATCTGACATTTTTCCATCATAACTATAATCAAAACCTTCTGAAGTAAAATCACTAAAACCAATAACCATTTCTCTACTAAAACCGTTATCTGCTTCAAATTTTAAATGAAGTTTTTGCATTATATCTTCAACCGTTTCTGAATCAGCGTTGTCTTCTGTTTCGGTATTGGCTGTTCTAAAAAAGACACTTTCCCCATTGGATTGTTTCTTATAGATACGTTGACCGTTGTTAAATTCAATATGACCATCATTTATGACTTCTGTGAAAAAAGCCTGTCCAACACCAATATACTGAGTAGGAGTTAGTGTTCCATCTTGTGTTCCATTATTTGAACCACTTAAACTTTCAAATTGATAAGCTCTTATTTTTGCCATTTTATTAATAATTGCATAACCACCTTCGTATTCACTTAGGTAATGTGAGTTACCTGCCCATTGCTCCCATAGATATAATGTACCATCAATAACATCTTCATTATCATCAATAAATTGATGCGCATCAATAGCGGAAGGGTACGGATTACCTACCAATGTTGTTGTTAGCGTTACATCTGGTTCACTCTCATTAGCAGCGTCTCCATCAACATCATCTGCAGCTATTAAAACAGTGCCGTTATTTGGCTTTCCTTCAAATATATAGTCTTGCGTTGTTCCTGCATTACCAGTTCCTTTATGAATATAACCTACTCCAGTATTTAATTGAGTCGTTGGTGAATAACTTTCCCAATCGTAATACGTAACCCCATTTAAGAAGGTGTACATCCAACGCGTACTGATTTTCCCTGTTTCATTGTATGCTGATGTAAATTCAACGGCATTAGCATTTCCTTCTTTTAATGTATTAATACCAAAAGCAGAATTGTTAGCATTATTAAAGGTTGTATTATTATCTAAAAGTGTTGTTGCTCCTACGGCTCCAATTGGAGAAGAAAAATAATTATATCGAAATGAATTGGATGTTCCTGTTTGGCGTCTTAAGATTTTACCTGTTGCGGACGTCACTAAATCACTATTAACTCCTTGTATTAATTGAGAATCGTTTTTTAAGTCTAAGACTCCATTAAGTTCTAAATACCAGGTATTATTAATTTCATTTTCTCCATCAATAGTAAGTGTTTTATCAGTATCTACTATAAGTCCAAGTCTTGTGTGAGAAGTTGAAGAGGTTATATCATTTTTGATATGTACAATTGACCAATATTTTTCAAATATCTCGTCTGAAACACCCCAAACATCTCCATATAACCATGATTCTGAACTAGACCAATCTCCATCTGCACTAGTGACGTAAGGCATAGGCGCGGTTTGCGGCTTTACCGTATTAATATTATGCATTTTTAAATCATGTGTATATGTTGATTCATCTGACAATTCTGATTTTAAAATATTAGACATCGGATAATAAGCTTGAAGATTACCCCAAGCGACATGCTCTAAACTCTGTACATCTTGAATATCTTTAGGTATAATTTTCCCTCTAACAATACCTACATTATTCTCAATCTCTTGACACATCATTTGCTGTATTTGTTGCGCAGAGAGAGCATCTTCAAAAATTCTTACTTCATCTATAGTTCCATTAAAATGGGCAGAACCAGCTGGACTTGTATTTGTTGGATAACGACCTATTGTAAATGGTCTACCTGAAAAAATATGATCAGTACCATTATAATTTTTGGTAAGTAACGTTGAATTCAAATTAGAATTCGTTTCTGTATTTAACAGCTCTCCATTAAGGTATACTTTTAAAGAGTTTGTAGTAGAATCAAAAACACCAGTGACATGATACCATACATTATTTTCCATTTTCCTGTTGTCTGTAGAAAGTTGCTCTACATTAAGACTACTATTTGGGTAATTACTAGAAGCAGTGACTTGTTCCTGAGTGTATACAATAAAGGCAGGTTTTCTCCCCCTAGTTATAGTTAATCGCATATTTTCCTGACCTGCAATACTATAAACAGCGCTTAAATTTTCTGTAGCAGTATTAGCTTCAATTTTCACCCAAGCCATAATGGTTCCCTCATTCCAATCTGTAATAAAAGAAGATGTCTCTAGGTAATCGTCTACACCATCAAAATCGACTGTTCCTGAAGAAAATAAACATCAATATCATCTCTATAATCTAAATCTCCTCCTAGAGATAAATCGCCATCAGTATCCGGTAAAACAGATAAATCTAATGGATTATCAATATCTTCGTTAATATCTAAAACTGCATCGTTAATATTCGTTGTTTCAAAGCTATCGTCTAAACCATCTCCATCGGCATCATTTCCTGATAGCGTATTAGCCATTCCATTTTCTTGAATATCTGGAGTCCCATCATTGTCACTATCTGAATCTATATAATCTGGGATAGTATCACCATCAGTATCCTCTAGGCTTGCCAAACCAGATCCGTAATTATCGTCTACACCATCGTTATTTAAATCTACCATTGTTGCTCCACTGCCACTCGGAGAAATATAACCACCTGTTGATTGCGCCTCTACATTATCTGGTATACCGTCATTATCTGAATCTATATCTAAATAATCTTGAATCCCGTCATTATCTGTATCTGTACAAATATTGTCTGACAATACGGAAAAAGGAATTAATTTTTTAGAAATAGTTGGGCTCGAATAAGACACACTTAAAGATTCTAGTCCACCTCTTTCATAAAATAATATAGTAATTGGGTATATACCCGGAGTTAGTGCAATAGTTCCCGATCTTTCTTGTGTAGCATGATCCCCATCGTTATCAACAATCTCATTGCCATCTATAAACAATTTAGAACCATCATCTGAACTCGTATAAAATCTATATGTTTCTGCTGTATTAATAGTAATAAAACCAGTATATCGAATGGCAAAAGTATCGTGATCTCCAGGTGTAATCATACCCCAAAGGGCATCTACATCTATTTCAGATACACTACCTGTTGCTGTGGCTCCTGTCGTCGGAATATTATCTACACTTGGTGAGACATTTATATCATAAAACTCATAAGAGAGAATATGATTAATTTCATCGCATACCGAACCTTCATTTACATTTAGTATACCATCATTATCACTATCTAAATCTGTAGTATCACCTATACCATCACCATCCATATCTGAATCTAAATTAAGAGTGGCACTATTTTCGATTTGGATGCACAAATTAGCTGCATGTGTTATTACTAGAGTGTACACACTACCATCTAATCCAGTAACATCCGAAATATTTAAATTAGCCGATGTGGCACCTGTATAAATGCCTCCATTAGTTAGATCTGTACCATTTAATTGCCATTGATAGCCTAAGGCCGTACTTACATCAGTAGAGCTACCTGAATAATCTGGCACACCTCCTGTTGTAAACGTCGTTGTGCTTGTCGCTGTTGCATTAGTTATAGTAAAGCTCGTTGATCCACCTATTACAACTAGCTGATCTACCAAAGCTGTAGCATCTACTGTAGCTTCTGTTGCCGTAGTTACACTTGCAATTGCACCTGTGTATGCCGTTGAGGTACCCGTAACTAAACCACTAGCGCTAATACCTGTACCATCCACTTGTCCGTCTGCATCGCTATCTGCATGACCAGCTTCTATAACATCATTACAACCATCACCATCACTATCTGTATTCTGAAAGTCGAAATGACCGTCACCAGAAGTGTCTATTGGTGTCGTAGCTTCAGCAGTATCATCTGATCCATTATTGTTATTATCATTAAACGAAGCATCGTTGCTATCTATTACTCCATCGTTGTTGGTATCTAAACTTCCGTTACCTGCCTCATCGACATCGTAGATACCATCGTTGTCTGAATCTAAATCTAAATAATCTGGAATTCCATCATAATCTGTATCTGTGCAAGTATTTTCTGATAAGACAGAAAAAGGAATTAAGGTTTTAGAAATCGTTGCGCTCGAATAAGACATACTTAAAGTCTCACCTCCAGTCCTTTCAAAAAACAGTATCGTGATTGGATAAATGCCTTGATTAAGCGCTATAGTTCCAGAAGTTTCTAGTGTGTTATGTAAACCATCATTATCAACGACCTCGTTTCCGTCGATAAATAATTTAGAGCCATCATCTGAACTTGTATAAAATGTATATGTTTCTGTTGTATTAATCTTAATAAAACCTTGATATCTTATAGCAAAATTATCGTGATCTCCTGGTGTAATCATAGTCCAAAGCGCATCTACATCGATTTCAGATACACTCCCTGTTGCTGTGGCTCCTGTAGTTGGAATACCGTCTACACTTGGTGAGACATTTATATCATAAAACTCATAAGAAAGACTCTGGGAAATTAGATCGCATACACCACCTTCATTTATATCTAGTATGCCATCATTATCACTATCTATATCTACATTGTCTGCTGTTCTGTATCCATATCTATCTGATGTATTAAACAAACCACCAATGTTAATACTGTAATCTTCAATTTCGCCAGCTTTCCATCCATAATTGCAGGATGTATAATTCTCATTGTCGCTTATATCTCTAGACCCAACGCGCATTATGGTAGCCCCCTCTTGGGCATCGGGAGGAATAGTGATACTTATAGGTACATTTATAGCCCCACCTATACCAGAAAAGGATTGCACAAAACTTTCTCCAGCATCTTCAAAACTACCGTTTTGGTTAAAATCGATCCATACCGTAATTTGATTGCTCACAGTCGTATTCCAACTATTAACAACAACAGTAACAGAGCCACTTAACACATCTCCAACAAGTATATCTGTTGATTCTAAAGTATAATCATTAAAGTCACCAGTATTCTCACTTGTAGATTTATCAATACTTCCAAAATGAACATTTGAAATATAATTTATATTGTAAGTACCAATATTAGCAGGCTCACAATATTGGGCAAAACCCTTAAAAGATATAAAAATTATTATAGCTAATAATTTAAAATTATTTTTTATTTCCATAGCAAATTCCCTCTAGCACTAATTATCAACATGTTTAGAATCTCAAAATTTTACTGAGACAAACATAAGATAAAAAACACCCAGAAACACGATAAAACGCATGATTTCTACGCTTAAGTGCGATTTTACGTAATCTTACTTTACTATTCAAAAATTTAAAAACACTGATAATCAGACTAAAAACCCAACTAAATCTTCAATCTTAGAGATCAATTGAATTTTAATTACTGTATTTTTTAAAGCTATTTTATTGTACTTAGATACAAAAATGGTTGTAAAACCCAACTTTTCAGCTTCAAGAATGCGTTGTTCGACACGCTGTACTGGTCTTATTTCACCAGAAAGCCCTACTTCTGCTGCAAAGCAATACGTACTTGGCAAAGCCACATCTTCATTTGAAGATAATATGGATGCGACAACGGCTAAATCTATAGCAGGATCATCAACGGTTATGCCTCCTGTAATATTTAAAAAGACATCTTTTGCTCCTAAACGAAAACCAGCACGTTTTTCTAAAACAGCCAATAACATATTTAAACGTTTGGCATTAAAACCAGTGGCAGATCGTTGTGGAGTTCCGTAAACAGCTGTGCTAACTAAGGCTTGTACTTCAATCATTAAAGGCCGTAAACCTTCTAAAGTTGCTGCGACTGCATTACCCGAAAGCTCTTCGTCTTTTTCTGAAATTAATATTTCAGATGGATTAGAAACTTCTCGTAATCCTGAGCCTTGCATCTCGTAAATACCAAGTTCATTTGTAGAACCAAATCGATTTTTGTTGGCTCGTAAAATTCTAAATACATGATTTCGGTCACCTTCAAATTGAAGTACCGTATCTACCATATGCTCTAAAATTTTTGGACCTGCAATGTGTCCATCTTTGGTAATATGACCTATTAATAAAACCGGAGTTGCAGTTTCTTTAGCAAACTTTATCAGTTCTGTTGTACATTCCTTTATTTGAGAAATACTTCCTGCAGACGACTCAATATAATCGCTATGTAAGGTCTGTATAGAGTCTATAACCACAATATCTGGCTCTAAAGCCTCAATTTGCTTAAATATATTTTGAGTTTTGGTTTCAGTAAGAATATAGCAGTTACTACTATTAGGATTAATACGTTCTGCACGCATTTTTATTTGTTTCTGGCTTTCTTCACCGGAGACATAAAGCGTTTTGTATTGTAGCTTTAAGGCTATTTGAAGTAAAAGTGTACTCTTTCCTATTCCTGGTTCACCTCCAAGTAATGTTAAAGAACCATGAACCATTCCTCCACCAAGCACGCGATTAAATTCGCCATCTTGCATGTCTAAACGTGCTTCTTGCGATGTATCAATATCATTAATCAATAATGGTTTTGAAACCCGCTTTGAAGTTGCCGTTGGGGTTTTCCAATCGGTCTTTTCTGGTTTTTGAATGACCTCTTCAGCAATAGTATTCCATTCCTTACAAGAGGTACACTGTCCTTGCCATTTAGCATATTGACTACCACAATTCTGACAAAAAAAGTTGTTTTTACCTTAGCCATATTCTAGTTTCAGAATCCCTAATAACAGGATTATTATAGTTTGAAATAGCTAAATTAAGACAATTTTAGTTGATCTCTTTAAACCAGCCTATAATAGCTAAAACTTTTAATGCGGCTAATTTTGAAGGCATATTAGAAAACAAAAATGTTTTTGTTTTACCAAATAACGATTCAAAGAAATAGTCTGTTGACAATCTATGTTTTCTAGTTCTCTTCATCGTCGTCGTCGTCAATCTCTTCATCTAAATCTACCACCGTAAGTTCATCAATTTTAGAGAAGATAAAATCTCTGTTAATATGACTGACATCGTTTAATGTTAATGCAGATTCATATAATTTTTTTGCTTTTTTTGTTTTGCCTAGCTTTTCTGCAGATTGCGCTAAATAATACGTGCCCATTAAAGATTCTGGATGAAGTTTATTTGCTAACGTACCTAGTTTACCAAGTGATTTTATATCCTCTCGTTGTTCTGCGATTTTTATGACTTTCGCTATTTCGGCTTCACTAATCTCTTTTTTAATACCAAATAGTTTTTCTATTCTTTTATATCTATCAGTTAAGTAATTATCTAAAGTACCCTCATAAGGCAATACTTTTTCTTCAAGTTCTTTTTCTCTCAGTGGATTGTAGATATCAAAAATCTTTTCAAAAGATCTAGCTAAAGCACTTGTTACTAATGTATAATGATTTTCGTCTTTAAAATCATCAAAATAATACGTTAGATTTTGGTTATCAACCGTTTTAATTTGTGCGTTCGTAGAAAGTATACTTTCTCGAAGTTGTGGAATATCCTTTTCAGAAGTTGCTAAATAATAGAAAATATCATCTTTAAAAAGTGCTAAGCGTTTTGAAATAAAGTTATTTAAGGATCCTATAAAATCTGGACTAATACAAACGTAAGCCTGAAAATCGAGCACTTCTTTAAACAAATAAGAGTTAATTAAATTACCCATGTTATCATGGCCAACAGCAACTCTAAACTTACTGGTGTTGTATTTTTTATCTATATAAGGTAATAATTCATCGGAAACAAAATCGTGAAATCTAAGTCCAGATTCTGTTGGTAATCCTGTAGTTGGATCGTAATAACCATCATAAAAACGGTTATCTCCTTGCATTATACCAACGACTATAGAGCCTGGCATATTGTCAAAATACGTTTGAAAGTCTATTTGGCCAACTACGGGCTCAAATAAATAATCTCCATCAAAAACAATAATTACAGGGTACTTTTCCTCAGCATCTGCATCGTAATTCTTTGGTAGTTTAACTTTTAGTTTACGTACGGCGTTAAGTTTAGCCGAAGCTATTTCCTGATAAGTTATCTGTGCAAATGAAGAAGCACAAATTAAACATGCAAGAACTAAAAAAATAGTCTTTTTCATGATAAGTAGGTTTAGATTTGGGACTCCAAACATACTAAATTATCGTCATGTTGTCAATTTTTTTCGACGAAATACATTATTCTTTCATCTTATCCTGTATTTCATACATTTTATCGAGCATCATTTCTTTATCAACAGATTGTGAAGGCTCTAATAATAAACCAGATTTATAACGCTGTAAGGCCCTTTTTAAATTGCCTTCTTTTTCATTATACATCCCTGAGTAATAAGAACTTAACATGGACTTAGGAAATTCTTTATTAACTAGCTTTGATAATTTTTCTAAAGACTCTAGATCGTCTTTTTTGTTGCTGGCTGCTGCAATAGCTCTAATATCGTTTTCAATTAATTTTTTCTCAAAACCATAAAAATGCTCTATGTCTTCATACTTTTTAATCAAATAATCGTAAGGGGATCCTTCAAAAGTTAACACTTTATCTGAATATTCCTTCGCATTAATGGGCTTAAAAAGTGCAAAAATCTGATTTAAAGCTTTTGGGATTCCTCTACCTACTAAAGAATAGTGGTTGGCATCTTCGAAATCATCAAACTTATAGAGAAGGTTTTTGTTTTCAATAGTTGAAATGATAGAATCATTCTCTAAAATAGAACTTCTTATAGCTTTTATATCAGCATCTGCAGTTGCCATGTAATAAAATGTTTCTTGTTGCAGAATAGTTAATCGTTGTTTTAATCTATGCATCATTTCTGGTGCAAAATCGGGACTTAAAGCCACATAAGCTCTAAATATTGGTTCGTCTTTAAATAAGTAATAATTTATAAAATTAGCACTTAAATCGTGTCCAACGATTATTCTAAAATTTGACGCATTATAATTATCTTCAATAAATGGTAATAGTTCGGCTGCCATAAACTCATAAAAAGCGGCTCCATTATGCGCCGGAAAAAATGATTCATTATCATAATAGAAATCATCTGTTCTTGTAGACGCTTGATTAATTCCTACAACAATGCAATCTGGAATATCCTCCCAATAAGATTGGTAATCGATATTACCAGCAATTGGTTCAAATAAATAATCGCCATCTAAGACAATAATTAAAGGATAAGAACGCTTATCTTCAGGATTATAATTTCTTGGTAATTGAATTTTTAATTCGCGTTTCCCTTCAAGCTTATAAGAATCAATGGTTTTATAAACCGCTTGAGAATGAATATTTAAGCCTATAAAAAGAGCTAGAACTAGGTAAAAATTCTTCATATTATGCATGAATTAAAAATTTAAAGTAAGGTAAAAAATATTTTTATAATGTTGTTTTTTTCTGTTGTAAATAGGTAAATATAATAATGATAATCCACCAACAATAATGATAACCAATGTTTGAGTTGACCATACGATCCATCCAAAAGCTCTGCTAGGATCTTCTGCCATTCCAAATAACGAAAAGGCAATTACTACCGCTTCAGGAAATGAACCAATACCTCCGTTTGTAGCTGCAATACTAAAACTAGACAGGATAAACCCAATAAGGATGGCTGCTAATGTTATATTCTGTAATTCTGGCAAAGCAAATGTAGTAACATAAAACATGAGTACATACATGACCCATATAAATAAGGTGTGCCCTATAAAAGCCCATTTTTTTTTCATCTTGAAAATACTAAGCGCCCCTTCTAATAATCCTGTTATAAATCCTTTTACTTTTAATGCGAATTTGGAATTACTTTTCTTAATAAACAGAAATAATAGCAAAGCTCCCAAAAGCAATACTGAACCTCCTAAAATTAATGAGGTTAGATTAAATTTCTCAGCAAAAAAATTATAGATGAATTCGAATTCTATAAAAAACGCTATAGCAACTATTGAAAGTAACATAATGGTATCTGCAATACGCTCTGCAACTATAGTACCAAAGCCTTTATCAAACGGAATATCCTCATAATTTTTTAATATTGAGGCTCTTACAACTTCACCTGCTCTTGGAATCGTGAAATTTATAAGATATGCCGAATATACAGCCATTAGGCTATTACCAAATTTCGGCTTATATCCTAAAGGCTCTGCCATATACAACCAACGATAGGCTCTAGAAATGTGACTAAAAACACCTAAAGAAACACCAAGAATGATCCAACTATAATCAGCATCTTTAAAATATTGAATTAAAGTAGGAATAGAAATTTTAGATAAAGAATACCATACCAAGCCAACACCTAAGAGTAATGGCAATACAACTTTTAGGATGGTTTTAGGTTTAGCCACCTGTTTACTTTAGAAGATTCGTAGCTTCGTCTGGAAACACTAATGACGGTTTAAACACCTTAGCTTCTTCGATATCCATAATCGCATAAGTAATAAGAATAAGCGTGTCGCCAACAGCTACTTTACGTGCCGCAGCTCCATTAAGCGTAATTTCGCCACTATTACGTGGGCCAGGAATACAATAGGTTTCTAAACGTTCTCCATTGTCATTATTCACAATTTGAACTTTTTCGCCTTGTATAATATTTGCCGCTTCCATTAAGTCTTCGTCAATAGTTATACTACCAATATAATTAAGTTTGGCTCCTGTAACCTTTACACGATGAATTTTAGATTTTACAACTTGTATTTGCATACCACAAAGATAATTAATTTAAAGCGATATTATCTATCAATCTTATATCGCCCGCATACACAGCTATAAATGCTCTATATGACTTTTTTGTTGATTTACGTTTTACTGGTTTTAAGGTCGCTATATCCGCAATAATAAAATACTCTAACTCTAAAAGTCCTTGTTTTTTAAATTGTGTATTGACCCATTCCGTTACATTCTGAGCACTTTTTGTGCCAAACTTTGTTTTGGCAGATATTAGTGTTTTATAAATAAATGGAGCATCAGCTCTATGCGCTGGTGACAGTCTTGCATTTCTAGAACTCATAGCCAATCCATCCGCTGCTCTGTGAATTGGACAACCAATAATCTTAACGGGCAAATGATGCAATTCTACAAGTTTTCTAATAATTTGTAATTGCTGAAAATCTTTCTCGCCAAAATAGGCACGGTCTGGCTTAACAATTTCAAACAAACGCTTCACAATGGTACCGACTCCATCAAAGTGTCCTTCTCTAAAGGCACCTTCCATTTCATGCTCTAATCCATCAAAATTAAATGCTTGAGATTGTATCTCACTACCATAAATATCCTCATTAGAAGGCGCATAAATAATGATGCGATCATCACCCACTGTTTTCAATAGTGAGAGATCTGCTTCTAAAGTTCTTGGGTACTTAACTAAGTCCTCCTCATTATTAAACTGGGTAGGATTAACAAAAATACTAACAACCACAAAGTCGTTTTCTTTTAACCCTTTATTAACCAGTGATAAATGCCCTTTATGTAAAGCACCCATTGTTGGCACGAAGCCAATGGTGTTACCATGGTCTTTTAACGCACTTACATAATTCGATAATTCAGTTTTATTTTGAAAGTTTTTCAATGTCGTAACAAAAGTTTAACGCATGCAAACATAATATAATACTAGCAATCTGCCCAAATTTTTGTAATTTTGCATGTTTTTTACTATTAATTTCAAAAGCAGCAGATTTATGAAAGATAAACGAATATTGTATGTGTCCTCGGAAGTTGTTCCATATTTACCAGAAACTGAAATTTCTTCAATGTCATTTGAAGCACCAAGAATGGTAAACAAACAAGGAGGTCAGATTAGAATATTTATGCCTCGTTTTGGAAATATTAATGAAAGAAGACATCAATTGCACGAAGTTATTAGACTTTCTGGTATCAATTTAGTCATTAATGATTTAGATATGCCTTTGATTATTAAGGTCGCTTCGATTCCGAAAGAACGTATCCAAGTTTACTTTATAGATAATGAAGATTATTTTAAGAGAAAAGCAACACTAACAGACGAAGACGGCAAACTATTTTCAGATAACGACGAACGTGCTATCTTCTTTGCTAAAGGAGTTATAGAAACTGTTAAAAAATTGAATTGGGCTCCAGATATTATTCATGTTAACGGTTGGTTAGCGTCATTACTTCCTCTGTACCTAAAAGAGTTTTACAAAACGGAACCTTTATTTACCGAAAGTAAAATAGTAACCTCTGTATACAATCAAAGCTTTGAAGGTACGTTAGATAAAGACATGATCTCTAAAGTAAATTTTGATGGATTGGATGCGGAAACAACAAAATTATTAAATCAGCCAGATTACATTAATTTAATGAAAATTGCAATCGATAATTCTGATGCCATTATTAGGGGTTCTGAAGAATTACCAAAAGAATTAGATACGTATTTAAATGATTTAACAAAACCGGTATTAGATTATTACTCTATTGAAGAATTTGCAGATCCTTACACCGAGTTTTACAACAATACTGTATTAAAAAGTTAATATTACCTATGAAAAAAATAAAATTGCCATACAGTTTATATCCTTTGGTTTAATTGTTTTAAGTTTTATTGCTTGTGACAGTGATTATGCAAGCCTAAACTCTGACGTTCTTAATAGTGATATTGCAACAAATTTTGATATATTATCAGAAAAAGAATACAGCGTTACAACATATACTAAAGTTTTAACACCAGTACAAACAAACTTATTAGGCTTAACAACCTTAGGTATCTACGACGATGCTTATGGAAGAACAACCTCGAGTTTTGTAACTCAATTAACACCTTCTTCATACTCCCCAACATTTGGAGATGAGGCAAGGGTAGATTCTGTTGTTGTTACCATTCCATATTTTAGTACTGCAACAGGTATTGATGAAGATGGCAATACGACATACAGTCTAGATTCTGTAATATCTAAAGGGGAAAACTACAATAACATAAAGTTAAGAATTTTTGAAAACAACTACTTCATTAGAAATTTTGATCCTAGTGGTAGTTTTAATGAAGGTCAAGCTTATTTTTCAGATAAAACATCAACATCTGAAACAATATCAACTACAGCTTTAGAAGGCTCAGAACTCACTTTTGTGAGTTATGATGAATTGGGTAGTAATATGTTCGTGGTTGACAATGAAATTGATATAAACGATAAAGGCTATAGCTTAAAAGACGTTAATAATCTCGATGAAAATGGAGATAAAACCTTGTTATCAAACGAACCTCCAGCAATAAGAATCATGTTAGAACCTTCTTTTTGGGAGGATAAAATACTAGCTAAAGAAGGAGATGCCGTTTTAAGTAATCTAAATAATTTTACAGAGTACTTTAGAGGCCTTTATTTTAAAGCGGAAACCGTAAATGATGATGGTAGTTTTCTTGTGTTAAATACAACAAGCTCTAATAACGCTAACATAACAATATACTACTCAAAATTAACAGAATCTACCACAGATGACGATGAACTAAGAGACAGCTCTACTTATGTTCTTACTTTTGGCTCAAATAAAATTAATTTTCTCGATAACGATTTTACACTTCCTATTAATAATGTAGATGCAACTAATGGAGACAGTAGGATTTACCTAAAAGGAGGACAGGGAGCTATTGCAGGAATAAGATTATTTGATGGTTTTGATAACGAAGCAGGTATTAGCAATTTCGATAAATTTAGAAATGATTTTGTTAACTTAGAAGATAACAAATTTGAAAGCTCTAAACGATTAGTTAACGAAGCCAATTTGGTTTTTTATGTAGATAGAGAACAACTAGATCTTTTAAATGAGGACCCTGACAACGAACCTAATCGCTTATATCTGTATGATGCACAAAATAAAACACCTTTAGTCGATTATTATTTAGATGCCGCTAACACCAATTTACCTTCGTTTTCTAGAATTAGACATCTCGGCCCTTTACAACGTGTTGAAGATGAAACCGACGCTGACTATGAAAAAGGTATTAAATATAAATTAAAGATTACGGAGCATATTAATAATTTACTATTAAGTGATTCAACAAATGTTGAACTTGGTTTAGCTGTGTCTTTAAATGTAAATATAGAAGACCCTAGCATTAGCTTTTCTCAAAGTAAAGTAAAAACTGGTGATGATTTAAATTTAACTGTACCAATAAGCTCTGTATTATCCCCAAGAGGAACTATATTGTACGGTAATAACGTGACAGATCAGGACGAAAGTAAACGCGTGTACTTAGAAATCTATTACACAGAACCAAATTACTAAAAAAATAAACCTATGTGTGGAATTGTTGGATATATTGGCCATAGACAGGCTTATCCTATTATTATAAAAGGACTTCAAAGATTAGAATACAGAGGTTATGATAGCGCTGGTATCGCCTTATACGACGGTAATACAATTAAGCTATCAAAAACCAAAGGCAAAGTTTCTGATCTCAAAAACAAAATAGAGAGTGAGATTTCTACTGAAGGAACTTTAGGTATTGGTCATACACGTTGGGCTACACATGGTGTACCAAATGATGTCAATTCCCATCCACACTATTCTAATTCTGGAGATTTAGTAATTATTCATAATGGTATCATTGAAAACTATGATTCCTTAAAAAAAGAATTAATTAAGCGAGGCTACACTTTTCAATCAGACACAGATACGGAAGTATTAATTAATCTTATTGAAGAGATAAAGAAAAACGATAACCTAAAGCTAGGTAAAGCTGTTCAAATTGCCTTGAACCAAGTTGTAGGAGCTTACGCCATTGCTGTGTTCGATAAAAACAAACCGAACGAAATTGTTGTTGCCAAACTTGGTAGTCCGTTAGCAATTGGTATTGGTGATGATGAATTCTTCATTGCAAGTGATGCTTCCCCTTTTATTGAATATACTAAGAATGCCATTTATCTTGAAGATGAAGAAATGGCAATTATTAGAAGAGGTAAAAAATAAAAGTTAGAAAAATTAAAAATGATATTTTAGTTGATCCATACATTCAAGAACTTCAACTTAATTTAGAACAAATTGAAAAAGGGGGTTACGATCATTTTATGCTAAAAGAAATCTATGAACAGCCAAGTGCTATTTTAGATACATTTAGAGGTCGGCTTTTAAGTAAAGAAGCCATAATTAAAATGTCTGGTGTTGAGGATAACATGAAAAAATTCTTGGCAGCAGATCGTATTATAATCGTAGCATGCGGAACATCTTGGCATGCTGGTTTAGTTGCAGAGTATATTTTTGAAGATTTAGCAAGGATACCTGTTGAAGTAGAATACGCTTCAGAATTTAGATATAGAAATCCCGTAATAACTGAAAAAGATATCGTTATCGCCATTTCTCAATCTGGTGAAACAGCAGATACTTTAGCCGCTATAAAATTAGCAAAATCTAAAGGGGCATTCGTTTTTGGTGTATGTAATGTGGTTGGTTCAACCATCGCAAGAGAAACAGATGCAGGTGCATATACACATGCTGGCCCAGAAATTGGAGTAGCGTCAACTAAAGCATTTACAACACAGATTACTGTATTAACACTAATGGCTTTACGATTAGCAAGAGCTAAAGGTACCATGTCTAGTTCAGAATTTAGACATCACCTCATTGAGTTAGAAACTATCCCTAGCAAAGTTGAAGAAGCATTAAAATCTGACGCTTACGTAAAAACTGTGGCGGAGATATATAAAAACTCTACTAATTTCTTGTACTTAGGTCGTGGCTTTAATTTTCCTGTTGCGCTAGAAGGAGCATTAAAATTAAAAGAGATTTCTTATATACATGCAGAAGGTTATCCTGCTGCAGAAATGAAACATGGACCAATTGCCTTAATTGATGAGCAAATGCCAGTTGTGGTAATTGCAACTAAAAAAGGACATTACGAGAAAGTGGTAAGTAACATACAAGAAATAAAATCTAGAAAAGGTAAAATTATAGGTATTGTTACTAAAGGAGATACAAGTGTAAAAGAATTAGCAGATCATGTTATTGAAGTACCAGAAACTTTAGAATGCCTTACCCCTTTATTAACTACAATACCATTACAGTTACTTTCATACCACATCGCTGTAATGTTAGAAAGGAACGTAGATCAACCAAGAAACTTAGCTAAATCAGTTACAGTAGAGTAGCTAAACTGGTTATCAAAATCATATTTCATGGCCTAAAAATTGAGGATTTTTCAATTTTTAGGCCTTCTTTTTACAATAAAATGCTATGCGTGCATAATTTTATGAGAATTTCTTATTGAATTTTCATATATTTAATTAAATTGCTCATCTAATAAATTAACTAATCTCTAACATGAAGACAATCTTAAAGCTTTTCACTATGCTTTTTTGCGTGGTATCTTTTGCACAAACCACAATAAATGGTAAAATTATCGACAATACTGGCTTACCATTACCTGGAGCAAATATTGTTGTAGTAGGTACTAGTACAGGTACAGTATCTGATTTTGACGGAAACTACACCCTAACAGTAACTCAAGAATTACCGTTCTCAATTCGTGTGAGTTACACAGGTTTCGAACCTCAAACAATTGAAATCACTGCCAATAACCAAACAGTTGATGTTGTTATGGCTGAAGGTAACGAACTAGATGAGGTTATTATCTCAGCTTCACGTACTCCAGAACGTATTTTTGAATCACCTGTTACCGTTGAGCGCTTTGGATTAAAAGAAATTAAAAACACGGCTTCAGCAGATTTTTACGGTGGTTTAGAAAACTTAAAAGGTGTTGACGTAAATACCAGTAGTTTAACTTTTAAATCAGTTAACACAAGAGGTTTTGCTACAACTGCCAATACGCGTTTCATGCAATTAGTTGATGGTATGGACAACTCTACACCTGCTTTAAATTTCCCAATTGGAAATCTTGTAGGTATGGTTGAAACAGATGTGCATAGTGTTGAACTTTTACCAGGAGCATCTTCTGCATTATATGGTGCAAATGCATTTAATGGTATTCTATTTATGAGAAGTAAAAATCCTTTCGATCACCAAGGAATTAGTGTTTCTATCAAAAAAGGTATCACCTCTCAAAAAGCGGCAGGAGATAATGAATATACAGATGTAAGTCTTAGTATGGCTTATAAATTTAGCGATAAATTTGCAGCGAAAGTAAACTTTGGTTATTTGGATGGTACAGATTGGGCCGCAACTAGCGAAGTAGATAGTGATATGTTTGGAGGTACAAGAGCTAGCAACTTAAACTATAACGGTATTAACGTTTATGGTGATGAAGTATCTGCGAACATTAATGATTTATCTGGAGGTACAGGTATAGTTCCAGATGTTTTTGTAAGTAGAACAGGATATAATGAAAGATACCTAACAGAAAATAAAGCCCAAAGTATCAAAGCGGATTGGGGACTATATTACCGTCCAATAACAGATAGTAATTTCGAAATTCAATATGTAGGTAAAGTAGGTACTGGTACTACCATATACCAAGGGACTAACCGATATAATATCGATGGATTTTTCCAAGAGCAACATAAACTAGAATTAAAAAACGACAATTATTTTGTAAGAGGTTATGTTGTAGCTGATAAAGCTGGTGATTCTTATGATATGGTGTTTACAGGAATCAACATTAACAGAGCTTGGAAAAGCGATGCTGATTGGTTCGGTGATTATATAAACACCTACGTAGCCGCAACTTTAGGAGGTGGTGCTACGGATACTCAAGCTCATGCTGCAGCAAGAGCTGCTGCTGAAAATGGAAGATTTGAACCAGGCTCAACAGAATTTAATAATGCATTCAACAGAATCATTAAAGACCCAGATTTAGCTACAGGATCACAATTCAAAGATGCTTCTAAATACTACCATGCGGATGGTAACTACAACTTTAGTCATTTAACTGATATTGCAGACATTCAAGTTGGAGGGTCTTTTAGACAATATAAATTAAATTCTTTCGGATCTATCTACACGGATTATGATGGTGAAATTGACTATAGTGAGTTTGGTGTTTACACACAAATTCAAAAAGAATTAGAATTAAATGAAGATATGAATTTAAAAATAACGGCTTCTGCACGTTATGATAAGTCAGAGTTTTTTGACGGATTTATTTCACCTAGACTATCTTTAGGTTTAACACTAAATAAAAATCACAACATTAGAGCGTCTGCTCAAACAGGTTTTAGAAATCCTACTACTCAAGATTTATTTATCGGATTAGATGCCGGTAGAGCAATATTAGTGGGTTCTGCTCCAGATAATTTAGATCGCTACACTAGAGATTTCACAGCAAGCAACGGAACCGTCTATACACAAACGGGGGCTGCTGCTTACAATAATTCGTATACAGCGTCTTCTGTACAACAATTAGCAGCAACTGGTGATCCTTCTGTTTTAACAGTGGCAAATCCAAATCTTGTATCTCCAGAAAAAGTATCTTCAATAGAAATTGGATACAGAGGAAAGTTTGACAACCTTACTATAGACTTTAGTACGTATTATAATAAATATAAAGATTTTATATCCTCAGAAGTTGTTATTGCACCATTATATGGCTCAGTAGCAGATGGCTCTGCAGTTGCGGCTATAGCTAATAGTGACTTCACTACTTATAGTGCATATACAAATTCTGATGTTGATGTTAATTCTTATGGTGCTTCAATAGGGTTATCAACTAAAGTAATGAATGATTTTGATTTAGGTGGAAGTTACACATTCACTAAACAAGATTTTGACCAAGCAGCTAATCCTAATTTTGAAACGAACTTTAATACACCAGAGCATAAGTTTAAAGCGCATTTTGGTAATACAGAGTTATTTAAAAACTTTGGTTTTAACGTGGCTTACAAATTTACTGATGATTATTTCTGGGAAGCAACTTTCGGTGATGGTATTGTACCAGAATTCCACACGGTTGATGCACAAATTAGTTACACTATTCCAACCTTAAAATCTACACTTAAGTTAGGTGGTACAAATATTGGGGGGAAAGAATATTTCACTGTATTTGGATCAGGTTACATAGGGTCAATGTATTATGCTTCTTGGACAATTAATAACTTATAAAAAATAGCAAAATGAAAACTATAAAATATATATTACTTTCAGCTGTCTTAATTGGATTCACAGCATGTAATGATGAAGAAGATTTTGAAGAACTTTTAGATAACCCAACAGAAGAAGTTGTATTTCCAGAATTAAATGCCGGTGAAGCTGATTTTTCTAAATACATTGCTGTTGGAGCTTCTTTTTCAGGAGGGTTTACGGATAATGCATTATTTATCGCTGGTCAACAAAACTCATTTCCAAATTTATTATCTCAAAAATTTGCTTTAGTTGGTGGAGGTAGCTTTACACAACCTTTAATGAATGATAATATTGGTGGATTTGTATCAGGGACTACAGTAGTAGTAGCTCCTAGATTATTCTTTAATGGTAGTGGCCCAGCGGTTCTGCCTGCAACACCTACAACACAAATTGCGGATGTATTATCTGGACCATTCAATAATTATGGTATTCCTGGAGCTAAAAGTTTTCATCTTGGTATAGCTGGTTATGGTACTTTAAATCCTTATTTTGGAAGAATGGCTTCAAACCCTGCAGCAACCGTTTTAGGAGATGCTGTGGCTCAAAATCCAACATTCTTTACGCTATCTGAAATCGGTGGAAATGATGTACTATCGTATGCAACATCTGGAGGAACAGGCATAGACCAAATCAATAATTTAGACCCATCAACTTACGGTTCAAATGATATAACAGATCCTAATGTATTTGCAGCGTCATTTTCAGCTACTGTAGATGCCTTAATGGCAAATGGAGCAAAAGGTGTGGTTGCTAATCTTCCTTACATTACAACATTAGCACATTTCACAACAGTACCTCACAATCCATTAGACCCAACAAATGAAGCTTTTGGACCTCAAATTCCATTATTAAATTCAATTTTTGGTGCACTAAACCCAATTTTTAATGCCGTAGATCCTAGCAGAGCTATTGTTTTTTCTGAAACTGCTGCAAGTGCTGTGGTAATTAAAGATGAAACGCTTGATGACATTTCTGCTACAATTGCAGGTGCCTTAAATGCAAGTCCAACATTCCCTGCTTTTATTGCACAATTTGGATTACCTGCACAAGCAGTGCCATTAGTAGCTAACTTATTAGGAAATACTTACGGACAAACAAGACAAGCTACTGCTGCTGATTTATTAGTTCTACCTAGTAGTTCAATAATCGGTACTGTAAATGAAGACTATGCTACTGCATTAGAATTACAAGGTTTACCAGCAGCACTTGCTGCTCAATTTTCAGCTGAAGGTATTACATTACCTCTAGAAGATAAATGGGTGTTACTTCCTAGTGAACAATTCGCTATAAAAAGAGCAACAGATGCTTATAATGAAACTATTGATGCTATAGCAACAAGTAAAGGTCTTGCTTTTGTAGATTTTAAAACGATTTTACAACAAGCATCTACAACAGGGTTTGCATCTGGAGATTTTATTCTAACTACAGATTTAGTGTCTGGAGGATTAATTAGTTTAGATGGCGTTCATTTAACATCTAGGGGATATGCTTTAATGGCAAACGAAATGATGAGAGCTATAGATGCAACGTACGGATCTAATTTTGAGGCTTCAGGTAATTTTGTAGATGCAGGAAATTATCCAACAAACTTTCCTCCTACATTACAATAAAAAAACTCAAATACTATTACATAAAACGCTCTCAAATTGAGAGCGTTTTTTATGCTTAAAAAAGCCATAAATTTTCATATAATATTTAAATTAAAACTCCTATCTTTGCAGCGCGAAAAACGTACGCACTCAACTAGATTGCGTTAGCTGTTTTTCAGATTTAAACTATTGCAAAACAAAAACATAAGAGTAATGTCAAAAGTTACAGGTAAAGTTGCACAGATCGTAGGCCCAGTTATCGATGTAGAATTCGCTGCTGGTTCAGAGCTTCCAAAGATCTATGATTCATTAGAAATTAATAACCAAGATGGTTCAAAATTAGTATTAGAAGTACAATCTCACATTGGTGAAGACACTGTACGTACTATTGCTATGGATTCTTCAGATGGTTTAAGTAGAGGAACAGAAGTTCATGCCACTGGTGCTCCAATTCAAATGCCAATTGGTGATGATGTTTACGGACGTCTTTTCAACGTTATTGGTGATGCTATTGATGGATTAGGAGATTTACCTAAAGCTGGTGATGCTGGTTTACCTATTCACAGACAAGCTCCAAAATTCGAAGACTTATCAACGTCTACTGAAGTTTTATTTACTGGTATTAAAGTAATCGATTTAATTGAGCCTTATGCAAAAGGTGGTAAGATTGGTTTATTTGGTGGTGCTGGTGTTGGTAAAACAGTATTAATTCAGGAGTTGATTAACAATATAGCAAAAGGACACGGTGGACTTTCTGTATTTGCAGGTGTTGGTGAAAGAACACGTGAAGGAAACGATTTACTTCGTGAAATGTTAGAGTCAGGAATTATTAAATATGGTGATGACTTTATGCATTCTATGGAAGAAGGCGGATGGGATTTATCTAAAGTTGATAAAGCTGGAATGAAAGATTCGAAAGCTACTTTCGTATTCGGACAAATGAATGAGCCTCCTGGAGCTCGTGCTCGTGTAGCACTTTCAGGATTAACTATAGCAGAATATTTCCGTGATGGTGCTGGTGAAGGACAAGGAAAAGATGTATTATTTTTCGTAGATAATATCTTCCGTTTTACACAAGCGGGTTCTGAGGTATCTGCATTATTAGGTCGTATGCCTTCTGCTGTAGGTTACCAACCGACATTAGCAACCGAAATGGGTGCGATGCAAGAACGTATTACATCAACAAAAAGAGGATCTATTACATCTGTACAAGCGGTATACGTACCTGCAGATGATTTAACGGATCCAGCTCCAGCAACAACGTTTGCTCACTTAGATGCAACTACAGTATTATCTCGTAAAATTGCAGAATTAGGTATTTACCCAGCGGTAGATCCATTAGATTCTACATCAAGAATTCTTACTGCTGATATTTTAGGTGATGAGCATTACAACTGTGCACAACGTGTAAAAGAGTTATTACAACGCTATAAAGAATTACAAGATATTATTGCTATTCTTGGTATGGAGGAATTATCTGAAGAAGATAAAATGGCAGTAGGTAGAGCAAGACGTGTACAACGTTTCTTATCTCAACCATTCCACGTAGCAGAACAGTTTACAGGACTTAAAGGTGTTTTAGTAGATATTAAAGAAACAATTAAAGGTTTTAATCAGATTATGGATGGTGAGTTAGATCACTTACCAGAAGCAGCATTTAACCTTAAAGGTTCTATTGAAGAAGCTATTGAAGCAGGAGAGAAAATGTTAGCTGAAGCATAATTGGTTAATAGTTTATAGTTGTTGGTTGCTAGTTTTCCAACAACCATCAACTAATAACAAACAACTATAAAATATGTACTTAGAAATTGTATCACCAGAAGCCACATTATTTAGCGGAGAAGTTACTTCAGTAACTGTTCCTGGAGTAAATGGTGAATTTCAAATGTTAAACAATCACACTCCTATTGTCTCTATTCTTAAAGAAGGACATGTAAAAGTTGATGGAACTAACATTCAATTAGAAAAAGAGGTTGAAGCAAAATTTACAAAATCTGACAAAGGATTTTGGTTAGCTATTAATTCTGGCACATTAGAATTAAAAGATAATAAGCTAATTATTTTAGCAGACTAACACATCTCTTACTATAAAATAAAAAGCGCGAAATATTTCATTTCGCGCTTTTTTTATATTTAATAATGAAATATTACATTCGTTTTACCGCCTCTAATTCAACTTTTAGTTCTTGAAATAACATCATAATACTACTCAATTTTAATTCTTTTTCATCGTATTCTTGAGTGTTAATACAACAAGTAAACTCCCAAATCTCTAAAATGTTTTCGCGAGGAATTAAATAGGGTTGATACGTTTTATTATCTGAGCTTAACAACAAATTTGAAATGTCTCCTTCAGGAATATAAATCCGCTTGTACACCAAACCATCATCCTTAGTTAGTATAATATACGTACGTCCGTTTTTAACATCTCTAATATCGTCAACAAATTTTGCGACTATAAACGCACCATCTTTTACGGGTAACATAGAATCTCCTTTAATAGGAAATGCTCTGTGTGTGCCTGTTGGTAAAAATGGTAATTTAATCTTTTGAAGCTGTTCTATATATTCCGGATCATCATAACCAGACAAATAACCAGCAGATGCTTTTGCTGGGATAATTTCAATTAAATCTTCGTTGTCTTCATTAACAGTTACAGGAAATAACACACGCTTATTCCCTACCTCAATAAAGGAGGTATTTTTTGCTTTACGCAAATCATTTTTAACTAAAATATCAATAGGAATATCAAAGAAGTTAGACAAGTCTATTAAGCGGTCTATTGGCGGCTCTGAACGCCCTTCTTCATAAGAACCCACCATTGAGCGACTCCAGTTCAATTCATCAGCAAAGCGCTCTTGAGAGAGCTTTTTTAGAGTCCGTAAATGTTTTATATTAGCCTGAATCGGTTTCATCTGTAATTTTATTATATTAATCATTCATTAAAAAAAGTATCATGTTAGCACTATAAGTCCGTACAACTTATAACTATTATTCTCTTCACTCTTCACTCTTCACTCTTCACTCTTCACTCTTCACTCTTCACTCTTAACTTTTAACTTTTCACTTTTCACTTTTCACTTTTTCAAATATTACTACAAATATAAGCAATAAAAACTACACACAGTAGCTAAATTTACAATCTAGATTTTTAATTATGTATTTAAATTGTCACACCTATTACAGCCTTCGTTATGGTACCATAAAACCAGAGCAACTCCTTGCTATTGCATCAGAAAACGGCGTTCAAACCCTTGCGCTAACCGATATTAACAGTACATCTGCGTGTTTAGATGTAATGCGTTTGTCAAAAAAATACAAGATAAAACCCGTGCTTGGTGTCGATTTTAGAAATGGCGTACAACAGCAATTCATTCTTATCGCCAAAAACAATCAAGGGTTTCAAAACATTAATGCCTACCTCTCTAAATTTCTTCACAATCACGATTTACAAATCCCAGAACGACCAGATCAAGATTTAGACGATTGCTTTGTAATTTATCCTTATCAAAATGACAAGCATTTCGAGTTAAAACCTAATGAGTTTTTAGGCATCACCCCTAAAGATCTCAATACCTTAAAATTCTCAAAATGGAATGAATTCAAACATAAACTCGTGGTTTTAAAAACGGTGTCTTTTCAGAATAAAAAAGGATTCAACACCCATCGTTTATTACGTGCTATTGATAATAATACCTTATTAAGTAAACTTCCACAATCGGAAGAAGGTCATGAAAACGATATGATGCTACCGTATAACGACCTCTGTGAGACCTATTCGGAATTTCCAAAACTCATCAGTAATACAGAACAACTTTTAGAAACCTGCACCACTACTTTTGATTTTGAAAATACAGAACCTAAAAACCAAAAATGTCTAACTGAAAATGAAACTTCAGATTATCAGTTACTGAAACAATTAACATACGATGGAATTCACTATCGGTACGGCTCTGAGGTTGAACAGAAAGTTTATGAGCGTATTGAAAAAGAGCTTCATATCATTAAAAAAAAAGGCTTCGTCTCCTATTTTCTCATCAACTGGAAAATCTTAGAATACGCTCGTAGCAAAAACTATTACTACGTTGGTCGTGGTAGTGGTGCCAATAGTATTATTGCGTATTTATTACGAATTACTGATGTAGACCCCATTGAACTCGATTTGTATTTTGAACGTTTCATTAACCTCTTTCGTCAGAATCCGCCAGATTTCGACCTCGATTTTTCATGGAAAGACAGAGATGATATTACCAATTATATTTTCAACACCTTTAAACACACAGCACTTATTGCGGTTTACAACACCTTTAAATTTAGAGCGTCTATTCGCGAATTAGGAAAAGTATTTGGCCTACCTAAGTCCGAAATGGATAAACTAACCCGAGGAAAATATAACCTTAATCAGCTCGATCAAATATCACAACTCGTCATTAAATACAGTAAGTATATTGAAGGATTTCCTAATTATTTAGGCATTCATGCTGGTGGTATTCTGATTTCAGAGCAACCCATACATTCGTATTGTGCCACATTTATGCCACCAAAAGGTTTTGCAACTACACAGTTTGATATGGTGGTTGCTGAAGATATTGGTCTGTACAAATTTGATATTCTCAGCCAGCGTGGCTTAGGCAAAATAAAGGAAGCGGTAGAGATTATTGATGCCAATTATAAAGAACAACCACCAATTGACATACACGATATAAAAGGGTTTAAAAAAGACGAACGTATAAAAGATTTACTACGCAACGCAAAAGCTATCGGTTGTTTTTATGTAGAATCTCCAGCCATGCGCATGCTTTTAAAAAAACTACAAGTCGATAATTATCTAGGCTTAGTCGCTGCCAGTTCTATCATTAGACCTGGTGTTGCCAAAAGTGGCATGATGCGCGAATATATTTTACGGTATCGTTATCCCGAAAGACGAAAAGAAGCACACCCTGTTTTACAAAAAATTATGCCCGAAACTTATGGTATTATGGTGTATCAAGAAGATGTGATTAAAGTCGCTCACCTTTTTGGAGGTTTAGATTTGGGCGAATCGGATATGCTGCGCCGTGGCATGTCTGGAAAATTTAGATCGCGAGACGAGTTTGACAAAGTGAAACAAAAATTCTTCGATAACTGTATAAAAGATGGCAAACCCGAAGATTTAGTAGCAGATGTTTGGCGACAAGTTGAAAGCTTTGCTGGTTACGCATTTGCCAAAGGCCATTCTGCATCTTATGCGGTAGAAAGTTATCAAAGTCTATTTTTAAAAGCCTATTATCCGTTGGAATATATGACAGCGACCATTAATAATTTTGGTGGATTTTACAACACAGAATTATATGTCCATGAAGCTAGAATGCACAATGGTATTATTGAAGCTCCATGTATTAATCAGTCGTTTACCCAAGCCGTTATAAAAGAGAAAACGATCTATTTAGGCTTTATGTTTTTACAATCCTTAGAAGCTAAAACCATAAATCGCATTCTTAATGAACGACAAGAACATGGCAAATTTGAATCACTCGACGATTTTATAGAACGCGTCCCAATTTCTATTGAACAGATCTCTATTTTAATAAAAATAAATGCCTTTCGGTTTACAGGAATTAACAAACGTGAATTGCTTTGGGAAGCCCATTTAAAAATCAGTAAAACCGTCATCAAAGAAGACATCGTTACACTGTTTAAAACCGAACGTGTGAATTATAACACACCAGAACTACCGAGTACAGAGCTCGAAAATGCTTTCGATTCAATTGAATTATTAGGATTTAGCCTTTGTAATCCATTTTATTTATTAGAAAAACATTCGATTAGTAATTTACGTGCTAAACACTTAACACAACTAGAAAACAAACTTATTATCATTGAAGGTTACTTGATTACCACAAAAAACACCAAAACATCGAATGGTAAAATGATGCATTTCGGAACGTTTTTAGATCGTGATGGTGATTTTTTAGATACGGTTCACTTCCCTCCTATTGCAGCAAAATATCCATTTAGAGGTAAAGGAATTTATAGCATTACAGGAAAAGTTATGGTAGAATTTGATTGTGTCACTATTGAAGTTTCAAAAATGGAACGCTTGGCAATTATTGAAGATCCGCGTTATTCGGTAAATTCTTTAAATCCTACATTTCAGAATAAGAAAAGCTTTCAAGATCTCAAAATGGTACAAGGATAAAACCAAAACCTACTCGTCACTTCGAGTGATTTATGAGCTAGAGTAAATTTAAAATTTTCTATATCCTGCAAGGTTTCAAAAACCTTGTAGGTATAATTAACAGTTTAAAAAATAACATGGCGTCACTTCGAGTGAATTTGCGAAACTATCAAAATCAAAATATTTTTTGATTGAAGTCGTCACTTCGGGTGATTTATGAGCTAGGGTAAATTTAAAATTTTCTATATCCTACAAGGCTTTTAAAACCTTATTGACACTATGATTTTACACCCCTAATAATCTACGCTCGGTATTTTCAATGAAAGAATACTTTCATCTCAATAATCCTCAAGGGGACAATTAATAAAAAATTCTTTTAGATTTTTTTATTCGCAACAGTGAGATTGTCCCCTTGAGGATTATCGAAATAAAAAGCGAATGCTTTTGTTGAAGATACCGAGCGAAGCTCATTAGGGGTGTTTATTTTACAGACAAATAATCCTGTAAAGTCTTTTTTGAACTTGCACATATAAAATTACCTATTAAATACCTACAAGGTTTTTAAAACCTCGCAGGAAAGAAAACCCAAATTAAAAAATGATCAACAACCGCAACATCGTACACATGGATTTAGATACATTTTTTGTGTCTTGCGAAAGACACACCGATAGTAGCCTTAACGGAAAACCAATTCTTATTGGTGGCACAAGCGACAGAGGTGTGGTGGCGTCTTGCAGTTACGAAGCTCGAAAATTCGGCATTCATTCTGCGATGCCAATGCGTATGGCAAAACAACTCTGCCCTGAAGCTATTGTACTCAGAGGAAACTCTGGTATTTACACCAAGTTTTCAAACGCTGTTACTGATGTGATCAAAGAGAGCGTTCCGCTTTATGAAAAAACATCTATAGACGAATTTTACATCGATCTCACCGGAATGGATAAATTTTTCGGTTGCCACAAACTGGCTTCAGAATTACGTCAGAAAATCATCAAAGAAACTGGCTTACCGATTTCCTTTGGCTTATCGCTTAACAAAACAGTGTCTAAAATTGCGACTGGTGAAGCCAAACCCAACAACGAGATTCGTATTCTTTCTGGTAACGAAAAACCATTTTTAGCTCCACTTTCGGTTAAAAAGATACCTATGGTTGGTAATGTCACTTACAAAGCCTTGTGCGATTTGGGTGTAAAACGCATTCATACCATACAAGAAATGCCCATGGAACTCATGCATAAAGTATTGGGCAAAAACGGTCTTGTTATTTGGAAAAAAGCCAATGGCATAGACAACTCTCCTGTGGTACAGTACCACGAGCGTAAATCTATTTCTACAGAGCGTACGTTTAATCAAGATACTACAGATGTTACCAAACTTAAAGGCATGGTCGTTGCCATGGCAGAGAATTTGGCGTATCAATTACGTCGTGGTCATAAATTAACGGCTTGCGTCACGTTTAAGATTCGGTATTCCGATTTTCAGACCTATACACAACAGCAACGCATTCCCTATAGCGCCATGGATCATATGCTTATTCCTGTGGTATTAGATTTGTTTAAAAAACTATACCATCGCAGACTTTTAGTGCGATTAATTGGTGTAAAATTTAGTCATTTGGTAGAAGGTGGCCACCAAGTAAACTTGTTTGAAGATAACGAAATGCACCTCAACCTAACCAATGCTATGGACAAAATGCGCGAACGCTATGGAGATAGAGCTGTTATGAGCGCTGCAGGATTAGAAGCTAAAACCATTAGCCGTTTTAATCCTTTTAATGGAGAACCACCCCCTTTATTGGCTAATCGACGACGTTAAAAATTATAGCCTCTCAGGTGACAAAAATTCAAAAAACAAAACATATGAACGAGAAATTGTATCTTTATAACATACGAGAATTAAAAACGATGGATTTAGAAGCAAGAAAATACAAGTTTATACAACAGCTATCTGAAGTCAATGAAACACTTTTAGATAAATTAGAATACGTCCTAAAAAACGGATTACAAAATTCTGAAAGAATCACTCTAGAGGACTATAACAAAGAGATTGAAGAGGCAATTGAAGATATCGAAAAAGGTGAATTTTATACCCAAAACGAGGCTAAGAAAATAGCTGATCAATGGTAAAAATTGTTTGGCGGAAATTAGCATTATTGCAATTAAAAGAAGCTTTCGATTATATAAAAAAAGACTCCTTGCAATCTGCTGAAAACGTAAGAAATGAAATCTTTTCTGCAACGAACAACTTAAAATACAATCCTGAAATTCATCCATTAGACAAGTATCGCAAAAATAACGATGAAACCTTTAGAGCTTTTGAAATTTATAGTTACCGTATAGCCTATCAAATAACCAAATCGGAAATTAGAATACTTCGTGTTCGTCATACAAAACAAGAACCCTTAGGCTATTAGAAACTGTTAAAACACCTAAAGTTGTCAAACCCTACTTACTTCCCAACCAAGCATCACGATTTGCTTTAGCGACTTCAGATAAATCATCTAAACTTGAAATAGCATAAGACGTATCGGCATCTAAAGTTAATTTTACAGTGCGTTGCTTTCCGAAGCGCTCATAAACCACATCAACGGTTTGATTCGGTTTTACTGTACCTAAAATTTTATTTAAGTCTGAAGTTTCATTGAGTTCAACACCATCAATTTTAAGTAATTTATCTCCTTTTTCGAGACCTACTTTATAAGCTCCAGAACCGACCATTGTATTACTTGTAATCACTTGGTTTTTTAAACGCAATCCAAAAGCAGACTGCTCCGTGTTTTGTTTTAATTGCACACCAACCGTTTTAAACAAGGTTTCAAAATCTGGCATACCGCTTTTGTAGATATAATTGTTGAAAAAAGCATCACTAAATTCAGCACCAGCATAAGCCTTTAACGTTTCCTGTAAATCAGCAATAGTATAATAGGTTTCCGTTTTTCCGTAGGTATTCCAAACCAATGTCATGTAATCGTCTAGATTCAAGTTTTGCATTCTAAGCGATAAATCTAAAGCCAAACCCAACATACTGCCATACGAATAATAGGAAATAAAAGTATTGTCTCGATTGATATCATCTACCGATCGTGCTGCATCTACAAATGGCGCTTGATAGCTCATCTCAATAGGATTAAAAAACTGACGTCCTGGCGAATTCCACACGTAATTAAAAGTTCCTGTAAGCCCTTTTATATAATCTTCTTGTGTAATAAGTCCGGCTCTGGTTAAGGTTAAATCGTCATAATAACTAGTAAAGCCTTCAGCAAACCAAAGCTCTCCACTCATGTTAGCGTCTTCAAAATTAAAAGGTTCTAAACTTTGTGGTCGTATACGTTCTACATTCCAGCAATGAAAAAACTCATGAGACACCGTTCCAATATTACGATCGGCTCCATCGGCTAAACTTCGCGTGCTGGTGACAATGGTAGAGTTTCGATGTTCCATACCATCACCTGTGGCATTAGGAATGTAACAGCCTAAAAATGTGTATTCACCGTAATCGTAAGTTGGTAATTCCCCAAAAACGGCCTTTTGTTGTAAGATTGTTTTTTAACCTTTTCAAAATAGGCATCAAATTCTGCTGCCGTTCCATTATGGTGTAATGCAAAATTGATCTTTTGACCATCTACCTCAAACGAACGTAACATATGGTCACTAATTTCAGTCGGACTATCCATAAAATACTGTAAGTCATCAGCGGAATAAGTGTTCCCTTCTACGAGCTTTAACTGCGTTGCAATTTTCCAATTTAAGTCTTTGCGAGGTTTAAATTCGATGTTGAAGGTATCATTCTCCAAACTCGGAGCATACATAAAGGTCGCTGGCATATTAAGATGCGCGTGCGTTTCATCGACTTGTGCGTAGGTCCCATCTCCATGATTGGCGTATAAGGTGTAATTGACTATTATAGTGCCATCGTGATTGTTCACGATCCAAGAATACGGATCGGGACGTGTTGTTTCTAAAACATTACCCTTCCCATCTGTAACCTTTACATTATAAACATTCTTAGCAAATTCGTGAATAGCATAACGCCCTGGTGAGCTTCTAGACATTCTAAATGCGGCTTCACCAGATTTTAAACCTTTAAAAGTGGCCGTGATTTCAGCTTCATGATGCGCTGCATTTTCAAATGAAATGGTGTAGTTTGAACTTCCTGTAGTTGTTAATTCCGTTTCAGAAGTTTTGTCTTCCTTGCAATTCACTAAACATAAAAATGACAGTAATAAAATTAGGCTTCGCATCTATTCAATTTTTAGACTCCCAAGGTACTAATTTTTAAAACCTTTTAATCTTCTACGTATTCTAATATATCACTAGGCTGACAGTCCAAAGCTTTACAAATGGCTTCCAAAGTTGAAAATCGAATGGCTTTTGCTTTTCCCGTTTTTAAAATGGACAGGTTCGCAGTTGTGATCCCAACAATTTCAGCAAGTTCGTTGCTCTTCATGCCACGTTTGGCTAGTATGATGTCTAGGTTAACTATTATGGACATGCTTATATAGTTAGATCGTTTTCTGCTCTCAAATTTTCACCTTCTTTAAAAATCTCTGCCATTACAAAGGCCAAAAGCATATAAATTACTGGAGTTAATGATAGATGTGAAATAGTTTGACTTCCACTTTCAAATCGAAGTACAGTATAACTTATCAGAATTGTAACCACAATAATATAGACCCCAATCTTTCTAAACAGTTTTGCATTACGACTACTAAACGTATGCAATGTTTTCACAGATAACATAATGGTTTCGAAAGCCCTAAGTATTAGAAATAGTAACATGGCAACACTAATGATTTTGAAATAATTGATATACAAGGATACTGTTTTTAGTTTTCCAAAAGTATAAGGTTTTGAATCATATTTGGCATCCTCAGTATCATCCTTCCAAACATCTGAAACTATCGTCGAAACACCAAGATAACCTGGATTAGCCTTTAACACAATCTCTTCTTCTGCAAAAGTGTCTTTATCAATTTGAGCATATACAAATAAGCATGTAACACCTATTGCAGCAATTACTAATATGATTTTTAATAGCCTCGTTACCCAAACAGCGGTATTTAAAAGTGTGTTTTTAGTCATAATTATATCGTTAAATTGTTTTCTTCCTTAGCCTTTTTCGCCACCTTAAATACCTCGCTTAATACCATAAAAAATAAGCCGAGACATAGTATTATTATATATGGACTTAGACCTAAATTTAATTTGAGTTGATTTTTTACTATCATTCTAACTAAAAACAGAAACACAGAACCTAATATGCCTATGATCACCAAAAAGCGACCAATTTTATAAAAATTCACTATCACTTCTTCATGAAATGGTTCAGCCTTTAGGAAAAAATCTAAAGTTTTTCTAAACAAGTAAAAACAATAAATACTTACAAAAGTGAGTACCATAAACAGAAGTAATATAAAGTGAACGAATGGATTCGAATAATTTACATTCGACTCACCTGCCTCAAACAAAATATTATATGCATCTGAATCAAAGAAACCATATATATAACCTATTGGTAGAAAAATCAATATAGGAATACAAGTAAGTATCCAAATGTAATCGGCTAAACCTTTTAAGATAGTCAAGTTCTTCATATAAATTATCGTTTTACAATAACAAATATATAAAAATTATTGATAAACGATAATTAAATATTAAAGAACGAAAAAAATTATAGTATTCAGACCTGTCAGGTTTTAAAAACCTGACAGGTCTCCACAAGAATATAGTACCTTTACCTCATGCAAGACACCTTCGTTACCATAGCCAAATTTCAATATTCAACAGAAGCCGAAATCATTAAAGGCAGACTAGAGTCTGATGGCATTAAAGTATTCCTAAAAGACAATATCACTATTGATACAGATCCCTTAGTAAGTAATGCTATTGGCGGTATAAAATTAAACGTATTAGCTGCGGACGAAGCCAAAGCAAAAGATATTTTAAATTCCATTAAAGCCTATTCTCTAAATGATGATGGTGAAGCTATTGTCTGTCCTAACTGCGGAAAACATCGTATTGAGCTGTATTCTACCATTACCAATTTTAAATCCTTAGTCTCTTTTCTTATTGCTTTTATTACCGGAACACTACCTTTTAGCGCGCGCTACCAATACAAATGTGAGGATTGTAAGACGGAATTTCCCATTAAGAATTAAGGACGTTATCATAAGCACGTTTCAGTTTTTTAATCACGATTTCTAATTCATCTTCATTTAAATGTCCAAAACCAAAACGAATGGCACAAGTCGTTTTATCTTGATATAAAATCGTTTTTGGTAAGAACAAATCTAGTTTTTCAGCTTCTTCAGCCAGTTTCACCAAGGAAATGGTATTCACAAATTGCAACCATAGCGCCAAACCACCTAAGGGTATATCCCAAGTAATAGCACCTTCAAAATAATAGTTTAAATATTGACATAAACAATCACGTCGCTGTTTGTAAGTGATAATATTTTTCTTCTTAAGGCGATAGATTTCACCTTCAGAAATAAGCTCAGATAACATTTGCTCTTGTATTAAATCTCCTTGTTTATCTAATAATTGCAAATAGTTTTTGGCTTCAGAAATAAAGTTTTCGGGTGCGACCACAAACCCAGTATGAAAGCTAGGAAATAACGATTGCCCTAATTTACCGAGATAAATCACCATCCCATCTGCATCTGCACTTGCCATAGGTAACATGGCAGAACCTTCAAATTGAAAATCGTAATCGTAATCGTCTTCGATAATAGCAAACCCATACGTTTTTGCGAGTTGCAATAATTGCAAACGACGTTTAGCACTCAAGGTTACCGTAGTCGGATAATCCCTATGCGCACAGATATACACACAGCGAATGCTTTTCTTTACAAAATGAGTTTTTATATAATCCACATCCAAACCTTCATCATCTACTGGAATGGTCCGCATAATGGCACCAGCTTCTTGAAAAATCATATTAGCAGCATAATTACTTAACTGCCCAACCAACACCAAATCATCTTGTTTTATGAGCAGTTGCGACACCATATAAAGGCTCATTTCCGTGCTACGTGTATTAATTATATGATGAGGATTAATATGAAATCCTCGTGTGGCATTCAAATAATTACAGAGTTGTATACTAAAAACCGAAGGTCTTAAAGCGGTTGTGCTATTCCATTTATTAATTAGCGGTTTCCGTTTCATAGCAGCACTATACCATCTCGAAAATTGGTGCACAGGATGCAAACGCAAATCGGGCTTACCATCGTTAATAGAATATTTGGCTGTCGTTTCTTGTGCTGTGGAAGCCAAGTGAAACGATTTTTGAAACGGAAAACCCGCGACTTTTGGATACACGTACGCTTGTTGTAAGTGCTGCGTTGTGGCTTTAATTTTTGCCGTAGATTCTTCAGGTACCAAAACAAAAGTCCCTCTATTGGCTACAATATCTACCCAACCTTGCGAGGCCAACTCTTCGTAAATAGCAACAGCCGTATTCCGATGAATGTTTAACAACTGACTAAAAACGCGAGTTCCAGGCAATTTACTCCCTTTTTCCAAATAGCCACGTTGTATGGCATTTACGATTTGTTGAGCCACTTGAACATACACAGGTTGCACAATAGTTTTATCAAAAGTGATAAGCTGTTTTAGAATTTGACTAACCGGACTATTCATTGTTTTAAAACTGGACTACTTTAATCGTCCGGAAAGTTACGACTTTTGCAGCGTTAAAATTAAACCACACAAAAACAAAGTATTACAAAACATAAATAGATGAAAATCATAGTCTCACTTTTTACATTCATTTTAATGGCCACTTGCCAACTTAACGCGCAAGACACACAACCCATTATAAAAACAGATTCTTTAAAAGAGGTCATCATTACTTCAACGCGAATCGATTTACCCTTCAGAGAAAATTCGAGAACCATAAACATAATCACCGCAGCAGATATTAAAAGTAGCGCGGCGGTGACCATTTCAGATGTATTACAACAAATCGCAGGTGTCGATATTAGACGTCGTGGCACAGGAGGAAGTCAAGCCGATTTATTCATCAGAGGTGGTGGTTTCGATCAAACCCTCTTATTAATAGATGGTATCAAAATGGACGATGCGCAAACAGGACATCATACTTTAAATGCTGCGCTTCCCCTTGAAGTCATTCAACGTATCGAAGTGATAAAAGGACCTGCAGCCCGTGTATTTGGACAAAATGCCTTTACAGGAGCTATTAATATTGTCACAAAATCGAGTTTAGACAATTCCGTGTCTGCAAATCTTGAGACGGGTTCCTTCGGTCAACTTAATGGTTCAGTAACTGTTGGGAATGAATTAGAAAACTCAACACACATTCTCCATGTGGGGAAAATGACCTCTGATGGCTACCGAAACAATTCCGATTATGATAATTCTAATTACTTTCTAAAAAGCGTATTCAATAAAAATGCCCAAGCTATTGAAATGATTGCCACATTTTCTGAACGTAAGTTTGGTGCCGAAAATTTTTACACCACCAATCCTACGTTCAGCGAATATGAAGAAACGCAAAACAGTCTAATCGCATTCACCACGAAATTTCAATCTGAAAAATTCAAAATTCAACCACGTATCTACTGGAAACGTAACCAAGATCTATTTCTTCTAAAACGTTTTGAACCTGCATTCTTCAGAAACTTCCATCTGTCTAATAAAATCGGAGCAGAAGCCAATGCGTCATACACCTCAAAATTAGGAGTTACGGGCTTTGGGATAGACCTCTCTAAAACCTATTTAAAAAGTAACAACTTAGGGAATCGTAACCGTTTTATGACCACCTTATTTTTAGAGCATCGATTCCAGTTTATAGACAACCGTTTAGATATTACTCCTGGTGTTGCCGTCACCTATTTTTCGGATTTTAAATTTAATGGATTCCCCGGATTAGATGTAGGGTTCGATATTACCAACAACCTTAAAGCCTACGGAAACATCGGCTTTACCTATCGCATTCCCACTTATACCGATTTGTATTACACGGATCCAAGAACAAACGGTAATGAAAATTTAGAACCAGAAGAAGCCTTCGCGCAAGAAATTGGTATTAAATATCATTCATCAAGGATTAGAGCAAGTCTATCTGTTTTTAATCGCGATGCCAAAAACCTGATTGATTTTGTAAGACCAAACACTGTTGAAGAAATCTTTACAGCAACCAACATTGCAGAAGTCAACACCAAAGGTCTAGAAGTGGATGTGGCTTATAATTTTGAAATGAATAACTTCAACCAAACCTTAGCTTTTGGTTACGCCTATTTAGAAGATGATATTTTAGAGCAAAACGAAGAATTATCCCGTTATGCCTTAAACACCTTAAAACACCATTATACCACGAGATTAAGCACACAATTATTTAAAAACGTCAGTCAAAGTATCGTCTACAAGTATGCTGAACGTACCACAGGACAAACCTACAACGTTTGGGATGCGTCAATAATGCTACAATTAAAACAAGTAGAACTATCAGTCACAGCAAGCAACATTTTTGATGCCGATTATATTGAATCAGGTTTTACACCAATGCCACCAAGCAACATATTATTTGGTATGCGCTACAAATTCCTTTGAAAAAAGGAATCTCGTAAATTGAAACTAAATGCTCATCTCAACGATCCTTAAAGGTCTTTTTTGACCTTGAAGGTATAATATCCCGCACGCAGCATAGGACAAACCTAAACCGTTTGGGATGCTTCAATAATGCTACAATTAAAACAAGTAGAATTATCCATAACAGCAAGCAACATTTTTGATGCCGACTATATAGAATCAGGCTTTACACCAATGCCACCAAGCTAACCCACAACAAACACCAACACCCTGTCATTCCTGCGTAGGCAGGAATCT
>NZ_ATMR01000205.1 GCF_000427335.1 Winogradskyella psychrotolerans RS-3 | reverse complement strand
TGTGCCTGGCTTTAGTTTTTGACTGAAGATTTTGAAGAAAAATCCAGTTCCTATATTTTGTTGAATACCTGAAGTCAAACCTATTAACAGAAAAATAACAATGATCTGTTTATTGGCCAGTCCCATTAAAAAATTCCTCAGGGGTGATAATCTGCAAAACCAACAGTATAAAGACCGCTCCCAAAAAGGCAAACGAAGGCCTTAAGAGGTCCTTGTACAGCACAATTACCAGAATGATTACAATCGATATGGTTATCGGACCTGATGAGAGCATTAAAATTTAAATTTGTTGGTCATATCTTCGCCTTACAGGCCACTTAATTTATAGGGAAATTTCAAAAATTATAATCCTCAACGATACTATAATTTTGAGGCAATTAAGTGTTGTAAACATTTTAAATTTATCAAAGGTAGTGAAAATGTATTTTCGGCAATCAACATCTAAAGGATCATCTAACATATAATAAATGATTCACATAAAGGGTGATAAAAATATAAAAGTAGTCGTGCAAATAGTTAATTCAAAATTTTCAGATGATTATAAATCCTACTTTGAGGCAGGAATAAGCTTGATCAAAAATCACGAAAAACGTAATAGTCTTGCAAATTGATAGGGAAACTATGGTTTTACTTTGGGAAAGGCAAGAATTGTAATTAAATAATTGCAAGATTTCAATTTCCTCAAAATGAAAATACCCCTGGAAACGAAATATTATTAAGCTAAAATTTTTTTCAAAACAAGCTGATTATTAGAAATGAAAGCTTAATCCAAAGAAAAGGGAAGTTCAAAATCAACCTTCTTCCAAATGAAAACCTTCACCTTTCAAGTAATAATTTTTAAAAGATACCTCCCAAATTGTTATCTTAGGCACATGAAAACATCTGTATTATTTCTTTTACTATAGTAACAAGTGTAAT
>NZ_ATMR01000204.1 GCF_000427335.1 Winogradskyella psychrotolerans RS-3 | reverse complement strand
GATGCTTTCTGTAATGGCATGCTCAAACATCCTTCGCTTCTTTGGATCACATAGGTAACGCATGGAAAGTTGCACCCCTCTCTCGGTGATCTTCGTAAAAATCATCGGGGTAAATTGCTTGTAGACAATTAAATGCTCTTGTTTGGCTTTTTTGAAGACCTTTTCAGCCTTTTTCAGGTCTTCATGAAGGTGTTCGTTCAGTATATCAAGTAAAATGTCCTTGGCTTTTTTAAAATCACTTCTTAGCGTAATATAAATCCTTTGCTCATTCCAGATATAATTAAAGCCTGTAGAATAATTTGCCTGAGCATCCATAAAGACCTTCCCATTTGGCACATGAATGACACGGCCTGTACTCTGATCGGCATCTACCCAGTTCCCAATTTCCAACAATGAAAACTGAAAAAGCCGAAGGTCAATGACATCTCCCTGCACCTCACCAATCTGGATTCTGTCTCCAACATCAAAGGGCTTGCGCAGGTAAATAAATGCCCAGCCAGCAATGTTTACAAAAATATCTTTTAAGGCAATGGCTATACCGGCAGACAATAGCCCCAGAAAGGTAGTAATGGAGTGAAAATTGCCAATCCACA
>NZ_ATMR01000203.1 GCF_000427335.1 Winogradskyella psychrotolerans RS-3 | reverse complement strand
CCTCTGGCAAGCAGATGGCATTACAGAAATACAAAGTGAAAGATATGTATTTAATGATGAAGACGTAACCATTGGAGGCGTAAACCTAACACCTGGAACCACTTATTACATATCTGTGGATAGTTACAGCTCAGCCTACAATGGCACATTTACTTTATGCCTACAGGATACCGTAGACTATGATTTTTATGAAGGAGCTATCGATGTTACTAGCATCATTAACAGTTGCTCCGCTGACGCAATCTATACAACTATAGGAGCTACACCAGACAAGCACGAAGGTAGTAATTGGAACAATAACGGACCTAAATATAACCGTTGGTTCAAATTTACCGCACCTGCAACTGGTGAAATCAATATCACTGTTGATAGAGGCAACTCTAAAGGAACACAACTATATACACAGTTAGCCCTTTGGGAAGCAAATGGCACTACAGAAGTGCACAGTGAAAGCTATGTATTCAATGACGATGACGTAATCTTAGGTGCCCCAAACCTAACACCGGGGAACACTTATTACATATCTGTAGATACTTACAACTCAAACTACAGAGGCACATTTACTTTATGCATTGAAGATACTGTGGACTATGACTTTTACGAAGGAGCTATCGATGTTACCAACATTATAAATGGCTGTTCGGCTGATGCAATCTATACAACTGTAGGAGCTACACCAGACAAGTATGAAGGTAGTAATTGGAGCAATAACGGACCTAAATATAACCGTTGGTTCAAATTTACCGCACCTGCAACTGGTGAAATCAATATCACTGTTGACAGAGGAGACTCTAAAGGAACACAACAATACACACAATTAGCACTCTGGCAAGCAGATGGCTTTACAGAAGTACAAAGTGAAAGATATGCTTTCGGTGACGAAGACGTTACCATTGGCGGCGTAAACCTAATACCTGGAGACACTTATTACATATCTGTAGATACTCACGCCTCATACTACAGAGGTACATTTACATTATGTCTAGAAGATGCTGTGGACTATGACTTTTACGAAGGAGCTATCGATGTTACTAACATTATAAACGGCTGTTCTGCTGATGCCATCTATACAACTGTAGGGGCTACACCTGACAGAAACAAAGGTGACAACTGGAGCAATAACGGACCTAAATATAACCGTTGGTTCAAATTTACCGCACCTGCAACTAGCGAAATAAATATCACCGTTGACAGAGGTGACTCTAAAGGAACCCAGCAACTAACGCAAATAGCGATTTGGGAAGAAGGTGGTTTTATAGAAGTACAAAGTGAAAGATATGCGTTCGGTGACGAAGACGTAACCATTGGAGCCGTAGGCCTAACACCTGGGAACACTTATTACATATCTGTAGATACTCACGCTTCAAGCTTTATAGGGACATTTACTTTATGTCTAGAAGATACTGTAGATTATGACTTTTACGAAGGAGCTATCGATGTTACCAACATTATAAACAGCTGTTCAGCTGATGCTATCTATACAACTGTAGGAGCTACACCAGACAGATTTAAAGGTAGCAACTGGAGCAATAACGGACCTATAGCTAACCGGTGGTTCAAATTTACCGCACCAGCAATAGGTAACATCAGTATCACTGTTGATATAGGAGACTCTAAAGGAACACAACGATACACACAATTAGCGCTCTGGCAATCAGGTGGGGAGACAGAAGTACAAAGCAAACGTTATACTGCTGCTGCTGATCATCTTACCGTTGAAGCCGTAAACCTAACACCTGGGACTACTTATTACATTTCTGTTGATGTACTCAACTATCAGCAAGGTACATTTACTTTATGCATAGAAAATACTGTGGGTTATGACTTTTATGAAGGTGCTATCGATGTTACAAACATGATTAACAGTTGTTCTCCTGATGCAATTTATACAACTACAAATGCTACACCAGACAGAAACAAAGGTGACAGCTGGAGCAATAACAGTCCTTATAACAATCGTTGGTTCAAATTTATCGCACCTGCAACTGGCGAAATCAATATCACTGTTGATACAGAAAACTCTAAAGGAACACAACGCGCTACACAATTAGCACTCTGGCAAGCAAATGGAGTAACAGAAGTACAAAGTGAAAGTTATGCTAGTTATTACGATGATGTTACAATTGGAGCTCTAAACCTAATCCCTGGAGCTACTTATTACATATCTGTTGACACAGCTGCCACTTACCTTAGTGGAACATTTACTTTATGCTTAGAAGATATTTATGGGCTTTCTAACTATGGTCCTGGAGGAGTAAGACAAGATTTAAGGTTATGGTTACGTGCAGACACAGGCACACAAACAAATACTGACGGAGTTGCCATTAATTCATGGATAGACCAAGGTAAAGCATCAGATGCATCAAGCACTATTGGACAAAACCCTATTTATAAAAACAATAGTAATGACAACCTCAACTACAACCCTGTTTTAGATTTTTCTGGAAACAAATCAATGCTTGGTAAATATTCAACTGGATTTTTTAGTCAAGATATTTTTGTAGTCGTAATTCCAAATGCTTCTGCTAGTAATACCACTCCTAGAATGACTGTTTTATCTGGAGAAACTTCATCCGAAAGTATTAATGACATATCTGGTATTGGATTTGGAGATTATACTGGAGCAATTTCAAACGAGATTTTAACCTACGCTCAAGGTGACGACAGTTCTTATAGTGTTTCTGAAGTGAACACTTCTAAAACATATTCTAATATTGGAATTATCAATGCTAGAAACAATAGTTTTGGTAATGGCATGGAGCTTTTTTATAATGCGCTTCAAATAGACAATTCTTCAACAGGAACTGGTTTTAATAACATTATTGGTGGACAATATTGGTTAGGGAAAAACAAATCTGACACCTCAGGTAATTTTAACGGAAGAATTGCTGAAATTATCACCTACTCATCACTTCAAAGTGACTCAGAGCGCGCCAAAATAGAATCTTATTTAGCCTTAAAATATGGGATCACTTTAGGTGTCAATGGTACTAGTCAAAACTATGTAGATTCTAATAGTCATATTATTTGGGATACTGCTGCTAATTTAAATTATAACTTTGATATCGCAGGTATTGGTAAAGATGATGCACTTGCGAGTTCTCTACTAAATCAAAAACAATCTAAGAGTGTTAATAACAACACAGATGTTACCATTGGATTAGGAACTATTGAAACTACTAATTCTGCAAATTCATCTGTATTCTCAGTCGATAAAAGTTTTTTAATTTGGGGAAATAACAACGGTGTTTTAAATGATCCTGGAGCATCTGCGGATCGCGTTATTGATCTCGGATCTGGAATCCAAACCAACTTACGCCTCACAAGTAAAAAGTGGAAAATAGTAGAAACAGGAGGAGATGTTAGTGATGTACTTTTATCTATCCCTTCTGCTGCATTTAGTAGCTTTTCATTAAACCCTGACGAAGAATATATGTTAGTGGTTTCTACAACTGATACTTTTGCAAATACAGATATCATAGATGTAGTTCCCTTAAAAGTATCAGGTCAAAATCTTCAAACTTGGTATGATTTCGATGACACAAATTATTTCACCTTTGCTAAAAGCAGTTTAATAGAAAACTCGCTTCAAATCCAAAATGCTAGTGGAGATTATTCAGTAAGTAATACTAAAATTAACTTAAATTCTTCTTTTACTATTTCTTCATGGATTCGTAATGGAAATACATCTGGTAATCGAAGTTTTGTCGCTAAAGGAACAGCATATGACTTAAAATTAAATTCTTCAAATAGAATACAAGTGTCTTGGAACAATGTGATTAGAATGACCTCTAGTACTCTTGTAAATGATGGTAATTGGCATCATATTACTGTGACGTTTAATGAAGGAACTGCTACTTTATTGATCGATGGGGTAATTGAAAGAACAGTGAGTTCTTTACCAATCCCAGTGGCAACAAACCATAAATTTTCTGTAGGAGCAGTTTATTATAATAAGAATTCTATTTCAGATTATTTTGTTGGAGACATAGATGAAGTCCTTGTTTGGAACCGTGCATTAACGGTAAGCCAAATACGTTATATTATGAATCAGGAAATTGAAAAATTTTCAGACAATATGGCAAACGGAAAAATAGTACCGCAATCAATTTCTAAAAATGAAGTTCAAGATATTCCATGGAGCGAACTGAATGCTTATTTCGATTTAAATTCTATTGTAGGAGGTTCTTTTATTGGGAAATCAGACAATAAAAACTACTTGAGAATTAATTATAAAAATGCTAATAAAACTACTTTAGCGATTCAAACAGCACCTTTACCATACCAAAGCGCTTCAAATGACAGTTGGTCAAATAATTCGACCTGGTCAAATGGTATGCTGCAAACGCTTCCTAATAGCTTATCAATAGTAGATAATACACCTATAGATTGGAATATTGTTGAAACCAACCATAACATTGATACTGGAGGAAATAAAACGGTATTAGGCTTAGTTGTTAACAGCGGACAACTCGATGCTACTATGGATTCTAAAATAGAAGTTTCTCATTATTTAAAATTAAATGGAAAAATAGATTTGGTTGGAAAATCACAACTTGTACAAACTTTAGGAAGTGATATTGATGCTACAAGTAGCGGATCACTAGAAAGAGATCAACAAGGAACGAAAAATTTATACAACTATAATTATTGGTCCTCACCAGTTGGAACCTCAAATGCAACTACAAACAACAACACTTACACAGTTGAAACTGTTTTAAGAGATGGTACAGATCCTACTGACCCAAAAGCTATTAATTGGACAGGAGGTTACGATGGCGCTTCAGGCACACCAATCAGTTTGGCACGTGGTTGGATTTATAAATTCCAAAACTTAAACGATAACTATGCTAATTGGGAACGCATTTATGAAACAGGAGATTTAAAGCCAGCCAATGGATTTACACTAAAAGGCAGCGGAACTATTAGTACTGATCAAAACTATACGTTTATTGGAAAACCATTTAACGGCTCTATTGATATCCCAATTGCGGCCAACTATCTCAACTTATCTGGTAACCCTTATGCTTCTGCATTAGATGCAAACACTTTTATTTCAGACAATTTAAGCTCTACAGATGGCACACTTTATTTCTGGGAACATTCACCAACAAATTCATCCCATAATATATCAGATTATGAAGGTGGATATTCAACTCGAAATTTAATTGGAGGTATAGGCCCTGTTGTACCTAATGACATTGGAGGTTTAGGGACAAGTTCTAGAATCCCTAATCGCTTTATCCCTGTTGGTCAAGGATTTTTTATTAACGGAAGTACAACTGGTGGCACTATAAATTTCAACAATAACCAGAGAGCTTTTATTAAAGAAGATCATTCGCAATCTGGTCCACTTTTCAGACAAAATGATATCGTTAATAATCAAGAAGATGAATTCACCGATGATAATTATGCTAAAATCAGATTAGGTTTTAACACCTCCAACAATTTTCACAGACAACTATTGTTAGGGTTTATGAACGAGCATGCCACAAATGGAATCGATGTTGGATATGACGCTTTGCTTTTTGATGATTTCACTAACGATATGTATTTTACAATTGATGATTCTAAACTTGTAATTCAAGGAGATAGCTATTTCAACACAAACAACATTTATCCCATTGGAGTGATTTCGGAAGAAGAAGGCATCGCAAAATTCACATTAGATGATACTGAATATTTTGATGAAAATCAACCTATTTATATTTATGATGATTTAACAGGAATATATCACGATATAAAGGAAACACCGTTAGAAATCATGCTTCCTGCAGGAACAGTTGAAAACCGTTTCTCATTAAGATTTAGTGCTCAATCTCTAAGTATTGATGAAGCTGAGATAAATGACGCATTAACTATTTTCTTTAACAATGGTAATGATAATATAACTCTAACAAATATTAAGCCTGAGACTACAATTACGTCTGTTTCATTATTCAATATTTTGGGACAAGCTATATATATTTGGGACATAAATAACAATGAAACCGAAATTACAATTCCTGTAAAGAATGTTTCATTAGGCGTATATATCGTTAAAGTAAAAACTACAAATGGAACATTCAGCCAAAAGGTTATTATAAAATAAACTTCGTTAACAAAAAAACAGCTCTTTAAGTTATTAAAAGAGCTGTTATGAAATTGAGATTACCCAATGTTATTATGTCATTAAAAGGTCGGCTTTTGTAAAAACCGACCTTTATTATCTCCTATTAATACGCTTTATCATGCACATTAGCAATTGCTCTACCAGAAGGATCGTTCATGTTTTTAAAGGCTTCGTCCCACTCTAAAGCCGTTGCAGTACTACAAGCTACACTTGCTTCTTGAGGCACACTTAATGCTGCTGCATCACTTGGAAAATGACCTTCAAAAATACTTCTGTAATAATACTCTTCTTTGTTTAAAGGTGTGTTAATTGGAAAACGGAATGACGCATTTTGTATTTGCTCATCTGTAACTTCACTTGCTACAAGTTCTTTTAAGGTATCAATCCAACTATAACCTACTCCATCAGAAAATTGTTCTTTTTGTCTCCATGCTACGCTTTCTGGAATCATGTCTTCAAATGCTTTACGAACCACCCATTTTTCCATGCGTTCTCCGTTAATCATTTTATCTTTTGGGTTGATGCGCATGGCAACATCCATAAATTCTTTATCTAAGAATGGCACACGACCTTCAATTCCCCAAGCTGCTAAACTTTTGTTTGCTCTTAAGCAATCGTACATATGTAACTTATCTAATTTACGAACCGTTTCTTCATGAAACTCTTGTGCACTTGGTGCTTTATGAAAGTATAAATACCCACCAAATAACTCATCGGCACCTTCACCAGATAATACCATTTTAATTCCCATTGATTTAATAACTCTTGCCATTAAATACATTGGAGTCGATGAACGAATCGTAGTAATATCGTAAGTTTCAATATTATAAATAACATCTTTAATAGCATCTAAACCTTCTTGGATTGTAAATTTAATTTCGTGATGTACTGTCCCAATATGGTCTGCAACTACTTTTGCCGCAGCCAAATCTGGAGAACCATCTAATCCAACCGAAAACGAGTGCAATTGAGGGTACCACGCTTTTTCTTTATCATCCGCTTCGATACGTCTTTCAGAGTATTTTTTAGCAATGGCAGACGTCACTGAAGAATCTAAACCACCAGATAATAATACACCGTAAGGCACATCACTCATTAGCTGTCTATGTACAGCATCTTCTAAGGCTTGTTTTACTTCTTCTATACTTGTTTCATTATCTTTTACTGCATCATACTCTGTCCAATCGCGTTTGTACCATTTTACAAATTCGCCATCTTTGCTAGACATATAGTGTCCTGGAGGAAATAATTCAATTTTAGTACAAATACCTTCTAATGCTTTTAATTCTGATGCGACATAAAAAGTTCCGTTTTTATCCCATCCTATATATAAAGGAATAATTCCCATGTGATCTCTAGCAATGAAATATTCATCTTTTTCAACATCGTAAATAGCGAATCCGAAAATACCATTCATGTCATCTACAAAGTCCACACCTTTTTCTTGATATAACGCTAAGATTACTTCACAATCACTTTGCGTTTGAAAATCGTATTTACCTTCAAATTGTTTTCTTAATGCTCTATGGTTATAGATTTCTCCGTTAGCTGCTAGAATTAGTTTTTTATCTGGACTTAATAAGGGTTGTTTTCCTGAAGCTGGATCAACAATCGCTAAACGCTCATGTGCCATAATTACCTTGTCATCACTATAAATTCCGCTCCAATCTGGTCCACGATGACGAATTGTTTTTGCCATCTCTAAAACCTGAGGTCTTAAGTCTTCAACTTTTTGTTTTATATCGAACGCACATACTATTCCGCACATAACTTTTATCTTTTTTTGAATTAGGCTTAAACTATTGTCAGCCATATATTATTAATTATAGGACAAATATGAACTTAAACTTTCATATTAAAAACATAAAGGACAATAATGATTTCAATTTGAAACATAAAGCAATAAATACACACTAATAATAAACTAACACAACATTAAATAAACAGATTACCTACTAATTTGTAAATTTTAGTATTTCCTTACGACAGAGTGCATATAATAAACTTTATTTTTAACCAAACCAAAAATTAATTCTATTCATGAAAACACAAAAATTACTTACTACTATTAGCTTATCATTTGTAATGCTTATATCATTAAATGTTAATGCTCAAGAATTTGACAAAATGGACAACAGCACAATGGATCGAGCTTACTATCCTTCAAACGCACCAAAAAGAACATTTGAGAAAACTGACGAAGCTAAGAAGCTAGCAGAACCAAAAATTAGAGTTACTTACTCTAGACCAGCTAAAAAAGGAAGAGAAGTTTTTGGTAAGCTTTTAAAATTTGGAAAAGCATGGAGAGTTGGCGCTAATGAGTCAACAGAAATATTATTTGTAAATGATGTTACTTTTGGAGGTAAAGACATTAAAGCAGGACGTTATAGTGTTATTATTATTCCTACTGAAAACGAATGGACTCTAAAATTAAACACAGAGCTTGACGGTTGGGGAAATTACGGCTATGATGAAACTAAAGATATTGCAAGCGTATCAGTGCCAGTAACAAAAAGTGATAAAGAAATTGAAAACTTATCTATCGCACTTTACAAAGCTTCTGAAAATACTGTGAACTTAAAAATAGGATGGGATACTACAATTGCTGAATTTCCAATTACCGTAAAATAAGATATAAATTTTAACATCCATTTTAGATATTTAATATAATATTAAGACCAATGGGTTTTATCTTTATCGAATTCACATTCACAAAAAATTAAAAATAAAAAATAAATTATGAAAACATCAAGACTATTAACAACCATTTCTTTTGCATTTATGATGCTTATTTCTTTTAATGCCGAAGCACAAAAATTTTCTAGCTTAGACAAAAGCCCATTAGACGCAGCTTCATTTGGAAGAGGTAATGATCAATTGATAAAAGTATATTATGGTAGACCACAACTAAAAGGTAGAACCGTAAAAGAATTAACTCAAAAAGATAAAGTATGGAGAACAGGTGCTAACGAAGCAACTGAACTTATTCTTTTTAAGGATATGAAACTTGGAGGGAAAACTGTTAAAGCTGGTACATATTCATTATTTACAGTTCCTGGAGATAAAGAATGGACCGTTATTGTAAGTTCTGATGTAAATAATTGGGGAGCTTCTGGATACAAAGAAGATAATACGGTAGCAAGTATTACTGTTCCTGTAACAGAAGGTAAAGAATCTTTAGAAGCTTTTTCTATTGCTTTTGATAAATCTGATGACGGTGTACACATGTTCATCGGTTGGGGAACAACTAGAGTTGCTGTGCCTTTTACGAAATAGCTGTTAGCTGTTAGCTGAAATAAAAAAGTTCCGAGAAGATTTATACTTCTCGGAACTTTTTATTTTATATGTTTTCTCAATTTTAAAAAGCAGCAAACCCAAAAACTAAAGGCTTGACTAAGGAATATTCAAATACTTATGTGTTTGTAAAGATACTTTCCATTTAGGGTTAGCCATTACATAATCTACAATTTGCGGTACCATTTTATCGCTTTTGCTCCACTCAGGTTGCAGATATAAAATACAATCTTTATTAACCTTAGCAGCTTGTTCTTCCGCGAATTTAAAATCATCTTTATTGAAAATAATGCACTTTAGTTCATGTGCTTTTTCCAAGACTTCTTCTGTTGGTAATTTCAACTTTTTTGGGGAGAGACAAATCCAATCCCAATCACCAGTCAACTTATAAGCTCCAGACGTTTCAATATGGGTTTGTAAGCCTCTTTCTTTTAATTGTTTGGTCAATGGGTCCATATCCCACATTAAAGGCTCACCTCCTGTAACAACAATAGTCTTACTATACTTTTCAGCATTTTCAACAATCTTTGTAATCTCAGTAGGAGGATGCAATTCTGCCAACCAACTTTCTTTAACGTCGCACCAATGGCACCCCACATCACAACCACCAATTCTTATAAAATAGGCAGCAGTTCCTTTGTGGAAACCTTCTCCTTGAATGGTATAAAACTCTTCCATTAAAGGTAACAATAACCCTTTATCTATTAACTCTTGTCGTTCTCTTCTTGTCATAGTTTGCAAAGATAGTTATTTAGTTTTCAGTCTCAGTCTCACTTTACAGTAAACTATGACTAAAAACTCAACATTTCTATATTTCAAAATAAAGAATTGTATATATGAATACTGAATTATGAAATTGAAATCTATTTCATACTTGATTAAAATTACAGTATTTTTATAGAAATTTTCTAATCAATGAATAAGACTGAAGCTTTCGTAAAAGAGATTAACGAAGGAAACACTTGTAAAGGCGACTTTATTACTTTGGGTTCTGCTATGTTAGACGGCAAAACAATTACAAATACGTTTGTAAATGTTCCATTAAAAACCATGAATAGACATGGCCTTATTGCTGGAGCAACAGGTACTGGAAAGACAAAAACGCTTCAGGTTTTAGCTGAAAATTTATCAGAAAAAGGTGTTCCTGTTTTATTGATGGACATTAAAGGAGATTTAAGTGGATTAGCAAAACCAAGTCCTGGCCATGCGAAAATTGATGAACGCCATGCGCAAATTGGGATACCGTTTGAACCTAAAGCATTTCCTGTGGAAGTAATGACTTTATCTGAACAAGATGGAGTGCGTTTAAGAGCAACAATAAGTGAATTTGGTCCTGTTTTAATTTCGAGAATATTAGATGTTACGGAAACCCAAGCTGGAATAATTTCTGTGATTTTTAAATATTGCGATGATAACCATTTACCATTATTAGATCTTAAAGACTTCAAGAAAATTCTACAATATGCCACTAATGAAGGTAAGAAAGAATTTGAAGACGCCTATGGTCGTATTTCAACTGCTTCAACAGGAGCCATTCTAAGAAAACTTGTAGAAATTGAACAACAAGGTGGGGATGTTTTCTTTGGTGAAACCTCTTTTGACACACAAGATCTATTACGTATTGATGAAAATGGTCGTGGTTATATTAATATTATTAGACTGACAGATATTCAAGATAAGCCTAAATTATTTTCAACATTTATGTTGAGTTTATTGGCAGAGATCTACTCCACATTTCCTGAACAAGGAGATAGTGGCCGACCAGAACTTATTATGTTTATTGATGAAGCACATTTAATTTTTAATGAAGCCTCTAGTGCATTATTAAATCAAATTGAAAGTATTGTAAAATTGATTCGTAGTAAAGGAGTTGGATTATATTTTGTAACTCAGAATCCAACAGATGTACCAGAAGCAGTTTTAGGACAGTTAGGTTTAAAAGTACAACATGCTTTAAGAGCCTTTACTGCAAAAGACAGAAAAGCCATAAAATTAACAGCTCAAAATTATCCTGATACAGATTATTACGACACAGCCGAAGTTTTAACGTCCTTAGGAATTGGAGAAGCTTTAGTTTCTGCATTAGATGAAAAAGGAAAACCAACACCATTAGCTGCTACCATGTTGCGTGCACCGATGAGTAGAATGGATATTTTAACAGAATCTGAATTAGCAGGTTTATTAGCAGAATCAAAATTAGCTAAAAAGTACAATCAAGAAATTGACAGAGAAAGTGCTTACGAAATGCTGAATAAAAAAATTGAGCAAGCCGAAGCAGAAGAAGCAATACAAAAAGCTAAAGAAGAAAAAGAAGCCTTAAAACGCGCTGAAAGTAAAATAAAAAGAAGCTCAACGAGAAGACAAAGCACACGAATGAATCCTATTATTAAGGTTTTAACAAGTGCAACAGTCATAAGAGGAGTCTTAGGAATATTAAGTAAAATGATTAAATAAGTAATGCTTAAATCTAAAATGAGAAACATCCTGTTTACCGCACTAACTTGTGCTATTTTATTATCTAGTTGTGCTAACGAAAAAGCACCAAATCCTTTTAAAATCACTAAAAATCATATCGGTTTATTAACCGACTCTACACAAGTAAAAGAATTAGATGCCATTTTCGTTAATGATTCTGTTGTTAGGTACATTGCTGGAGATGAATTCATAGGCTCTGTTAACACCATTGAAATATTCGAAAAAGGCGGTAAAAAACTCTTAGATTTATCTCCTAGAGAAGCTTTAGATTCTACTTCGGTAATCTCTAGTATTAACATAATTGATTCACGTTACAACACTGACAAAAACATATCTAATTTAAGTACTTATAAAGATATAAGTGAGGCTTATAAAGTTTCAAAAGTTGATAACCTTATTAATGTTATTGTGGTTTCTGTAAATGAAATTAATGCCTCTTTTACTATTGATAAAAAAGAATTACCTGCAAGTATGCGTTTTGACATGGGTATGAATATTGACCCGATTCAAATTCCTGGAAAAGCGAAGATTAAATATTTTATGGTACATTGGTAAATAGTTGATAGTTGATAGTTGATAGTTGATAAATATGCAGAAAAAACAAAAATATAAAATTCAAAACTCCCCATTTATCGTTCCTACTGACGATGGTAAAATTATAAAAGAACATTTTGGAAAAGCTACAGACGGCAACTCAGAAATAAGCATTGCCCATATGGTTGCTCCGGCTGGTTGGTCGGAGCCTTTTCAGACTCCAGAATTTGACGAATATACTTTTATCATTAAAGGAAAGAAACAATTTATTATAGACGGTGAAATTATCGTTCTGGAAGCAGGACAATCTATTAAAGTAGATAAAAACACACGTTTACAATATTCTAATCCATTCACTGAACCTTGTGAATATTTAGCTGTTTGCTTACCTGCATTTTCAATTGAATCCGTAAATAGAGAAGACCTATAAATATGAGTAGTTTTGTTATTAGATCCATTGGTAGCGCACTAAACGCGACCAGTTTAATTTCCTCTAAATATGCCGCAAAAAAAGCTATAAGCCTTTTTGCTTCTCCCAGAAAGGGGCGTTACAACGACGAGCAAAAACGCATAATTGATTCGGCATTTTATGAAGAAATAAATTATAATAATCTAGATATCGCAACCTATCGTTGGGTAGGAAAAGGCAAAACCGTTTTACTCGCTCATGGTTGGGAAAGTAATGCGTCACGCTGGGAGTATATACTAAAAGACTTAAGATCTCAAGATTATAACATTATTGCCTTAGATGCTCCGGCACATGGAAGATCTGACAGCAAACAGTTTAATGCTATTTTATATTCTGAATTTATAAATGTAGTCGCTAACAAATTTCAACCAGATGTTTTAATTGGTCACTCCGTTGGCGGCATGTCTTGTGTTTTTTATATGCATAAATACCAATTACCATCTATAAAAAAAATGATTCTATTAGGAGCTCCTGCACATTTCACAGGTGTTTTTGACAGATACAAATCCATGATGGGCTTTAACAACAAAGTTTCAAATGGATTAGACAATATTATTATCGAACGCTTTGGGCAACCAGTCGCTTACTTTTCTGCTGCCAACTTTACAGAATCCATTAAAGTGAAAGGGTTAATTATTCATGATAAAAAAGACCGTATTATTCCTTATGAGGACGCACAATTAATTGCAAATCGTTATAAAAATGCTGAATTAATTTCGACTACTGGTTTTGGACACGGATTAAAGGATATTTCTTTAACACCTCAGATTATTGAATTCATTAATGATTAATCTTTATTGTACTTTTGCACCATGTCAGAAGATTTAAAACGTTTAAACAAATACCTTAGCGAAGCTGGTTATTGCTCACGTAGAGCAGCAGACCGATTAATTGAAGCAGGAAGAGTAACCATTAACGATGTCGTACCAGAAATGGGGACAAAAGTTGCACCTGAAGATGTGGTAAAAGTCGATGGAGAAATTATTGGCCAACGCAAACAAGACTTTGTGTATTTAGCTTTTAACAAACCAGTAGGTATTGTTTGCACTACAGACACACGTGTTGAAAAGGATAATATTATTGATTACATTAATTACCCTAAACGTATTTTTCCTGTTGGAAGATTAGACAAACCAAGTGAAGGTTTAATTCTACTCACTGACGATGGAGATATTGTAAACAAGATTTTAAGAGCGAGTAATAATCACGAAAAAGAATACATCGTCACCGTAGACCAACCGATTTCTCAAACTTTTATTGAGCGTATGGCTGGCGGCATTTATTTAGAGGATTTAGACAAGCACACCAATAAGTGTGAGGTTAAAAAGATTGATAAATTTACATTCAGTATCATATTAACTCAAGGTTTAAATAGGCAAATCCGACGCATGTGTGAGTATTGTAATTATGAAGTACAAGCATTAAAACGAATTCGGATAATGAATGTAAAACTTGATGTGTCTTCTGGTCAATATAGAGAATTAACAAAAGAAGAATTCCAAAGCTTGAATGAACTAATAGCTGATTCTACTAAAATCTACGAAGCAAATAAAGGGAACACAGCAAGACATAACAGACGTTAATTATGGCATTAACACCTTTTCATTTGGCTATTCCTGTTCATAATTTAAAAATATCTAGAGATTTCTACACCAATACATTAAACCTTGAAGAAGGAAGAAGTAGTGACCATTGGGTCGATTACAACTTTTTTGGACACCAATTGGTTATTCACTACAAGGAGAATGAAGTTAACGAAACTATTACAAATTCAGTAGATGGCAAAGCCGTACCTGTGCCACATTTTGGTGTGGTTTTAGAATGGGAAGCATTTCAAGAATTTGCCGAATTATTAAAGTCGAAAGACATAACGTTTATCATTGAACCTTATATAAGATTTGAAGGATTAGTAGGAGAACAAGTGACAATGTTTTTTAAAGACCCATCGGGAAATGCTTTAGAATTTAAAGCGTTTAAAGATATAAATCAGTTATTTGCTAAGTGATTTCATTCTTTTATTTAAAAGAAGGAACGGCAAGTAAATCATCAAAAATAAAGGCATAATTATCAACTGCCCTACCATAATATAATAAGGCCATTCTCCAAAATAATCTAATAATGAAGCTGATTTAGGCTTTTCATTTAAGTAGAAATAATTAGCATCTAATACGTAGTTTACTCCTACCATAAGAACCACATAAACCTGAAGTGCTAAGAAAGATTTAAAAACACTTCTTAAGGTTGGTTTCATCTTAAAGACAAAAATGAAATAGAATATTATAGATAGTAAGCCTAAATGTACAGTCCAATATCTAAAATAATCAAAACTAGGGAATCCGTTTGCTATATCAGGCGTAATAACACCTTGTAATGTACCGCCAATTATCAAAAATACTAAAACTTCAAACATCCAATATTTACGATAATACGTAAAAACCGGAATCAGTAAAGCCATTAGACTACAGAGATAAAGCGGTAAATCGGTTTTAAAATTATAATTATCGAAAAGTATTCGATATACATGAAACCCTATAAGTGTTAGAGACACAAACCATCCCAAATAATGAATCGTTTTTTGTTTTTGTCTTAAGCAGAACGACTTATTAACATATCTAATTACAAAAACAGCCCCAATAACTCCACATAGAATTGGAAATAGATGCTGGAAACTACCTATTGTAACTTTTGATAGTACAATACATAGTATCACTACACTCATAGAATAAATTATCTATGATTTTTTCTGTGCTGCTCTCTTGCCAGTAATGTATTCTTCAATAACATTGCAATAGTCATTGGTCCTACTCCACCAGGAACTGGAGTTATAAAACTCGCTTTTTTACTCACATTTTCAAAATCTACATCACCAGTAATATAGTAGCCTTTTTCAGAATCGTCAGGTACTCTTGTGATTCCTACATCAATAATTACCACATCGTCTTTTACCATTTCAGCTTTTAAAAATTTAGGCACTCCTAATGCTGAAATAATAACATCTGCTTGCGATGTTATCTGTGTAATATTTTTAGTATGACTATGCGTTAAGGTCACTGTTGAGTTTCCTGGAAAACCTTTTCGTCCCATTAAAATACTCATCGGACGACCAACAATATGAGATCTACCAATTACAACGGTATGTTTTCCTTTAGTTTCAACTTCGTAACGTTCTAGTAATTCTAAAATTCCAAAAGGTGTTGCCGGAATAAATGTAGACATATCTAATGCCATTTTCCCAAAGTTCATCGGATGAAAACCATCAACATCCTTATCAGGATTTACTGCCATCAATACTTTCTGAGTATTAATCTGTGGAGGTAATGGTAATTGAATTATAAAGCCATCAATATCATCGTTATTATTAAGCTCTTCTATTTTATCTAGCAACTCAACTTCGCTAGTTGTATTAGACATACGTACCATTGTAGATTCAAATCCAACACGTTCACATGCTCTAACTTTACTACCAACATACGTTAAACTAGCTCCATCGTTACCAACAATTACAGCTGCCAAATGCGGAACTTTTTCATCATTAGCTTTCATCTTATCGACTTCGGCTTTGATTTCATTTTTAATATCGTTACTTACTTTTTTTCCGTCTAAAATTGTCATGCTTTTGGTTATTGTTTTCTCGCAAAGACGCTATGGCGCAAAGCTATAATTGATTAATATATTATTTTAAAAGCCAGCAGAAGACTGCGGACTAAAACTGCCTACTGAAGACTAAATACTGTAAACTTTATTTAGGCATATTCTGCATCATCTGCATCATACGTTTTCCGCCTCCACCTTGCATCATTTTCATCATTTTACTCATTTGCGTAAATTGCTTTAAGAGTTGATTTACTTCTTGCACAGATGTACCAGAACCTTTACCAATTCGTTTTTTACGACTTGCATTTATAACTGCTGGATTAGAGCGTTCTTCAGGCGTCATAGAATGAATAATGGCTTCAATACCTTTAAAAGCATCGTCGTCAATATCAATATCTTTCATCATTTTTCCTGCACCAGGAATCATGCCTACTAAATCCTTCATGTTACCCATTTTCTTAATTTGCTGAATCTGTTTTAAGAAATCATCAAACCCAAACTGGTTTTTAGCAATTTTCTTTTGAAGTTTACGAGCCTCTTCTTCATCAAACTGCTCTTGAGCACGTTCTACTAAAGACACCACATCTCCCATTCCTAAAATACGATCTGCCATACGTGATGGATAGAAGACATCAATCGCTTCCATCTTCTCACCTGTACCAATAAATTTAATTGGTTTATTAACTACAGATTTAATAGAAATTGCTGCACCACCTCGTGTATCGCCATCTAATTTGGTAAGGATAACGCCGTCAAAATTTAAAATATCGTTAAAGGCTTTTGCTGTATTCACCGCATCTTGACCTGTCATAGAATCCACAACAAACAAGGTTTCTTGTGGCTGAATTGCTTTATGAATGTTCGATATTTCATCCATCATTGCTTTATCCACAGCTAAACGACCAGCGGTATCAATAATCACCACATTGTGACCATTTGCTTTGGCGTGCGCAATACCTGCTTTAGAGATCGCAACAGGATCCGTATTACCTCTATCACTAAAAACCTCAACACCTATCTGATCTCCTACAACATGTAACTGATCTATTGCAGCAGGACGATAAACATCACAAGCTACTAATAAAGGTTTCTTAGTTTTTTGTTTTTTAAATAATTAGCTAGTTTACCAGAAAAGGTTGTTTTACCAGACCCTTGTAAACCAGACATTAAAATCACACTAGGATTACCAGAAAGATTAAGACCTTCTGCGTCTCCGCCCATTAATTCAGTTAATTCGTCTTTAACGAGTTTAACCATTAACTGCCCCGGCTGTAATGTTGTTAATACATCTTGACCAAGTGCTTTTTCTTTTACACGAACTGTAAATTCCTTTGCAATTTTAAAGTTAACATCGGCATCTAAAAGCGCACGTCTTACTTCTTTAAGTGTCTCAGCAACATTTACTTCTGTAATGCTACCATGACCTTTTAATACGTGTAACGCTTTATCTAACTTATCACTTAAATTATTGAACATGTTTCTAGTCTTCAGTTTGCAGCCTGCAAGTAAGCAGTCTGTATTATTTAATAAGATGCAAATTTAAGAATTTATGAGGGAATTATGAATGGGAATTGATAAAATGATTTTTAGACAAATAAGCTAGACTAATGACTACTAATTAAACGATAACAAAAAGAGCCACTCATGGCGAATGACCCTTTTCAATCAACTTAACTTACTAAAATTAACAACTTATAGTTTCTTTATTCACAGCTTCTAACTAAAACAATTTCATTATCACTATCATTAATATTATGCAGCACTAATTGGCTTGCTGTGCATTCTACAACCAACCAGCTTCCATTTATAGCTTGGATATTTGGGCCTGCAACATTTGAAAAATCTATCACAACACCATCACTTGTTTGTGATGTTGACCAAGTCGCATCTATTATGATGGTATCGGTATATATCACTACGATACCCGAGTTTTGTTCAAAATTAAAATTGTAATTACTCAAATTATCGCTTCCGTTATAGCTGGCCACGTTCCAAAGACACTCAGTTAAAATACCGTCAATATCTTCTTCTGTACAATTACCAGTATTACAGGTTACAACGTTTAATTGAATTGGAAATACCTCAAACTGATTTTGAGTTTCAACTCTGATATAAATTATAGAGGAAACATCAGAAGTATTGTAAGCTGATGGATTAACAATTAGATTTTGACTAGCATCCGCATCAGCTAAAGTTTCATAATAAGTGACTAGATCTGCACTTGGCGTACAATTTGCAAATGCTATTGAAAGGTTAAATTCATATATACCATCTGAACCGTCATCACAAACTTCTAAAATAGCATCAAAACTTTCGAAGCATTCAAAATAATTACAATCCTCCACAATTAAATCAATCGTAAAAATATGCTCTATAATATTGCTATAAACATTTAGTACGGCAGCGTATATTACAGTTGGGTTATACATATTAGTATAACTTTCCGGAGTGCCAATAGGATTCACATTGTTTTGTAAATCGCTTTCAGATTCGTAATAATAAATTCCATAAATCGCAATATCAGGTCCACATTCTTGATTGGCTTCAGTTAAATTAAATGTGGCAAATCCATCATTACCGCATGCCGTAATTTGGGTATTTACAAAGCAATCAAAATTAGTACAACTTTCTGTATTGAGATATACATTAAAGACTTCAAAATTCCCATTACTAGCTTCAATTCTCAAATAAACCTGAGCAACTAATGAGCCGTAAGCTTCAGTATTTTCAATTGAATTTGTATTATTTTCTGCGTCATTTAAGGTTTCATGAAACGACGGAACGAAAGATTCCGTGCAAAACACAAGTCCAATGGTATTCGCGCTTAAATTAAAAACAGGAATATTGTTGGTTTGTGTACATTCTACAATTTCGAAATCGTCAAAACAACTAAAAAGATCACCATTACAGTTTTGTTCTAAAACTAAAGTCTCATTTTCTTTATGCAATACAATTCTATCCGTATCACATTCTACAATTAACCAATCCCCTTCTAAACTTTCTTCAAAAGCTGTTAAATCTGAAAATGTTAATAGGATTCCTTCGTCTGCAATAGATAAATTCCAACCGCCACCAATTGCAGAAGCTGCCATGCCTTCCGAAATTTGCAAATCGCCATTAGAATCGAAAATCATTTTATCATTATCAAAATTACCTGTGCCATTACTAAAATCCCAAGGACACTCTTGTAAAATAGCACTGATATCTGTAAGTGAACAATTTAAATCATCTTCACAGACTTGATTAATAACCATAGTCTGCTCCCCTTTTGTAAACTGTATGATATCATCATCGCATTCTATAATTTTCCAGTCTCCACCTAAATCTTCGAAATCTGTTTCTAAGAAAAGATATGTTTCACCCTCCGTTGAAATCACAGACCAATTACTAACAACATTATAAGTACTACCATCTTGAAAAATAGCGAAGGTATTATTTGAATAAAAAACTAAATCAATTCCAATAAACTCAGGAAAACTTGAATATGTCGTGATTTCCCATTGGCAATCTGTTAAATTTGACTTTACAGATTCTTCTGTACAATTAGAAGCATCACACGCATTCCCAGCAGTTTCAATTGCTTCTGCTAATTCTTGATTCGTATTAACATCAATCGTTTCACCATTAGTATATTCTAAAGTTACCGGGAAATTTAAACTAACAATAACGGCATTATCATCATCTTCTAAACCATTTAGAAAATCATATAATGTTTCATCGTTTTCAATTATTACAGTATCAATAAGATTGAATGCTGAATTAAAACGGAAAAAGTTATAGGATAGACAAAATCGACACAATTAATAACATCAGTTTCATTACCAACACATTCGTTTATAAAACTTTCTAGTTCTTCTTCATTTTGAATCTCCATTTGGCTGTAATCATTAAAAATAATTGCAATTGGAAATACAAAATCTAAAACAGTATCATTGGTTGCATTGCTCAATAAACTTTCGAGTTGTTCTAAATCAGATAAGGTTTCAATAATTAGTGTTACATCGCTAATTACAATGGTAACTGGCAACTCAACAGAAAAGCAACTTACACCATCTAAAACATTATCTGCAGCACCAAAATTTGCAGTGGTTCTGCTCATAAGGTTTACCAAGTTAGAATTTGATACAATGGCTTCTTGATCGTTTGGGATGTCCATTTCTGTAATTTCATCCTGACAAGATGTAAAGCAAAAAACGGCAAAAAGGAAATACGTAAATAGGTGTTTAGATTTGGTTTTCATTATTTGATGCTTTACTATTTATTATAAAACAGTTAGCCATCTATATTTCCTACCACTATTATTTAAAATATTAGTTATAATTTGTGGTCTGATAAAAACCATGAGTAAATCCCTACAAGATAACATCTGTGAATCGCAGTTATTTGAGCGCTTATATAAAAAGCACGCTAAAAACTTGCATGATTTTTTGTACTATAAGTTCGGAGATCATTTAAATCCGGAAGATAAAGTTCAGGAAGCTTTTATAAAACTATGGCAAAATTGCAGTAAAGTGGCACCAAATAAAGCCAAAAGTTACTTGTTTACGACGGCTAATAATTTAATGCTTAATGCCTATGCGCATCAAAAAGTAGTACTAAAATATGGCCAGCAACCTCAAAAAAATTCCACTAACGAAACCCCACAATTTGTACTAGAAGAAAAGGAATATCATCAAAAACTACAAACAGCATTAGGTAAATTAACCGAAGCACAACGTGTTGCCTTCTTAATGAATAGAGTTGAAGGCAAACGATTTAAAGAAATCGCAGAGTTACTAGATATATCTGTAAAAGGTGTAGAAAAACGTATCTATGGCGCTTTAAAGAAATTACGAGAGGATATTGATGAACTTTGAAACTTTGAAACTTTGAAACTTTGAAACTTTGAAACTTTGAAACTTAAAAGAAGTAGGGATTTTTAAAACTAAGCTGTTATATACTTGAAATTACATTATGAAAAGAGAAGAACTCATAAAAAAATGGTTAGATAATAATCTTAATACTGAAGAGCTAAATTCTTTTAAGCAGTTAGAGGATTATAACGAACTTATTAAAATGAATAAGGCTTTAAAGCACTTTAAAGCTCCTGATTTCTCTATTGACCAAACTTACAAAACCCTAAAAACGAATCTTGAAGTTAAGAAAACGAATTTAAACCATTGGCTAAAGCCTTTTCTTAAAATTGCTGCAGTTTTAGCAATCGGATTCAGTATTTATTATTACACCATTACTTTAGATACCCAAGTTAATACATTAATAGCAGAACAAACGACTGTTCAATTACCAGATCACTCTACTGTAGATTTGAATTCAAACTCAACACTAACTTTTAATAAAAACAATTGGGACGACAGTAGAGAACTAAAACTACATGGTGAAGCATTTTTTAAAGTTGCAAAAGGAAAGAAATTTGACGTCATTACTACAGATGGAATTGTTAGCGTTTTAGGTACTCAATTTAATATAAAACAACGTGAAGCTTATTTTGAAGTTACTTGTTATGAAGGCTTGGTTGCCGTAACTCACAATCACAACACCACAACATTAAAACATGGAGATACATTTAAAATCATTGATGGGAAACTACTTGCAAATGAAAAAGAAAACGCTATGCAACCACATTGGTTGCGTGGTGAAAGTAGCTTTAAAAGTGTACCTTTAAAATATGTGATTGCAGAGTTTGAAAACCACTACAAACAAAACATAATTACAGAGAACATTGACCTTTCTCGTTTGTTCACAGGAAGTTTTACACATAATAATTTAGATTTAGCATTGAAGTCTGTCACAATACCATTAAATTTAAGCTACAGCCAATCTAGAGAATCTATTTTACTAAAGCGTGAATAAGAAATTACTTTGTTTAATTTTCTACTTTTTATCGATTGCCTTTTGTAACCTCACTTTCTGTCAGGAACAACAGGCCGAGAAATCGCTTGTCCAAATTCTTCTGGACATAGAAAAACAACACGACGTTAAATTTTCTTTTGAAACCAAAACGGTTGAACATATATTAATTAGTCCATTATCTCATGAGCTTTCGATAGAACAAATATTAGATCACTTAAACCGTGTTACCAATCTTAATTTTGAAATGCTGAATGATCGATTTATTGTCATTACCCTAAAAACAGCACTAGATATCCAAAACAAAATACAACGGCTAAAAGAAGTTATAATCACAAATTATCTTATCAAAGGAATTTCTAAAACTAATGATGGAAGTATAAAAGCGAACACAAAAGCCTTTGATATTCTACCTGGATTGATTGAACCAGATGTCCTACAAATAGTACAAAATTTACCTGGCATTATGAGTGTAGATGAACGCATTTCTAACATCAATGTTAGAGGTGGCACTAATGATCAAAATTTAATTTTATACGAAGGCATACGCATGTACCAATCCGGACATTTTTTTGGTTTAATATCTGCTTTCAATCCGTATTTATCAGAGAACATTACTATTTCTAAAAATGGCACTAGTGCGAAATTTGGTAACGCAGTATCGAGTACTATCGCTATAAGAAACTCGGATAATTTAGATAAAAAAATTAGCGGAGGAATTGGAGGGAATATGTTGAGTGTAGATGGCTATGCAAAAATACCATTATCAAATAAAACAGAACTACAACTCTCTGCAAGACGCTCTTTTACGGATCTTTTAGTTTCCAAAACTTATGACTCCTATTTTGATCGTATTTTTAAAGACTCAGAATTAAATACGTCCTCTAATATAAATACGCTTTTAGCACAAGATGAGCGCTTTTTATTCTACGATTTCAATGCTAAATTTTTATATGATATTGATAATACATCAAAGCTGCGTGTTAACATAATGAGTATGTCTAATGACCTGAATTACAACCAAGTGTTTACCTCAACAGATAATAATTTTCAGGAAACAAAAGTAAATTAAATCAGACAAGCTATGGAGCAAGTGCAACCTATTCTAAATTAGTAAATAATGACATGAATTTGTCGGCACAGGTTTATTATTCTAACTATGACTTAGATGCTAAAAATAACAATATTACCAATAGTCAATTATTAATTCAAGAGAATAAAGTTGAAGATTTCGGCTTTAGATTAGACCTTTCAAAAACAGTTAGTGAAGACATTAACTTTAATAGTGGTTATCAATTTAATGACGTTGGAGTTACTAATTTTGAAGATGTAATTAATCCAAATTACACAAGTTTAGTAAAGGAAATTATAAGAACTCATGCCTTGTTTGGAGAAATAGAATGGTACTCTCCATCACGTGAGACTTATATAAGACTAGGCTCTAGAATCAGTTATTTTGGGAAATTGTCTGAATTTTTAATTGAACCTAGATTTACAATAAATTATAAATTTTTAGATTATTTTAGATTAGAAGTCTTAGGAGAATTGAAAAGCCAATCCATTACACAGATAATTGATTTACAACAAGATTTTTTTGGTATAGAAAAACGACGATGGCAATTAGCTAACGGTAATGACGTGCCTTTAATAACAAGTGAACAAGCTTCGGTTGGACTAAGCTATAACCAAAACAATTTATTAGTTTCGGTAGAAGGCTATTACAAAGGAGTCAATAACATTACCGCTCGAAGTCAAGGGTTTCAAAACCAATTTCAGTTTACAAACGATACTGGCTATTATATTGTAAAAGGTATAGACTTCCTCATTAACAAACGTTTTAGTGATTTTAGCACATGGTTAAGTTATACATACAGTAAAAATGATTACAATTTTAACGAGATTAATAACAGCGAATCATTTCCTAATACTATTGATTTGAGACACGTGGTTAATTCTTCATTTACTTACAACGGCGAAAAACTTAAAATTGGCATTGGATTTAATTGGCATTCGGGTAGACCTTTTACCGCACCTTTAGAACTTCAGATTGACAGTAATTCTGCTATAGAATACAATACACCTAACAGCTCTCGATTGGATGATTACTTTAGAACCGACATTTCTGCTATATATAAATTGAAACTATCAAAAGGTGTAAATGCAGAAGTCGGAGCATCTATTTGGAATATCTTTAATCAAACCAACATAATTAACCGTTTTTACACATTTAATTCTGATGATGCTATAGTAGAGATTAACAACAAGTCGTTAACATTCACTCCAAACTTAAGTTTTAGGGTGAATTTTTAATTGTTAGTGATTACAAAAAAAACACTGAAGTAAAATCAGGGTCATTTAAAAATTATGTTATCCTTGGACTTAGCCATTTAGTATTTTTTTTCTTTCTCGCTCTTTTTCCTTTTCAATACTCTTTCTAATTTTATCTATGGCTGTTTCAATTGATTTGTCTGGTTCTATGAGATTATATTGTCCCCAAAAATTCGGATCTGAAAATCCTGAAATAGCATCAGTAATAATTACAGATGGCCTTAGTTTGTCTTTGTTTTTAATTTTTTTGTCTGTACTTATTACCTCCCAATCAGTTACTGCCATTTCACTAGATAATGTGTATACTTTATTGAAGAGTTGACGTTTTTTATTTACCTTAAACGTTAGACTTAAATTAGAATAACTGTAATACCACTTATTATCTTTTTGTTTATAATCCACTTTGTAAACCGCTTCTAAGGGATAAACCTCAACATCACTAGGTTTTCTTTTAACCAAAAGATTCTTAGTCTTATCCATATTACCCAAATCCAAAAAATAATTAGCACTTACTAATGCCAACGATTCTACATCAATAAAAAGTTTTCCACTATAGTTTACCGTAAGATGATTATTCTTAGGACTAAAATCAACAACAAAAACAGTTCTATTATTTATGGCTGAAGGTTTATCAAAAGAAAAATTATACCCATTAATACTTTCCTCTGTAAAAATATATTCAGGATATTTCATAATATCCAAATACATCGTAGAAAACGGACCACCTTGTAATTTTACAGAAACCGTATCTAAGCGAGTATAGTCAGTACTTTTTCGTGCTTTTCCAAGTTGAATAGCATCCCGTTGTTTAGACGAATTTGGTTGTTTTAAAATATGAACAACAGCTTCTGTTAAAGACACATTTCTATTTCGACGTTTAATGGTTTCTCTATAAAAAGCAGTCATAAAAACAGACTCATCTCCTACATTTTTATTCTTATCACTAAACACTTTTCTTACTAAACTTACTGCATCTTTATATACCGCGATGTTTACAGTAGATAACTCCGTAATTGCCTCAAATAATTCTATTGTGTAATTATGATTAGTTAATTCGGACAATGGCATAACGTAAGTAGTATAGCCTAAAAAAGAAACGATAACTTTTGAATCTAAATAATTATTTGGAACTTTTAAGATGAATTGACCTTCAGAATTTGTAATAGTACTAATGTTAGTATTGTTAATACTAAGACTTGCAGCTTCTATAGTTTTATTAGTTCTACCATCCACAACCTTACCTTGATACTCCTTAAAATCTGTTTGAGCACTCAAAGAAAAGAGTACAAATAATAGTAATAATAGTGTACTCGGGTAACGCTTTAAAGTGTAAGATTTTTCCATAACAGTAAGATTTAATGAACATTATAACCTTACCTAAGATACAAAAAAGGACACAATACGCTTCTATTCAATATGTTAAATTGTAAACATCAAGTATCACGTTGTGTTTTCAATTCTTAAAATTGATAGCAAAATTGATTAAAAAAAAAGTAATACTGCTAATAGCGAAAATGACAAATCTACATACGCTCAGGAACCTCAATCCCTAACATTTTAAATGCATTTTTAATAGTTTGGCTAACCGTTTTAGATAAAGCCACTCTAAAATTCTTTTCGACGTCAGAGTCTGCGCCTAGAATAGATACATTCTGGTAAAACGAATTAAAGTCCTTTACCAAATCGTAAGTATAATTCGCAATTAAAGCAGGACTATGTTGTTCTGCTGCATTTTGTATTATTACTGGAAATTGCTCTAATTGTTTAATAAGTTGCCTTTCTTTTTCGTGAAGTGCTATTTGGTCGCTGAGCGAAGTCGAAGCGCCATTAGCATCCACATTAGCCTTTCTTAAAATTGACTGAATTCTAGCATACGTGTATTGAATAAATGGCCCTGTATTTCCTTGGAAATCGATAGATTCTTTTGGATCGAATAAAATTCGCTTTTTAGGATCTACTTTTAAGATGTAATATTTTAAAGCTCCTAAACCTATAGTTTTGTAAAGGGTTTGCTTTTCTTCTTCTGAGTACTCTTCTAGCTTTCCTAATTCTTTAGAAATCTCTTCAGCAGTATCTGCCATTTCTTGGATTAAGTCATCAGCATCTACAACCGTTCCTTCTCTACTCTTCATTTTTCCGCTTGGTAAATCTACCATACCATAACTTAAATGGAATAGATTTTTAGCCCAATCAAAACCTAATTTTTTCAAGATTAAGAATAAGACTTTAAAATGATAGTCTTGTTCGTTACCAACGGTATAAACCATACCTCCAACGTCAGGATAATCTTTAATTCGCTGAATGGCTGTACCAATATCTTGTGTCATATAGACAGCTGTACCATCCGCTCTAAGCACAATTTTTCTATCTAAACCATCTTGGGTTAAATCGCACCAAACAGAACCATCAGCATCTTGCTCAAAAACACCTGTTTTTAATCCTTCTGCAACAAATTCTTTTCCTAGTAAATAGGTATTACTTTCGTAGTAATAGGTATCGAAATCTACACCAATATTTTTGTAAGTGACATCAAAACCATCATAAACCCACTGATTCATTTTTTCCCAAAGAGCAACAACCGCCTCATCACCTGCTTCCCATTTTAGTAACATTTGCTGTGCTTCTAATAATAAGGGGGCATTCTTTTTAGCATCTTCTTCAGATTGACCTTGAGCCATTAATTCTGAAATTTCAGACTTATATTCCTGGTCAAACTTTACATAGTAATTTCCAACTAGTTTATCTCCTTTCAAATCTTCTGTAGGTGTTTCATTTTTACCAAATTTTTGATAAGCCAACATACTCTTACAAATATGAATACCTCTATCATTAATGATTTGGGTTTTGTAAACTTTCTTACCTGAAGCTTTTAAAATTTCAGCAACACTATAACCTAAGAGCACATTTCTTACGTGCCCTAAATGCAATGGTTTGTTTGTGTTTGGTGAAGAATATTCTACCATAACAGCTTTATCATCCTTTTGATTCACAAAACCATAAGAATCATTTCCTTTTATAGACGTGAAGAAATCTAAGTAATATGAATCACTAATTTCGATATTTAAAAAGCCTTTAACAACATTAAAACCTTTAACTAAATCTACATTGTCTAATAAATACTGACCGACTTGTTCTCCAATAACAACAGGATTTCCTTTTACAACACGCAACATTGGGAATACTACAACCGTAACATCTCCTGCAAACTCTTTGCGAGTCGCTTGAAATTCTACTGATTCTAATTCCGCTTGAAACAACGCTTTTATCGCTGCTTTTACATGTAATTCTAAAGTCTCTTGAAGGGTCATAATTATGCTTTATTTTGGTGTTTTAAAACGTTGGCAAAGATAGAAGTTTTATTGTTTTATTAGGTTTCTATGCAGACATAATTACTTAACTTTATAGGCTTTTGAAAAATTTTAGAATTGACAGAAGCTTAATATCTATGGCTGAAATAAAATTTTTAAAATATTGGCTTTCCAGCTCCATTGTTATTTTGACATCATGTTCAGATAATAATAATAATAATTCTATTACTGACGATGACATCCCTGAGAATGAACTATTCTATAAAGGCATGGATTTATCATTTCAAAGTGAATTAAAAAACTACGTTATAGATTATAAAGATGCGAATGGAAATTCGGTAGAACTTCTAGGTTTTGTAAAGTCCAAAAGAACAAACCTTATAAGCTCAAATCACATCATTCTAGAATTTGCTTCTACTCCACAAGGCCAGAAAGCATATATGGAATGGCTGATTTTTACCATAAAAGCTATTCCAAATAAAAAAGAAATAGGTTTTTGTTATTGGGCTCCAGATTGGGTGGCATTTAATGGTAATGAAAATACATCGACAAATGGCACATCGTGGGAAAACCAATGTATGTTTGATTTTAACTTAAAAGCCTTATCTATTTTAGATGTATTCAACAATAACTAACTAAAAGACAACGTTATAACTTAAAGATGCATTTCGTCGACAAAACAGTATTACCCCCTTTAAATTTACCTTTGGTCGATAAGCTGATTTTTGAAAATATTATATTTGTCTGTTCAACTAATAAATTGGTATTAAATCCTAATAATTAGCATAATTGCATTCATAATAGCACTTTTGGAGGGCTATTAATCAATGTCCCAAACATTAATGAGGCTTAATAATCAAACATTAACCCAGTTGTTATTGTTTTGTGTTAACTTACTTTTTTCGTCCCTCCCTAAAAGTTTTTCAAACCAAAACAGCGCAATTCGTTTTAACGCTATTTTAAGATGAGACAGTTACTTATACTAGCTGTGTATCTTATATCGTTATCCGTTTTTTCACAAAATGAAAAAATAGATAAACTTACGGTACAAATAGCTTATTTGAACGCAGACTCTACAAAGGTGGATATGTCTTTGGTGCTTATAAATGAACTCTTTAAACAAAAAGACTACAGTAAGGCATTACTTTACATTAATGAAACCTCAAAACTTTCTGATGACCTTAATTACATAAAAGGACAAGCAGAGAGCAGTTACATCAGAGCATTAATCTTTACAGAACGTAACGATTACTTTAATGCTATTGACAACTACAAAAGATCTAGAAATTTATATTTACAAATAAAAGATACACTTGGTGTGGCCAAAGTGAGCAACAGCATTGGACTTGTTGAAATAAAAAGAGGAAATTATAAGGTTGGTTTACAAAATTCATTATCTGCAATAGATATTTTTGAAAAACAGTATTTAAAAGAGGAACTAAGTGCAGCTTATAATAATCTTGCTGAAGCTTACTACAAAACCAATCAAATTGATAAGGCTATAGAATATAATTTTAAAGCTTTAGAAGTCCGAAAGGAAATTAATGATAAGGATGGTATTAAAATATCTACTAAAAATATAGCCGGACTTTATTCTATATTAAAAGAGCATCGCAAGGCTATTGAATATTACGAAAAAGCATTAGATATTCTTAATCCTAAAACCGATCAAGTTCTTAGAGGAGAAATACTTCCTAAATTAGGTAGCGAATACTTACGTTTTAAAGAATATGATAAAGCTTCTGAGTACTTAGTAGAAGGTTTAAAATACAACAGACAGCAAGATAATAATGAAGGGCTTTTAAGAGCCTTAAATGCTATTGGACATTTAAATCTTCAAAACAAAAAGCTAAAATTAGCTGAAAGACAATTAAACGAAGCTTATAAAATAGCACAGAAAACAGATGATAAAACCGAACTTTTAGAAAACTACAAACTTCATATTGCTTTAGATTCTACACGTGGTTATTATCAAAATGCGTTTTTCTGGCAAAATAAATTTTACAATTTAAAAGACTCGCTGTCTAAAATTAATCGACCTGTTTTTCCAACAGAATTAGAACATTTAGATTTAATTAAAGACAACTCAAATAGTAAAGATCTTACAGATAACACTGAAAATAACGCAACTGAAGCATCAACCTCGTTGAGCAATCCTTACATTCTATATGGAGTTATAGCAGCATTTATAGTATTGTTAGGCCTACTAATTTATAGTCTTTTAAAAACTAAAACTCATAAAGAAGCATTAGAAAAACAAAAAGACATATTAGCAGAAGAACAAATAAGAACTGAAGCTATTTTAGAACAAACACATCATTTAGAAGAGGTTAACCAAGTTAAAGACAAACTTTTTTCTATTGTCTCTCACGACTTAAAAGATTCAATCTCTTCTATTAAAGCGTTTTTAGATTTACTAAAAGAAGACAGCATTTCTAAGGATGAATTTTATGAGTTGATTCCAGAATTAAGCGAAAATGCTAATAATGCATCGTCACTTTTATTTAATTTATTAAACTGGTCTAAATCGCAAATGCAGAATTTAGAACCAAAACCTGAGCTATTTAACATTCAAGAAGTGTTTCAAACTAAAATTGCTTTAGTTGAACAAAAAGTTGAAGACAAACGTATTGTTTTAATTGATGAATCTCAGAACGATTTTATTTATGCCGATCGCAGCATGGTAGAAATTGTGATTCAGAATTTAATTACAAATGCTGTTAAATTTAGCAGAACAGGTGATGTTATTACTATTTCTAATACAGAGGTTAGTGGCAAATCCTTAATTTGCATTGAAGACACTGGTGTTGGTATTTCTAAAGACAACATTGATAAGTTATTTGCGGCACATAAAAACTTTACGACTGCTGGTACTAAAAACGAAAAAGGAACTGGCCTAGGATTGTCTATCGCTAAGGATTTAGTAGAATTGAATAACGGCAGAATCTGGGTAGAAAGCACAGAACATGTTGGAAGTAAATTCTTCGTTGAATTACCTAAGGCAGGATCTAAGGCTTAGCTTCGTGTTTAAGATTCCGAGTCTATTTTACAAATTAACAAACTAGAATTCAAAGAAAAACCGATACAGCTTAAGCTTTCGGTAAAAATACTTCAGCGATCATACAACGCGCACTTCCACCACCACAAGTTTCTATAGTCTCTAAAGAACTCGAAATAATAGGGCAATGCTTTTCTATCGCTACAATTTGATTTGGTGTTAAACTTTTATGCGCAGCCTCACTCATAATTAAATAAAGCTGTTCCTTGTTACCTCGTAATTGCAACATATTTCCTGCAAAATGATGCATTTGTTTTTCTGTAATTGAAATGATTTCTTTTCCATCATTCCTGAGATGCTTTACAACACTTTTACGCTCTTTTTTATCATCAATACTATCTAAGCAAATTACAGCAAAATTCTCAGCAATACACATCATTACATTGGTATGGTATATTGGCAAGCGTTTATCATCTACAGTTTGATACGCTGTAAAAATTACAGGACTGTATTCAAAATCTTCACAAAATTCTATAAATAAATCCTCGTCAGCTCTTGGCGATAAAGCACAATAAGCCTTTCTATTAGCACGATCTAATATAATGCTTCCTGTACCTTCTAAAAAGAGACCTTCATGTTCGGCTGATGTATAGTCAACAATGTTTTCAATTTTAAATCCTTCTTCTTCAAGTCTGATAAAAATTTCATCTCTACGCTCACGTCTTCTATTCTCTGCAAACATTGGATATTTTGCGATGTCTCCATTAGCATGAAAACTCACCCAATTATTTGGAAAAATAGAATCTGGAGTATCATTTACTTTGTCATCTTCTTCAACAATGACATTAATACCAACTGCTTTCAATTTTTGTACAAAAGCATCAAATTCTTCTTGAGCTTTTGAATTAATCTCAGCATTTTTTAAATCTAAATCTTCCTGAAAATAATTATTGACAGCTGTTTGCTCGTTCATCCTAAAACTAACAGGACGAATCATTAAAATAGTATTTGTAGTTGCTTGCATTTATTTAAGAATAGAGTCGTAAAATGAAATGCAAAGTTATTATTTTTTTATGTCAAAGTAGCTATAAAATCAGGCCTGATTTTCTAACCATTCTAAGGCCTCTTCGCGACTCTTAAACATCTTTATATTCCAACCGTTATCGCGATTCATATTTATTAAAACATCGGTAGCTAATTTAGATACATAAGCATGTGTTACAACAGCCATGGCTTTCACGATATTTTTATTTACAATAGACTTTTGTGCTTCAAAAGTATACGTGTAAGAATACTTTTTATTAATTAATAAGAAAAACGGGACTTCTAATTTTTCGATCAAAAAAGTATGATATTCTTTTACCATTTTCATATCCAACACTACACCATCATCTATAATAACCTCAGCAAGATTAGCTTTAAGTATGGTTATAATACCAAAGCTAAGTTTATATGTTTTCATGTTAATAAATATAAGTAATTTTAGCCAAATTTCTAGACTATGAAAAAACTACTAGTATTAGCCTTATTGTTAGTTGCTTGTAATGAAAAAACCAAAAACAAGATTCGGAAAATAAAACTTTTGAAATAGATTTCACAACAGTTTTCGAAAAAAGTGAAGGTTTTGAAACCGCAACTTATCAAGAAACCATAAAATATTATGAAGATTTAGCCAACAGTTACCCTGAAGTTTCGATTCAAGAAATCGGAGAAACAGATTCAGGAAAACCCCTACATATAGTAACGTTAAACATGAACGGTTCAGCCGACAACTTTGAATCGCTTAGACAAAACAATAGAATCCTATTAATTAATAATGGTATTCACCCTGGCGAATCAGATGGTATTGATGCGACGATGATGTTGTTTAGAGATGTTGTTCAAGGTAAAATAGATGCGCCTAAAAATACAATTGTAGTTACCATTCCAATATATAATGTAGGTGGCAGTTTAAATAGAAATTCAACAACACGCACCAATCAAAACGGTCCGAAAACCTATGGATTTAGGGGCAATGCAAGAAACTATGATTTAAATCGGGATTTCATAAAAGCTGACACCAAAAATGCCAAAGCTTTTGCTAAAATATTTCATTTAGTGCAGCCAGATGTTTTTATAGATAACCATGTTAGTAATGGAGCCGATTATCAATATACGCTAACCCATTTATTTACTCAACATAATAAATTAGGAGGTGAACTTGGTGAGTTTATGCATTCTGAGATAATGCCAACGCTAGAACAAAAACTTGAAGCAAAATCATGGGATATTACACCTTACGTTAACGTATTTAACCGCACACCAGATTCTGGATTTACACAATTTTTAGACACTCCAAGATATTCTACTGGGTATACAACGTTGTTTAATACTCTTGGCATGATGATAGAAACACACATGCTAAAACCATACAAACAACGCGTAGAAGGCACTTACGAATTAATGAAAAGCATGATTGAAATCACCGAAGAACAAGGAGATAAAATCACAAAACTCAGGAAAGAACAAGCAAAACTATGGGCAGCAGGTGACAGCTATCCAATAACTTGGGTTGTAGACACAAGCCTAACCTCTACTCTAAAATTTAAAGGTTATGAAGGCGAGATGATTCCTAGTGAATTTACTGGTGCAAAACGGTTAAAATACGATCAATCAAAACCATTTACAAAAGACGTTACATATCAAAATTATTTTAAAGCAACGGACTCTATTACCATTCCTAAAGCCTATATTATTCCGCAAGGTTGGTATAATGTCATTGATTTATTAAAACTGAATAACGTAGAATTTACACAATTTAAAAATGACACGACACTAACCGTTGAATCTTATAAAATGGGAAGCTACGAAACCCGTACGTCTCCTTACGAAGGTCATTATACACATTACAAAACAAACGTTAACACATCTACTGACAACATCTCTTTTAGAAAAGGAGATTATTTAATTTCTACGAATCAAGATGCCATTCGTTATCTATTAGAAACACTAGAACCTTCTGCCCCAGATTCATTTTTTAACTGGAATTTCTTCGATACTATTTTACAACAAAAAGAAGGATTTTCACCTTATGTTTGGGAAGATAAAGCTGAACAACTTTTGAAGAACAACCCAAAACTTCAAATAGAATACAATATAAAAATTAGTTATGATGAAGATTTTGCCAATAGTTGGTATGCACAATTAGACTGGTTACATAAACAGAGTAAAAATTATGAGAAGGCGCATATGCAGTATCCTGTATATAGAGTACAATAGACTTGAATTTGTGCGATTTCACAGAGTGAATTCCTTCAATAAAAAAGCATTAAATCAGTCTAAGAAAAAACAATAAAAATAATTTTTAATACCTGTAAAACCAATCAAAAAATAATATACATTTGTTTAAAATTATAATAGCGTAATGCGCTCTAAATGAACAAATATATAGTTGTTAATCAACCTGAAAAATGGAACTTTTCAATTGATAATATAACCGTAATTTCCGCTCAAGATTATCTTACAAACCCGAAGTATTCCTTATTAAAAAATGCACGAATTTTCAATTTATGCAAGGACTACTCTTACCAATCCAAAGGCTATTACGTATCACTTTTGGCAGAAGCCAGAGGTCACTTACCGATTCCAACTACAAAAAACATTGTGGATCTTAAAGCTTTAAAATTAGTTAGAATTGTTTCTGATGAGTTTGATGATGTTATTCAACAAAGTTTAAAAAACATAAAGTCACAAGATTTTACGTTGAGTATCTATTTTGGGCAAAACGTAGCACAGAAATACAAAAACTTGAGTGCCCTTTTTTACAAGCACTTTCAAGTCCCATTTTTACGTGTAAATTTTAATCATACCACAAAATGGAACATTCAAAGTATAAAGGCTATTTCTGAAGCCGAAATACCAGTAGAACACATAAGTAGTGTCCGTGAATTTGCTAATCAGTATTTTGCAAAAAAACGTTACGATACTGCAAAAGTTACAAATTACGATTTCGACTTAGCCATATTGGTTAACCCTAACGATCCGGCACCTCCAAGCAATCCTAAAGCCTTAAAAAAGTTTATAGAAATTGCCGAAAAGATGAATATCTATGCCGAAATTATTGAACCAAAAGATTTATCACGCTTGTCTTCTTTTGATGCTTTATTTTTAAGACAAAGCACAGAAGTTAATAATGAAGCTTACATGTTTGCGCGAAAAGCACAGCAAGAAGGTATTGCAATAATTGATTATCCGGATGCTATTTTAAAATGTTGCAACAAGGTTTATATGGCTGAAGCCATGAACAATGCTAATATTAGCACGCCTAAAACAGTAATTGTACACAGTAACAACCGGAATGCAGTCTTAGAACAAACAGGATTACCTTGTGTTTTAAAAGCACCTGATTCTACCTTTTCTTTTGGAGTAAAAAAGGCAAAAACGAAAGACGAATACAATGCTTTAGTTACCGAAATGCTAAAGGAATCTGATTTGATTATTGCGCAAGAATTTTGTCCATCAGATTACGATTGGCGTATAGGCATTATTGATAATAAACCATTTTATGCCTGTAAATATTATATGGCAAAAGACCACTGGCAGATTTATAATTGGAAAGCGACCGACAAAAATGACCAAGATGGAGATGCTGATTGTTTACCTATTGAAGACGTCCCAAAAAGCGTGATTGACATCGCATTAAAATCCGCAAAATTAATGGGATTAGGGCTTTACGGTATTGACATTAAAGTTGTAGATGGCAAACTGATGGTTATAGAAATTAATGACAACCCCAATATTGATTTTGGAGTAGAAGACGCACATTATGGCGATTTGGTCTACACAGAAATTCTTTCAGCATTAAAAAAACGATTAGAGTAGCACACTGAATGATCATGTTATGAGTTTCGATTAATCCGCAAAATGATTAATAACCAATGACATGTGACTATTAAAACACAATATTAAACACATGAAAAAAAATATCATTTATTCGAAGTTTACGGAATTGAACTCGAATATATGCTCGTTGAAAATGATAATTTAAAAGTTGCACCAAAAGTGGATGAGCTGCTTACATTAAAAGCAGGAAAAATAGTATCGGATATCGAAAATGGTAGTATTGCATGGAGCAATGAACTTGTGGCTCATGTTATTGAACTAAAAACTAATGGCCCTGCAAAAAGCACAGATGATTTGGCTGATAAATTTCATGCCAATATCATGGAAATTAATGCGCTTTTACAACCATTAGATTTAAAACTCTTAGGCTCAGCCTCTCATCCATTGATGAATCCTAATACAGATACTCAGCTTTGGAAACATAGTTATAGTAAAATTTACGCGCTTTACAATACTATTTTCAACTGTAAAGGTCATGGATGGAGTAACGTACAAAGCACACATATCAATTTACCGTTCTATGACGATAAGGAGTTTGAACAACTACATGCAGCCATTAGAGTTTTGTTACCGCTACTACCAGGACTGTGTGCTAGCTCACCTATTCTCGATGGTCAAATCACAGGCTTTAAAGACACGCGATTAGAATTTTATAAAACCAATCAGAAGGAAATTCCGGAGTTGACAGGCATGGTCATTCCAGAACGTGTATTTTCAAAATTAGATTATCATGCAACGATTTTCGAACCGATAAAACGAGCGATTCAACCTTATGATAAAGATAAGATTTTAGATCAGCATTTTTTAAATTCACGAGGAGCAATTGCACGTTTTGATCGTAATGCTATTGAGATTCGCTTAATGGATATTCAAGAATGTCCTAAAGCAGATATTGCTATTTGTGCATTGGTTATCGAAGTGTTAAAAGCTTTGGTTAATAAAGAATTCTGTACTCTAAAAGAACAAAAAATGTGGATAAAAGAAGATTTATTTCTCATTTTAAACGATACCATAAAACATGCCGAGAACTCTAAAATTGAAAATCTAGAGTATTTACATTTATTTGGAATTGAAAGTAGTTCCTCTGTAAACGAGGTATGGAAACACTTGTATAATGCAGTAAAATCAAAATTACATAAATCACATCATAAGGCTATTGAAGTAATTTTAAAAGAAGGTACTTTAGCGACAAGACTATTAAAAGCAATTGGTAATGATACAACCGAAGCTCATATTATTTCTGTTTATAAAGACATGCAGAATTGTTTAAAAACGAATACGTTGTTTCAGCCATGAAGCCATCCATAACTAGATTTTGACACACTAGAGAATGATTATAAGGGAGAACCATGTGACCTTAAAAAAACAATACGAATAAAGACATGAAACTCATTTTAACTTGCGAACATGGAGGAAATAACATTCCTGAAGCTTTTAAAAAACACTTCAACGAAGCTATTTTAAAAACACATCGTGGTTATGATTTAGGAGCTTTAGATTTGTTTCAACAGTTAGAACCGTTATCTGATGCTTCGTATTTTAGTACAACAAGTCGTTTATTAGTAGAGCTGAATCGTTCATTATTTAGCAAGCAACTTTTTTCAGAATTTAGCAACGGTTTATCTAAAAATGAAAAATCAGAAATTCTTAAAAAATATTATTTTCCATATAGAACTGAAATTGAATACAAAATAGCTGAATACATTAGAAGCAAACAGCAAGTTCTACATCTTTCTATTCATAGTTTCACCTCAAATCTAAATGGTGACGAACGCAAAGGTGACATTGGATTACTTTATGATTCTCGTCATAAAAAGGAACAAGAGTTTTGCAAACAATTTAAAGCAAACCTTTTACAACAAAATCCAAATTTAAATGTGCGATTTAATTATCCCTATCTTGGAAAAGCGGATGGCTTCACTACCTTTTTAAGAAAGCAATTTCCAACGAATTATTTAGGCATTGAGATTGAAGTTAATCAGAAATTTGCTACAGAAAACAGTATGAATTCAGTACTAAAACAGACTATTTTAAACACCTTAAAAGTGTTAAAATCAAACCACAATTTAGAAACTTAAATCACACAAAAAGCTTGTTTATAAAGTAAGAAAGGTTCAACTCACTTAAACCAAAATTCGAATATTAGCATAACTATTTTCCAAAGCTTTTTGAGATGCCTTGTCATCTAACCATTCTACTTTAGTAATGCCTTCATTTTCTTGTGGAAATAATTCTCCTTCAAAATCGGTAGACATTTCAAACCAATACGTTACTTTAATTTTATGTTTGCCGTTTCGTTTAAAGATATGATACGTTGTTGGTAATGGCTTGGTGATTTTTAAACCTTCAACACCTGTCTCCTCTTCTACTTCGCGTATAGCAGTTTCCTCAATCGACTCTTTACGTTCAGCTTTTCCTTTTGGCAAATCCCATTTATCATTTCTATAAATAAAAAGAATTTCATTTTTAGAATTATAAGCTTTTCCTCCACCAGCTACGACATTGGGTAAAAGCTTTAAAAACTTTTTGAGCAACTTATCTTCATTTTTATGAATTAAGTGTACTGATTTCAAATCCGTATTATTCAAGGTTTTTATTACCTTACCAATATTTACAGACTTTAAAAGAAAGGATTTAAAATCAGTTTCTTTTGTTACTTCAGTAGTTAAAATTATAGGTTTATCACCTACATAAATAGTGTACATCGCTTGAGTTTGTTTCAACTTTCCTTTTGTAAATTTATTATTTTTTATGAGAAACCATTTGAAATGAAATTTATTTTCGTTTAAAATTTTCTAACCTCGAAAAATCATTATTTTTGTAACATGATTTTTAACAAAGATACTGCCAAAAAAACAGCAGAAGTTTTACTGCAAATTAATGCTATAAAATTACAATCCAATGATCCTTTTACTTGGGCTTCTGGCTGGAAATCTCCAATTTATTGCGATAACAGAATTGTACTATCGTATCCAACTATTAGAAATTACATTAGAGCCACAATTGCTCAAAACATAGAAGACCTCTATGGTAAACCAGACGTTATTGCTGGTGTTGCAACAGGTGCTATTGGTATTGGTGCTTTAGTCGCAGAATACTTAAACCTACCTTTTGTTTATGTAAGACCAGAAGCAAAAAAGCATGGTCGCCAAAACCAAGTTGAGGGCGTTTTAGAAAAAGGACAAACCGTTGTTGTGGTTGAAGATTTAATTAGTACAGGAATGAGCAGTCTTAATGCTGTGCAAGCTTTAAAAGAAGCCGAAGTGAATGTAAAAGGCATGGTTGCTATTTTCTCTTATGGATTTGATGTCGCTAAAAAGAATTTTGAAGACGCTAATGTTCAATTACACACGCTTGGTAATTATGAAAACTTACTAGAACAAGCTGTTGAAACCTTTTATATCACCAAAGACCAACAAGACATTTTAGCACAATGGAATGCCAATCCTAGTGAATGGAACGCTAATTGATATAGCATATAGTGAAATTGTTGAGTTGTTTAGCTGAGAAGCTAAAACTTAACAACAAGCAAAAAAAACAACATAATACAATACCTATGAAATTAGAATCCCCAAAAGTAACTTTAGATAAATCAGCAGAAGAAACTTTTAATTTTCTATCTGACGTTAAAAATTTTGAAAGCTTAATGCCAGAAAACATTAGCAAATTTGAAGTTTTAGAAAATGATAAATTTCTATTCGCATTAAAAGGAATGCCAGAAATTATATTAAAGAAAAAAGAAGTTATTCCTCACAGTAAAATAGTTCTAGGTGCTGCAGGCGGAAAATTAGATTTCGCTTTAGAGGCTAATATCACAGAGATTGAACCTAACAAAACTGATGTTAAATTAAATTTTGAAGGAGAATTTAACGCTATGATGGGAATGATGATAAAAGGGCCTATCAGTAAATTTATTGAGACTTTAGTCACCAACATGAAAACTGAGGTTTAAACACCATAAGAAATAAACAAGTTGCAACTTAATATAGCAACTTAATTTCCTTAAGATCGAAGGTTTTAATAATACCGTCTTCCGTCCAAACTTTTAATTGGCCGTTCTCGGTTACACCTTGTATGATCCCAGAAAAGCTATCATTTTTAGACGTTCTAAAAGTTGATGGCTTATTTTTTCTAAAAAGGAGACTTTCGTATTCCGACTTAATTTCAAGAAATTGTTTAGATTCTAGTAAATCAAAATGAATCTTCAATTGTTTCAATACTTCTGAAAGTACTTCATCTTTATTAAAAATTACTCCCGTTACTAAACTCATTGAAGAGGCTTGTGGCAAATTGTCGAAGAATTTTTGGTTCACATTAAGCCCAAATCCAATTATGGAGCCTTGTAGATTATTGTTTTTTATGACATTTTCAATTAAAACACCACATAATTTAGTGTCTGCTGACAAAATGTCGTTAGGCCATTTGATACGTAATTGCGGTATTTTAAACGTTCGTAACGCTTTAAAAAGCGCTAAAGAAACAGCCATACTAATATAAAACTGTTCTGTAATACTAAAATACGGCAGTCTTTTAAACACACTCGCTGTAAGGTTCTTACCACTTTCCGCTTTCCATTTGGCACCCATTTGCCCTCTACCTTTTGTCTGCAATTCTGCAACCACAACGGTATAATCTTTAGGTAAAGCCACAATTGACAAATCCTTTAGATATGTATTTGTAGAGTCAATGGCATTAAGTTTGATTATGTACATTTAATAGGCAATTTTATTTTATAGTTTTCTTATGACATTAAGCGCATACAAGAACTAAAAAAATAATAACTTTGCACAAAATTAATACAATTTAATGAAGAAAGATAAAATCCCTACAGACCAACTTATTACATCAATTATTGGAGGTATTGAAGATGTTAAAGGAAAAGAGATAACACTATTAGATTTAAGAGAGATAGAAAATACGGTTTGTGATTATTTTATTATCTGCGAAGGTACTTCAAACACACAGGTAAACGCAATCGTTGGCTCCATACAAAAGCAAGTTAGCAAAACACTTAAAGACAAACCATGGCACGTTGAAGGCACAGAAAATGCTGAATGGGTTCTAATGGATTATGTTAATGTTGTGGTACATGTATTTCAAAAACACATAAGAGAATACTACGATATTGAAGAGCTTTGGGGAGATGCAAAAATAACCCAAATAGAAACTAGTTACTAAAACGAGAAACGCTACGAATGGCTAAAGACAATAAAAATTTAAACAAGAAACCGAAACTAAACCCGTATTGGATTTACGGAATTATCATTGTTGTATTCCTATCTATTCAGATTTTTTCTGGCGGATTTGGGGAATCTACAGGTACACAAACAACTCCGGCACAATTCTTAACTTATTTAAGTCAAGGTGAAGTTGATAAAATTGAAATTGTAAACAAAAGAGAAGCTAGAGTTTTCTTAACAAAAGAAGCTAAAGAGCAATCTCCGCACAAAAAGACAAATTCTAATTCTATATTTCCATCTGTAACTCCTGCTCCAAACTATAAGTTTGAATTTGGTGATCTTCAGAATTTTGAAAAAGAAGTAAATGAAGTTATTAAAACTAATAATCTCAATACCGAATTAGTATATGAAACGGAACATAATGTATGGGGAGATTTCCTATTAACATTATTACCATTTGTCTTAATTATAGGTGTGTGGATTTTTATAATGCGTCGTATGTCTGGTGGCGGAGGCGGAGGAGCTGGTGGACAGATTTTCAATATCGGAAAATCTAAAGCTAAACTCTTCGATGAAAAAATAGATACAAAAACATCATTTAAAGATGTGGCTGGTTTAGAAGGTGCTAAAGAAGAAGTACAAGAAATTGTAGACTTCTTAAAGTTTCCTGAAAAATATACTGCTCTAGGTGGTAAAATACCAAAAGGTGCTCTATTAGTAGGACCTCCAGGAACAGGTAAAACATTATTAGCAAAAGCTGTTGCCGGTGAAGCTAAAGTACCTTTCTTCTCTTTATCTGGATCAGATTTCGTAGAGATGTTTGTAGGTGTTGGTGCTTCTCGGGTAAGAGATTTATTTAAACAAGCTAAAGAAAAATCGCCTTCAATTATATTTATTGATGAGATTGATGCCATTGGTAGAGCTAGAGGAAAAAACAACATGTCTGGTTCTAATGACGAGCGTGAAAACACTTTAAACCAACTCTTAACTGAGATGGATGGTTTTGGAACTAACACAAATGTTATTGTATTAGCAGCAACAAACAGAGCTGACGTTTTAGATAGTGCTTTAATGCGTGCTGGTCGTTTTGATCGTCAGATTTATGTAGACCTTCCTGATGTAAGAGAACGTAAAGAAATTTTTGAAGTGCATTTACGTCCACTTAAAAAAGAAGAAACTTTAGATATTGATTTCTTAGCAAAACAAACACCTGGTTTTTCTGGTGCAGATATCGCAAATGTTTGTAACGAAGCGGCATTAATTGCAGCTAGAAAAGGAAAGAAAGCAGTAAACAAACAAGATTTCTTAGATGCTGTTGATAGAATTATTGGTGGGTTAGAGAAGAAAAACAAAATTATCACCCCTGCAGAAAAGAGAGCTGTAGCCTTTCATGAAGCTGGACACGCTACTGTAAGTTGGATGTTAGAGCATGCTGCTCCATTAGTAAAAGTAACTATTGTCCCTAGAGGTCGTTCTTTAGGTGCTGCTTGGTATTTACCAGAAGAGCGCTTAATTGTACACCCAGAACAAATGCTAGATGAAATGTGTGCTGCATTAGGGGGTAGAGCTGCTGAAAAAGTAATCTTTGATAAAATCTCTACAGGTGCTTTAAGTGACTTAGAAAAAGTAACGAAACAAGCCAGAGCTATGGTAACTGTTTACGGACTTAGTGACAAAGTAGGTAACTTAACCTATTATGATTCTTCTGGACAATCAGAGTACGGTTTTACAAAGCCATACAGTGAAAAAACAGCAGAACTTATAGATCAGGAGATTTCAGATATTATTGAAGAACAGTATCAACGTGCCATCAAATTATTAGAAAACAACAAGGACAAACTAACCGAGTTGGCAGAAGTCTTATTAGACAAAGAAGTTATTTTTAAAGATAACCTTGAAAAAATCTTTGGAAAGCGCGCTTTTGAAAATCCTGCTATTATAGAGGCGGAAATGAAAGACGCGATTGATGATGTCAAAGAAGAAATAAAGAAAGAGGAAGAATAAAACCCCCCCACATCTTACAATCATATAAAAAA
>NZ_ATMR01000202.1 GCF_000427335.1 Winogradskyella psychrotolerans RS-3 | reverse complement strand
CAGGAGCCTGTTCTTAAAAGCGCTGAATGCGGAAGGAATTCCTATGGGCTCCTATATAAAAACGGACTGCACAAAGAACCCTGGATCCAACATGTTTTGGGCTTGGATGAATACCAGACCATGTATACAAAAGAAAGAAGGGAAGAGTACGCTAATTCGCTGGATCTCCCAAATTGCGATAAGATTTGTAACGAAACGCTGATCTCCTTCTGGGGTTCTGGAATGCTTTTAGGCTCTCGTCAGGAAATGGACGAGATAGTTGCCGGAATTACGAAAGTATACGAAAACAGAGACAGTTTGAATAAAATCAAAACCAGCTGAAAAACTTTAACCACCATTGAAAGCCTGAATAACAACATTATGAAAAAAGTAAACCGCCGCAGCTTTTTTAGTACCACACTTAAAGCCACTGCCGCTGCCTCATTGCCACTTAGCTTTTCAACCAACCTACCGGAGGATACAAGAAGTAAACCCAACCTGTTTGCCGGAAAACCTGGGGTTATCGATACCAATGTCAATTTGTTTGATTGGCCATTTAGAAAACTGAAATACGGTGAAACCGATGCTTTGTTGGCCAAGCTATCCAAGCACAGGGTGGAAAAAGCCTGGGCAGGTAGCTTTGAAGCGCTTTTTCACAAAGACATCAACGGTGTCAATGAACGATTGGCCAAGGAATGCAAGCAAAAAGGCAAGGGAATGCTGCTCCCATTCGGTACAGTAAATCTGGCTTGGCCGGATTGGGAAGAAGACTTGAGGCGTTGTGATGAGGTGTACAAGATGCCTGGCGTTAGGATTTACCCCATTTACCAAACCTTTGATCCTAGCCATCCGGATTTTGAAAATTGGTAGCTCAGGTAGAAAAAGG
>NZ_ATMR01000201.1 GCF_000427335.1 Winogradskyella psychrotolerans RS-3 | reverse complement strand
GAAGACTACAAAATTGCCGGATCCGATTTGGTCCCCTTGACCAAAGATACTGTTTGCTCCATAGGTGGTAAAATCCGCTGGTCCGGCATTGACAGCCCCCCCCGCTCTGGCGAGTGCCAGCCGCGGGTTCCATTTCCTTTATCAAAATCAACTTCAAAAGAGTTAAAATTAATGTTAGCGTAGGAGGCGTTGGAAGCCTGAATTGTCGGTCTTTCTCCAAAAGTTTCCAATGCAAATTGATAGCCTGGATTTAAGTATAACTTTGCCGAACTTCCATTGAATTCATATAGGGAAAAATAGTAATTGGTGCTTGGTTCAAGATTGGTCACATTCACGTTGTTTCCTGAACCGGAATAAAGCACATAATTACCAGTTCCGATTTGCCTGGAACCAAAAGAGGATGAACTTTGGTAAGTTGTGAGATCAATGGGTGTTGTATTGACGGGTCCTTCTTTTCTACCTATCAGGATACGGTTGGCGCCATCACCTCTTGTCCAGGATATATTGATGGAGGTATTGCTTCGGCTACTGGTAAATGCATTATTGGATTGAACAGAAGGAGCACTTAAGGTCTCCTTATTCGCCGCCATATATGGATCCTTTAAATAATAGGTCTCTTCCCCGGTGCCGTTGTATTCAAAAACAGCAATATGATATTCAGTTGACGGTTCCAATCCATATAGCCAGGAGCCATTGGATGTTCCTTCATAGATCACAAATTCTCCGGGAGACACCTCTGTACCTGAACCAAAAGTCGTGGATCCGGTATAGACCTGTTTATC
>NZ_ATMR01000200.1 GCF_000427335.1 Winogradskyella psychrotolerans RS-3 | reverse complement strand
GGCTCATGATGGCTTTTAGCAAGGTGGATTTCCCCACACCATTAGGCCCCATCAGGCAAGTCAATTCACCATGGAATAATTCAAATGAGATCCCTGAAGCGATGGGGCTAATTTGTTTCCCAACTGTATATCCAAGCACCAGGTCTTTGGCATGGATGCAGGGCTTTGCATGTCTGGGGTTATTTTGATGGATTTCCATTGCGTAAATAATTAAAATGCCTCACTAAAATTCCTTTTCATGATCAACCAGATGATTAAGGGTGCCCCAAATGCAGTGGTAACTGCGTTGATCGGTAGGCTGGAAGCATAGCCTGGCAACTGACTTAATGTGTCGCAGGCCAATAAAACCAATATCCCTAAGATAGCGGTTGCAGGAAACAAGACCCTGTGGTCATTGGTCTTAAATAGTAATCTGGCCAAGTGGGGAACAGCAATACCAATAAAGGCAATTGGTCCACAGAAAGCGGTTATACCTCCTGTCAATATACCGGTGCTGACAATCATAATC
>NZ_ATMR01000199.1 GCF_000427335.1 Winogradskyella psychrotolerans RS-3 | reverse complement strand
AACGGTATTGTGTATGGTTAGTTGCGTGGTTTAGCAACTAAGTTAACAAAAACCCACGAACCGGAGAATATTCCGAAGGAATATTCCAGATGCTCAGAGACGAAGCAATTAATTATACACGGTGTTAGCGGCAGTTTTTTATTTAAGTTTCAGAATTGCACGTTCTGCTAGTCAGTCGGACGTAGTAGAGTAGATGAGTGACTTAGATCCCAACAGAACAGAATTTGGCGGATAAGAAACAAGTCCAAAGTCAAATGTGGTTTTTATAAGTCCAGTTTTTCATTTTAACGTTCAGAATTGCACGTTCTGCTTGTCAGTCCGACGTCATTATGCTGATTAGCGATTACGATCTCACAGGCTTTAATTTGGCGGGTGAGAAACAAGTCCGACGTCAATTGAGTTTTAACAAGTTGAGTTTTTTTAATTTATCTGACTTAAAAGTCTAAAAAAAAATCTCCAAAAAATAAACTAGGCGAAAATGTACGTATTGCATTGCTGCTAACGTTGTTGTGTATGGTTAGTTGCGTGGTTAATCACCTAATTTAGCAAATAAATCACAGATAGAATATTCCGCAGGAATGTTCGTAAGTCGACAGTGACCAAGCAATTAATTATACACGGTGTTGTAAACTGGCTTTTATGCTATTTGTTCAATTCGACAATTTTCACATTCTGGATGTGAACTAACAAAGTCATTAATCGAATTCTTAATATGTTCAAATGAATCTCCATAAAAATACAATCCAGTTTCTGTGTTAGCTTGCCAATATCGAAGAGTATTGTCTTCAATTCCAGCTAATCTTCTTATTTCAACAGCCAAAGCTTCAGAGTCCGAGCTTTTATAAACTTCATCAGACAGATTTATTCCGTCAAGATAAATTCCTAATCCTTCTTTTTTACCAAACTCTATTTTTTGTTCTGTTTTTTCTATCGTAAGTTTTGAGCCTTTTGGTGCTCCAAGTTCCTCTAATTTTTCAATTATTGCTTTTATTTGATTCTCATCGATTTCATCCGAGTTTAGTTGGATTTCAACATCGCAATATTCCAATTCTCCAGATTTCAATTGCATAGTTCCTCCACCAGTCACTTCTCCAATTCCTTTTGATTGAAGAAACTCGTCTAATGGGTCTTCATAAATTTCTCCTCGGTCGATAGGCATTACTTTATCATTCAGAGTTGCAACGATAAAATTTCCAGAGTATTCTTCTTCCTCATTTTTCTTTATTCCGAAAAGTTTTTTAATGAAGTTCATATGTTTCTTTAGCTTGTTTACAACGTGTTTGTGTATGATTAGTTGCGTGGTTTGGCAACTAATTTAGTAAACTTTTACGGACCTGAGAATATTCCGAAGGAATATTCCAGATAAGCAGAAACAAAGCAATTAAATATACACGGTGTTGGCAGCCGTGCTTATTTTTTAATCCTGCGTTGTTGCTAATCAGACACGCATTTTCCACACAGCTTGTATATCCTGCGCTATATTTTTAATATCTAGGAAACTTATCAAATTTTAGTTCTCGTGTTTAATGAATTAGATAATTATTCCAATTTAGTTCCGCAAGAAATTAAAATTTCCGACTCCATTTTTTCTGATTTTACTTACTTAAAAGTCAAAAAATATCGCGAAAAAGTAACTAGGCTTTTTTATAGCGATGTAGCTATTTTTTCAACCGTAATTTTCCGTTCTGCTTATAATTCCTGCGTTGTGATTTTCATTCCAAAGTTTTGAAATTCCAATTTTATTTTATTCTCAAAATTTAGATTTGTATAAGTTCCAATTTAGAGTTGGACTTTGCCGCACACGCATTGCTGCCAACGGTTCGGTGTATGGTTAGTTGCGTGGTTAAGCAACTAAGTTAACAAAAACCCACGAACCTGAGAATATTCCGCAGGAATATTCCAGATGCTCAGAAACGAAGCAATTAATTATACACGGTGTTAGCAGCAGTTTTTTATTTTAAGTTTCAGAATTGCAGGTTCTGCTAGTCAGTCCGACGTAGTAGAGTAGATGAGTGACTTAGATCCCAACAGAACAGAATTTGGCGGATAAGAAACAAGTCCAAAGTCAAATGAGGTTTTTATAAGTCCAGTTTTTCATTTTAACGTTCAGAATTGCACGTTCTGCTTGTCAGTCCGACGTCGTTATGCTGATTAGCGATTACGATCTCACAGGCTTTAATTTGGCGGGTGAGAAACAAGTCCGACGTCAACTGAGTTTTAATAAGTTGAGTTTTTTTAATTTATCTGACTTAAAAGTCTAAAAAAAAATCTCCGAAAAATAAACTAGGCAAAAATGCACGAATAGCATTGCTGCTAACGATTATGTGTATGGTTAGTTGCGTGTTTCAGCAACTAAGTTAGTAAACAAAAACGAACCAGAGGAAATTCCAGAGGAATTTTCGTGATAATGACTAGCCAAAGCAATTAATTATACACGGTGTTGTGCAACGTTTTTATCCGTTTTATTTTTCAAAATTTTTCAATTCAAGTTCACTCAAATTTGCTTTTTAAATTTTTAATTATTAGGTTTACTTTTCTTTTTTTCCAATCACACCAAATTGTCGTTGCAAATCGTGGTTAGTTGCGATTAAATAATCTTCTTCATTTAGTAAATTCTCAAATCCCTCAAATCTTTCGTCAATATGTCCGAATCTACTTGGGAATTCTCTATTCAGCCAATTTTCAATTTCAGCTTTTGTTATTTTCTGTTTAGTAAATAAATATAAGTAACTACCAGATTCGTATGGATAATAGAATTCCTGATTTGGCATAATCAATAAATCGGTTACAGTCTTTTTATAAAAACCAAACCACGTTTTTTTCTCACGTTTTAATTTTTCGAAATGTATATTTTCCTTTTCCAATCTTTCTTCGGTCATAACGTACGTATTTCCACTTTGAATGTATTGGTACATTTCATAATCGTCAAGTTTCGTTAGTTCGATAAAATCTGTCGGAACTTTATTTGATTTAAATTCTATTTGAGTAAAGATTTTAGATCCAAAATCGTGAAATAATAAAAGAAATTTGGTCATTCTCTATTTTTTTTCAAATGTTGCACAACAACTGGATATAGACTATTGATTATATCCACGTTATGTCTGCTAAGATAATAAATCTTTTATTTCCATAAACGATCTATTTGCAACATGAGTATAAATTTCAGTTGTCTTAGTTGAGTTATGACCCAATAAAATCTGAATATGTCTAATATCAGTTCCGTTTTCTAAGAGATGAGTAGCAAAACTATGCCTAAGCATATGAGGTGAAACTTTTTTCAATATACCAGCTTTTTTTGCAGCTTTAGAAACAATAGTAAGAACACTAGTCGCACTATATCTTCCACCTTTAACCCCTTCAAAAAGATAAGTTTTAGGTCTATATTCTTTATAATATTGTTGTAAATCTTTTAAAATAACTGGACTCAATAAAGAAATACGATCTTTATTTCCTTTTGCATTATTTATTTTTATTACCATTCGCTTACTATCAATATCAGTTACATTTAAATTTAATAACTCACTTCTTCTAAGTCCGGAAGAATAGAGTAAACCTACAATACATTTATGCTTTAAATTGTTTGTGTTTGCTATAATTTTTATAATTTCTTCCTTAGATAAAACCTCAGGTAGCTTTTTTTCTTTTCGTGGTCTTTCAATAGAATAAAACCTATTAGGCATTTCATGTACAACTTCATAAAAGAATTTTATGCTGTTAATAGTTAAATTTATATACGAATTAGATCTGTCTTTCTGAATCAATTTTTGTAAATATTCCCTAACATCATTCTCATTTAATGTGATTGGGTCATATGCATAATAATGGTTTATAAATGCTTCAAAAGATGAAACATAATTACGTACTGTATTATCAGAATATCTTTTAAGTTCTAGTTTTAATAAATAATTTTCAGGACATTGTTTAATACCTGGTTTAGGAATTCGTTTTCTGTAACGTTCTAAATTTAGCTCTGGATTATTTTCATTTACTACCTTATCTGAAAAAAAATAGTTTCCATTAACCCAAGCAATACCATAAAAAGCTTTGAAAATTAAGTCTAAGTTATTTTTAGTATTAGGTAAATAATGCAAAAGTAGATCATCACTCCAAAGTACATTAGGAAGCGTTTTGACAAGAGATTCTATAATTTTACTTGAATTAAATTGAAGTCCAATATATTTACGCCCATCTATAAATAAATGCTTTAATGTGATACTTTTTTGTAGTGTCATGCTGTTTTTTAATAGCAAAATACTGACATTTAATTAATTAGTTGTATTTTATTCGGGTAATATTCGTATAAAATACGGTTAATATGAAATTGACTAGAAAATGTGTGTACTGTGAAAGCGAACTAATTGGAAGAATTGATAAGAAATTTTGTGACCCACAGTGCAAAAGTGCTTATCAATATAAAAAATCAAAAGAAGAACCTGAACGATTCTATAATAAAGTAGACAATCAACTAAAATTAAATCGAAAAATATTAAAAAAATATAATAAAGGAGGAAAAGTTACAGTAAGAGAAAACTTACTTATAGAAGAAGGATTTAATCCTAATTTTTTTACTCATTATTGGAAAAATAAAAAAGGAGATATATATCTATTTGCTTATGAATATGGTTTTTTGAAAATAAAAGAAAAAAATATAGATAAATTTGTCCTAATAACTTGGCAAGAATTTATGCTTACTGATAAAATAAAACACTATTAAACACACAAACCTCTCAAAATAATAGAAATTTGTGTGTTTGATCATTATTTGAATAACTCAAAAAAAGCTACTAATTATAGCAAAATAGTTGTCACCTGCAGTGACAAAATACACTTCAAATTACTCAGCACTTTCCTCCATAGTGTGATATACATTCTGTACATCATCATCTTCCTCTAATTTCTCTAAAAGTTTCTCAACATCTTCTGCTTGTTCTGCTGTTATCTTTTTTGTCACTTGCGGAATACGTTCAAAACCAGAGGAAATGATTTCTATATTGTTTTCCTCTAAGTAAGCCTGAATTTTTCCAAAACTCTCAAATGGTGCATAAACCAGAACACTAGTATGTTCAACTCCGTTTTCATCTTCATCGGTATCTTCAAAAATTTCGTCAACGCCAGAATCAATCAACTCTAATTCTAATTCTTCTAAGTCTAAATCATCTCCTTTAATTTTAAAATTACAGGTATGATCAAACATAAAAACAACAGATCCAGAAGTCCCTAAGCTACCATCCGTTTTATTAAAATAAGAACGCACATTAGCCACCGTACGCGTGTTATTATCTGTAGCAGTTTCTATAAGAACAGCAATACCATGTTGTGCATAACCTTCAAAAAGAATTTCTTTAAAATCTCCTAGACTTTTATCTGAAGCACGTTTTATAGCACGTTCTACGTTGTCTTTAGGCATATTTACAGCCTTTGCATTTTGTATAACAGCTCTTAAACGCGAGTTACTATCAGGATCTGAACCACCTTCTTTTACGGCCATTACAATATCTTTACCAATACGTGTAAAGGCTTTGCTCATAGCAGACCAACGTTTCATTTTCCTTGCTTTTCTAAACTCAAAAGCTCTTCCCATCTTAAATATATTTTTAGTTCCTGTAAGCAGGAATCTGTTAACGATTATGTTTTTGTGTCGTGTATAAAAAATAACACTGAAATTATAGGTAGTGAAATTTTAACCATAGCAAATCTAAGAAAATATTGAAATTGTTTGAATAGAATGACGCTAAATGTAAAAAAATATAAGATTCATGATTAAAACCGTCTAAAACTTGACATATGACGCCTAATTAGAATAATCTCTATCAAAAACTTCATTTTATATAATAAAGTTAGATTATAGTTGTTTAACCACTCCGAGATTTTTAAATTCAACCATCAACCATCAACCATCAACCATCAACCATCAACCATCAACCATCAACCATCAACCATCAACCATCAACCATCAACCATCAACCATCAACCATCAACCATCAACCATCAACCATCAACCATCAACCATCAACCATCAACCATCAACCATCAACCATCAACCATCAACTATTCCTCAACCTCCACAATAGCCTCAATCGCTTCTGCTAATTTGAAATCTTTAAGTGTGACACCATCTTCATCATGCGTGGATAGCGTTATTTTCAAAACATTATAAGTATTACTCCAATTAGGATGGTGGTTTTGTGCCTCACACTCAAAAGCAATTCTGCTCATGGCACTAAAACAATCTTTAAAATTGTCGAATTCAAACTCGGCATGAATTGCATTGTCGAAATAATCCCAATCTGGTAAGTGTAATAACCTCTTTTCTATGATAGCGTCGTCTAATTTCATAATGTGATTTTTATATTTTAAAATTAATAAAAATTATAAACCGTTTAAGGTAAGTTTAGTTATATTTTTTTTGATTTATAAACTGAACACTGAACACTGAACACTGAACACTGAACACTGAACACTGAACACTGAACACTGAACACTGAACACTGAACACTGAACACTGAACACTGAACACTGAACACTGAACACTTACCTCCCCAGTTCTTCTAATATATGTTGACTCGTAATTTGAAGGTGTTTAGGCAGTTTATTAAACTTTGGAAGCACGGCTAAATACCGGTCTTCATTTGTAGTATACACTTGTTTTAATACTACTTTTTTATCTGATAAAATACCGAGAATTTCTTTCGTATAATCATCATGATGCACTAAATCGGTACTTCCTAAGTGAAAAACTCCATATTTATTTCTATTTATGATATAATGAATTTGTTGGGTCAGCTTTTTATCGAGCATCACATTCATTATTAAATTCGGAAATACTTCAACAGATTCATCTTCTAAAATGGCTTGTTTTAATTCCTCAATTCTTGGTGAAGTCGCACCAAATATCATAGGAACTCTAATTATAGCGACTTGTTTTTCAGGAAGACGTAATAATAAATTTTCAATTTTTATTTTGAAATGGCCATAAATACTATGACTTAGTGTTTTGTCTAATTCATAACTTGGAAATTTACTATAAGCATCAAACACATTAGCAGAAGACAGAAAAATAATCTTGGAACCAAAGCTCAGGGCATATTCAGCAATATGTTGGTGTACAATAGTCTGCGCATTAAAATTTCCGCGAAGTGCAGAAATAATAATGGTTGGTTTACAAGCCTCTAAAATTTCATAAACATCATCTTCTTCCAAATTATAAGGAAAAAATTGAGTATTGGCTTTAAAGGCTTTTGTCGGTGTTCTATAAGTTCCGAAGGTTTTAAAATAAGGGCCTAATTCCTTATAAATGGCATTACCAATATAACCGCTAGCTCCAAGTATTAATATACGGTGCTTTTGAGGATCTAAATTTTTCTTCGTCATTAATCAAACTACACGCTAGAAATTTATCCTTTATAAAAAGGGGCCTTTACGACAGTTGCTGGAATGGCTTTTTTACGCACCTGAATAAATATTTTACTATCCACTTTAGAAAATACAGTTGGTACATAACCCATACCAATACCAATCCCTAAACTAGGACTCATAGTACCAGAAGTAACTTTACCAATCGTTTTTCCGCTGCTATCTACAATATCGTAACCATGACGTGGAACACCACGTTCATCTAATTTAAAGGCGACTAATTTATTTTCAGGAGTGTGCTCTTTTTCTGCTTTTAAAGCGTCGCTGTTCGTAAAGTCTTTGTTAAATTTACAAACCCAACCTAAACCTGCTTCAATTGGCGACGTCGTATCGTCAATATCATTACCATATAAACAGTAACCCATTTCTAAACGCAACGTATCTCTTGCAGCTAAACCTATGGGCTTAATTCCGAAATCAGCTCCAGCTTCAAAAACTTTATCCCAAATTTGTTTTACTTCTGTGTTTTTACAGTAAATCTCAAAGCCACCACTACCAGTATATCCTGTAGCAGAAATAATAACATTTTCAACACCCGCAAAATCACCAACTACAAAATTGTAGAATTTTATGGCAGATAAATCATGACTCGTTATAGACTGCATCGCTTCAACAGCCTTTGGACCTTGTATGGCTAATAACGAATACGCTTCGCTTAAATCGCGCATCTCAGCACCAACATCGTTTTTAGAGGATATCCAGTTCCAATCCTTTTCAATATTACTAGCATTAACGACCAATAAGTATGTTTCTTCTTTTAATTTATAAATGATTAAATCATCTACAACACCACCATCATCATTTGGTAAACAGCTGTATTGTGCTTTTCCAATTTCTAATTTAGAAGCATCATTACTCGATACGTTTTGAATCAATTCTAAAGCATGTGGACCTTCAATTAAAAATTCACCCATATGAGAAACATCAAAAACACCAACCGATGTTCTAACCGTTTCGTGTTCTATATTTACACCTTCATATTGTACAGGCATGTTATAGCCAGCAAAAGGAACCATTTTAGCACCAAGTGCTTCGTGAGTAGAGGATAAAGTAGTATCTTTCATTGTGAATTGTTTTAATTTTAGATGTGCAAAACTACATAAATTTTACGAAGAAATTCCTAAATTGATACTAAGGAAATTTAGGTTTTTTAAAGAAATCAGTCTTAAGTTTTAAGTTTGAAATTATAACGTAAATTTTAAAAACCCATAATCTAATCATCAATAGTTTTAGCGTCCAAGCCGTGTAATACCGAAATATCACCTGTAGATTAAAAATAACAGCTTTAACTTCTGATAGTTGAATCACGTCAGCTTCATACAATTTGCTTTTACATAAGATGCAGTCACTTTGCATTTTTACTAAATGGGTTAATTCTTTTAGGAATCGGAATAGTCTCTTTAAGGTCGTTATTGGATATTAGTAAAAATAATTCTAAACACAATAATTATGAAAGCGATTTATAGAAATGCGATTGAAGCCTGTCAGAAATGTATAGTGGATTGTAGAATTTGCCTAACGGAAATGGCAGGAAAAGAGAGCATGAACGACTGTCCAAAATGTTGTATACAATGTGCCGATGCTTGTGATGCTTTACTTAAAATGATGACGTCAGACAGTGCATACATTAAGCAATATGCCTTATTATGTGCAGAAATTTGTGAGTATTGTGCAGATCATTGCGAAGAACATAAACACGAACACTGTATAGAATGTGCTAAATCATGTAGAGCATGTGCTGAAGCGTGTAGAAAAATTGCAGCATAATAATAGAATCAAAACTTGAAATTAAAAAATGGCTATACTAGGAAACATTATAAAAGGAGTTATTGAACTGAAGGATACGTTTACGTCTGAAGTCATTCATGAGGAAGCTCAAGAACAAGTGCTCAAAGAATTACTTGAAGCAGCTAAGAGTACACAATTTGGAACGCTTTATGATTTTGAAACCATACTTGAAGCAGCCAATTTGCAACAAAGTTTTGCTAAGCATGTGCCGTATTTTGATTACAATAAAATAAACAAACACTGGTGGCATAAATACCATGAAGGCGAAAGTAACGTCACGTGGCCAGGGAAACCCTCATACTTTGCGTTGAGTTCTGGCACCACAGGGAAAACAAGTAAACGAATTCCGGTAACAGATGACATGATTGATGCCATAAGAAATGCCGGAATCAAACAGGTTTTTGCCTTAAAGAATTTTGATTTACCTGCAGATTTTTTCGAAAAGGAAATTATGATGCTCGGTAGCTCTACCGATTTAGAAGAAAACAATGATCATCTCGAAGGTGAAATCAGTGGCATTAGTGCGAGTAATATTCCGTCGTGGTTTAGAGGTTATTACAAACCAGGTGAAGAAATATCGCAAATTGAAGATTGGGATGAACGTGTGCAGCGCATTGCAGAACGTGCAAAAGATTGGGATATTGGTGCGTTGAGTGGTATTCCATCGTGGATAGAATTAATGCTTCAAAAAGTGATAGACTATCATAATTTGAATAATATTCATGAAATTTGGCCAAACCTACAAGTTTATACATCTGGAGGAGTCGCTTTTGGTCCCTACAAGAAAAGTTTTAATGCCTTGTTAGGTAAACCAATCACAGTTATCGATACCTATTTGGCATCAGAAGGTTACATTGCCACACAAGTGAGACCAGAAACAGATGCCATGCAGTTGAATACCGATAATGGTATTTATTTTGAATTTGTGCCCTTTAAACCCGATTATATTAATGAAGATGGTTCGCTCAATGACCGCGCTCCAGCCTTAACTTTAGATCAAGTGGAGTTGAATCAAGATTACGTTTTAATAATTAGTACCGTTAGTGGAGCGTGGAGATACCTTATTGGGGATACCATTGAATTCACTAATATTGAACGCGCCGAAATTAAAATTACAGGACGCACGAAATTCTTTTTAAACACCGTGGGTTCGCAATTATCCGTTAATAAAATGGATGCAGCCATGCGAGAATTAGAGGAGCAATTCGATACTACAATTCCTGAATATACCATCTGTGCCAAACGTGGTGACGATGATGAATTTTATCACTATTGGTATATAGGATCGGACTTAAAAGGTATTGACAACTCCACCATTGCAGACGCATTAGACGAAAGCTTAAAAATAGCTAATAAAAATTATAAAGTGGCTAGAAGTAAAGCCCTAAAAGGTGTAAAAGTTAAAGTGATTTCACCAAATCGTTTTTATGACTGGAACGAAAGAAACAAAAAGAAAGGCGGCCAAGTAAAAATGGAACGCGTCATGGGCGACGAAAAATTTAAAGATTGGGAAGCTTTTGTGAATGAATCTTAAGTATTTAGAGAATAGAATCGCTAAGCACGCGCTATTATTCATTTACGTAAGAAAATAAAATTTTAAATTGGTCATTTTGTATCTTTGATAAAAAGCTGATTAAAATGAATTTAGAAGCTCGAAAAATAGAATTTGTACAGGAATTTTTAAAACTTCAAAGTGAAGGGGCTGTTTCACGTCTTGAAAAAATTTTAAGAAAAGAAAAAGAGTCAGATAAAGAGCGAAACGTTGAGCCGATGACTCAAGATGAATTGGATAGCAGAATTGATAAATCTGAATCTGATTTCATAAACAACCGATTTAAAACCAGTACTGAGCTTTTAGCAAAATATGAATAATGGCTTTTAAAATTATTTGGTCTGAATTGGCTGAAATTCAGCTTGATGAAATTTATAAGTTTTATGAAAATAAAGCAGGTTCTAATAGTGCTAAAAAACATCTAAAATGGATAATCAACGAAACAAATAAGTTGATCCATGCACCACAAATAGGACAAGAAGAGGAGTTGCTAAAACATAAAAAAAATCTTTATCGCTATTTAATATTTAAAAACTACAAAGTGATTTATTCGTTGGATTTGGAAAACAGATTTATAAAAATAGCTGACGTTTTTGATACACGTCAAAATGCACCAAAAATTAAGCGATCAAAATAAAACTTACATCCAATACTTCTCATTCCAAACCATCACGATGTTCTACCAATTCCATAATCTCTTCAGGCGATAAATAATACTTCTTAATCCTATCTTTATACGATTGTGTGATATCCGCATTATTCAGAATAAAATCTTTCGTTTTTAAAATATAATCTTCCATACCATGGGCAACAGCAAATGAGTCTGCAGCACGTTCCGCTTCAACAATATGATTTTGTGATAATAAATATTTAAGTCCAAACCAAATGAGATTGAGCTTGCTTCGGTTTTGGTAATCCATAATATGTCCCAATTCATGACCAATCCAGCCAATAAAAATAGCATCAGGAATATGTCGTGTTAAAAACTCTTTGTCTGCAATTTGAAACTTTTCACTAATTAAGATTACATAATTTCGATTTTTTCTACTCTTAAAGAAACTGCCAAATGTAGGTCTGGCTTGCATGGTCGATTTCTTAATGTTTTTCTTAAATCGGAACTCAATACTAGTGTTTTTCAATTGTGGGTAATAAGCTAGAGCGGTTTTTACGTTGGGTCTTATATCTTCAGGTATTTTGTGCTGTGCACTCATAGTTTGGTTTAGGGTTAAAATTGTAATGATTATGATTGTTTTCATACGCTTGGAAAATAAGGTTTAAAACCGACGACATTTAAATGATATCATCAAAATATTAACCCATTTGAATTCCTGATTATAAAATCCATCGAATAACCATCATTATTTAAATTACTACAAAATGAAGCAAGGATAAGCTACTTAATGTAGTAATTTTGTGTTTAAGATTTTAACTTAAGATTTAGGAGGAAAATATTTGTCTTTTCAACGTACCCAAGAAAATTAAAAATACTTGCAGATGCTGCAAAGTATGACGTTTCGTGTTCGTCTAGCGGAAGTAAACGCGCCAACACCAACAAAGGATTAGGAGATGCAACAGGCATGGGAATTTGTCATTCCTATACCGAAGATGGTCGCTGTGTATCTTTATTAAAAATTCTATTAACTAACCATTGCATTTTCGATTGTGCCTATTGCGTCACCCGAAAAAGTAATGATGTAAAACGTGCCGCTTTTAAAGTGCAAGAAGTGGTAGATTTAACCATTAATTTTTATCGCAGAAATTATATTGAAGGGCTATTTCTCAGTTCAGGTATTTTTAAAAGTGCCGATTATACCATGGAACGTTTGGTGGCTGTCGCGAAGAAATTACGATTGGAAGAAAATTTTAATGGCTATATCCATTTAAAATCCATTCCTGGAGCGTCGGATGAATTGATGCGTGAAGCCGGACTCTACGCAGACCGGTTAAGTGTGAATATTGAAATTCCGACCGAAGCCGGATTAAAAAAATTAGCACCAGATAAAAAGCGTAAAGATTTTATTAAACCAATGCTGAAGGTTAAAAATGAAATCATTCAATATAATGCCGAAAAGAAAATCATTAAAAGCACTCCTAAATTTGCTCCTGCTGGTCAAAGCACCCAGATGATTATTGGCGCTAGTGGTGAGAATGATTTTCAGATTATGCAAACTTCAAATCATTTTTATAAAAGCTATAATTTAAAGCGTGTCTATTATTCGGGTTATGTGCCTATAAGTTATGATAATCGCTTGCCACAAATAGGTAGCGCTGTGCCTATGCTTCGTGAAAATAGATTGTACCAAACCGATTGGTTAATGCGTTTTTATGGTTTTGATGTCAGTGAAATTTTAAACGAACAACATCAAAATTTAGATTTAGATGTAGATCCTAAATTGAGTTGGGCATTACGAAATCTTCATGAATTCCCTGTTGATGTGAATACAGCTGACCAGCGTATGTTAGCGCGAATTCCAGGTTTAGGTATGAAGTCGGTGTTTAAAATTATAAATGCCAGACGCTTTAGAAAATTGAATTGGGAACATCTCAAAAAAATAGGAGTTGCTTTAAATAGAGCACAGTACTTTATGGTGTGTGAAAGTAATCAGTTTGAAAAACGAGATTTAACACCAGAAAAAATAAAAGGTTTTATACTTCAAAATTCGACTAGTAAATATCAAAAAACATTAAGTAATCAATTGAATTTATTTGGGTAGATGAATGCTAAAAACCTGATATATGATGGTACGTTTGATGGCTTTCTATCTGCTATTTTTTATGTTTTTGACCATAAATTGAAATCAGTAACGATTCAAAATGAATTTACGGTGCAACACGGTTTATTTGCAGAAATTGAAACTATTTATACGGATGAAGCAAAAGCTAATCGGGTATGGAAAGGCATAAAATCTAAACTGTCTTCGCAAGGAAGTTATCAATTATACTATGCCTTTTTAAGTGAGCAAATAGGAGTAGAGGACTTACTTTTAGATTATATACGCTATGCGTTTTCCCAGCAAAAAAAGTGGATAAAGATTATTCACATTCGTCTATTTTAAAAATAGCGCAAATCGCTAAATCTGTAGGACGTGAGAAACATAGAATGGAAGCTTTTGTACGATTTCGTTTAACAAAAGATGAGATTTATTTTGCTAACATAGAACCCGATTTTAACGTGCTACCTTTAATCGAAAAGCATTTTAAAAGACGTTATGCCGATCAAAAATGGGTGATATATGATATTAAACGTGGTTATGGATTATTCTATGATTTAGAAAAAGTAGAACTTATAAATATGGATTTTCCTGAGAATTTCAACTTTACAAAAACCGATGATGCCTTTTTTGCTACTCAAGAATTTGAATTTCAAAAACTTTGGCAAGATTACTTTAAAGCCACTAATATTGCCTCTCGAAAAAACATGATACTTCATATCAGACACATCCCAAAACGGTATTGGAAATATCTTAGCGAAAAACAACCAAATTAATCTTTAAGTTGACGTACGTAAGCTTTTGCCCAATCTTCAATACGTGGTCCAAAACATTCTAAAATAGCATCCACACCAATCACGCTGCCTTTTGCCAAACGACCTAAAACGGCAATAGGCACATCGTCTTTATCTTCAGGTGTAATGACATAACCATCAGCAGTTGTATCGATGCCTAATTTTGAATGGACTGGTTGTATCAATTCATTTTGAAGTAAATCTTTAATTAAAGGAGTGTTGACTTCAAGTAATTTCGGAGCGTCCAAAACACTATTAATCATCACAGAACAGGTGATGGATTTATTATTAGAATTTTTTAAAGCCCAGCCTTCCGTTGTCAACTCTATATCAGGATCAGTGACAAAGTCTAGTGTCAATATATCTGCATCAACTAAAGCTAAAACTTGCTGCATGCTTTCAATTGGTGGTCCATAGGAATAACGTTTACTGCGCTCGTCTAAGGCAATTACTTTTTCAATACTATCATTATTTACTTTAGCATGCGAAAAAGCTTTATACAACGTCGGCTGACAATGACGCCAAACTTGTCCGATACAATAATCGAGTGAAATAGGAATGGTGCCTAAAGCCATTTCAATATAATTCTGAATCAGCTTATAGGTTGAAATATTAGTATCTTGAATTAAAGGATGCCTATAATTTTCATCATTCAACCAGTTTATAATAATAGTCGTTAATTCTGCTTGACTTAAAGAATGCGAAACGCCTTTTTCCTTTAAGTCTATAAATACACGAGACGTAATTTTTGCAATAGGATCTGTTAAAAAATCAATGGAATTTATTTCGGGTGTGTGTTGTGCAACAGCTTCAATCTCAGATTTAAAAAAGTTTAATTCTTTAGTAGTCGGTTGGTACCATGTATCAATAGTCTCGTTTAGTGGCTTTGGAACTAATGGTAAGCCATCTAGAGAAAACGGAGCAAGTTTAAGCTGTTGTTCTTTTGTTTTATAATAAATGGTTTCAAATGTATCTTGATCAATGACTTTAAAATTTCCGAAATCATTGATGGTGAGATAACGCATCACATCAATCATAGCCAATCCAAAACCTCTGATACCTATATTACTATTAGTATTGTTTTTTATAGCCTTTAGCTGAGTAATTGGGTAAGCATCTTCAAAAAGTGCTAAGGATTTATGCGACACAACATGCGATTGCCATTCTTTTAATTGGTCAGATGGTGCTGTAGATTGGTGTCCGATAGTTAGAAGTAAATCATCATAGTGCCAAGAACTACTATTAGTTACAATTTCTATTTTCTGATCTTTTAAATTAATGTTTCTAACTTCAGCTTTAATAAACTTAAAAGACTCTAATTTTTCTAAAGCAATCTCTATTGATTTGTATCGCGCATTGAGATATTTTCCGAGTTTGTTTCGTGCAGGAAAAGCATCGGGTTCATTACTGTTTTGCAAAAATTGACACCATTCATGATACGACGGAAATCCATCAATTATAACATTATTATATACTATTTTAGGTCGCTTCTTAATACCAATTAAGGCACGTTCAGTAATATTAATCCAATTTGAATCTGGTTGCGATTTATCCCAAACATTTCCTGTTCCTGGGCTACTTGTCGCATCAAAAACATGTATTTTAATGTGTGTATTAGCTTTACTGAGCTCAATCAGAAGGTTTTCTAACGCGTATAGACCTCTTGGTCCCATCCCTATAATAGCAAATTGTTTCATATGAATTAAAAAGAATAAAAAACCACCTCGTTAAAGGTGGTTTTAGATATATAATTTTAAAATTTTTAGAATTGGTATCTTACACCTAATGCAATGTCAAAATCCAAATCATCATTGACATCTCCAAACCCAATTTCAGGTCTAAAGTCTAATGATAATAATAAAGGAAAGTCAAAACTGTATTCGATACCAACATCACCAGCGATGAACGCAAAAGTATCGTTATAATCTTTTTCATTCTTATAGTTGTCAAAACTATAAGAGCCAAGTCCACCACCAGCACCGGCATACCAGTTAAATCCACCTTCTATATTCCAAACCCATTGGTATAAACCTGCTAATTTAAATCCATCATAATTATTTCCACTTCTCCAACCTAAATCTACTTCTAATCTGTTGTTACCACCAAGCGCACGTTGATATGAGACCTCTGTCCCAAAGCCATCACTATCACCTAATCGTAATCCAATTGCATTTTCTGCAATGTCTTGTGCGTTAGATAAATTTGCAAATCCTATGGCGAATACACCTAATAAAAATAATTTCTTCATAATAATATTGAGTTTTAAATTCATAATTTTAGCATCTTGTTTAATGCTAATCTTCATAACGACAAAATTAGACTTAAATTGATTGATTGATCTTTTTTTTAAGACAAATTTATAACTCGTTTCAATCGATTATTAACCCTTATGAAAAATGAAATGTTCCGAGAACTTCAAACTTTAGAATCAAAATTAAAGGGAGAATTACATTCCGACGATTTAATGCGTAAGTTATACGCTACCGATGCGTCAGTCTACAGAAAATTACCTTTAGCTGTTGCGTTACCAGAAAATAGCCAAGATATAAAGCATCTTATCGGTTTTGCAAAAACACACAATACGTCTTTAATTCCAAGAACTGCCGGAACGTCTTTGGCCGGTCAATGCGTAGGGGAAGGTATTGTGGTAGATGTCTCTAAGCATTTCACTCGAATTTTAAATATAAACGAAAAGGATAAAACTGTAACCGTTCAACCTGGAGTGGTAAGAGATGAATTGAATAATTACCTAAAACCTTTTGGATTGTTTTTTGGGCCAAACACTTCAACATCTAACCGTTGTATGATTGGAGGCATGGTTGGAAACAATTCATCAGGAACCACATCTATTCAATATGGAGTAACACGTGATAAAGTTTTAAGTCTGAAGACCATTTTAAGCGATGGCAGTGAGGCTGAATTTTCAAGTTTAACGTCAGAAGAATTTCAACAAAAATTAAAACTAAATTCGCTTGAAGGCTCTATTTATAAAGGGATTTATAAGGAATTAAAACCTAAAAATATTCAAAAACAAATTCAAGATAATTTTCCAAAACCGGAAATACACAGAAGAAACACAGGTTATGCGATAGATGAATTGATTAAATCTGAAGTTTTTTCCACTTTGGACACTGAAGATAACCGAAGTGCAAACTTTATCGTTGATTGTAATCGAAGTGCAGATTTGGTCACTGAGCGTGGGTTGCTGAGCGAAGTCGAAGTAAGTCGAAGTGCCAATTTTAATATGTGTCAGCTTTTAGCAGGAAGTGAAGGCACATTGGCATTTACAACAGAAATCACGTTACAATTAGATGAATTACCACCCAATGAAAGTGCTATTATAGCTTTGCATTTTGAAAGTGTAGCAAAGTGCTTAAAGTCTGTTGAAACCGTTATGCAGCACAATTTGCATACCTGTGAAATGATGGACGATACCATTTTAAATCTAACCAAACATAATAAAACCCAACAGGTTAATAGACAATTTATTGAAGGGAATCCGGCAGCTATTTTAATGTGTGAGTTAAAAGCAGAAACTCCTGAACAATTACAATTAGCTATTGATCGATTTATTACCGCTGTAAACGCACTCAATTTATCGTATGCATCACCGATTTTAAGAGCTGAAGATATTGATAAAGCTGTAGAACTACGAAAAGCAGGTTTAGGTTTATTAGGGAATATAATTGGCGATAAAAAAGCGGTTGCTTGTATTGAAGATACAGCTGTAGCCTTGGAAGATTTGGACGCCTATATTTCAGAGTTTACAGCGTTAATGAAAACGTATAACCAAAATGCGGTTTATTATGCACATGCAGGAGCAGGTGAGTTGCACTTACGTCCCATTTTAGATTTAAAACAAGCTGAAGATGTTGTCTTATTTCGCAAAATAACAACTGATGTTGCTAAGCTAGTAAAGAAATACAACGGCTCAATGTCTGGTGAACATGGTGATGGTATTGTCCGTGCAGAATTTATTCCGCTGATGATTGGCGATGCGAATTATCAAATCCTAAAACGTATTAAATCGGCTTTTGATCCTCATAATATTTTTAATCCAGGAAAGATTGTAGACGCTTATCCTATGGATGAGAGTTTCCGTTATAAAGTGGGAAGGGAAGAGCCTAAAATCGAAACCTTACTCGATTTTTCTGCATCTGAAGGCATCTTACGTGAAGCTGAAAAATGTAATGGTTCTGGTGATTGTAGAAAGTTACCCGAATTTGGCGGTACCATGTGTCCGAGTTATAGAGCAACTAGAAACGAAAAGGATACCACGAGAGGACGTGCAAATACACTTCGTGAATTTTTAACAAATTCCGAGAAAGTAAATAAGTTTGATCATAAGGAGTTAAAAGATGTTTTCGATTTATGTCTCAGTTGTAAAGCTTGTGCAAGTGAGTGTCCGAGTAGTGTAGATGTAGCGAGTTTAAAAGCCGAATTTCAGTACCAGTATCAGAAAGCAAATGGTGTGCCTTTTAGAACTAAATTATTCGCTTATAACAATAAAATAAATGGTGTTTTTAGTCGGGTTCCAAAGCTGACAAATTTCATGTTTTCTAATGGATTTACAAGTTCAATTATAAAATCTGTTGGAGGCATAGCAAAAGAACGCAGCTTACCATTAGTATCGAGTAAAAGTTTATATAAAGAGTTTCAAAATTATGAAAACAAAATAGTTAGAAATAATTATATTAAAGAAGTGATTTTGTTTAATGATGAATTCACGAATCATTTAGATACCGAAATAGGTGTGGATGCTGTTGAGTTGTTGAGTCGCCTAAATTATAAAGTGACTATCATTTCGCATTCAGAATCTGGACGCTCAATGCTATCAAAAGGATTACTTAAAGATGCGAAAAAAGTGGCTAATGACAACGTTTCCAAATTTAAAAATCTAATATCAGAAACCACACCTTTAATTGGAATTGAACCCTCTGCAATTTTAACTTTTAAAGATGAGTATATCCGATTAGCGGACGATAGAGACGGTGCAAAATCCATAGCTCAACACACGTTTCTAATTGAAGAATTTATACAACAAGAAATCAAATTAGGACATATAAAATCATCCCAATTTACAAAAGAAGCAAAAACCATAAAGTTTCACGGTCATTGTCATCAAAAGGCATTATCGAATCAGAAATCGAGTTTTGATGTTTTAAATTTACCAGAGAATTATAAGGCTACTATTATTCCGAGTGGTTGTTGTGGAATGGCTGGAAGTTTTGGTTATGAAAAGGAACATTATGACGTAAGCATGCAGATTGGAGAACAAACTTTGTTTCCATCCGTTAGAAAAGCATCTATAGAAATGCTTATTTCAGCAAACGGAACTAGTTGTAGGCATCAGATAAAAGACGGTACAGGAAGACTTGCAAGGCATCCGATTAGTATATTAAAGGACGCTTTACTTTAGTCTTTATATTTGTTTTTATTTTTTTCTTAGATTTTGGTTGCTCTACAATGGTTATGGCTGCAATTAAATCTTTAAGATCCATGTCCTTAATATCTTCATCAGCATAAAAAGCAGACAATTTATCTTCGTTGTAATTGTAGATTTTCCAACGTTTAAATTGATATTCTAATGCTGTAAAGTTTTCAACCCAATCCCCTGAATTTAAATAGGTCGTTTTGCCATGTTTATTCTTCTTTATCAGCATTTTTGGTTGATGTATGTGACCGCAGATTACGTAATCGTAACCATTTTCAATAGCAAGGTCGGTAGCTACTTCTTCAAAATCCTTAATGTATTTTACAGCCCCTTTTACACTATTTTTTATACGTTTTGATAACGAATAACGCTCTTTACCCATTTTATCAGAACACCAGTTGGTTAATTGATTGATGAGAATAAGAAAATCATAACCCCAACCTCCAAGTTTAGCTAGCCATTTGGCATTTTGAATAGAAATATCAAAAACATCACCATGAAAAAACCAAGCGCGTTTGCCATCTAATTCTAAAACCAATTTATTTACAATAGAAACATTTCCAATTTCAGTATCTGCAAATTTTCGCAACATTTCGTCATGATTACCAGTGATATAAATGACTTCTGTACCGTTAGCAGCAAAGTCCATGATTTTTTTATGACGCTTAGGTGCGACTTAGGAAAATACCGTTTTTTGAATTGCCAAATGTCTACAATGTCTCCGTTAAGAATCAATTTTTTTGGATCAATGCTATTTAAATAAGTCAATAACTGTTTCGCATGGCAACCATAAGTGCCAAGATGCACATCTGAGATGACCGCTATTTCTACTTTTCGTCTTATTTTCACAATATTATAAAATCTGTTTCACAAAGAACTTCAATATTTTAAACAATCAGGTTATGTTATAATTAACTAACTATGAGTGAAATGTTATCATTCTATTACCTTAATATTATTAAAATTTGAATGTAATTATAGCATTGATTTGATGTGAAATACGGAATGGTATTTTCGTTTTCATAATTTTACAATTACATTAGCGTAAAATAAATTGCAATGGCAGGAAATTCCTTCGGAAAATTATTTAAGCTTACCACTTATGGAGAATCGCATGGAAAAGCGATTGGAGGTATTATAGATGGTTGTCCATCAGGCATAAAGCTCGACTTTGAAGCGATTCAAGAAGAGTTAAATCGTAGAAAACCAGGACAATCTAAAATAGTTACACAACGTAAAGAACCAGATACTGTAGAATTTTATTCGGGTATTTTTGAAGGTTTTACAACAGGTACACCAATTGGTTTTGTAATTCATAACACCAATCAAAAATCTAAAGATTACACACATATTAAAGATGTATATCGTCCAAGTCATGCCGATTACACTTACGAGAAAAAATATGGTGTAAGAGATTATAGAGGAGGGGGACGAAGTTCTGCCCGCGAAACAGCATCACGAGTTGTTGCTGGTGCCATTGCAAAACAAATGGTTAGTAATATTAAAATAAACGCATTTACCTCTTCAGTAGGTGAAATATTTATAGATAAGCCTTATCAGGATTTAGATTTTAGTAAAATTGAATCTAATGTCATTCGTTGCCCAGATGAAGCTACAGCAGAAAAAATGATTTCTAAAATTGAAGACATAAAAAAACAAGGAGATACTATTGGAGGCACCATAACTTGTGTTATTCAGAATGTACCTATTGGTTTAGGCGAACCTGTTTTTGATAAATTGCATGCTGAATTAGGAAAAGCTATGTTATCTATTAATGCCGTAAAAGGTTTTGAGTATGGTAGTGGATTTTGTGGAGCTAAAATGAAAGGTAGTGAACACAACGATTTGTTTAATGTAAACGGAACTACAAAGACTAATTTGTCTGGTGGTATACAAGGAGGCATTTCTAACGGAATGGATATCTATTTTAGAGTAGCTTTTAAACCGGTTGCCACAGTGATTCAAAAACAAGATGCTTTAAACAGTGCTGGTGAAATTGTAGAAATGCAAGGTAAAGGCAGACACGATCCTTGTGTGGTGCCAAGAGCTGTGCCTATTGTAGAGGCCATGGCAGCTTTAGTCATTGCAGATAATGTACTCCTGAGAAGACAGGAGTCTCGTGATTGGTAAGACGGTTTTCAAAACCTTTGAGGTCTGGAACGGGTTCGAAATATAATTAAGTTTAATTAAAAAGATTCCTGCTTTCGCAGGAAGTAAGGATGAAAAAACTAGCATTACACTGGAAGATTATAATAGGAATGGTTCTAGGTATCATTTGGGCTTTACTATCAAGCACAATGGGTTGGAGTCAATTTACTATAGATTGGATAGACCCGTTTGGAACTATTTTTATCAATTTATTAAAGCTAATTGCTGTACCATTAGTGTTGTTTTCTATTATTAGTGGAGTTGCTAATATTGGTGATCCAAAGAGCTTAGGTAGAATGGGAGGTAAGACCTTAGGGATTTATTTGCTAACTACCATTATGGCTATTTCATTAGGTTTGCTTTTGGTCAATGTTATTAAACCCGGAGAATTAATAGATGAACAAAGCCGAATAGATAACCGCATCAGTTATGAAATTTGGGCAGCAAGTGAAGGCCATGTCATTAAAGATGGTATAAACTATCTTCAAGATCCAGAATTTTTTAAGCGTGCTCAGGAGATTTCAGAATTATCTAAAAGTGAATTAAAGGAAGCTGCTGTTGCTGATAAAATGGATAGTGTTAAAGACCGTAAAGAATCAACACCTTTGCAACCTTTAGTAGATATTGTTCCTAGTAATTTTTTCCATTCCCTATCTAATAATGGACTAATGCTTCAGATTATATTCTTTGCCATCTTTTTTGGTGTTTGCTTATTGTTTGTACCAACTGATAAGTCACAACCCGTACTCAATTTAGTAAATGGTGTTAATGAAGTTTTTTTAAAAATGGTTGATATTGTTATGCAAGGAGCTCCGTTTTTTGTATTTGCATTGTTAGCAGGTGTGGTTAGTAAAATGGCAGGTGATGATATTGGTAAAGTCGTGGAGATTTTTAAAGGGTTGAGTTGGTACTCAATGACCGTTTTAGCTGGCTTGCTCTTAATGATATTTGTAATTTATCCTTTGATTTTAAAGCTTTTTGTAAAGCAAATACCTTATAAAGGCTTTTTTAAAGCGATGAGTCCTGCGCAGACTTTAGCATTTTCAACATCGAGTAGTGCGGCTACGCTTCCTGTAACTATGGAGTGTGTAGAAGAAAACTTAGGTGTCGATAAAAAAATAAGCAGTTTTGTGCTTCCTATCGGAGCAACTGTTAATATGGATGGTACAAGTATGTATCAAGCTGTAGCGGTTATATTTTTAGCGCAAATGCATATGATAGATTTAACAATAGGGCAACAAATAACTGTAGTATTAACTGCAACTTTGGCATCTATTGGTTCGGCAGCTGTACCAAGTGCTGGTTTAGTAATGTTGATTATAGTATTGAGTTCTGTAGGGTTAAATCCGGCTTGGATTGCTATTATTTTTCCGGTGGATAGAATATTAGATATGTTTAGAACTGTAGTTAATGTTACAGGTGACGCAACGGTTTGTTCTATTATTGCAGATGGTGAAAATATGTTAGATTATAAAGAACATGAAAACCCAAGTGAAACTTTTGATTTAGATTCTTAAATTTCAGTATATTTAAATATGATAAATTATTTTAACTTTATACAATTCAAATTAGCAACGAAAAAATGAAATGCAATTTCGCATGTCGTATTAAATTCCATAGATTAAATGTATAATCAGTTGGAAGTAAAAAATTTAAATTCAGATTTAGTTTCGGTTGAATGGCTTCACAAAAACAGTGCTGCCACTAATTTAATCGTGCTAGATGCCACAATTAATAAGGTTATTAGTGCTGTTTCAACCCGAATTCCCAATGCTAGATTTTTTGATATTAAACAAAAATTTAGTGACGTATCAGCCCCTTTCCCAAGTACCTTACCTTCCAAAGAACAATTTCAAACAGAAGCGCAGTTATTAGGAATCAATAGTGATTCTGTGATTGTGGTTTATGATGATAAAGGCATTTACTCAAGTGCAAGAGTTTGGTGGTTATTTAAAGTTTTTGGTTTTAAAAATGTTGCTGTTTTAGATGGAGGATTACCACAATGGCAACAAGAAAATTTTCAAGTTGAAAATTATACAGATGAAGTTTATCCTTTAGGTGATTTTGTAGCAGAATTCCATGCCCATTTAATGACCGACTTTAATGGTGTTAATGAATTCCGGAATGAGGAGGACACTTTAGTTGTTGATGCACGTTCTGAAGATCGTTTTCTATGTAAGGTAGACGAACCCAAAGAAGGGTTGCGACGAGGCACTATTCCGAATTCTAAAAACTTACCCTATACCGTATTATTTAATGGTTATAAAATGAAGTCGATAGATGAACTTCAGACCATCTTTGATCCTCTAGTAGAACATGAAACGCAAATAGTATTTAGTTGTGGCTCTGGTATTACGGCTTGTATTTTAGCCTTAGGAGCAACACTATGTAATTATAATAATTTAATTGTCTATGATGGTTCATGGACAGAATATGGAAGCCTAACACCTTAATTCAATGAACACAATCGACTGGACGCGAGATGAACTCGTAGCCTACATTTTACTTTTTGCTGCAAATTCTGATTTTAAAGAAAAAACTGAGGAAAGAAACCTCATTCTTTCTAATGTAGATAAGCAAACATTTCAAGATATTCATGATGAGTTTAATCGTGATAACGATTACCAAGGCATTAAGAAAATTACGACGAGTTTAGAGCAGCATAATTATACTAAAGACGATATCGATATTCTACTTGAAGATATAAAAGTTCTATTTCTATCTGATGATGATTTTGATATCACAGAACAGAACATGCTTCGTTTTTTAGAGCGCCTATTAAAGCATTAAAAAAGCCTCAAAACGAAAATAGTAGTTCTACCAAAATTAGTGACACTGATAGAAAGTTAGACAAGCTTTCTATTAGAATTAAACTCGTTCCTAACTAACAGAAGTTAGGGTTTAATTGAAACTATTTTATTTTGAGGCTGTGTTTATTTATAGGTTAACGCGTTTACCTTTCGGAAATTTTACAGTGTAGGAAATTTTAACATTTTCTGTGGCACTAGATTTTAAATTTAGAGTCCATTTTAAAATCCCTTTGTCTTCGTCGTAGTTAGAATTTCCTGTTTCTATGTCATCAATTTTTATGGTTTTATCTTGACTTTTAGGAATGCGATCTAATAGTGTTAATTGAATATCAGAGGTTTTGTTGTTTTTAATTTCAATTTCAAAAGCTTTTTGAATCACTCTATTATTACCAATAAATGTGGTTTTCTTAAAATCGTTACGTTGTTTGCGTTTTACAATAATGTTTGGGTCTACTCCAAGTGAAATTGTTAAACTATCTGTGGTTGCACTCGGATTAATATTGGTTTTACCAGAATAACTGCCTTCAAAATAAACGTTGGCTTCTGCAGGCAATAAATTGTACTGTTCCCAGTTGCCAATTTTAGCCGTTAAGAACACGTTTTCATTTAAAACAGGTGCTGCAAAATAATTGTAAGTCGCGGGTACGCTAAATTGATCGATTTCAATGACCGAAATATCTCCATCTGAAGGAATACTGTGTTTTTTATTAATTTCGAATCTGGTATTGGTGATACCTGATTCTACAGTAATTCCTAAATCGTTTACTTTTCTCTGCGAGCTATTTTGAGTATGAATCACAATGACTCCGTTAGAAGCGCGATTACCATAAATAGCAGTAGCATTTATGTCTTTTAAAACTTCAATAGAAGCTATACTATTTGGGTCTATTTTACTCGCTGCATTAGAATCAACAAGAACACCATCAACAATGTACAATAGGTTATTTTTACTTTTAACAGTACTAGATCCTCTAATTGTTATACCTGACGCTTTTCCATAAAGATTACTTACAATTTCTTCGGATTTAATAGTTGTTACAGCTTTGGAAAATGACCTATTTGAACTAGTGCCATAACCAACCACAACAACTTCATCTAAAGTATTAATATCATCATCTAAAGTCACATTCATAATACTAGAATGAATCGGTAACTCTTCTGTTTTCATGCCAACATAAGAATAACGAAGTGCATTGCCCGATGTTGTTTTTAAAGCATACCGACCATCAAAATCGGTCTGAACCCCATGAGCTGTTCCTTTTTCAATAACACTAACTCCAGGTAGTGGTAGACCATCAGAAGATGATGTTACGACTCCAGATACATTTTTAACCAATGGATTATACTTGTAATTATAACTTCTGGTGGCGCGTTGCGATTGGTAATTACTGTATGCACTGATGAAATTTAAATACTTCGGATTTACTATTGGTTTTTCGTTATTGGTGTTTGGATCACTTGTTGAAAGCACCAAGTTAACATCTGCCCAGTCACAACCAGAATTTTGAAAAACATGTGCTTTGTATTCTAAAGTGATTGGACTATTAATTTTTTCGGCTTTTAAATCGTAAACCGGAAACCAACCTGCGGTTTTAATGTTGTATTTTATTTTTAAATCTAAGGAGGTAGCGACGTCGCTATTCAGCTTTAATTTAATCTCCCCAGTTTGTACTTTCTCATCAACATTTAGTTCTGCAAGCTGCTTGTTTATGTCTGCTTGCAGAACTTTATATGTTTCTATTAGGTTGTGAGATTTGTTTGTTGCCATTTTTAACTCTGTAATTCGAGTTCTGTAATAAGTAGCAAATGTCTTCAATTTTTCTAAACTTACAACCTCAGTTTCATTTCCTAATTTTTTATTGCTTTGAATAAGACTTAATTCTTCATTATAACCAGCTATTAAATCGTACTGATTCTGAATTTTATTATCTAATGATTTTAATTCATTTTGTAGTGCTGAAATAGAATCATTCTGCTTTTGCTTAGATAAATAGTTAATGCCATAATTAATCGATAAAATGGAAGCGTCCTTTAAACCTGAAATTTGAATACTGCTTTCTTCAATATATGGTGACAAACCATTAAATATAATTTCGGATTTTCCAGAATTGAGACTCAATGACGATTCACGGTTAATTTCTGCACCATCTAAATAGACAGTAACCATTTTAATTTTACTAGGTTGCTGAAAGGCATTGGTTAATTGTGTTCCTAATAGAAACAGAAAAATAAGAAGTGGTTTTAAGAGTTTTGGTTGGGTTGTCATAATGTTAGAGTATTAATGTTTATCCAAAATTATGACACTACTAGCCATATTATAATTCAAAATGAGTAACCCATATGGTATAGGAAGTAAACGCGTCTTATCAATTAGTAAGATAAGTATTACTAAAATGTCGTTGGTGGATATAATTGACACTTTTAAGACCAAAATCAATTATATAGGTTCTTATATCGAGTTTTTTATGTGCAAACCAAAGATGTGCATATATTTGTAGTAACAAAATAATGTGCTATTAACCAACTTGTTATTGCCCTCAATATTGAGTTGAAATATGTTTTTGTTTAAATTAGTTTTAAGTAAGTTGTTAATTTAAAAAAGCCTTTTCATTGGTTGTGAAAAGGCTTTTTTTATGCTAAAAATTTAGATTTTAACTCAGGAGTTGGAATCATACATGATTCCTTTTTTCCATACCATTTATAACGATTCTTAGCGATATAATTGTAAACCCAATTTCTAATAAAGGCAGGTAGAATTAAGAATATAGATAATATATACGTTGGAAAACCTAAGTTTTTAGCCACTAATAAAGCTGCTGTGGATTTATAACTTAAATTATCTTTTTTTGGATTATAAAGTAAAATAGAATCAGTGTCTTTTGTATCTATATTGAATTTTTTAATGATACCTTTTCCAACGTCACTTTGCAACGGTGCAAATAAGAATTTATCCTTTTTATCTCGTTTAATAACAAACAACACACTAGAGTTGCAAAGATTGCATACTCCATCGAAGAGAATAAGTTGTTTGTCTTTTGGGATTTCTGATATCACTATATAAAGGTAAGTCTATTGTTTTAAAAGGATTTACAATTTAACAATGAGTTATTAATTATTTCTTTTTTGCCTCAACCAATTCTAATTGATCTAAACTCACGTTAGTTGTAAACATGCCATAATTGACGATGGCTTTGTTTTTTTCAATGGTATCAATACTACCAACAGCTCTACCATCTTGCATACGTACTCTGTCACCAATTCTTAAAATAGCCTTTGGTTTTTCTACAGGTATCGCTTTCTTTTTAGCTTCTTTTTTCTTCTTACGGATGACTTCAACTTTCTTTTCTGCCTCTTGTTTTACTTGAGTTTCTTTATGCTTTTCCGCACGTTTTTGCTTCGCAGATACTTTTTTTCGTTTAGAGTTTTCAATCTGAACGAGTCTAAATAGTTCAGCCATCAACTCACGTTTTTTCTGATCTTCAAAATACTTTTCAGAAATGTCATTAACTTTCTGTCCTAAATAAATTAAGCGTTGGTTAGAATCATATAATTCTTGAAAGCTCTCTAATTTCTTCTGAACTTTTGCGTTGACTTCTTCTAATTTATCAGCTTCAGATAGCTTCTTTTTTTCGTTTTCTTTAAGCGAACGTTCGGTACGTTCTAATTTGCTTCGTTCTTTTTGAAGTTTGGCAATAGTTGCATCAAAGCGTACTTTGCCGCGTTCAATCTTCTTTTTCGATTTATTGATTAAACTATAAGGAATACCATTTTTCTGTGCCACCTCAAAAGTAAATGAGCTTCCAGCTTGCCCAATTACCAATTTATACATTGGTTCTAGAGTTTTCTCATTAAAAAGCATATTAGCATTTTTAATGTGTGGCAATTCGTTGGCTAATAATTTTAAATTGGAATAATGTGTCGTTATAATTCCGAAAGCTTCACGTTCATAAAAGACTTCTAAAAATGTTTCAGCTAAAGCACCTCCTAATTCTGGGTCACTTCCTGTTCCAAATTCATCGATTAAAAAGAGCGTTTTATTATTACACTTCTTCAGAAAATAATTCATCTGTTTTAAGCGATAACTATAAGTACTCAGATGATTTTCTATAGATTGATTATCTCCAATATCACTAAGAATGCGATCAAATAAACATACATGACTACGCTCGTGCACAGGAATCAACATACCACTTTGCAGCATCACTTGAAGCAACCCTACTGTTTTTAACGTGATACTTTTTCCACCTGCATTGGGACCGGAAATGACAATAATCCGACTGTCTTTTTCTAAACCGATAGATTGTGGAAACGTTTTTTCTCCTTTTTCTATATTATTCAAATAGAGTAGAGGATGATAGGCATCTCGTAAATGCATACTGCGTTCTTCAGAAAACTCTGGAAGAATTGCATTCATGCTTTGTGCATATTTTGCTTTTGCAGAAATCATATCAAGATTGATAAGAAATTCTTGGTAATCTCTAAGAAGTGGTAAGAATACACGAATATAATCCGTTAGTTCTTTAAGGATTTTAATAACCTCTTCTTTCTCTTCGTATTCTAAATTGTTGAGCTCTCTTGTGTGTTGTAACGTGGTTTCGGGTTCAATGTAAACAATACTTCCGGTTTTACTACCACCCATTATCGCACCTTTTACTTTTCTGCGATACATGGCTTTTACGGCAAGCACACGTTTATTATCTACAACAGATTCTCTTATGTCATCTAAATAATCAAGATTGTGATAGGTGTGTAATGCTGAAGAAAAACTACTATTAATTTTACCTTTGAGCAGATTAATAGATTTTCGTAAGTTGGAAAGTAGAGGTGAAGCATCATCTTTTATATCACCAAAACGGTCTACAACAGCATCTATTTGCTCAATAATAGTCGTATTTATCTCAATATGTTGACCAAATTGTTGAAGTTTGGGATAATACTCTTTAAATTTTTCTAAAAATTTTAAAATAGAATTAACGGTCAAAGACATGCTAACTATTTTTTGCAAGCCAGCCACTTCGAGGTACGTGTTTTCTATCTTAAGTAGTTTTAATTCTTTGGCAATGGTGTCGAATCCGTGGTTTGGTATTCTGTTGTCATTTTCAAAGGAGGATAAATATTCATTAACGTAAGCTAGTTCGGTCATCAACACATCTTTATTCTCAAAAGGAAGGATGGCCAAAACCGCTTCTTTACCCAAAGCTGTAAGTGTATGTGCGCTAATTTGATTTAAAACCGTAAAGAACTCAAGGTCGTTTAAGGTTTTTTCATGAATGTTTATCATGTAGTATTGTACGTTTTTTTTTAGAATTGCAAATTTAGGATATTATGTAATACTATAAGTATGAAGACACCGCTAATACGATTAAGGTGACAATAATTAATACTATAAACAAGGGCATTATAAATTTTAACCATTTACTAAAGTTAATCTTAGCAACAGCAAGCGATGCTAAAATCAATCCTGTAGGATTTACAAGATAAAATAAGCCTAATCCGTATTGGTATGTATTAACTACGACTTCGCGACCTACACCCACGGTATCTGCCAAAGGCGCCATAATAGGCATGGTCAAAACAGCCATGCCTGAAGAACTTGGAATAAAGAATGATAATCCAGAATAAATCAAAGTCATAACACTCGCAAAAACCCCTTTATTCATTCCGGTGGTAATATCGCTAGCATAATATAATAACGTATCGCTTATTAAACCGTCTGTCATTAAAACGGTAACACCTCTTGCGATGCCGATAATGAGCGCAACACCTAATAGGTCACCAGCTCCTTTTACAAAGGTGTCTATAAAGTCGGTTTCACTGATTTGAATAATAAATCCGATAATAATAGCGCTAATTAAGAATACAGTTGTCATTTCTACAAACCACCAATCTAACATTGAAACACCGATAATCATCAGAATAAAGCTACTCGTAAAAACAAGCAAAGCCAGTTTTAATCTCCAATTAAAATTAATATGAGTCGCGTCTTTTAAAGTAAACAATTGAGCAATTTGTTCTCTTTGGTCGTAAATAAGCGATTTGCTTGGGTCGTTTTTAACGCGCTTAGCATACCGCATAATATAAATTATAGTAATAGATAAGCATAAAATCAACATAAAAATACGGCCATATAATCCGGTGGTCCAATTAATACCAGCGGCATCACTAGCAATAATTGTAGAAAAAGGATTGATAGTAGAGCACATGGTGCCAATTGCAGAACCCAAAAAAATACTAGCAACACCAACAAGAGCATCATATTTTGCCGCTAAAAAAACAGGAATTAAAATAGGGAAGAAGGCAATGGTTTCTTCTGCAAAACCAAATGTTGTTCCTCCTATGGCAACCAAAGAGGTTACTAGTATAATTAGTAAGGGTTCTCTACCTTTTAAGACAATAGCTAGTTGTGAAATAGCGGCATCAAAAGCTCCTGATTTGTTTAAAACGCCTATTAATCCACCAATAATTAATACAAGGAAAATAATATCTGCAGCCTCAATAATACCTTTAATTGGAGAGGTTACAAAATCAAAAAAACTCTGTGGTTTAGGCTCTAGTTTATTATAAGTTCCAGGAATATTAATGGGTTTGTAGATATCTCCATTAGTAAACTTTTCAATAGGAATTTTAATATTTAAATCATCCAAAGACGCTTGAGTTGCTGTTAAGCTTATTTCTTTATCTAGACTTAAACGTGTAAATTTGTTTGATGCCTCATTATAACTTAAAGTATCATATTTTCCCGCAGGAACAAACCATGTTAGAAGTGTTACTAATCCTGCAATTATAAACAATATGGTTTGTGCGGAAGGGAATTTTAGATTTTTCATTCTGAGTTATTTGTTGATGAATTTAGATCTTAATAAGATATAATCTGTTTTAATATATGAATGTAAATATAGACCAAAGCTGGAAAACTTATCTGAATCCAGAATTTGAAAAACCTTATTTTAAAGATTTAATGGCTTTTATTGAGCACGAATATAAGTCGCACACTTGTTTTCCAAAAACATCTGATGTTTTTAATGCTTTTAACCATTGTACTTTTAAGGACGTTAAGGTTGTTATTATTGGTCAAGATCCATATCATGATGTGGGTCAGGCTAACGGCTTGTGTTTTTCTGTAAGCGATGGTATTAAACATCCACCTTCATTAGTGAATATATTTAAAGAGCTAGAACAAGATCTTGGAATTCCATATCCTACAAGTGGTAATTTAATGTCTTGGGCAGATCAAGGAGTCCTACTTTTAAATGCAACTTTAACGGTTAGAGCACATGATGCAGGAAGTCATCAAAAGAAAGGTTGGGAGCAATTTACAGATGTTGTAATAAAAACAATTAGTGCAGAGAAAACAAATGTTGTCTTTCTGCTTTGGGGAGGATTTGCTAAAAAGAAAAAGAAACTAATAGATACCTCTAAACATATTGTTTTAGAAAGTGGGCATCCCTCTCCGTTAAGCGCTAATAGAGGGTATTGGTTTGGAAATAAACATTTCAGTAAAACTAACTACCAGTTGGAGCAAGTTGAGGTGTCCGTAATTGACTGGAAACTAAAGTAGGCGATTTCTCAGTCTTAATAGGGTGAGGTAACCTATTGTCTACTTTTTTAGATGTTTTGTTGCAACTAAAGATTAATAATAAAAAGTTAATAGCAACTAAGAAAGATAAAATTAGTATAATGTTTACGATCATATTTATCTATTTGGGTTATCAATAATATGGATGTAGAGGAAAACAAATGTAATTAATTTTTTGAAATATTGAAAATTATAATCTAAAACACTTTAACTTTTAATAATTATCTATCTAAATATTATGCTTTTAAAACGTTAAAAAAGTTAAAAATGCAGCTTTTTTCTTACGCTTAAAATTAAGAGTACAGTTAAACTTTATGTATCAGATTTGAATAATCTACTTTCTCTGAGATAATCTTTAAATCATAAAGTTGCTCTTGCACATTATCTAACGTCTCTTTATCCATAACGCTTTGTGACCATTCTGTTAGCGACAACCATTCTTGTACATCCTCTAATTCTTGTCCATAACGGTTAGCAATGGTTTTGTCTATACTTGGTATGGATTTAAACTCAGAAGTTGTCTCATTAATGATGTCTAAAATGGTTTTTAAATCGGCTTCATTATTATCAATAAATTCTTGTCTAACTGCAATTACAAAGCATGGCCATGGAGAACGACAGTTGTCAATGCGTCTAAAGACTCCTTCATCTACAATTGGTTTGGTGGTAAATTTTTCCCACATAAAATAATCAGCTTGGCCTTCTGTTAAACCTTTTATAGCACCATCTAGGTTTTTAATGACTTCAAAATTTAAGTCATTTTCAATATCCCAATTATTATTTTTGGCATTTATATAGGCCATAAGGTGTGATCCTGAACCGTATCTACTTATCGCGGCTCTACTTCCTTTTATATCATCAATAGTTTTAAATTGAGAATCTGCAGCAACATGAATTCCCCAAATTAAAGGAGTTTCAACAAAAGTTTGAACAATTTTAGAAGGATTTCCTTCAATAATATCTTTAACGATACCTTCTGTTAATATAACAGCCATATCAATTTCTCCAGAGCGTAATGCTTTAGTCATAGCGCCAGTTCCACCATGGTAATCGTGCCATCTTAAATTAATATTTTGGTCTTTGTACTCACTATTTTTAAGTGTTAAATACCAGGCTAAATTAAAGTGTTCTGGTACTCCACCAATGTTTACTTTTTTCATTTTTATTCTGAGTTCCTTAGAAAGAAAGGGTTTATTAAATATTTACAATACGCTCTAAGGCATACAAAATTAATTTATCTACTACTTTTTTAGGGTCTTTACTAAAATTACCATTGGCTCTATTTGCAATAATAGCGTTTAGTGATAATGCTTCATGTCCTAATAATTTTGAAAGTCCATAAATGACAGAAGTTTCCATTTCAAAATTTGTAATTCTAAAATCCTTGTAACTAAAGTTATCTAATTTAGTATTAAGATCGGGATCTTGCAACGGTAAACGCAATACACGACCTTGAGGTCCATAAAAACCGCCAGCAGTTCCTGTCATGCCTTTGTGGATTTCATCACCTTCAAAATATTTTTCTAAATACTTACTATTATTAATAATTATTGGTCTTGCTTTGTTTTTATCCCAATCCGTATGTTTAATAAATTCATCTTCTACTTCAGGATTACTGATTCCTTCAATTTGATAAAAATGTAACATACCATTAATATCTAATGCATGTGTACTTATCAAAAATGCATCTACAGGAATATCATTCTGTAAAGATCCCGAAGTCCCGATTCTAATAATATTTAGACTTGTAAGTTCTGTTTTTAGCTCTCTAGTTTCTAGGTTAATATTCACTAAAGCGTCTAATTCGTTTAAAACAATATCAATGTTATCCGGACCAATTCCTGTTGAAATAACAGTTAAACGTTTATCTTGATAATACCCTGTTTGTGTTTTAAATTCGCGTTTTTGAGTGCTAAATTCTATACTATCAAAATGCGCTGTGATTTTTTCTACGCGATCTTGATCGCCTACAAAAATAATAGTATCTGAAATATTTTCTGGTTTTAAATTGAGATGGTAAACACTACCATCTGGATTTAAAATAAGTTCTGAGTCTTTAATTGCCATTAAATATGGTTTTTATAAGTTTATTTTGCTTTATGTTAAATTGAAAAGCTAATCGATTTACACCTCCGTAAACCATATTATTATTTATTTCTTTAGCAAAGTTATTTTGTCCTAACAAAGCTTTATGTCCTTTTCTATTGAGTGTAATTCCTTCTTCATCTTCAGTGAAAAATAAATCCAATTTATCTATAATACGTGCTAACTGTATATCGCCAAACCCATAGTAACCTTGATAATTGAGACCATAACCTAAAAGATGATTTTTAGATTTTATAAAATTATCCTTTACAATAGTTAGAATATTAGCTTCTATAACACTAAGGCCACTTTTTTGATAAGGAAAACGTTCTAAATGTGCCTTTAAGCAGTTACTCATATATTTAAAACTAGAGTTTTTAACAATATAAGGCTTTAGAATATTATGATCTTTACCACAATACGTTCTCCATAATGCGATGGCTATATCAATATCTTCTTTAGTTAATAATATCCTTTCTTTATAATGTGCTTTTAATTGCTTAGGATTAAGTTCGTTTAACGCTTTTAAACGTTTTTCACCTTCAACACGTCCACTACAAATTAAATAAAGTGGCTTATTCACATTCTTTTGATGCAAAAGATTAATAACCCCTAATAAATTGATATGACAAAATAAATCATATTCAAACCAAAGGTTTATCTCTGTGTACTTATCAGTGTCATCTAATTTATTTAATTCTGTTAGAATTTCTCTGGTATTAACTTCAATTTCGTAAAACTCTTTTAGAAAATCAACACGAAGTTTTAAAAAAGCTCTAGAATTTATAGCAGGAATAGTTGGCCCCTCGCAAAGCATCTCTTGCCAAGTTAAGATATCTTCTTTAAAATCTAAGTCTCTTAAATAATCCGTGAGGTTATTACCGTTGGTAATATGTAAACAATTTTTAGTCATAAATATTAACCTCCTACACGTTTAACATTAAAGCCTTTATCTTTTAAAATAGACATTATTTTATCGCGATAATCTCCTTGAATAATTATTCTATCATCCTTAAAACTACCACCAACACTAAGTTTTGTTTTTAACTCTTTTGCTAATTTTTTAAAATCTTCAGTGGCTCCTGTATAACCTTCGAGAATGGTAATAGGTTTCCCTTTTCGCTTTTCATATTTGCAAATTATGGGATCATCTTGAAGCCATAAGTTTTCCTTTGCCGAATCAGAATCATCCGTATGTTCTGGTTCATGGTCTGGGAAGAGATTTTTTAATTGGTCTTGTAAATCCATTTGTTCAGTGTTCTATGTTCAGTTCTCAGTGTTCAATTACCAGTAGTTGTCTGTAAACTGAAGCCTGCATACTGCCAACTACTTTTTAATAAGGCCTAGCTCAATTAAACGTTCGTTTAAAAATTCGCCAGCCGTAATATCTTCAAATTGTTTTGGATTATCTTCATCTATACAACTTTCTAAAACATCTAATTTCATTTCGCTAACTGGATGCATAAAAAATGGCATTGAATAGCGCGACGTTCCCCAAAGCTCTCTTGGTGGATTTATAACACGGTGAATTGTAGATTTTAATTTATTATTAGAATGTCTCGATAACATATCGCCAACATTAATCATTAATTCATCTGGCTCTGCAATAGCATCAATCCATTCACCATCATTACGCTGCACTTGCAAACCTCTACCTTGGGCTCCCATTAGCAATGTAATAAGATTAATATCGCCATGAGCAGCAGCTCTTACTGCATTTTTAGGCTCTTGTTTAATAGGTGGGTAATGAATTGGTCTTAATATAGAATTCCCGTTGTGTATATAATTATCAAAATACGTTTCTTCTAAATTTAGATAAAGCGCCAAAGCACGTAACACATATTTTGCTGTTTTTTCGAGCATTTGATAGGTTTCCTTTCCAACTTTATTAAATTGATCTAGCTCCTTAACTTCAACATTTTCAGGATATTCTTTTCTGCGTTCCGCGTCATCTTCAACGTATTGTCCAAAATGCCAGAACTCTTTTAAATCTCCTTCTTTTTTGCCTTTAGCACTTTCTTTCCCAAAAGACACATAACCACGTTGACCTCCAATACCTGGAATCTCGTAACTTTCTTTAACATCTATAGGTAAATTGAAAAAATTTTTGACTTCACCATATAAGTTATCTACTAAGGTATCATCTAAAAAAATGCCCTTTTAAAGCTACGAAACCTATGTCTTCATAAGCTTTTCCTATATCATTTATAAATTTTTGTTTTCGTTTAGGATCTTCAGAAATGAAATCTTTTAAATCTACACTAGGTATTCTATCCATAGGATTTATGTTTAAATTTTTGTCAATATACAAATGTAACAATAATAGTGCTAAAAATTGAGTCTGAATTATTGACAATTTGAAGTGTTTAATGGTTTATTGAAGCAATTTTATTTACATTTGAAACATAAGAGAAATAACATTTTATGCCAACAATTACAAAAAGTAACATAGCCTACGACAAACGAAGTTTAAATAACCAAACGTTATTAAAACTCTACTATAACATGCTAAAACCACGACTAATAGAAGAGAAAATGCTCATTCTTTTACGTCAAGGTAAAATATCGAAGTGGTTTTCGGGAATAGGGCAAGAGGCAATATCCGTTGGTGTAACTATGGCTTTAAAACCAAGCGAGTTTATTTTACCTATGCACAGAAATCTTGGTGTTTTTACATCACGTGAGATTCCGTTGCATCGTTTATTCTGCCAATGGCAAGGAAAAGCAAGTGGATTTACAAAGGGTAGAGATCGTTCATTTCATTTTGGGACTCAAGAATTTAATATAGTAGGTATGATATCTCATTTAGGACCTCAATTAGGAGTTGCAGACGGCATCGCTTTGGGGAACCTTTTAAAGAAAAACGGCAATTTAACTGCTGTTTTTACAGGAGAAGGAGGTACTAGTGAAGGTGATTTTCATGAGGCACTAAACGTCGCTTCTGTTTGGAGTTTACCAGTTATTTTTTGCATTGAAAATAATGGCTACGGACTTTCTACACCAACCAATGAGCAATATAATTGCAAGCATTTAGCAGATAGAGGTAAAGGTTATGGTATTGAATCCTTTATTTTAGATGGTAACAATGTCATTGAAACCTACACAAAGGTTCAAAAATTAGCAGAGAGTATCAGAAAGAGACCGCGTCCGATTTTAATAGAGTTCAAAACCTTTCGACGTCGTGGACATGAAGAAGCTAGTGGTACTAAATATGTACCCAAAGAATTAATGGACGAGTGGGAAGCTAAAGATCCTATAGAGAATTATAGAAGTTTTTTATTTAGTAAAAAGATTCTCACGCAACAGATGGATGAAGCTTATATAGAAGACATTAAATCTGAAATAGATGCTGCTTTAGAGTCCGCTTATGCTGAACCAAATATAATTCCAAGTCAAACAACAGAGTTAAATGATGTCTATAAGTCATTTGATTACAAGGAATATACACCAAGTAAAGAAACTACAGAATTACGTTTTATAGATGCTATTTCAGAAAGTTTAAAACAATCCATGCGAAAGCACAAAGATCTTGTTATTATGGGACAAGATATTGCAGAATATGGAGGTGTTTTTAAAATCACAGAAGGCTTTGTTGAAGAATTTGGAAAAGACAGAGTTAGAAATACTCCAATTTGTGAATCTGCAATAGTGGAAACAGCTATGGGATTATCGATCTCAGGAATTAAATCGGTAGTAGAAATGCAATTTGCAGATTTTGTGACTTCTGGTTTTAACCCTGTAGTGAATTATTTAGCAAAATCGTATTACAGATGGGAACAAGAAGCTGACGTTGTTGTTAGAATGCCATGTGGTGCCGGAGTTGCTGCAGGTCCATTTCACTCGCAAACCAATGAAGCTTGGTTTACTAAAACACCAGGCTTAAAAGTCGTTTATCCGGCGTTTCCTTATGATGCTAAAGGCTTATTAGCTACAGCAATTAACGATCCTAACCCTGTGTTATTCTTTGAGCACAAGGCTTTATATAGAAGTATCCGTCAAGATGTTCCTTCAGATTATTTTACAATTCCATTTGGAAAAGCTGCCTTTTTAAAAGAAGGTGAAGCGGTTACGATTATCACCTATGGAGCAGGAGTACATTGGGCTTTAGAAACTCTAGACAAAAACGCTGATATCTCAGCTGATCTAATTGATTTAAGAACCTTACAACCTTTAGATAAGGAAGCAATTATAAAATCCGTTAAAAAGACAGGACGAGCAATAATTTTGCAAGAAGATTCTCTATTTGGTGGTATTGCTAGTGATCTTTCTGCATTATTAATGGAAGAGTGCTTTGAACATTTAGATGCACCTGTAAAACGCGTAGCAAGTATGGAAACTCCAATTCCATTTATAGGTCAGTTAGAAGATCAATATTTGGCCAAAGGGAAGTTTGAGGACGCTTTATTAGAGTTATTAAACTATTAAGGTTTGCTTTTTGATTATATAAAATTTATACAAAACACTAGAGCCAGCAAATTGCTGGCTCTAGTGTTTTATAGTTTAATCCACTTTAAGATTGTATATTCTTAGCCACAGCCTCAACGTCATCCAAAACACGTAATAAATTTCCACTCCAAAGTTGCTCTATTTGTGATTCTGTGTAGCCACGTTTTACTAATTCTAAAGTCACGTTAAACGTTTCTGAAGCATCAGACCAACCTTCAATTCCTCCACCACCATCAAAATCACTACTAATTCCGACATGGTCAATTCCGATTTTTTCAACTAAATAATCGATATGGTTTACAAAATCATCAACATTTACAGCTTTTGGAAAGCCTTCTATTTGGTTCACTTTTTCATTGGTAATGTCCATAACCCTTTTCCTGTTTTCTATAAATTCCATTTGAGTTTGTTCATCTAACTTTTTAAACTCACCCCAGTTGTACCAAGTAATACCTAAAGAATCAGTAACGCTTTTTCGGATATCTTCCATAGCTGCATTACGGGTATCATTTTTTTCAGTATTTAAATAAGATGTAAAAGCAACTGTTTGTACAACGCCGCCGTTTTCTTTTAGCCAGCTTAATTGTTCATCATCTAAATTTCTACTGTGATTACATAACGCTCTTGCCGAAGAATGAGAAGCAATAATAGGAGCTTTACTTAATTCAATCATTTGTTTCATGGATTCTTTTGATGGATGAGACACATCAATCATCATCCCCACACGATTCATTTCTGTAATGACTTCCTTACCTAAATCACTTAAGCCATTATGTAACCAAACATCATCACTTTCTCCTGTGTTACTGTCACATAGCTGGCTATGTCCATTGTGCGATAATGACATATAACGTGCACCAAGATTATAGAATTTTTCAACATTACTAATATCTAAACCGATAGGATAACCGTTTTCTATTCCGATCATGGCTACTTTTTTTCCTTTGGCATTAATACGTCTTACATCGTCAGAAGTTACAGCTAACTCTATATCGTTAGGAGCAATTTCTTCAACTAATTTATGAATGGCTTTAAATTTAGACATCGCATTATCATAAGCCTTTTTATAGCCTGCGTCATTTAATGAATCCTGACCTGTATAAACAATGAACCACGCCACATCTAATCCTCCTGATTTCATTTTTGGAAGCGTAATTTGTGTATCTAAATCTTGAGTATAGTTAAGTGAATCTGTAAAGTTTTTTACATTAATATCACAATGTGTATCTAAAGTAATGACACGTTTATGTATTTCTTTAGCTTTTGCTATGAGCTCATCTTCTTTAGGTGTTTCTGATTTGCAACTTACTGTAAGCGTAAGAATTAATCCAAAATAGAGCATTGATTTTTTATTCATGATTGATTTTGTTTTTTTAAAAATAACTAGAAATTAGTCTTAAAACAAAAAGTCTATCATTAAAAAATCATTAAAAACCTTATTTTTATACCTAAAAAAGAACTAGAATGAAATTAAAACTACTTTTTGTATTTGCATTTATAAGCCTTATATCTTTTGGGCAACAAATTCCATATAACATAAAACCACCGAGTTGGAATCAAGAGGGTTTCTCTGATTTAGCGCCATTTAATTTACCTTCTTTTGATTTAAAAAAATTACAAGAAGAAGATGTTATTAATGATCAGAATAAATCTAAACCTTGGAGATTTGGGCATGATATCTACGTAGACCATAACTTTAATGATGTTGGTGAGTGGACTACGTTAGAAAACGGAGACCGTATTTGGAGAATGGCATATACCTCTAAAGGAGCGCATTCATTAAATTTTATGTTTGATGTGTTTAAGATTCCTGAAGGTGCAAAACTTTACGTTTACAATGACGAAAAAAAGGATTTATTAAGACCTTTTACACACCATAATAACAATACTGAGGAAGTTTTGGGAACTTGGTTAGTTGAAGGTAATGCGGCATATATAGAATATTATCAGCCTGCTAATGTTATTGGAGACGCTAAAATTACGGTAGGTTCAGTTGTCCATGGTTACCGTACGGCAAAAGCCTTTGAAAAAAGTTTAGGAGATTCTGGTAACTGTAATTATGATGTGGATTGTGATATTACACCAGCAAGTGATCCTTATGGTTTAAATACAGTAAAAGAGAATATAAAAACTTCAGGCGCTTTAATATTAAGAGGTGGTACAGACTGGTGTTCTGGTACATTAATTAATAATACAAATAATGATGGAACACCATATATTATGACCGCTAATCACTGTGGAGGTAGCGAAAGTACTTGGTCCTTTAGATTTAACTGGAGAAGTCCAAACCCATCGTGCGGAACCACAACTAATAGTACTGACGGCACATATAATCAAACAGTTAGTGGTGCTATTCTAAGAGCAAGTAGTTCAAAATCGGATATGGAATTGGTTGAGATAATTGATGCTAGTTTCTTTGAAAATAACTACGACTTAGTGTGGGTTGGTTGGAATAGATCTACGACACAAGTACCTGCTGTAAATTTCGGTTTTCATCACCCAAGTGGAGATATTCAAAAAGTGAGTAGAAAAGATGGAGGTGGTTATAGGGCGATTGATAATGATGGTACAGATGTTTGGCGAATTGAAGATTGGGATTTAGGCGTCACAGAAGGAGGTTCTTCAGGCTCTGGTTTATTTAATGAGACAGGTCATTTAATTGGTACACTTTACGGCGGTAATGCGGCATGTTCTGGTACTAATGATAACGGTGGCTATGATGTCTATGGACGTTTTGATGTTGCTTGGGATTATGGGAGTACTGTGTCATCAAGACTCAGCGATTGGTTGGATCCTTCAAATTCTGGAATTGAAATATTAGATCAATATCCAACGCTACAGACTTATGATATTGATGCTAGAGCAAGCGCAGGATCTGATAATGCAGCAGAACTTTGTGGAGAAGATTTTACACCACAAGTCACACTAATAAACTCAGGAGTTTTACCTCTAACTTCTGCAACTGTATCCTATTCTATAGATTCTGAAACAAATACCACAATAAATTGGATAGGAAATTTGCTTAACGGCGAAAGTATGGTAGTGGACACACCAACGTATTCTAATCTAGGACCAGGAAGCCATTCATTTAATATTAATGTCTCTAACCCTAATGGTAATGCAGATGAAAATACAACAAACGATAGTTTTACTTATAATTTTAACGTATCACTAGCTTATGCAACCACAACCGTTGTTTTCGATTTATTAACGGATAATTATGGTGACGAAACCTCATGGAGCCTTGTAAATGGCTCTGGTACAATAGTGGATAGTAGACCAATAAATACTTATGATGATGACACATCTTACCAAGAAATTATAACGATTCCAAATTTTAATGAATGCTATACATTTACAATTAGCGACTCACAAAGTGATGGAATTTGCTGCGGTCGTTTTGGTAATGGTTCATATAGTTTAAAAGATGAAAATGATAGCGACATCATCATTGGAGGTGCATTTACTGATAATGAATCTGTAACATTTAGTGTTCAAGATCCATTAAGCATTAATAGATTTAGTTTAGAAAATTCTATCAGTTTATATCCAAATCCGGTTACTGATAATTTAAATATTGAATTAACTCATGTTAATGAAAACGTAAGTTATCAATTATACAATACTTTAGGGCAACAAGTAAGTAGTGGTAGTTGGGTATCTAATCGATCTCATAATCTGAATATGTCAATTTATGAGACTGGAATATATTTTATTAAACTATTTACGAGCACAAGTTCGATAACCAAAAAGATTATCAAAAAATAAATTTCAAATTATTGATTATAAAAAAAGTCAGTTTCTTTAATAGGAAACTGACTTTTTTATTAGATTTAAAATTGAATTCATTCAAGTTTAAGCTCTAATGGTTTTTAAGTCATCATCTAAACTGTTAGATGTGTTGACGATTTTTGATAAAACTCTCATAATAATTAATTGATTGATTGATTGATTGATGAAATTTAGTGCTATTATCTGTAACGTCTTTTTAGGTTCCAAGCAAAGCTTTTAGTTTCAGTCGAAGTACTAGATAATTGATTGTTGTTTAAAGTTCTCATAATTGTTGTTTTTTAATTGGTTATACTTAATAGACGATGAAATTCTTAATTTGTTACAGTACTATGTATAACATAATTCATTTTAACAAAATTTAATGATTTTCAATGTATATTTATAAGAATGAAAACTAGATTCTATTTTATAATGATAATCTGTATTAGCTTGCTTAATTGCAATACTAATGCAGATTCTACTTGTCATAAAACCACTTTAAAAGTAACTGCTACTGCTTATAATTCTTTAGCATACCAAACGAATTCTAACCCCAGTATTACCGCTTTTGGAGATAGTTTAAAACCTGGATTACGATATATTGCTGTGTCTCGTGATTTATTAGATTCTGGTTTAGTTCACAACACCAAAGTGAAAATTCAAGGTTTTGATAGTTTATATATAGTTAAAGATAAAATGAATCGTCGCTATAAAAAGCGCATCGATATTTATATGGGTAATGATGTAAAAAGAGCTAAAAAATGGGGCAAAAAGAAACTCAAGATTGAATATTGTATTCAAACAAAAGATTCCATTTCTAATTAGATCGTTTTAGCATAATTTCAGAAACTAAAAAAGGATAGGCCCTTTGTACGTCAACTAATTCAGTTTTGGTTAAGTGATCAGGTGTTTTATTATAAGTTTCTTTGGCATAACGCGTTCTTAAATCGTAATACGCTTTAGTAATTTCATCTTGTACCGAAATAAAGCGTTCGTATTTAGTTAATGAAGCAAGTTGTAAAGAAATTACAGCAACTTTGGGATGATCAGATGACTCTTGGGATTGATTGCCTTCACAAAAATTACAACTTCCAATTCCATTATTATCAATAAACGTTTCAACTATTTTTTTGACATCAGCCAATTCAACAATAGCATCCTCAATCATAATTTCTTGATTTTCGTTCATTGAAATTCGCAATAAATTTCGTTCGGGAATATTAGCTATACAATCAGCTGTATCGCAAATAGGTGGTAGTTTTCTTAAAATACCTTTGTCTGCAGAAATGGTTGTAGTTACTAAAAAGAAAATTAGTAGCAAAAAAGCAATGTCTGCCATGGATCCTGCATTGACCGATACAGAATGTCTTCTAAATGATTTCATAATATTTGATTTAAATGTTAATAGTATGTTAAACACAATAACGATACCAATCTTGTAAAATCTTCTTAACAATTCATTCCATAAACCTTTACAATGTGCTATTTTTGCAAAATTAATTAAGTGCTAAAATTATTCTATGTCGTCAGAAAACGGAACCATTCAACAAAATGCTACTGAGAAAAGTCTATATGATTATCAGATCAAAGACCTTAATCGCATTTTTGATGTAATGCGAGATGAGGCTGATGATTTTAACCTTCTATATCAGTTACCAACAGGTGGAGGAAAAACGGTTATTTTTCTGAAATCGTTAGGCGTTATGTTGAGCAGCATCAGAAAAAAGTAGTGATTCTTACACACAGAATTGAGCTTTGTAAACAAACCTCTAATGTATTGTCTGGTTTTAATGTTAAGAATAAAGTAATTAATAGTAAAGTTAAAACGCTTCCAGATCAAGATGATTTTCAATGTTTTGTAGCGATGGTTGAAACCTTAAATAATCGCTTATCGGACAAAGATTTCGAATTAAAAAATGTGGGTTTAGTAATTATTGATGAAGCACATTACAATTCGTTTAGAAAACTATTTAAGTTTTTCGAAAACTGCTTTATCTTAGGTGTTACAGCAACGCCATTGAGTAGTAATATTAAACTACCAATGAAAGATAATTATAACAAATTAATTGTTGGTGACGATATTTCAACCTTAATAAAAAACGGATTTCTTGCGAATGCGGAAGTTTCTAATTATGATGTTGGACTTACATCTTTAAAGATTGGTATTAATGGTGATTATACGGTTAAATCTTCAGAAGCATTATATACTAATAGTTTAATGCAATCTAAGCTATTAATGGCTTACGAAGAGATGGCGAAAGGTAAAAAAACGCTGATTTTCAATAATGGAATTTACACCTCTAAAGAAGTTTATCATACCTTTAAAAAGGCGGGATATAATGTGCAACATTTAGATAATACCACCACTAAGCAAGATCGTAAAGATATTTTAAAATGGTTTAAGCATACTCCAGATGCGGTATTATCTTCAGTAAGTATACTGACTACTGGTTTTGATGAACCCTCTGTAGAATCAATAATTTTGAATAGAGCGACACGTTCTTTAACCTTATATTTTCAAATGATTGGTCGTGGTAGCCGAATTTATAAAGATCGAAAATCGTTTCAAGTCATAGATTTAGGAAATAATGAAGCGCGATTTGGACCTTGGAATCAGCCTGTAGATTGGCAACACATTTTTAAACATCCCGATTATTATTTAGAAAATATTGTAGATGACGATTTATTAGAGCGCGATTTTGTGTATACCATGCCAGATTCATTAAAAGTGAAATTCAAAAAGTCGTACACATTAAATTTTGATGTGAAGTCAGAATACAAAGAGGTGATCAGTGAAGGTAAAAAATCCTTTACTGTAATTGAGCGTTCTATTGCTCAACATTCGCAAATATGCATTGATAATAGCGAAGATGTTTATGATGCTAGAGAGTTAATTAAAGATCTTCAAGATGAAATTGCATATAGAATAAAACAGTACTGTTATTGTATTATGAATAGTACACAAAACTATAAAGACTGGCTATTTGAAGAGTATAATAGAAAGTTAAGAATTAGCTTCAACGGGAAGTTTTAACTTTTTTTGTAAAGATTTCTATTTTTATATCTTTAATTTGAAATAGGTACGGTTTTTGTAACTTACTACTCAAATACTTAAAAACAAAAATATAATAGTGAAAACCATTAATATCATAGCATTTATCTTCTGCATTTTTTGCAGCACAACGGTTTTTGCCCAAGTTATTAAGGATAAAGAGACTAAATCTATTCGTATTCCTGCTGAAGAATCTAAGAAGAAAACTGATTCTTCTTTAGTTAAAGTGAAAGTGGCACCAATTCTAAAAAAAGAAAATGAAAAGTCTGGTGGGAGCTCTAAGGAAGATGAAGAAAAATTTGTAATTAGAGAAACCGAAAAACCATTTTCAATGACTGACGATGATGATGGTTTAAAAAGTCCAAGTGAAATTTATGAGAAACGTTGGACAAAAGAAGCGGTTAAAGGTGGCATTATAAGAACAATGTCAGATCAATTTCTTGGAGAACATCGTGTAGATACTAAATTCGTAAATATAGTTTGTAGAGATCATCAATATCCTGATGGTGATCGTGTTCAGATTTTAATAAATGGCGCTGTTGTTAAAAGTAATTTATTACTGACTAGTAGTTACAGAAGGGTAGAGGTAAACTTAGTAGAGGGAACAAACACCGTTGATATTGTGGCGTTAAACCAAGGTGAGTCTGGACCAAATACTGCGGAATTTGTAGTATATGACGATAAAGGTAATATGATTTCTTCTAAAGAATGGAATCTTCTTACTGGTGTAAAAGCTACCATTATTTTTCAGAATGAAAAGGTTACTATTAAAGAGAAAACAGCTCAAGAGACAGCGGAAGCTTCTAATAACTAATAGGCAAAACCTCAGCAGGTTCCATAATTCCTAATTTGTAATCTCCAATCCTAACGCGTACTAAACGCAATGTAGGCAAACCCACTTTAGCTGTCATTTTTCGCACTTGTCTAAATTTTCCTTCTGTTATTGAAATGGATAACCATGATGTAATACCATGACGTTCATCACGAACAAATCGTTCTATAATATGTGATGTATCTGTTAAAATTTCAGCCTTACATGGTTTCGTCTTATACGGTTTTCCTTCAACAGAAATTTCAACACCATTTCTCAATTCTGAAATTAGTTTTGGAGTAATTATACCATCAACCATTACATGGTATTCTTTTTCAATTGCCGAACTTGTTATATAATTACTAAACTGGCCATCTGTGGTGAGTAATAATAAGCCTTCAGATTTTTCATCTAATCTACCAACGGCCATAATATCATTTGATAAATCGAATAACTCACTTAGAAGTTTTTTAGATTTTCGCTTAGTCTGATGATTTACAAATTGACTTAAATATCCATAAGGTTTGTATAACTTATAGTAGCTGTGCTCTTTCATAATTACCAAAAAGTTATAAAACATTTTACGAATTTAGTCTCGCTGTATTTTAACCAAACTAATGGTGAACGCTTGTCTTCAATTTCTTCTTGAATCTTAATTTTGGCTGTTTCATAATCTTCCCAAAAGACATCATTATGACAAATCACCAACCAATCTAATTTTTGAGGTATATAAAATTGTAAGGTTTTAAACGTTGAAATAGCATTAAACGAGATATAAAATCCACAAATGCAGTTTTCGTTGAGTGGTTCTATATTTATTTCAGGATTATTATATGGTAAAAATAATTGCGCTTTAAAGCAGAGTTTTTGAGAAACACCTGCTGTGTCAATATTATATTTAAGAAGTTGATTAGTCGTTTCATTATTAAACAGAAGTGGAAATTGTTTAATCTTTAGCTTCTCTAATTTGTAGCAGAGCGAATCTTTCCGGTTAGGACCAATCCAATAGGCGAGTGGCTCATTATATGTATTTAATGAGTCGTATAAATAGAATTTGTAAACCACTTCGAGGTGAATAGGCTTATCGCCCTGAAAATAAAGCGCATCCAATTCACCAATGGTTTTACGTTCTTTTTGAATTTGTAAATTTTCAACAATCCATTTTACTGAAGCTTGTTGTTGTAGTTGACAAAAAACAAATTCCTCCACAAGTTTACCCAAACGTTGATTTTTAAACTCAAACTCATCACCTATGAGATCAGATTCTGAACCGAGTTTAATTTGATCAATTCCAGATAAACCAATAGTTTTAAGTAGTGTAGATGTTTCTAAATAGCCTTTATAACGTAAAAGTGTGCTTTTATCCATTGTGGAATAAAAGTATAACTATTTTAGAGAAAGTTATCCCTGTCTTTAGATTTATTGAGGTCTATTTCTTCAGCTTGGTTAGTAAGCTCTATGTTAGCACTGTCACTATCAAAATATTTAAGAACTTCAGTTACTGTTGTAATATGTTCGGTCTTTTTACCATTAATAATAATTGCTCCTTGAAATGCTTTTGGGTTATTTTCTAAAATTGTGACATAATCATTGGCATCAAACTTAGAATTATTATTCATGTTTTCAATTTTTGAAAAATCTAGGAAATTTTCAATTCCTGTATTAAGATCAACTGCCAACTCTTGCCATTGAGTTGGAGTTGGCATTGTTTCATTAATATTAATCATTAAAATTTCTTTTCCTGAGGCTTTTAAATAGCCTTCAAGTTGTTTTCCAAAATCTGAATCGTTGGCATAAATACAGTTAATTTGGCTTTTATCTCTACTAATTACTCCCATTATCTTTCCCATTTATTAGTATGTTTTCATTTTATCTTTACGTTTTTCCAATTGACTTGATAATTCATTAACTGTTTTAGAAACAGCATCATAAAAATTGTCAAATGAGGACTCTGCAAATAATCTTGGGCCTGGAGCACTTAATCGTATACTACATATTTTTCCTGTTTGATCACTAGTTGTGTTTTCTGTTTTAAAGAACACATCGGCTCTAATGATAAAATCGTATCGTGTTAATAGTGTTTCTAATTTTTCTCTAGCATGTGCTTCTAATCTATCGCTTGTAGCTACATCGTGGTACTTAAATATTATATCCATTGTATTCGTTTTTAAAAGTTTTATACAATGTATGTATTGTTCTTTTATCTATTTAGCTTAAAAGAAATATTCCTTAACGTAATCCCTTTTTACCACGATAAACACTTGTTTTCTTATTTTGTTGAAATATGAACAAGCGCTTTTTACTATGATAATTCGACATACTGTTAAATAAAAAAACGCAAAATCAGTATTAGATTTTGCGTTCCTTATTTTAGTTTGAAATTGTGCTATCTGATTATTAATTTCTGTATGCGTTTATCTCCTGAAACAGTTTCTAACTCTACAATATAAATACCTGTGCTTAAGTGACTAACATCTATAGATTGATTTGTAGACCTTACATCTAGTTTGTTAATTAATATGACACGTCCATGAATATCATAAAGTACAAATGAGGTTTGTTCTTCTAATTGACCTGTAACTTCAATAGTTCGCTTAATTTGATTAGTTGAAATGTTTAAGGCATCAAACATAGGATTATTTACATTTAGCACTTCAGTTTCAAATCTCAGATAAAAACGACCAATACCAGATAAATCATTACTCGCCATAAATGTATAGTCACTATTGTTTAACAGTGTAAATGTATTATTAAAAGTGTCCTCTAAATAAATATTAATAGTGTTTGGTATATCAGTTTCAGAAATATCAATTGTTATTTCTTGGCCTTGATTGGCATGAATACCTAATGGTATGGTAACATTACTCATTGCTGTTTCACCAAGGGCCTGAATCATAAATGGCAATCCTGTACTGTCTTCTACTAAGTGTGTATAGATAGAAAACGCTGGCACGTTACTGTTGTAAAGCGCGGCATCATAACCCAGATCTAAACCAGAGCTTCCATTTGTATTAAAGTAAATATCAGTATAGTATTCTGAATTTGTAGTGCTCGATTTCAGTTTTAAATAACCTATATGAGTAGAAGAGATTCCTCTACCTAATATAAAATCATCGCTAGAACCACTAGCACGCATTTCTGGTGTAAATTCAATGGAGCCACCACCAGACTTGCTTTTAACAAAGAAACCTTGACCTGGCGCAATTAATTGTTGTGTTGTTAAATTATTTAAAACGGTCCAACCATTAGAAGCATTACCATCATAGCCATAAATAGCTTGGTGTGCACCAGCATTTAATTGGTTTTTGTTGTGATTAAAGAAAGTATCAAAATCTATATAAGAGCTGTAGGGGTTACCTATTAAATTCCATCCGTTAAAGGAAGATCCGGAAGTCGTAATAGTTCTAGTCACAGCATCTGTTTTAACACCTCCATAAAAAGCTAATGTAGTACCATATAAGGTATCGTCTAAACTTTCTCTTGCTGCTCTATATCCCATTCCTAGTTCTAAAATTGTAGCAACATTTGTATCTGTTTCGTAAACACTATAAGTTCCGTTAGTTTCATCGAATGGGCCAAACAATTTCTGAGTTGTGTCATTTGGGTTTTCGTATAAATTTTGGTTGTTATCTACTGCAAAATTACCAAAGGTTTGTCCACTGACAGGTGTAGATATTAAATCGTTACCAGTGATACTATTAAACGCATTTACGTGCCGCTTATAGGTAATATTTCCGGTACTTATACCTTCAACAATTAAACTTGAAAATTTATTAGAAATGGAATTTAAAACTACTTCACCGTTAATAGTTAAATTACCCGTTATAGTTAAACTACCTCCTTCAAATATTTCTATTTTACCTACAGCGGAAACGGTATAATCAGAATCGATAATTAGAGTTTCGTCAATACCAATGATTAAGTCTACACAATTGGTTGGTGCTGTGAATACGGTTGCATGACTTAAATAAACACTTTTATAACCATCAGTAAATTCAGCTTCAATTTCTACATCTTGTCCGTCAGACAGTAATCCAGTTAGAGTAATTGTCTGTGGACTTGTTGTAATAGGAAAACTTTGACCGTTTATTTCTAAAAATCCTGTAGTAGGAGGGTTGGTATAAGTTACAATTAAGTCTTGTGAGTAGGTATTATTAGATACATCACATGTAGTTTGTTGAATTCCTGCAACTACGCTTTCTATAGTCGTTTTATTCTGATAAGGCAAAAACTGGAATAAGGTTGCCTTCGTCTGTGTATTAACATCGTTGTAATAAGGATTTGTAGGATTATTATCACCTACACCTGAATTTCCGCCCCTTCCTCTTAAATGACTACTATATAGATCATTAATACCATCGCTATATAGGACGACTTTGATAGCTTCTGCAAGAATAGGTGTTTGATTAGGACCTCCCCATTTATAAATACCTGATTTGATCCAACCACCTTTACCTTGGTCTAAAGTTATCCAATTCCCTTCTCTTAGGTAACTGACACGCCACATTGTATTGGTTTGTGGTTGACTACTATAGGCACCTCCAATGGTTATATAATTCACAAATTTTGGATTTGGCCATTCAACATTTAAAAAGAATCCATTAGCTTCATCAACAGTACCAGCATTAAACTGATATGGCCATCCATACTCTGCATATTGCGAATATGTTTTGTAAGCTTTAATCATTGGATCGTATAGAATTTCGTTTGGCGCACCTCTACCTGCATCTGCATTAGGACCAACAGATCCAGAAACTACAGCTGATGGTAAAAGAGCCAAATTACTCATGGGATTCGGATTATTTGTAATATCCGTAATATCTGTATCTAATTGATTTATCCATGCTTCTACTAAATCAACGCCAAGATCATCTATCTCTAACTTGGCTAAAGGTGGCATCATAATCGCTTGATCGACACTATTGATTTTATGATATAATATTGATTTTGAAGCATCACCGGGATAAATAATTTTTTCATCAGGATCAACCTCTAATGGAGTTAAGATACCTGTTGATAATATTCCTGTAGCTTCAAGACTATTATAATAACGTAAATCGAAACTAGTTCTTATCGGGTTATCTAGTCTATGACAATAAGCACAATTTAAGTCTAAATATGATCTTGCTCTTTCTTCTAACGAAGCTACCGGATCGTCAATTGATTTATTTGTTATTATACTTTCTGTATCAGTGTTAGTAATGGATTGGTCAATAATGCCTAAATGGCTTAAAGTTACCAATTGGTTTCTTTCTAGTCCTGTTTCTTCGTAGGTATAGTCTGTATTTAAATACCTAGTTTTTAGTCCTAGATTACCTTTATTTACCTCATTATGACAGGCTCTACATTCTGTATTTGATGGAAAATGCCAAATTTGAGTTCTCGTACCTCCTAAATTATCTATCGAAATAGTTACTGGTTCATTTAAACTCGTTTTTTGTAGTATGGCATCTGTTTGGGCATCATTCCAATTATAGGTTAAAAAGTACCAATCACCATCTTTATCAACAATAGAAAATCGGGTTTCAATTTTTTTAGTAATTGATGGATCGTTGTCATCTACCTGTAAGTCGAATTGTTTAATAATAACTGTTCCTGGAGGGAATTCCCAGTCGCTATATTCAGAATACTTTATTTGTTCATTAGTTCCATTGTGCACACCATCATTATTAGGCACTGCAATCCAACGTCGTTTTAAAGCTCCATCTGACCAAAATGATTCGTATAACTCATAAGGTACAACACCATCAATGACCTCTAGAGTTGATAAGTTAGAAAACACTTGCGTATCAGAAAGTAGCTGAGGCATTGGCACATAACCATTATCGATACCCTCTATTAATTTATGAATATTTCTATTAGTACCATGTCGAAGTAAATACAATTCACCATCATTATCCTCACCAAATGAAATCACATTTTGTAGGATGGATACCTGTTCGTAATCACCCGAAGTTGTATTTACAGTAAAAATTCCATTTCTAGTATAATCTGCACATACATATTTTCCATATATATCAGGAATAGCTGATCCTCTATACACAAATCCACCAGCTAAAGCCCTAGCGTCATCTCTTGAAAACTCTGTTAAGGGTTCTTCATGTGGCATACCATCTAACATCGTAGCACAATTGGTATTACGAAACCCGAATCCTTCATATATTGGCCAACCATAATTAGCTCCTTTTTTAAGTACGTTAACCTCTTCATGTGAGCTTAATCCAACATCACCAATATAAAATTCTCCAGTAACACGGTCTTTCGTCATTCTAAAGGGATTCCTTAATCCGACACTATAATATTCCTCATAGCGAGAGCCATCTGGACTCAAAAAAGGATTGTCGTTTGGGATCCAATAATTAATCCCTGAAGATTCGCCAGCATAACCAACATTTTGTTTTTTCTAATTGGAGCATGACTCTTAGTCGGGTCTTTATCTACATCTATTCTTAAAGCACCTCCATTTAAATTATCGGTCATATTTTGTGCTCTTCTCCAAGACGCTTGATCGCCTAAAGTTAGATATAAAAAACCGTCATCACCGAAGTCCATACCACCACCATAGTGGGTTGTTCCATACATTCTTATATCAAAAAGATTTGTTTTAGAGCCTAAAATAAAAGATAAATTAGTTGGATTAACTTCAAATCGCTCTAAAATTAATGAGTTACCTTGATACTCATTTCTAGATTCACTCCAATTACAACCTTGACCTGTATGAGACCCAACTGGCGGACTATTTTGTCCGGCGCTATTCTTGGACGTATAATAAACGTATATATAATTTTTAGGATTTACAGCAGCATTAAAATCAGGGTGTAAAGCTAATCCAAGAAATCCACCATCATGAACGACTCCAACTTCATCAGTTAAATCCACTAAGAGGTTTTTGGTTAAGGTCGTTTCATCATCATCAAACCAATAAATTTCACCATCGAGCTGCGCCAAAATAATGCGATTTTGGTTGGGTACGGTTTTAAAAACAATAGGAGAATTAAATATTAAGTTAGGGTAAGCAATTCTATGTGATATGCTTAAATCAATATTAGCTTCGTCAGGAAACGCTAAATTTGCGTATGGCCCAATAGTTCCGTGGTCTTGTAATGTTAAACCAGGCCCTTGTCCGCTGAAGTAAGGAAAGGCACCAAACAATAGTAAAGATCCAAAAATTACTATAACAGATCTAATATTAAACGATTTGGACCTGATGAATAAAAGCACAGATCCAAACGTTTCCTTGTGGAAATAATTTTTCATTGTTAAGATAATATGATTAATAGCGTAATAAACGTACTAATTAATAATCTTAAAAATGAATAATTCCGATGTATGTGTTAGTTAATCGGTTAAAGCATAATTACAACATAATGAGGCGGTTATACTTATTGGCATAAATTAGAAAACAGGTGTTCTATAAAAAATAATTGGTAATCAGTTTATGTAATAATTACTTTTTAATGTGATTAGTTTATATAAAAAAAAATGAATCTACCTGTAATAACTCTGACTCGTTCCTTTTGTACATGCACAATTACTAGCACCTTGTAGAAAATCTAAACCAATAGTTACCATATGTGTTCCTGAATTAAAACCAGATAAATCATTTAACGTTAACTGATATGAATATGCAAAAAAGAACTGGTTAAATGTAATACCAGCCATTGGTCCTATATTTAAAGGCTTCATAAATTGATCATTAAGGAAACGATAAGAAGCACCAACAAAATAATAATCACCTTTTCTATCAAATTTTCTATATTTAAAATTGATATCAGTACTAGATCGTCTATCACTATCAAACATTTGATAAAAAACAGAAGGTTCAAATTCTACATCTTTGTTGTTTGGGCTTTTAATGACTACACCAGAATATAATTGGTAATTCAGCAATCTACTTGGTTCCAATCCAAGAAATCCATCTGTATCTTTTTTTATAATGTTATTAGCATTAAAACTTAAGTAAAAGGCCTTCCATCTATATAATACACCAGCATCAAAATTATTATTAGAGACACCTCTGTCGTCAGTAACAGCAGGATCTATGATAGGAATTTCATAAGTGGTATTAAAGTTTTCTATATCAATTCTAAAATTGTTAATGTTATAAGATAATCCAAAGGATAAAAATTGTTTAGTCTTATAATCTAATGTCAAATGGTGCGCAAAAGAAAACTTAACTCCTTTCTGACGCGTGTTTCCATTCTTATCGTTGTAAGCTGAGATACCAACTCCTGTACGGTTAGAGATTCTAAAATCAGCATAAACAGATTGATTATCTGGAGCATTTTTAATACCAACCCATTGAGTTAATCCGTTTGCTCTAATTTTTAGATTATCTCCAATTCCGGCATAGGTAGGAGAAATTACAAAATCGTTATCTGCCAAATACTGTGTAAATACTGGTAGATTTAATTCTTGGCCATAACCGTTTGCGAAGACCAAAAAAAGAATATATAGTGCGAATTTTTTCATAATGTTATCTTTCTAATTTTCTGTCTTTTATCTATATAATGTAAAATGTCCAACAAATTCTTTATCATGTGTGGAGTCATTAGTCTGAACAACAAACCAATAATCACCAGTAGGTAATTCTTTACCCTTATACTTTCCATCCCAAACTTCACCAACGTGGTATTTTGCTACTTTACGGCCATAACGGTCAAATATATCGAAGGTTAGATTTGGATAATTCTCAGTACAACCTGGTGCCCAAGTATCAAATTCACCATCTCCATTTGGTGTAAACCAATTAGGAATACAGATGTCATGAAACTCTAATTCTATTTGTAAAGTTGCAAAACAACCACTGCTATCCATTACTGTAATGGTATATAAGCCTGATTCAAAAATGAAGAATGAATTTTCATTTCCATAATCCTCATCGTTAATAGTGAATTGATAATCACCAGCACCTCCAGCAGCATTAATGATATATTCATTTAGTCCGCCCTCAGTAAGAGTTAAGGTTACGGGATCTGCCATTTCAATATCGAAGAATTCAGTTGTCTGAATACATCCATTTGTATGTCTAACATCTATAAAATGATCGATTCCTACTGGTACATTTATAAATGTATTACTTGATTGGTAAGGACCACCGTTTAATGAATAATCTAGTTGTGTAAGGTCTTCAATAGAGGCATCCACTGTTACAGTTATACGATTACCTTGTATATTGTTTTCACAAATACTTTCGATTATTATTTCTGGTAAAATGGTAACAGATTCTGGGAATGTAATATTCCATTCAGACTCACAACCTGCAGCATCTCTAACAAATACAATATGATCACCACCTTCTAAATTTGTGAAATCAAATTCATTTTGTGCAGCATTTCCTGTTGTATAAACACCATCATAATCATCTAAACTCACGCTATAAGGAAGTGTTCCTCCTGAGATAGCAATACTAAATTCTCCATCTAAATTTCCTGAACATACTTCTGGGAAGAATGAACCTGGAACTATACTCAATATGACTTGCTCAGGCTCGGTGATGGTAACATCAAATCTTAAGTAACACCCTGACTCATCCATTACAATGATATCATAATCCCCAGGTGCTAAATTCTCAAAAGTATTAGTTTCAAAAAATTGGTTTGACTGAGGTGAGATAGCATACTTAATAACTCCTGTACCACCTGATGCAGTTACTTCAACCGAACCATTATTATTACCGGCACAGCTTACATTATTTACAACTAGAGTCGCTTCAATTGGTGTCGCAGGTTCTGTAATACTTATTGGAGTAGATGTTACATCACAATCGCCGCTTTCAACAAGAACAACATAATCACCAGCAAAAAGTTCTGTAAAAAAGCCAGGACTAGGTTGCGGAGCGGTAACTATGTTTCCTAAATTATCTTGTAAAGTATAGGTGTAGTTTCCTAAGCCACCTGTTGCTGACGCTAAAATAGAACCGTTATTATCACCAAAACAATTAATAACTAAATTGGATGCTTCTAAAGTCACCTCTAAATCTGGTAAAGGATCAACTGTAATTTCATTAGACACGTTAGTAACACAACCGTTAGCATCTCTTACAAAATACGAGTACGTACCATCGGGAACCGAGAAAGTTGTCGATGTTGTAAATGTTCCTATAATAGGTGCAAACGAAGCATTCTCACTATATGAATATAACCCTGTTCCGCCAGTTGCACTTAATGTTAATGTCGATTCTGTTAAACAAGTTTGTGTTGTTGTTCTTACTAAACTAGCCTCGATTGGTGTAGGTTCAGTAATGACGATATTTGCAGATGAAAATTCACAATGGAAACCATCTGTAATTCTCACAAAGTAAGTTCCAGGACCTAAGTTTTCAAATACATTAGACGTTTGTGGACCAGAAACACTCGGTGTTGGTAAAACAGTGTTTAAGGTATACGTATAATTTACGCCTTGTCCACCAGTTACATTGGTAATCGTTATGCTCGCATCTTGATCTCCAAAACAAGATAAAACTGTAGTGTTTGGAGTAAATGTTGCTGCGATTGGATCTGGGGTTTCTAATGTAATTGTTTCAGAAACAATACAACCACTTGCATCTCTAACGTTTACTGTATAAGTTCCGGCAGATAAACCTGTAAATGAACCATTGTTAGAATAAGCCACTGTCGCAGCGCCTGTTAATTCATATTCCAAATCTCCCCAACCACCAGTTGCGATTGCAGTTATTGTTCCTTCATTATCATTACAAGTTACATTTGAAGTTTCTGAAATATTTAATGAGATACCATTAGTGGGAGATGCAATAGTTACACTTGCTATTGCAGAACATAGAGGAATATCTGTTTCAGTAATCTCTACTGTAAATGTTCCTGCACTCATACCTGTTACTATTTCTGGATTAGTAGAGGTGTTTGCATTTATAATTCCTGTTACAGATGTACCTAAGCTATCAAAGACTTCATAGGTATAAGTTCCGGTATAATTTGCGATGTTAATCTCGAATGATCCAGAATTATCTCCAAAACATGTAATGTCCGTTGGAGTTAATGTTACTATAGGAAGTATCGCTTCTGCAACAGAAACAGACACCTCTTCAGTACAAGACGTTACTGTGTCTGTAATTGTAATAGTATACATTCCTGAAGGTACTCCCGAAAACACATCTCCTGCAAAACTAATCGAAGCAGGATTAGGTAAAATACTATAAGTATAAGATCCAGATCCTCCAATAGTAGTCATTGTAATTTCACCATCATCATCATTACAAGTTGGAAAAGCTGTTACCTCTGGTATGATAGCTATTGGTGCAACAACATCTACTGAAACGGTGTTACCACAACCATTAACATCATTAATTCTTATAGTGTGTGTACCTGAATATAAATTTGAAAGTGTGAATGGAAATGTTTGTGTTTGAAACGCTCCTCCATTAATACTAATACTGTAAGGTGGTATACCAACAGTATCTAAAGTTACATCGATTTCATAAGCACCTTCCGCTACTGTACATTGATTATTTAAACTTGCAGAAATAGCAGGAGTAGGATCCGTGTCTATCACTAAAACAGGACTTGTAACAATACAGTTATAAGCATCCTTCACATGAACATAATAGCTTCCGGCAGCGTTATTAAATGTACTTGAGCTATTCCAAGCTGCATCTGTAACAAGTGGAGTAGTAGCAGTTGTTGTGATTTGATATTGATAAGGAGGTGTTCCGTTTGAAGCAATAGCGCTAATCACACCAGAATTAGGTTCACAATTTGCATTCTGATCCACTGAAGCCGCTAATTCTAATAGAAATGCAGATTCCGTAATATTAAATGGAACGGTTACGACACCACAACCAGCATTAGGTCCAGATGTTTCACGAATTGAAACAAAGTAATTACCAAAAGGAAGCGGTCCATAGTCTAATATATTTAAAGAACCATTAGCAGGTAAAGCAGCAGAACCACTAATTCCTGTTGATGTTAAACTTAAAGTGTTAAAGATTTCATAGGTGATAGAAACAGGACTTGCGTAAGAACTGTTTACGGTAAATGAAACATTACCATCAGCACTTCCTGTACAGGTAATATTGTTAGAACTAACCGCTGTTGCAGTTAATGTTGAGTTAGTAGGAATTGGAATTGTTGCTGGCTCATAATAACTACAGAATGTAGAGGCATCATAGACAATAAATGTATATACCACACCAGGTATTAAATTTGTAAATGTTGCAGATTCACTACCAGGAGCATCTTCACTTAACCACGTTCCAGCCGGATATACAGTACCAGCTCCTTCATAAATACTGAAGAAAAATGGTCCGGCACTAGTTAGAGTAGAGCCAATACTTACTTCTGCTTCACCACCTGTAGCACAGTCGAAGGATGGTAAAATATCAATATCTAAATCTGTTGGAGGTGATGCTACTAATACATCTTGAACTAAAATAGAACAACCATTAGCATCAACCACATTAATTTGATACAATCCAAAATCAACCACATCAAAACTTACAGATGTTGAGCCCATATTATTAAATTCAGAATTAGAATACCCATTGGTACCTGTAACAAAATAGTTATAAGGAGGTGTTCCACCTGTTACAGAGTTTACAATTACTGATCCTTGAGAAACTCCGCCTGCACCACAAGTGATATCAATAGCATTATAATCGACAACTATAGGATCTGGTTGATCTATAGTTACAGTTTCAGTTGCTGTACACAATTTTGCATCTGTAACAGTAACGGTATATATCCCTGCAGGTAAACTAGATGTTTGTGTACCGTAATCGTTTCCTGTGCTATCAGTTACATTAATTACAAAAGGAGGTGTTCCTACCGACGTATCAATAGTAACATCTATAGCTCCATTGGTATCTCCATTACATAAAATCTCTTGTGTCTGTACAACCAAACTTAAAGCAGGCAGTGATATTGGAGTTACAGTAATTACTGAAGATTCAGCTGAACAACCATTTGCATCTGTAATTTGAAGTTGGTACGTTCCGGCAGTTGCTGCACTATAAGTAAACGGTGTTCCTGTTGTACCTAAATCGGAATAAGCTGCTCCATCTATAGATACTGAATATGTATAAGGTGCGGCACCAGTAACAGTTCCTGTGAGTACCGCATCTGGTGATGCAGCACAATCTAAATCCTTTGTTAACACCACAGATAATGTTGGAGATGGAGTAGGAACAATAGTATGTGATTCACTATATACACAATCGTTTTCATCTTTTACTTGAAAGGTATAAGTTCCAGGTTCTAAACCTGAAAAATCAGTAGATGTTTGATAAGCAGTTACTGCAGAAGCAGGTGCTGTAATTTGATATTCTAATATTCCGACACCGCCAGTTGTTCCTGTAATAGAAATGGTAGCTGTATTAGAAGGACAAGCTACTGGGGAATTACTAAACGTTAAATCGGTTGGTGGGTTTAATTCGTTAATTGTAATATCATCCATTGCAGATGCACAACCGGTTACATCCATTACTATAACGGTATATGTTCCTGCTGATAAATTACTGAAATTAGCATTATTTTGAAATGTTACACCATCAATACTATAGGTATATGGCGCTTGTCCGCCTGTAACTCCTGTAACCGTAATTGCTCCGGTTGAAAGACAGGTGTAAGGTGCAGCTAATTCAACTGTACCAGTAATAGCAGCTGCTGAATCAATAGTAACGGTTTGTGGACTTGATTCACAAACATCGGTACCAGAAGTGTATTCTACTACGACTTCGTAATCTCCGATTGATAATCCTGTAAATACATTTGAATTCACAAATGTAACTCCGCCATCAATACTATAATTAATACTACTACCATTAGCATTGCTAACATTGATTGTTAAAGCTCCAGTTCCGTCAGAACCTGCACACGCAATATCAGTTATATCGACATTAAAATCTGGTCCAGAAATAGCATCAACATTTATAGTAACATCTGTACTACAGTTATTAGAATCTGTAACTACAATATTATAAACTCCCGTTGAACTCACTACAATTTGAGGTGTAGATTGAAAATCTGTAGCACCATTTACAAAGTAATAATAAGGAGGTGTTCCGCCTACAGGATAAACTGTAATCTCACCGTCAGAACAATTTAAAGGACTTGTTAAAGCTACTGTTGCTGTTAATATAGGTGGTTCAATAATTGTAATATCTTCAGTGAAAATACAGCCATTTTCAGATTCAATGGTTGCTGTATACGTTCCAGGATTTAAATTTTGGAATGTATAATTATTATCAATAATAGGACCAACTGTATTCACTGTGGTTGCACCTTGAGAAAGGGTAAACACATATTGAGGATCGGCATCATTAGCAGATAAATGGATACTTCCTTTATCTCCATGACAAAGTGGTTGTGTAATAGTTGTAGAACCTGTAAATTCTCTATCTCTAATTTGAACACTAGGAACAGTAAATACACATGGGTTTGTTGTTACATCTATTTGTCTTACATAGATTGTATATGTTCCTGCAGTATCAATAGAAAACACATTACTGCTTTGGAAATTTATTCCATCTATACTGTATTCATAACCAGAAGGCACATTATTTACAGTAATACTTCCGTTAGTTTCACATATAATATCTGTAGAATTTACGGTTGGGTTTAATTCATTTTCATACACATTGAAATAAAACTGAACATTACATCCACCAGGATAGTTTATTGTAATTCTGTATTGTCCAGCTGTATCAACTACAAATCCTGATTCGCTAGGTATTGCATTCCACGTACACGACGGGTTTTCATTCGCACAATCTGAATTTGAAACCGCATCACAACTCGTTTCATCAAGTACTTCCCAAATAATCGAAGTAGAATCGGATACATTTGTTTGAATGATTCTTGTATCCTCAGCACCACATAAAAATATATTAGGTAATAATTTTCCATCGTTAGGACAAGTAACAACTTCATCTGCGTAAGGAATTACAGGGTTTGTTGTATTAGAACCAAAAAGCTGAACATTAAATTGCTGTACAATAGATTGACATGGAGCCACTGCTGTATTATAAGAATAATAAGTCCCCGTTTCTGTAACAGTAATAGACTGTGAGTTTCCAATAACAGGAACTCCTGTCGGACTTGTAGACCACGCATAAGAATCATAGCCATTAGCTGCTGTTAATTCTACACTATCTCCACAAAGAATTTCATCATACTCAAAAGTACAGTTAAGGTCAGCTAAAAAGTTAGTAGCCTGCGGTGAAACTAAACACCCTGTATTACTACTTAAACTTGGATCATCTGTAATAGTGAAATCAGGATTTACAGTACCTTGGTAAGTAGCAAATGCCTGATTATTAACAATGTTAGAACAGGCATCTTCTAATTGTCCACAATCATCAACAACTTGTACTTCAATTCTAATTTCATAAACAGGGTCATTCTCCTCAACAAGTGAATTATCAATATCTAAAATAAGTTCTCTTGTTGCCGCATTATAACTTTGAACGGTAACACCAGTTGGTAGAATTAAATCTGTTGGATGATTATAAATAATATTTACAGGTAGAATATCTCTAATTGAAAAGTTTGTAGCGTCGTCGTTACCTGTATTTTGAAAACCAATAACATAATTTAAAGATGATCCTAAACCTACTAATTGACCACCAATATCATTTCCTAAGTCATCTTCAACGATTTTAGTTAATACAATATTTGGGGCAATAATCTCAATTGCAAATGCACTAAAATAATAATAGTAGATATCTAAATTACTTCCCAAACGAATATTTGCTGAGGTTGCATTGTTAGCAATTAGAGAGTTTCCTGGATTGGGGATATTTATAATACCAGCATCAAAACCTAAGGTGTTAGAACTATTTGGCGTTCTAGTGGTAAATAATTCAGAGGTATTGGTTAGAGGGTTAATATCTGAAACAGAACTATTAAAAAAGTTATTTCCAGGACGAATTGTGGAACCACCATTATTTGTAACACTAATAGTACTTCCGTTAAGTCTTAAATAATCTCCCGTATAACCTCTGTCACCTTCAATAGTACTAAATGCAAACTTAGCACGTACAGGACCTGTTGGTATGGTCGTAAAACCACTAACAGGAAAGGTTTCGTTAATAGAACTTGTAATTTTAGTAAATCCATCAAAAGATGTGATATACTTACTCGGTAAAAGTGGATCTTCATAAACCACGAATAAAGACCATCCAGCAGATAATCCTTCAGAATTTGGTTTTGGACCTACTAAGGATGAAATATTAGCAACAGCATACGTCCCCTCAGGATCTGGTAAAGCTGTAAGCATGTTCGTAACATCATGGTAATAGGCATAGGTATTAGACCGGTTGTTGTTAGCGGCATTTTGATAATAAATTTCAGTTCCGGTTATGTCTTCATAAGAACCACCAGGAACTTTAAATTTTATATTAGACTTTGGTTCATCTCCATCAACAACCGCACTCCAATATAAACCAGCATAAACAATAACGTAACAACTATCATCACCTGGCACATCTAAATCGGCACTACTAGAGTTAAATGTACTAGCATCACCATCAATATCTACATATACCGCAGCATTTACTCCGTCATTAGTAGAGTTTCCATTGTAAGGATCAGAAACATGTAATCCCACATTACTGTTTCCAATTAAAAGGATATCTCCTTTGATGGCTTGGTCGTACCGAGGTGAAAATGGCACGAGATTTTGTGCAGATATTTGCTGTCCCAAAATGAGGAACAAAACAATTACGACTATTCTAGAAAAAGCAGGTTTTTTCATGATAACTTATTTTAATTAATCACTTTATTTCTCGGGGCAAAGACGTAAGTGATGGTTGGCTTAACTATTATTAATTTTCGATTTTTACTATTGACATTTTTCCATTATATGGTCTATTCCCTTTAGCCTCTAAGGCTTTATTGGCACTTCCTATATCGTTAACTTTATCATAGTATATGTAATATTTACTAGTATTTACATCATGAAAGAAATCAACATTAGTTCTTCCAGACGCTATTACTTTGGTTATAAATTCATCTCTACTTTTTACATCATTATGAACCGCAATTATGAGGTAATAACCACTTTCAATATGTTTTATATTCTTTAATATCTTGATATTATTTCCTTGTGTTTCGCCAAAATCAAAATCTTCAGCTTTTAATGGAGTATCTGCTAATTTTGTTGTTTCTCTTATGTTTTTTAACATAGCTCTATCTTGTGTATATCTATCGTCTTCACTATTAAAAGCAGCACGCTTGATTCGTCTTCTTTTTTCAAATTCAGTTGCCACTTTAATAGCTTCTAATTTTATCTCTAATTGTGTATTTATCTCTTTCGCTTTTAACTGCTCAGACTGTAATCTTTTAATTTCCTTTTTATAAAATAAAGTAACTTCATCTAATGCAAACGATCCATTAGCAACACGCTCTTCATAAAGCTTATTTAATTCATCAATCTTTTCGCTACGTGTTTTAATGACATTGTCTAAATCTGCTTTAATTGCTCTAAGCGCATTGTTTTCTGCAGTGACACTTTTAAATGGTTTTGGTTGAACAGTTATACCTTGATCACTTAAATCATTTTCTTCTTTCATATCCTTAAGATCTTGATCTTTTATAGCAACAATATCATTAAACTGCTTTAATAAATCATTCTGAACTGTTTTTGAATCCTCAGTAGATTTTGCTAACGTTTGCATTGATTTAGCAAGTGCATCTGTTGGGTTAGAAATAGCATCTTCATTAGCTTCTTGTTCTGCTAATAATGTAGCTTGTGCTTCAGCTTCTTCTTTAGCCTTTTGTTCTGCCAATAATTTAGCTTGTGCATCTGCATCTGCATCTGCATCTTCTTTCGCTTTTTGCTCTGCCAATAGTTTAGCTTGTGCATCTGCATCTTCTTTCGCTTTTTGTTCTGCTAATAGTTTAGCTTGTGCATCTGCATCTTCTTTCGCTTTTTGTTCTGCTAATAATTTAGCTTGTGCATCAGCAGCATCTTTCGCTTTTTGTTCTGCTAATAATTTAGCTTGTGCATCAGCAGCATCTTTAGCTTCTTGTTCTGCTAATAGTTTGGCTTGTGCATCAGCAGCATCTTTAGCTTCTTGTTCTGCTAATAGTTTAGCTTGTGCATCAGCAGCATCTTTCGCTTTTTGCTCTGCTAATAGTTTGGCTTGTGCACCAGCAGCATCTTCTTTGGCTTTTTGCTCTGCTTGTAATCGTGCTCTAGTTTCTGCTCTTTCTGCCGCTTTTTTATCTGCTTCAATTTTATCAGATTGAGCTTTTGCTTCAGCTAATTCTTTAGCTTTTTGTTCTTCTACTAATTTTGCTTCAGCTTCAACTTCTTTTTGCTGTCTAGCTAATATTTCTGCTTGTTTGTTTGCTTCAATTGTTTCTTTCGCTTTTTCCTCTGCAACTAATTTAGTTTGCGCATCTGCTTCGGCTTTTGCTTTAGCATCAATAGTCTTTTTATTATTTGCTACACTTGGCGTTGTCTTTTTAACTACACGACGTTTTGTATTTCCACCTGAAGACAGAATACTACTTACTTCATCTTCGCGACTGTAATCGTAATAATTATTATTTTTAAATCGGTAAGCTAATGTGATTTCGTGCGAAGGTCCATAATTACTTAAATCACCAAATGCGGTTTCAAAATTATATTCTATTGCTATTTGCGTTGTTATATTAAGACCAAGTCCACCAGAAGCTCCATAAAGTGTATTATAACCTGCTTGTGCCCAAATACCTTTAGGAACTGTTACCATGGCAACTGCAGAAATAATGGTTTCTTCTTTTTGAAAATCTGATCGTAATAAACCTGTAAACTTGCTTTCATCAAAAAAGCCTCTGCTATCCATATAACCAGTATACATGACATGTGCCTGAATACTTTGTTGTAGATTATCTTCAATAAGTGCAGAGGTCTGAAAATTATATAATGCCAAGTTATTGATAGCTAAGCCAAAATCTAAAAATTCAGTCCCATAATTAATTCCTGGGTTAACCGTTAATAAAAAGTTCTCTGGTACATTTTGAAACGATGGATCATCAAAATTTGTGATTACGTTTCCTGTGTTAACTCCACTTTTATAGGCACCAATATTAAGTCCAAAAGTAAGATTGCTATCGTAACCTAATTGTGCATTATATGCAAAATTCAAAATACCACCAAAGGTAGTTAGTACTCCATAATTTTGTTGAAACAATCCTAAACCAGCTCCAATATTTTCACCAAAACGGCCTGAATAACTGGCTAAATAGGTGAGAGGTGCGTTTTCAAATTGTACCCATTCTCTTTTATTGTAGATGCTAATATATTTGTTTTGCTCTCTAACAAAACTAAATGTTGGGTTTATGGTATAGCGATTAAAGGTTAAAGAATTTCGTGTTGGTATGGCAAATGAAACCACTCCGTCATCTTCTTGAGCGTAGAATGTTTGTATAGAACATATACATAATATAAGAAGTAATAAATAGGCTTTCATATTATTTCACTACGGTTATTGAACCTTTTTTTGTTTCATTATCAGATGTTGTGATAATGTAATAATATACTTGGTTGATACTTGTTAATTTTAAATCGTTCTCTGGCCAATTGTTTTGATAGTCATTTGTTCTTAAAACTACTTTACCTTGATTAGACATTATAATGACTTCCGTATCTGTACCGCTAACATAAATTGTTGGTATGATCCAAGTATCGTTAATACTATCTCCATTTGGACTAATAAGATTCGGAATGTTTTCCACTTCTGGAAAAAGATCAAGCGCTTCTTCTATTGAAAATAAATATGCAATTGAAGTTGTACAGCCTGTAGATTGTGTAATAACTACTTTATAATCCCCAAAATTAGTTGCTTCAAATGAGGCTCCTGTTGCGCTAGGAATTAAACTATCGTTTAAATACCAAGCAAAATCAGGGTTTACAGCAGTTGTGGTTATAGTCACCATTAATGAATCTTCGGAGGACATTTCATTAAATTCTGGTACATTAATAGAACTATCAAATAACTCACTTATTAAATCAATTGAACCCGAAGCAGAACAGTCTCCTAAATTTACTTGTACCGAAAACGTACCAGATTCATTAGTCTGATACATTTGACTCGTTGCATCTGCTATTATATTTCCATTCTTATACCATTGGTATGAAATGCCACTTATAGTACTTAAATTGGTAAAACCCTCTCCCGGACAATATGGATTTCCTAAACTTGATACGATAGTAGCATTAGCTTCTCCAGATATGGCTTCACTGATGGTTACACGATTAGAAAACGAATCAGAAGTACAACTTCCGTAGTTTGTTCTCACAAAATAAGTCCCTTCCGAATCAACTGTTAATGTTGGTCCATCAGCTACAAAAACAAATGTTGTTGGCCCTGTTTCTTTATACCATTTAAATGTAAGGCTTGGATAGAGAAGAGGAGAATCGTTATTTTCATTACCAGGATTATCTATAGACAATAAATAACTACCTCCGGCACAATAGGCACCAGTAGATACTAAATTATTAATAGTGAATGGAGAGTCTTGAATTTTAAAATAGGCTGCAAATGGAACTGATCTAGAGCTAGTTGCTACAGGCGCACTACTTTTAATACGGATACGATAGTTTTCTCCAGCCGTTGTTTCTGGAAGAGAAAACGACAAGGTTGCAGGAGAAGTAGTTACAGATCCTGCTGCTGTTGTGTGTATAATTGTTGAATTTGAAAAATCACCATCAGCATCAGACATTTCAATAGAAAATTGATTAGATGCATTTAACACAGATTCTGGCGAAAAAACAAATGTAGTATTATAGGTATTAAAAGACGCACTTGCACATGCTTGACTAAATCCTAAATTTGGCGCACCAATTACTATTTGCGCATTAGCTCGTTGAGACATAAAAACGAGGCATAGGCAAATTCCATATAAAAACGGGGTTAGGTAAGTAGGTTTAAGCATTGGTTAGGAGTTGTAGTTTTTTAATCTATAAGCTGTTTTGGGGTTTATCAGTGTCATAACATGTTTAAAATTTGATCTAAACATGTTATGAGTTAAAGTTTATTGTTTACAATAATTATTTGTGATTCATTTTATTCATCCTCTTCGTCATCATTAAATAACTCATTTGATGCTATAATTTTATTGATTCGTAATCTAAAATCTGGATTTCTACTATTTTCAGAGTCAATAAAAGTTTCATGATCTGGACCTTTAGAATACACATTGTCAAAAGCTCTACTACCATACCAACTTTCTAAATCGTCATTGTTAGTATATCCTTTTTTGAAAATATTTCCTTTACAATTATTAAAATAAGAACGGGTGATTTTTATTTTTTCTAAATTTTCGTTATTAATTTCAATTTTATCATCTAAAATTACAGCAGGCTTAAAGCCAGAAATAACACTTTTGTGAATATTGAACGATGCATCTGGACCAATAAAAATAGCTTCTTGAACCAAACCTACTTTTATATCTGATTTTAAATCATTACTGATATTAACTAACGTTAAGTTTTCTGCTTTTACAAACGTTTCCTTTTTAGAAGAATCTGCTTGCTCTTTTAAATCATAAGAGCTTACATATATACAACGCGAACCATCAGCACTTGAGATGTAAGGTGATCTTACAGCTAATGCATTTTCAATATTACATTGCGTTCCGTAGTTGAAATTATAATCGTTTTTATTAGATCTATAAGAAACTGTTTTAGTTAAATCAATTTCTCCTCCTAAGATATTAAAAGAGTTTCCTTCGCAATAACTAACCATAATGTTGCTTATTGCAGTTTTTAGTCCAACACCTGCTAGTGTTAGTCCACTGAAATTTCCAAATTCTTTTGTCTTTTTACCAGCGTATTCAATTCTAATATAATCTAATATGCCTGAGTTACTATCAGAATTGTTACCACCATAACTAATACTTTCAGTTGATGATGGGTTTAAACCATAATTAAGAGAAGCTACGTTTCCAAAAGAATTGATAGGAGCATCACCCAATATAAATATTCCACCCCAATCGCCAGGTTTTTTATCTGTTCTGTTAGAAGTGAAAATAATTGGATCCGTTGGTTTTCCTTCAGCTATAATTTTAGAACCGTTAGCAATAACTAAAGCTCCTTTAGTTTTATAATCACCAAGTATAACTGTACCAGGCTCTATCGTTAGAGTCGTACTATCTGTAACGAAAACGTCACCTAATAATAAATAAGTGTTTCTTTTGGTTAATGTGGTGTTCTCAGTAATGTTTCCAGATAATATCTGAGTAGGTTCTTCATAGTTCGCTTTGTTAGGTTGAAAGTCTGTCCATGAATCTAGCCAGTTGTTATAGCCAGTAATTCCCTTTTCTTGTTGGGCAAATAAATTACCAAACACTAGAAGAAAGAAAAGTGTAGTAAGAGTAATTTTTTTCATAGTAGGTAAATTTTGTATTGTAGGGGTTTAATCAATTAAGTTCAAACATATAAATTTTATCTATGAAACACAAATTATATCGACAAAATACATAGTTTTAACTAAAATGTATTGTTTAAGCTACAAATAATAGCTGTTTATCGGATATATTTACAGTTTTTAAATAATTATAAAAAAGGTTAAATAAAAAACCCTGACGCTTTACAGGTCAAGGTTTTTTTAAACACGTAATAATTAAAAAACTAACTAATCCTTTTTATAATCTTCGTAGGTATGTAAAGCTTTTAAAGTTGATTCATAAAAAAGAATTGCGGCAATTAAATCTGTTGTATCAGAATAGGGCAATATCTTTTTTTGGAATTCAATAGTACTATCAAAATAAGACGTAGAAGCATCGATATTATCTTCTAATGCTTTTCTATTATCTTTTGTATCTGGGATCCCTAGATTCTCCATGGTTACTCCAGGTTTCGTAGCAAATGCTATATTTGGAAGAATATTTACAATAACTTCTATTCGTTCTATATAGAGAACTAGTAAGTCACCTTTTTTCATCTTTTTTAGATCTTCTCGACTGTGGTATTTTTGAGATATTTACTTTACCACTAATGATGCTTTGAGACTGGTCTTTTTTCTGAGCAAAACTCATGCTGATCATTAGAAAAAATAGAGCACAAAATAAAGTAGATTTGGTATTCATATTCACGCTTTTTAGTTAATCTTAGTGCCACAAATCTATACAATTTATTAAATAAAACAACTATAATATGGCATTTTTCGTAAAACATTTGCGCTTACGAAATACATATTTCAAGGTTAAACTGCGTGTTTGCTTGATTAAATGCAAATTTTATCGATGAAATACTTTGCGGTTTTTTACCTTAATTTTCGACATAGAATGAATAAATTTTAATAAAAACTAATAGTTTAAATATGAAAATAGATGTACAATTCTACTTTAGAAAACAATTCCTTTTAGTGAGATAACGCCTAAGCCTAACGATTAAGTCAAGTCATATTATCTTATAACATTGATCTTTTTCAGGGGAACTATTTAATACTTTGAGAATTAAAATTATAAACATTATGCAACTGTTTTGTGTTCTAACTTTTTAATTAAGAAGTAGTATTTCATCGGTAAATTTTGCTCATTTATTCGGTTTATCGTAAAAAATTAAGCATTGGTATGATTTTTAGGTGATTACGATATAAAAGCATCAATTTTGGTGAAACCCAAAAGCTTATCCTCATGAAAAACCTAATTACTTTATTCTGTATTATATGCTTCATTAGCTCATTTAATGTTGTTGTAGCGCAAGATTCAAATTTTAATAGTCCTATATATGATCGTGCAGAAGATCAGTTAAGTAATACGGATACGATTCCAGATTTCAGATCAAAAGCAAGTAAACTAAAGTTAACTGGTATTATATATCAAAGTGACGGCATAACACCTGCAAAAGATGTTATCTTATTTATTGAGCAACCAGATGAAGATGGTGATTTTGATTTAAGAAACACAGGTGATGCTCGTTATGTTTTCCATAGAAGTTGGGTAAAAACGGATGCAGATGGTAGATACACATTATATACGTTTGTTCCTGGTGGTGATAGAAGATACAATCAAATGCAACAAATATTTCCATTAGTAAAAGAGCCATCAAAGGAAGAGTATAAAGTAGACTCATTTTTATTTGATGAAGATCCGTTACTTACAAAAACATGTAGAAAACGTATGGCGAAAAAAGGAGATATCAATCGAATTCTTAAGTTAAAAACAGAAGATGGTATTTTTGTTGCAGAACGTAATATTACTTTAAAAGCTGAAGAAAATATAGCAAAAATCATAAATAGAAACCCTAAAATATTACTAAAGCGTCCTAAAATTACTTAGGACGTTTTTTTTTAGTGAAATATTAAAGTGTTCTGCATAAAATGCCATTAAGACACAACATCGCAATTTAATTTATAAGTTGATAAGCTTGTTTCGCAATTTCTAATTCTTCATTGGTTGGAATAACCATTATTTTAGTTTTAGACGTTTCTATGTTTATTTCTCTAATATCTTTAGATCTAATATCGTTTCTATTGGGATCTATATTAATTCCGAAGTAATCCATATCCTCACAAACTAATCCTCTGATAAGGCTAGAGTTTTCACCGATACCTGCTGTAAATACAATAGCATCTAAACCATTCATAGCTGCAGTATATGCTCCAATATACTTTTTAATTCTATAAGCATTCATTACTAAAGCTAATTTACAATCGTCGTTACCTTTGGAGGCTTGTGATTCAATATCTCTTAAATCACTGTAACCTGTTAACCCTAACATGCCACTTTCTTTAGTTAGTAATGTGTTTACTTTATCTACATCATAACCCAAACTATTCACTAAATAAAATACTATGGCATGATCTATATCGCCACTCCTAGTTCCCATAATTAAACCGTTAGAAGGTGTGAATCCTAAACTATGATCTATACTTTTTCCATTTACAACCGCAGTCATACTGCAACCGTTACCCAAATGGATTGTGATAATCTTGGACGTTTTTAGTTTTAAATAGTCAAGTGCTTTTTCTGTGACATATTTATGACTTGTGCCATGAAACCCATACACCTGAATTTGTTCTTCATTATAAAGTGCTTTAGGAATAGCATATCGTTTAGCTTTCTCTGGCAAAGTTTGAAAGAAAGCAGTATCAAAAATGGCAGCTTGTTTTGCATTAGGAAAAAGTTGCTCAGCAATGATAATACCTTCAAGATTATTAGGATTATGCAAAGGAGCTAATGAACCAAATTTTTTAATATCTTGTTTTACGGCGTCTGTTATTAACGTGGTATTAGAAAATGAATTCCCACCATGAACGACGCGATGACCAATAATTTCAATTTCATTGGTGTTTTTTATCACACCTTTTTCAATATCTAATAATAAATCTACCACTTTTTGTAAACCTTCAGTATGGTTCTTTATTTGTTCTATTTGCTTAATATCAACAAGTTCTGTTTTGTAATTAAGTATGGCGTCTTTTTGACCAATACGTTCTACCAATCCGCTACATATTAACTTCTCGGAAGGCATTTGTATCAATTGAAATTTTATAGATGAGCTTCCTGAATTGATAATTAAAATATTCATACTAATTCTATAGATTTAAAGGCCTTGTGCTTGAATAACTGTTACGATTACCGTATTAAAAATGTCGTCTGTAGTACAACCACGACTTAAATCGTTAACTGGCTTGTTTAAGCCTTGTATTATTGGTCCGATAGCTAGTGCCTTAGTTTCACGTTGCACAGCTTTATAAGTATTATTACCCGTATTAAGATCTGGAAAAATAAAGACATTAGCTTGACCTGCAACTTCAGAATTTGGCAATTTTGATTTTCCGACATTTATATCAACAGCAGCATCATATTGAATAGGGCCTTCTATTTTTAAATCGGGTCTAAGACGCTTTACAATTTCTGTAGCTTTTCTTACTTTTTCTACATCTTCACCAACACCTGAAGCACCAGAAGAGTAGGAGAGCATTGCGATTTTTGGTTCAATACCAAATCCTATACTTGTGGTTGCAGAAGAGATTGCAATTTCTGCCAATTCCTCTGCAGTTGGGTTAGGATTAATAGCACAATCACCATAAACTGAAACACGATCTTCTAAGCACATAAAAAACACAGAGGATACAATAGATGTATCAGGTTTTGTTTTAATGAATTGAAGCGCAGGTCTAATGGTGTGCTGTGTGGTGTGAATAGCGCCAGAAACCATACCATCGGCATCTCCATTATGCACCATCATAGTCCCAAAGTAAGATACATCTTCCATTAAATCTTTAGCCATAGCTAAATTTACATTTTTATGTTTTCTAAGTTCATAAAGTGTTTCTGCATACGCGTTAAACTTATCAGATTCAATAGGATTTATAACATTTACGAGATTTAAATCTAAACCAATATCGTGTGTAATAATTTTTTCTTCGATTTCTTTTCTACTTCCTAATAAGGTGATTTCAACAGCTCCTAATTCTATAAGTTGTTTCGTTGCCATTAGTATACGTTCGTCTATACCTTCTGGTAACACAATGTGTTTCTTGTTTGTTCTTGCTCTTTTTAACAAGTTATATTGAAACATACGAGGTGTAATTCCGTTGGTTTGAAACGTAATTAAACGCTCTAAAAGTTCATCGACTTTTACGTGGTCTTCAAATTCCTTTATTGAGGTTCTAATCTTTTCTGTGTTTTCAGCATAGATTTTCGATTTAATAGTACCAATTTGGTTAGCGACAGCAAATGTGCCTCCTTTGGCGGATAGAATTGGCACAACATCCGAAAGTCCTTCAATTAGTTTAATAATAGACTCTTCGGGCTTTAAGCCACCTGTAAGTACAATTCCAGAGATAGAAGGGTAGTTTTCAGAAATATTAGCTTGTAAAGCACCAAGAATAATATCAGCTCTATCGCCTGGTGTAATGACTAAACCGTTCTCTTTAATATGCTTCAAATAATTATGCAATTGCATCGCTCCAACACTAAAGTTTCCGGCCTGGTTGTTAATATGAGCCTCTCCAAATAAAACTTCGGCATCGAGTGTATCAACAATTTCTTTTATAGACGGATTGGCTAATATTGGATTAAGCGGAATGGCATTAACAACTACTCCTGAAGGTAATTCCTTCTCTAATTCCGAAATCGTAAAGGCTTGATTATAGGGTTCTACTTTATTGGCAATAACCGCTAAAACTTCAACACCTTTATCTCTAAAAGAATCGAAAGCCATGTGTATATTACCTACAAGATCATTCATAGTTTTACCAACGCCACTTGCAAGTATAATAGCAGGAACACCTAAATTTTTAGCAATTAATATATTAATATCAAACTCTATGATGGCTCCTTCGCCAACAAAACTACTACCTTCAACTAACACAAAATCGAAACGCTCTTCAATAGCTTTATATTTATCTATTATGATGCTGATGATTTTATCATCTTTATCTTCGTTTTTCATTTTTATAACCTCACTTCTTGTAAAAGCATATGCTTCTTCAAATTTTAAATCGAGATTAAAATACGTAGTTACAGTATTGATATGGTTGTCAATTTCACCTTCAACAAAATCATCAATAATAGGTCTGAAATAGCCGACTTTTGCTGCTTTACCTAGTAATAATTGCATTAACCCCAATGAAATTATAGATTTTCCACTATTGGGCTCTGTAGTGGTTATGTAAATAGCTTTATTCGTTGCTTTTTTATTCATTTTTAAGGATCTATAAGTGTTAAATACAATGTGCTAAAATCAAATGCAAATTTAGGAGTTCTAAGATATTAACTTATGAGATATGTCATGTTTTAGGATCGTTTTTATTAAAAGTCAATTGAATTCGATTTTTTATAACACTTAAAAATATACTTATTTTAAAAATATAACATCCTAAACAAGCCGTGTTATAAGTAAACCTTTTCTTTCATGTGCATACCAAGAAACACAATTTTGTAATCTATAAGACCAGAACGAATTATATATAAAAATAAGTACGATAAAATATTGTATGTTAAAAAAATGGTATCATCTTTGTCCTTTAATAAGTTTTATAAATTAAATTACATTACAATGAGTAAAGGAACAGTAAAGTTTTTCAATGATGCCAAAGGATTTGGATTTATCACTGAAGAAGGAGTTGACAAAGATCATTTTGTACACATTTCTGGATTAATTGACGAAATTCGTGAAGGCGATGAAGTTGAATTTGATCTTGAAGACGGTAAAAAAGGATTAAACGCAGTAAACGTAAAAGTTATCTAATACATATACTTCAAAGTTTAATAAAAAAGCCCATCAGTTATGATGGGCTTTTTTTATTGTATTAATTTATGATTAGAGTCAATTAATCTTTAACTCTAATAGGTTTTAATTGAATTAATCCTACAGCGTCTAATATTTTTATAATGACGTAAGTTAGATCTATTTCATACCATTTTACACCAAAATTAGCTCTGCTTGCATATTTATGATGATTATTATGATAACCTTCACCCATCATTAAAAAATCGAATCGGAATAAGTTCTTACTCGTATTCTTCATTTTAAAGTTTACATAACCATAAATATGACCAAACCAGTTAATAATAACTCCATGGATTGGTGCCATTAAGAAGGTGATTGGTAATAATAACCATTGCCACCAAGCTGTTGCAAAAATGGCAAAGAATAAAATGTAAAGAGAAATCCAAAGTAATCTTGAAAAACGTGAACTAGCAAAACTATCAAATGCTTTCCACTGCGGTACATTTTTTGTAAAACGCGCATCTACTTCAATACGTTGTTTATTAATATCTTGATAGATTGTTTTTGTTTTCCACATCATTGCAAATACATTAGCGTCATACGAAGGAGAGTGTGGATCCTTTTCTGTATCAGTGTAAGCATGGTGCATTCTGTGCATTATACCATAGCCATAAGCACTTAAATAACTAGAACCTTGAAAAATCCAAGTTAAAATAAAGGTGATACGTTCCATGGTTTTAGACATTGTAAAAACTTGGTGTGCTGCATAACGATGCAAAAAGAAGGATTGAAAAAACAGACCTCCATACCAAAGTATTAAAACGAAAAGAATTATAATCATAGTTGTTTTTTTGCAAAGATAACGACACAATACGTGCCAAACAATGAATCTAAATCAATAAAATATATTTAATTCAACATTGGCAGACGCTAGATTGCTCAACGTAAGACCAATAACTATACACGTTTTCTGATTCTACTTAAGGCTTGTGCAGTGACACCAATGTAAGAACTGATATATTTAAGTGGAATAACCTTTAGTAATTCCGGACGTTCCTTAAATAGTTTTAAATAACGTTCTTCAGCAGTTAGATTCAATAAGTTTTGTTCGCGACTAGATTTTAACAAAAAAAGACGCTCTGCTGTTAATCGTCCAACTAAATTTCCGATTTGTGTATTTTTATAAACCTCTTGTAAATCAGAATAGGTCATGCGTAATAACGTTGTCTCTGTAAGTGCTTGCAATTGATAAGCTGAAGGCGTCTGCGTTAAGAACGAATCATAAGCACTGATAAATTGATCTTTAAAACTAAAGCCAAATGTGATTTCTTTCGCTGGATTTTCTTTTGGAATAAATAAACGAACGACACCAGATTCAATAAACGAAATATGATTTTCAATCTCATTAATCTGTAAAAAAACAGCCTTCTTCTTAATCACATGCCGTTGCAATTTAGAAGTGAAAAAATTCCAATCCGATTGCGATATTGCTGCTAATTGATCTAAGTATGCTTTTATTTGTTCCAAGTATGTGAGGCTAATTATTGAGCTTACAAAGATATAAATTCATATAATCTTTAAAATGAAAAATAAGAAGAAAACAACTATATATTGAGACTTTCTTACAAAATCTATTATTTATACTATTTTTGTAACTAATTAATGAAAGTGATTATAAAATATGATATTGCTTTTGAAACCTATAAATAAAATTTAATACAGAACGATGATTAGAAATTTCATAAATAAATTATTTAATCTTAACAAAGAAAACGAGACAAAAGAAGGTACCGTTAAATTTTTTAATGCTAAAAAAGGATTTGGATTTATAACGATTAACGATTCTCAAGAAGAAATCTTTGTTCATACTACAAATGTTGTAGGTAAAATAAGAGAGAAAAACAAAGTTACTTTTAATATAGAAAAAGGTAAAAAAGGTTTAGTAGCTACTAATGTCCGTGTCATAAAATAATTATGGTTTAATTATATTCTACATAACCATCTTAATTGATGGTTTTTTTGTTGCATAATTTTTAGAACGTTTCTCGTTTTAAGCTCTTAATGAGAATTGTTGAGGCTTTATAGTATTTGCACGCTATTTTAGTTGATTTAACTTTAATTTTGTAACGTCTTATTTTATTACTAATACCAAGAACGGTATTCTTACCTTTGCAAAAATATTTTTTTATGTCCAAACGTTTTTCCGATTTAGGAATTAATGAACAGCTACAAAATGGTTTAGCTGATTTACAAATTTCAGTTCCAACCGATATTCAAGTAAAAACAATTCCTGTGGTATTGCAACAAACTGATGATGTGGTTGCTTTAGCCAAAACAGGAACTGGTAAAACTGCGGCATTCGGACTTCCGTTAATACAACTCATCAATGTAGATGATTCTAATATTCAAGCTGTAATTTTAGCTCCAACAAGAGAATTAGGTCATCAAATTAGTGCGAACTTAGAATCGTTTGCAAAGTATATACCTGAAATCTCTATAGCTACAGTCTGTGGGGGAGTGCCTATAAAACCACAAATCGAACGTTTACAAAGTAATACTCATATCGTTGTAGCAACGCCAGGTCGTTTAGCAGATTTAGTAAAGCGACAAGCCGTTGATATCTCTAAGATTTCTTATTTCATTTTAGATGAAGCCGATGAAATGGTTAGTGCTCTAAAAGACGGACTCGATGCTATTATAAAAGAAATCCCGAAAAAGAGACGGACGTTATTGTTTACAGCGACGATGCCAGGCACCATAAAACAATTGGTTCAAAATTACATGTCAAAACATGTGGTGCATATTGAAGCCGATATGGCAACTGTTGGGCATCAAGGCATCGATCACCAGTTTGTGGTGGTTGAGCCTATAGAAAAATTAGATGTTTTATTGCATTTCTTGAATTCGAAAGCAGGACAACGTGGTATTATTTTCTGTAAAACGAAAGCAGCCGTCAATAAATTAGCTAAAAACTTAGCGATTAATAAATTCTCTTCTGGTGCTATTCACGGTAGTTTAACGCAAGGTATTCGCGATCGTATTATGGGACAATTTAGAGAAGGCCATATTGATATTTTAGTGGCCACAGATTTAGCGTCTCGTGGATTAGATATTAAAGATGTGGAATATGTGATTAATTATCATTTACCAGATACTTACGATGCTTACGTACATAGAAGTGGTAGAACCGCTAGAGCAGGTGCAAAGGGTTTAGCTTTAACTATTTTACAACAAGAAGAAGTTGCTGATATTGCTGATTTTGAAGATGAATTAGGTATTTCATTTAAGGAATACAAAAAAGCAGATACGCAGAGCATAGAAGAAAACAAAGCTTTATTATGGGCTAAAAAATATTTAAGACCAAACCCAATCGTACCATTTCTGAACAGTTAAGAAAAGACGTCAGAACCGTATTTCATCATTTAACAAAAGAAGAGTTAATTGAGAAAGTATTAGCGAACCAATTGGCGCAAACAACTTTAGGAGTCCAGAAAGCAGAGGATTCTAAACCTAAGAAAAAGAAAAAATAATTATGGCGAATAATATTAAAGCACAACAAGACATTCTTGAGAAATTAAACATTTACGAGCTTAATGCAATGCAAGAGTCCGCTATAGCATCAATTGAAGCTAACGAGAAAACAATATTATTATCACCAACAGGAACAGGGAAAACATTAGCCTTTTTATTGCCGCTTTTAGAAACTTTAGATCCAGAATGTGAAGACGTACAAGCCTTAATTATTGTGCCATCTAGAGAATTAGCAATTCAAATTGAAACGGTCGTTCGTAATATGGGATCGGGTTATAAAGCCAATGCTATTTATGGAGGTCGTGCTATTTCAAAAGATAAAATAGAATTAAAACATACACCTGCCATTTTAATTGGTACACCAGGACGCTTGGCAGATCATTTTGAACAAGCCCGTTTTACCACCAAATTCATTAAAACTTTAGTTATTGATGAGTTCGATATTTCTATTGAAGTAGGCGCAGGTGGCGAAATGAAAAACATAATGAGTTATTTGGCTAATGTAAATAAGCGTATTTTAACCTCTGCGACTGAAGGAGCATCGATTCCTAAGTATTTAAAAATGGATGGAGCTAAGACGTTAAACTTTTTATCTGAAAGGCCAAGTTCTAAGCTCGAAATTAAAACCGTCATTTCACCTTCAGCTAATAAACACAATACTTTAGTCGATTTATTACATCATGTTGGTAGTGACCCAGGGATAGTGTTTTGTAATAAAAAAGAACGCCTTGAAGATTTAAGTCGTTTTTTAGAGAAAAAGAATATTGCACACACTTGTTTTTACAGTGGTATGGAGCAACACGATCGTGAACGTGCTTTAATAAAATTACGAAACGGAAGTGTATCTGTACTTGTGGCGAGCGATTTAGCGGCACGTGGTATTGATATCCCAGAAATGAATTACATTATTCATTATGAAATGCCCGAAGCTGTTCAAGAATACACACATCGAAATGGTAGGACGGCCAGAGTAAATTCTAAAGGTACTGCGTATTTAATAAAAGGAGAGCGCGAAGTGTTTCCTGATTTTGTAGGGAAATCTCAGACCATCCGAGTTAATGCTGCCAAAGAAATAAAACCTCCATTTTGGACGACCTTATTTATTTCTGGTGGTCGAAAAGATAAAATTTCTAAAGGTGATATTGCGGGTCTATTCTTTAAACAAGGGAATATCTCTAAAGATCAGCTTGGTGTTATAGAATTGAAACAAGACTGTGCTTTTGTTGCCGTGCCTGTTAGCATTGCTAATAGTTTAGTTGACAAATTAAACAATACACGTTTAAAGAAAAAGAAAGTTAGGGTTTCTATTATTTAAGATTAAAGCAACGGCTCTAACACGTCCCAAACGGTGTTGGCAAGTATTTTATGACCTTCAACCGTAGGATGAATTCCATCGTTTTGGTTGAGTTCTTTGATACCTCCAACATCTTTTAATATAAAAGGAATAAACGCTAAGTCATTTTTTTCTGCAATATTCATAAAGATCTGTTTAAAATCTCTTGTGTATTCTTGTCCCATATTTGGAGGTAATTGCATACCGGCTAATATAATTTTAGTTTTAGGACTTTTCGATTTTACAGCATCTATTATAGATTGAAGGTTTGTGGCCGTTTCTACAAGATTAACACCACGTAGTCCATCGTTAGCCCCTAATTCTAGTAAGAAGATATCAATGTCTTGGTTTAAAATCCAGTCGATTCTACCTTTTCCTCCTGCTGTAGTTTCTCCGCTAACTCCAGAATTAACAATGGTATAATTTAAGTTTAAAGAATCAATTTTCTGTTGTAGAACACCAGGAAAGGCGTTATTGGTATCATCTAAACCATAGCCAGCAGTGATACTATCACCAAAGCACAAAATGGTTTTTGTACTCGTATCCGTTGCTACTATTTCTTCTGTTTGTATTTCAGACAGGGTTTCTGTCGTTTTCTCTGTTTTATTATCACCGCAACCAACCAAAAAAAGGCTGTTATAAAATAACAAAACTTTAAGAGTTTAGAAGCTGTTGAGATTGGCAAATTTAAAAGCAAATGAGTATTTTGAGCCTTCGACATAAATGGTCTTATAAATTAAAATTAGTATGCCAAATATATTAAAGATTAATGGCCTAGAAAAGACATATTCTAGCGGTAACAAACAATTAACAGTCTTACAAAACATTTCATTCGACGTAGAAAAAGGACAAACTTTTTCTATTGTTGGCCCATCAGGAAGCGGGAAAACCACTTTATTAGGCTTATGTGCTGGTTTAGACCAACCCAATTCTGGTACCATAGAACTTTGTGGACAAGACTTAAATACCCTTAATGAAGACCAACGCGCTCAATTGCGAAATAAGAATGTGGGCTTTATATTTCAGAATTTTCAATTATTACCAACACTTACAGCGCTTGAAAATGTGAGTGTGCCTTTAGAATTACAAGGTTCTAAGGATGCTGTTAAAAATAGTTTGGCTTTATTAGAAAAGGTAGGTTTAGCAGATCGTGTGCATCATTATCCATCACAACTTTCTGGTGGAGAACAGCAACGTGTGGCTTTAGCGAGAGCCTTTGCTAATGCACCTTCCATTTTATTTGCTGATGAACCAACAGGGAATTTAGACGAGGAAACAGGGGAAAAGGTCATTCAATTATTATTTGAGCTGAATAAAGAAGCCGGAACCACTTTAGTGATTATTACGCACGATTTGGATTTAGCCAACCGAACGCAACAAATATTACGACTTAAAGGTGGTAAAATTTTAACCAACGAACGTACAACGGTACAGTAATAATCCACTTATAGATGAGTAAAAATACCACCTGGTTATTTAAAATGGCATGGAGAGATGCTAAAGCGAGCCGTGTACGATTATTGTTATTTATGGCATCCATTATATTGGGTATCGCTGCAGTCGTATCTATTCAATTATTTAGTAATAATCTTAAAGACAATATAAAGCTTCAATCGAAAGCCTTAATGGGTGCAGATTATACGATAGATACACGGCAAGAACCAACAGAACGTGCACAAGCCATTATCGATTCTTTACAACCTGATGCTAAAGAAATCAACTTCGTATCGATGGTTGCTTTTCCTAAGAATGGAGGCACTAAATTGGTAAAGGTTCGTGGTTTAGATGGAGCCTTTCCTTTTTATGGAAGCATTGACACAGAACCTAGCTCTGCAGCAGATACTTATCAGGATTTAGGTGGAGCATTAGTTGATGCCACTTTAATGCTTCAATTTGATGTAAAACCGGGCGACTCTATTAAAGTCGGAGCCATAACATTGCCTATTTTAGGATCTTTAAAAGCGATTCCTGGCAGCACGGCTATTTCAACATCTGTAGCACCTCCGATTATTATGCCTTATGCCTTAATGGAAGCGACAGGACTCATACAGTTTGGGAGTCGTAAAGAATATCAGTTTTTCTATAAAACGGCTGAAACTTTTAACTTAGAAGCATTTGAAAAAATTATAGATCCTCAGTTAAAAAAGGAGGAAGCAGATTTAGACACGCATACAAGTACCAGTGAACGTTTAGGAAAACGCTATGATAACGTTGGTAAATTCCTAAATCTAGCCGCTTTTATTGCACTATTATTAGGCTGTATTGGGATTGCGAGCTCTGTTCATATTTATATTAAAGAGAAATTAAGTGCTATCGCAGTTTTAAAATGCATGGGCGCCTCACGTATGCAAAGTTTCTTGATTTTCTTAATTCAAATCGCTGGTATTGGTGTCGTTGGAGGGTTAATTGGAGCGCTAATTGGTATTGGTATCCAAGAATTGTTTCCCTATTTATTAAAAGACTTTTTACCATTTTCTGTGGAAATTTCAATTTCTGCACAACCCATACTTATTGGTGTTTTCCTTGGATTATTTATGTCCGTTTTATTTGCCCTATTACCCTTACTTAGAACGTGGTATGTCTCGCCATTAGAAGTATTGCGCGTGGATGAAAAAGGAGCTCAAGAACCCTTTAAAGTTCGTGTGGCAGTGATTGCCGCAGTTTTAATTTTCTATTCTTGTTTTCATTTTGGTTATTAGGCGATGCGCTCTATGCATTAGGGTTTATGCTAGCCACTTTAGTTGCTTTTGCGGTGTTAACAGGTGTTGCCTTGCTATTTATTAAAGGTATAAAAACTTATTTCCCAAAACGATGGGGTTTTGCGGCGCGCCAAAGTTTACTCAATTTATTCAGACCTAATAACCAAACCGTTGTTTTAGTAGTTGCTATTGGTTTGGGAACCTGTTTAATTAGCACATTGTATTTCACTAAAGATATTCTATTAGCAAAAACCGAAGTAGGGCAGAGCTCTAGTAATGCTAATATTATCATTTTAGATGTACAATCAGATCAGCAAGAAACTGTTGAAGCGCGCATTAAAGCGAAAGGTTTACCTGTTGTGAATAGCATTCCGATTGTGACGATGCGTATTCATAAAATAAAAGGTCGCTTAGCAAATGACTTACGCCAAGATTCTACCAAACAAATGCGGAATTGGATATTAAATCATGAATTTAGAAGCACGTATCGTGATGCCATGATAGATTCCGAAGAACTCTTGGAAGGTGAATGGACATCGCACACCACTCCTAATGCTCCGATACTAGTTTCTATAGCAGATAATCTTGTGGAAGACGGTATTGATATTGGTGACAACATTACGTTTAATGTGCAAGGTGTCCTTATGGAAACTACGGTGGGAAGTATACGGAAAGTAGACTGGAGACAATTACAACCTAATTTTAATTTGTTTTTCCTGTTGGCGCACTTGAGCAAGCACCACAATTTAGTGTCATCTCTACAAATGCAGCAGATGAAGCTAGTTCTGCAGCATTACAGCGCGATTTAGTGGCCGAATTCCCGAATGTTTCGATCATAGATTTACGTCAAGTGTACACCATTGTAGAGGATATTTTAGATAAAGTGTCTTGGGTCATTAATTTTATGGCGTTCTTCAGTATTATCACCGGTATTATTGTATTAATTGGTTCTGTTCGAACTAGCAAGTATCAGCGCATAAAAGAAAGCGTTTTGTTGCGAACCCTTGGGGCTAAAAATGCACAGATTCTAAAAATTTCAGCTTTAGAATACTTGTTTTTAGGATTGTTAGGTAGTTTAGTCGGTATTCTATTAGCCTTAATTAGTAGTCTTTGTTTGGCATTATTGGTGTTTAATGAACCATTTGCACCATCGTTGATTCCATTTCTAGTGATATTACCAGGTATAACCGTGTTAGTAATGGCTATTGGTTTAAGTAATATACGATCGGTACTTAGCAGCTCTCCTTTAGCTGTATTGCGAAAAGAAGCCTAGTGTATGTTGAACGGCAAATTATAGCTTAAACCTATACATTGTATAGTGATGTAAGAATTTTCAATAGCGAACCCGCTTAAGATGCGCTTATGACCCGAGTGTGCGCACGAAGCTTTTGTTTTAATGATTCGCTTTGATAAAGTATCTGTCATAGGTCCTCAAAAATAAGTATATTTAGACCTGTCTAACTTATTGATAATTAATGCTTAAGTATTATACATCATTCTTATTTATTTTCGTTGTAGTAATCTTTCCATTGTGGTCACAAAGCACGACGTTTACTAGTGATACCTATTTTAAACAGTACGAACAGATTACTGATTCCATGGCATCTGTTTTTCATGAAAATGATATAAAAACGTATAGACGCGTCTCGTTTTCTGATGCTGAAATGCAGCGTTATTTATCACTTCATTTTAAACGATTAGATCTCTTAAATCATATTGAAGGGCATGCCAAATTCGTTTTAGACAGTTATTTGCATTCTGGAAATTGGTTTAGAGAAGTTGGTTTTCCAAAAGAATCTATAAAATCATATCTCGCCTTTTTTAGGTATTATGAAGCTCATGAAACTGAACTCAGCCTCACAGAGCGCAACAAATTTATGGAGATGCGGAGTTATGCTCGAAGTATACTTGCTGAAAATTATGCTAAGCTAGGTTTATTAGATAGTGCAGCAATTCAGCACAAAGTGAATATATCGTTTTCTAAGAACCTGAATTATATTTACCATCCGTCGTCCATAAATAATTATGGCCTCTTTTTTTATTGGCACAAAAAGGATCTGGATTCTGCCATGTATTTCTTTAAACGCGCTTATGCACTTACAACGTCTAAATTCCCTAAGCACACCTTAAATGGGAGTATACGCGACAATATTGCTGATATATATACCGACCAAGAGGATTATGAAAAAGCCCAGGCCTTATATCAGCAAAACTTTGATTTTTTTAAAACAGCCATTAATGAAGAAACTTTAGAGAATGACACTCCACGGTTAATTAGTGCCGGATCGCAATTGGTGATGACCAATACACATTTAAACAAATTAGAGGCAGCACAGCGCACTTTTAATTCCCTAAACAGCATCGTAAAGGTTCAAGAAAGCAATAGTAACCTAAGCTCTAGTTCTAAATTAGAATTTTTAAGAGCTAAAGAAGTACTCTTGCGTGCTAAAAATAATATTCCAACGGCATATACCACTGTAAAGCAAATTGAACATATTTCCGATAGTCTTCAAACGATATTGAATCATGCTGATAAAAAATGGCAAGAGGAATTGAATGATATTACGATAGATAAAATTGAATTAAATTTTAAAATCGACCGTATTCAAAAGGAAAACATGATTAAAAACCAGCGTGCTAAACTTTGGTTTATAGGACTTTTGTCTTCGATTTTTATAATTGTCTTAGTTTCACTAATTATTAGTAGACGACAACACCTTATAAATGCTAAGAACAAACAGTTATTGGCAGAACAGCTCCTTGAAAACTCTGCGCTAAAGGTAGAACAGCTTAATTCTGAGATTAAATCTAAGGAACGTGATTTGTCTGATTTTGCCATTAAACTCACGCAAGATCAGGATTGGGCTAAGTCACTCGCCGACCAATTAGAAGTTATAAAAGAATCTAATTCAGAAGCGCGTCCGGAATTAATTAATGAACTCGATTTAGCCATTTCAAATAAAATAAGCGTTGATAGCGATACGCAAGAATTTTTTGAACGCTTAGATAAACTGAGCGATGCGTTTTATAGCAAATTGACAAAGCGCTATCCAAATTTAAGCAAAAACGAGATTAGACTGTGCTCGTTAATTCGCTTAAAAATTGAAAGTCGAAGTATTGCGACCCTTCAAAATATCACCTTAGCGTCCTTAAACACCAGTCGTTATCGCCTAAGAAAAAAACTTCAACTCTCAGAAGAAACGGATTTGGATTTCTTTATTCAAAATCTATAAGCCGTTTATTATTAGGTAATTATAATTCAAATTGCGAAGCTGTCTATTAAATGTCTATCGCCTGTACATCAGTGGTCTATATCGATTATGCGGTTGTGCCTTACTTAACTTTTACTTTAGCAGTGTTCTATTTATACAACGTGTTTATTTAGAATAATGCTATTACCACTTTAATTATTAAGTACCACTCTAAAACCGTATCACTTATGAAAACATGTCTTCTTGGTTTAATTTTTTTAGGACTTGCCAACCTTAGTTCAGCGCAAAATGATTTAGCAATGGAAACGTCTCAGTTTAACGACAAGGACTATACACCACGTTCCGTTTCTGTTCTCAACGAACAGTATTTAAATTCAGAACTTACCGCAGCGCAACCTTTAGCGGTTTCTATTAAGAAATTACAGAAAGTAGCTGCCGATTTTGATGTCTCAAAAGATCCTGTTTATAGTAAGAACAAGTCTATGACGTATACTGTTAATTTTCAATCTAACGACAATTCTATCACTGCCATTTATGATACTAAAGGTGTTATTTTGAGTTCTGAAGAATACTACGAAGATGTACGAATTCCATTAACAATAAGCAGTCAACTAGCAAAAGATTATCCGGGATGGGCGTTTCTTAATAGCAGCTGCACTGTTAATTATAAGCATACTAATGGAGCAGAGATTACTTACGTTATAACCCTAAAGAAGGAAAATAAATCGAAATCTATTTCCCTAACGCTATAGATTAGATATCTTATTTTCTGAATTGAAAACAGCGCGTTTATAGTGCTGTTTTCTTTTGTAATAGAGATTTTTATTTCAGTTTGAGTGTTATGAGTGTGCGAAAAATGCATAGAGAACCGTTTGTGTTGTAAAGCTTCTCGATACAAAATTCCTAAAAAGGAATTTCACTCAAAGAGACAATCATTACATATTGAGAACACCACCAACCATCAACCAAACACCAGCAACCAACAACTACAAATCCAACAAACGCGATCTCAAAATCTTTTGAATATCCATATTGTTTTTCTGAGGAATCAGGAACGTGTCTAAATCATCAATGTGGTTTATAGTCTCTTCTTTATCAACAAAACCATAACCTAAATAGTCCCCATTTTTCACCATAACGAAGGCTTCCTCATTATCGTGTCTGCCTTTTTCTCTTACAATGATGTCGCTCTTTTGATCCGACATATCATGAATAGCCTCAAGAACCCGATTATTATAATCTTCCACAGCTTCTTCATCTTTACAAATCCCTTTACAGTTTTTGATGTTGAAATGCGAACATTCCGAAACCGATTCTTGTAAATGGCAGTATTTAGGACATAAGTTATGCTTCTCACACATCTTTTCTAAATAAGCACGCACTTCTCTTATGCTAAACAATGTAACGATAGGATTGGGCACTAAACGGCTTTTATTACTAGCCAAATGTAAAATTCCTTTTCGGTCTTCATATGAAAATATGGCAAAGGACTGTATAGTGCGTTTCGCGACTTTATTGTACACGGGGAAATGATGCTTAATGGCAGCATCTTCCATAAGTAGCGCTATCAATTCGCTACCCGAACTTTCAAAATCGATATCGCGCGTTTCTCTCACCATATCTTGCGCCTTTTTTGTTTTACTATAAAAATGGCTGAGTACTCTTTTTTTAATGTTTATAGCTTTACCGACATAAATGACAATTCCTTTTTTATCCTTAAAATAATAGATGCCTGCGGTATCTGGCAAGGCTTCAAACGTTTCTTTGGGTAGGTTAGGAGGTAAGGTGGCTTCTTTAGAATTCTTGTTTAAAAATTCCTTAAAAACATCTGAAGCTTCAGGTTGTTGTAATAGTAATTCAAATAGAATAGTAGTGGCTTCGGCATCTCCTCTGGCTCTGTGTCTGCCCACCAAATTAATCTCTAAAGCGCTACATAATTTCCCTAAGCTGTAAGACCGATGTCCTGGTAATAAGCGTCTTGATAAACGGACGGTACAAAGTTTCTTTCTGTTGAATTCTAAACCAATTCTACTGAATTCTCCGCTAATCACTTTATAATCGAAATTAACATTATGCGCTACAAATATGGCTCCTTCGGTGATGCTTATAATATCGTCTGCAACCTCTGCAAATCGCGGAGCGTCAGCAACCATATGATCATCGATCCCTGTGAGGGCTGTAATATGTTGTGGAATATAAGTTTCCGGATTTATTAGTGATGTAAACTCGTCTATAACGGTATCTCCGTTAAATTTAAAAATTGAAATCTCAGTCATGCGGTTGCTTTGTCCTGTGGTTTCAACATCAATAATGGTGTAAATCATGCTTTTTTACCTTCTTTTATTTTTTGCATCAATTTATTAATGGATTGCGCTAATGGGTGTTTAAGACTTGCTGTAAATTTACAGTAGTAGATCAAAGTGATTTACTTTATTAACTTAAAAATACAGAAATTATGTCTAAACCATGGCAAGATAAAGCAAAAGGCAATTGGAATATTGCTAAAGGAAAATTAAAACAAAAATGGGGAGAACTTACTGACGATGATCTAGATTACCAAGAAGGTAAAGAAGATGAGATTGTTGGCCGAATTCAGAAGAAAACAGGCGAAACAAAAGAGAACGTCAATGGCTTCTTAAACGATTTAAAGTTCTAAAACGCCCTCGTTTTAAAACAAAAGAAAATCCTGATTAACTCAGGATTTTCTGCGCTCCAGACCACACCTTATTCCGCTTGCTTCCAAGCTTCCTTAAGAAACTGCAAATCGCGTGTCATATTTTTGAAGACCTCTTCTTTGCTGACGGTTAATTTAGAATATCCTTTTTCGGCACCACCTAAATCATATTCAAGATGTAAAGACACAGGCACATTGATTTTATATTTTTTTAATAATGAGAAATAGCGTTTAAAATCTACCATACCTTGGCCAAGTGGCACATTTATAAGATGCCATTTTCCGTCTGTAATGCCCCATTTAAAATCTTTGATCACTATGGTATTGATAAATGGTTTAATACGTTGCAAACCTAATTCCCAACTCCCAGCGCCTTCAACAACTGCATGCCTAATATCATATTGGCAGCCTAAAAACTCTCCCTTTGTAGCTTCTAATATAGGGAGCAAATCCCAAACGGCTGCACCCACATGTTTACCCGAATGATTTTGATAACCACCAATTAATCCTAATTCTTCGTTAAGTTGCTCTAAAGCTTTGGCTTGTTTGGCATAGTGTGCTTGACTTTCTTGTATGGATTGGTTTTCTGGATATGTTAACCAATCGGTGCGATAATGCGTAAACCCTAATTGGCTTGCTGTTTCTAAAACAGTAACATTATTAGCGTCATTTACATCCCAAACGTTGGTAGACATCAGTTGTGGTTGCAATCCATATGCTTTCATGGCTTCAACCGCTTTTGGCAAATTGTCCTTTACATGTTCTGGAAGTACATGGCCTTTTCTTCGTACCGTGAGGTCTAAACCATCAAACCCCATATTTACAGCGGCTTCAGACATATCGCTATAATTCAAAAACTGTAAATGTTTAGAGAATAGATGTACCTTAAGTTCTTTTTCTGGTGCAAGGTTTGCTGTTTCGAAGGTATTTTGAACCCCTAATAAAGGCAATGCTGCGATACCCATTGCAGATAGTTTAGCAAAATCGCGACGTGAAAAAGTATTGGAGTGCTTGGTCATTTTGTTGTGTGATTGGTACAGAAATAAAGGTAGTTGATTTTATCTGGATTTTCTGAAATTTAAATTCCATCACTTGTTCAATTGTCTGATATTACAAACGTTATTACATTTTCTTACAGCGACGCTTTAACATAAGCTTAACCTCAATTTGTCGAGTATCTGTATACAATTCACTATATTATAATTAGTTGAAATATAACAACCTATAATCAATAAATTTTAACCAAACCCCCAAACCTATGAAACCCCAAAGCAAGTTTAATTATCAGAAAGGTCTATCACTATTTTAGTATGGCTTTGAATTCAATATCACAGACTCCATTAAAATAGTACTTAAAATTTAATAATTTTAAAACATATAGGATCATGAGAATTCAATTTAATACGACTCAAATTAACTCTAATAAAACCATCCATATTACCGAAAAAGATACAGCTTATCTTACGGCATTATTTGAATGCAGATTAGAGAATTATGGATTACATATTACCGAAATAGACGTTCATTTATCTAATGAAAACAATAAACAAGAAGGATGTCATGGCAATAGATGTTCATTAAGCACTAATATTGTAGGACAACCGCTTCATCCAATAAGTTTTGAAGCTGACAATGACAATATCGTACTTGCTATATTACATGCCATTGATAAACTTAAAGTTTCACTGATGGCATGCATCAAAGCAGGAGAGGATGCATTACATAATAATGAACGTGTTTTTTGTATAAGAAAGCAAGTTATACCTGTCGTTTCCTAAGCTTAACACCAAACTAATTAGCACACTAACATTTTTAATTATACAGCTGCGAATATCAATTTATTCTTTACAAGTAGTTGTATTAAACTGACCCAAAGCAAACCCAACTAAGTTCGTTGTGAAGCTTTGGGTTTACTTTAAAGCAAAAGCTTGGCGATATCTTCCCAAGTAGCCACTCTGTTATACCCTGTATCTTCTACATTATGAGGAGAATTAAACAATAGCGTATCTCCTTCAAACTTTTCTAAGTTATACGATCTGTCATCAATAAGGACATCTCCGTTTAAGATAAACTTATCCCCACACATTATACGGTGTTGCCAAGTAATGAATGGCATATGCTCATCTAACCACTCACTTTTTTCTAACAAGGAATTTGGAAACTGCGTTGCTGCCGTTGCAATATAAACTTCGTGTCTATTATACAACGCTTCCATTACCAATATACTATCCTTAATAGGTTTTAAATCTCTAAAAAAACCAGGCTGCAAGGCGTGTTGCATAATACTTTCTTGATGTACTTTTGGGACATTATGCCATATTTCGCCCGAAGAAATTTGCGACATGCGTAAGTCTTGCTGGTGTTCTTTATTATATAATTCTATGTGTTTGCCGTAAGTGTCGGCTAACACATCGTCCATGTCTACAAATATTGTCATTGGGGTGTTTTTTTTGCGAAGGTCTAAATAATAGTGGGGAATGGCAAGTAGAGATGTTTTATTTAATGGTTAATTAATGTTTTGGTGAATTACGGTATTCCTCAAAAACCTGACTATCAATTACTTTATATTTATAGCTCAATATTTAAAACAATAATTTTATGACAACAATTGAAGCTATTAAGCCAGGGCCAAAACCAAAAAAGAAGATGGAACTCCTGATAGACGCAGAAGAGTTAATCCACCTAACAAGCCGAAACATCCTAAGTTAAAACCACATGATCATAAGACTGGTGATTAAAAAATAAACGCTTTTCGGGAAGCAAAATTTTTATAAATATAAAACCCACATTGACTATTTTGTATAGTGCCATTTATTAGCTGTTAATTAGTTTTTTATATTTACTTAAATAGTATAATAAACTAAAAAACAGAATGTTGACAATGTGTTGATAATTCTTATTTATATAGATAGATAAACAAAAATCAAATACTAAATTTATAATTCTTATCAACTAATATTTCTCTTAACATTATTTTGAGTTTTAAGATAAGTTTTCGTGATAGTTAGTTTGCAAAAAGAATTATATAATTATGGAGTTGAATTTTTTTCCAATAAACTTTGAGTTTAAAGAGTATCAGATTAGTAAAGTTTCTTATTCCGAAGATAAGCTATTGGAATTAAGAGAAAAATACAATCATTCTCATTCGTTTTTTAGAAATGGTGATAAACTGTTTATTTCAAATAAAGATGGTGATGATAGCATAAAGTTAGGCGATATAGAAACAGTAAATGTTTACGATGATTTTAAAATTACTTCATCTTTGATCAAGCATTTATTTTTCAGAACTTTTAAAGAAAGATTTCCAAGTTTCAAGCCTATAGATTTTTATCCATTTAGATTTTTTTCGAGACAAGAAAAAGATGATGTGATTTATAAAGTGCTTCCAGATGATTTAAGAAATAAAATCGCATATAAAAAACTCATAGAGTTTCAATTAAGGCTATTCGAAATTGATGGAAAATCACAATTTGGTTTTATTATTAATATTAGGCGAAATTGGATATTTACTAAATCTTGTTTTGAATTAAATGAAGAAGGTTTTAATTTAATTGATATTGAGGTATTAAGGTCTGAAATTTTTTCGGGTCTAGAAAATGTATTAGCACCTAATGAAGAATTTATAGGAGTAATAAAAAGTATAGAAGAAAATATAGCTTTGGTTGATACAAATGAAGGAGTTGTTAAAGTTAGTTTAAAAGAGCTATTCATAAGAAAAAATAAATCAAACATAGAGAAATATTTGATATTTAAGCTTTCTGAATCTAAAAGTAAAGAGGTATTTGAAATAATTGAGAGAAAGCGCAGTGAAATATACAATGCAAATAAATTATCCAAGGAGATAAATAACATTGCAAATTTCATGTTTAGTGAAAAAGCATTTTCTGAAAGTTCTAAACAACCTATATTATTCCAAAATAAAGATGGTTTTTGTTTTACTGTTGGTAAATCATTAAAAAAAGAGTCGAATTCAATGAATTTGAGAGTTCCTACATTTATATTTGATTATGCTGGAACTAAAACAAAAAATAATTATCCCGATTCTGGACTAAATGATTTTGGACCATATGATAGTGTAAATTTTGATATTAAAACACCTAATGTTTTATGTATTTGTCATAAAGATATTAGAGGAAGCTTTACTTCTTTTCTAGCAAATCTCATCGATGGATTGCCTACTTCCAAGTACTTTAAAAAAGGATTTAAAAAGAAATATGATTTACACAATGTTAACTTATTAATAGATGAAGTCACATCTTATAAATTTGAATCTTATAATTCAATAATACGGAGTGAATTAGATTTAAAACCTGATTTAGCGATAATTGAAATACCAAATGAATTTAGAGATTTGGAAGATGCTCATAATCCTTATTATGGAATTAAAGCAAAACTTTTATCATTAGAAATTCCAGTTCAATTTATAACGACTAGTAAAGTTAAAGTTCATAATGAGTATATTTTAAATTCTATTGCACTCCAATTATATGCGAAAATTGGTGGTACTCCATGGGTTTTGCCTTCTAATAGGTCTGTAGATAGAGAATTAATAATCGGTATTGGCAATAGTTGGATAAGAACAAATGCTTATAAAGGTGCTGAACAAAAAAGGATTGTCGGAATAACGACTTTTATGTCTAGTGATGGTCAATATCTACTTGGTGATAAAGTAAAAGATGTTGAATATGATGATTATTTTGAAGAGCTACTTCAAAGTCTTGAAAATTCTTTTGAGAGACTAAAGTTAGAGCAAGGATGGAGCAAAGGAGACACAGTAAGGCTAATATTTCATATATTCAAGCCGATAAAAAATATTGAATTTGAAGTTGTTAGCTCTTTAATCAAAAGCTTCGAAGATTTTAATATTCAATTTGCATTTGTTACAATTGGCAAAAAACACCCTTACAAGTTATTCGATAGAAATGAAAGAGGAGTTCCGATTAGTTATAATAACAAACAATTAAAAGGTGAAAGTATCCCTAATAGAGGCACTAATATTTTTCTCGATTCTACGACTTGTTTGGTACAAATGTTAGGTGCCAAAGAATTAAAAATGCAATCACATGGAATGAGTAATCCAATTCAGATTAAAATACATATGCCAACTGGTAATATTGAAGATAAAGAATTGGATAAATTGCTGTTTACTGATTTAAATTACATTGTTCAACAAATTTATTCTTTTACTTATTTATCTTGGAGAAGTTTTTTTACCAGGAGAAAAACCAGCGTCAATGTTATATTCGGATTTAATTTCAAAATTGTTAGGAAAAATGAGAAAGGTTGATGGTTGGGATCCGGATAGTTTGCATTATAAATTAAAAAGAAAGAAATGGTTTCTTTAGAAGAGCAAAATAATTATTTATCAAATGCAGTTAAGAACGAAAAGCTTCTTGCTTTTTATTCGATGCTTCAGTTTTCAAAATTTGATTATTCAAAAGATAATTTAAGTGAAATAGATGATATTTATTACAAAATTATAAATAGCGTAATAAAAAGTAATAAGCAAAACTTTAAAGATTCATATAAAGTTATAAGTAAACGTGTACCGTCAGAAAGCACACCCTTTATTCATAATGATTTGCAAATTTTCTCAATTATTTTAGCTGTTTTTATTTTTGATGAAGACAGAAGTTGGATTAAAATGGTCATTGGAAAGAGGTCTAAGTCGTTAATAACTACAACTTTTGAAAATATATTAAATGATAATTATCACAGTAATAGTAACATTCAAGAGATTATTACTGTCTTTTTGTATCTAACAAACAAAGAAAAGCTTACAAATGAAATTTTAGAATCTGCTTATAAAGCTATTTTAAATAATCCTAGCTTATTTGAAAATAAAAATGACTTTCATATTATTATTGCTCTTAAAGCTTTTGAATCAATACTATCATTAATAAAAGAATTCCCTAATAAAGAAGAACATAATTTTCTTAAATATTTTGAAATTAGATTTAAAAAAAGGATAAAGGCTTTTTCAACTTTTGTTTACTCAATTGGTTTATTATTAGGAGTCTATTATTTATATCAATTGGTTTTATTAAATAAAGATGTTAAAGATTTTTTAGATAACCTGAATGCAGTTTTAGGCATATTAGGTTATTTAGCGATTAGCGGTGGGCTTTTTGCGGCATTCAAAAATAAATTCGAATTATTAATTTTAAAATTATTCGGATATAATAAGAAAGACTAACCGTAATTGTTAGTCAAATATATTTTCAACACATCCCGACGAAAAAGGCAGAACACTCGTACTGACGTATTTTTAATGTTTGTTGTTTATGTTCATTTTGTCCTGACACAAAACGAACCAAAAAGTCAAAACGATTTATTAGGAAATCGCTAAAGCGCCATTCGCCAATACATTAGTGTTTCGCGGTTTATTTTACAAAGATTTACAGATACTTGATTTAGTTTAATAATATTGTTTATTGCTCATTATTTCTGAAAATCGTTGGTTCCGACCGTATCGGAATTTGGGAGTTGATTGTTTACTTATATTTTGGATTTCTTTCTTTCTTTCTTTCTTTCTTTTGGGATGGGGTCTTTGATATGCGTACGTTATTAATACATCCCAATGAAACCTATCTGCATTCAAATGTATTTGTGTAAAATGTTACGTTTTTCTTTTAATAATAAAACTCAACATAAAAACTAATGATAAAAACAGTTCATGTTATAAAAGCAAAAAGCTCATAAATAAATTATTTACAAGCTTTTCACAATGTTTACCAAAATGAGGGTTTTGGCTCACATATATTTTAATTCGCCGAAGCCCCAGAATCCGCTATGGTTTGCAGTGCTTGAGAAATCATTTCTAATGTGTCGTTATTTTCAGTTATACCATGTCTTTCTCCTATATAAAATGGATTATTATATATTATATTGACATCGCCATCACTATTTTCATAAATCAACATTTTTTGTGGTAAGTCTAAAGCCATAGTTCTTGATTCTGACATTAACGGTGTTCCTAATGCCGGATTTCCGAAAATTATTAATTTGGTAGGCAATAACTCCATAGCAACACTTTGAGCATTGGCTTGATGATCTAACTCTGCGATAACTGACACGGCGTCTAAACTGTTTAAGGTATCTAAAATTAGATTATAGGTAGTATTGAAGTCGTTCGTACTCGTCACAGAAATAATTCCGTCGTTTAATATGGGAGGTGATGAATTTAAAACAACAACTTTATCTGTTGCGCTATTTACAATGGTAACAAGTGCATTGGCTATCATATCTGTCGTTGAAATATCGCTCAAACTATGTCTGTTAACTAAGTAGTCTACAGAATTGTATGCCACAATGGTATCTCCATTTTCATCAGTAAACACGGTAAGGCGTTGCGGTAAATCTAATCCGGCAGAACTATTATTTTGCATTAGTGGAGTTCCTAATGTCGGATTTCCAAAATATACGGTACGTGTAAAATCTAATTCTAGACCGACGTTCTGGGCATTTTCAGAATGATTAACTTCTGCAATAATACCAATGCTCTCATTACTATTTAACTGAGATATAATGTTGTCGTAAATATCGGAAGGAGACGCATCGGTTTCTACGTATCCAATACCTTCCGTATTTGGAGTATTATTATTTAGATTTCTATTAACGTCATCCTTGCAGGCCGAAACTAATAGTAACGTACTAAATAAGATGGAACTAAATTTAAATGTATTCATAATGATATGGTCTATTTTTGTTATGATCTAAGTTTTTGTTGCAGAGATGCTAGGCTATTTTACGTGTACGATTAACAGTTAGTCTTTTCCAGAACCTTTACTTAATCTTCCAAATTTATCACCACATATTATATCATCTACTTCCTTCTTATTTCTAATCAATCTTTCTATGATAGTTCACATTAAAATTGATTCAAACTTAAGGGTTATAATTTATAGGTCTTGACTTATAACAATAAAGTATTGATGCGTTTAGGAAAGGTTAAATCTATCTTAATTGCTGTCTATCCGCTAAATTGGTGTTTGAAAATCGTAACTTTATACTTCAAATTAATACGTAAAACATACGATGGATATACAACCTTTATTAACACCCTATCATAAAAATATCACTTTAAAAAACCGTATTGTTATGGCACCTATGACGCGTAGTCGTGCGGATAACAAAGAAAAAGTCGCTACAGACGATTTACAAGGTTTATATTACGAACAGCGTGCTTCGGCAGGTTTAATTATAACAGAAGGTTCTCAGGTTTCTAAGGAAGCTGTGGGCTATATCAATACTCCTGGTATTCACTCTAAAGCGCAAGTGGACGGTTGGAAAACGGTTACCGAACGTGTACACGCCAAAGGTGGTACTATTTTTATACAGTTATGGCATGTTGGCCGTATTTCGCATCCCGATTTTCATGATGGTGAATTGCCTGTTTCTGCATCTGCGATTAATCCCAAAGCGCAGTCTTATACTCCCAACGGATTTAAGGAAACCGTAACTCCAAAAGCGATGACGGCTGGAGATATTAAACGTACCATTAACGATTTTAAAAATGCGGCTGCCAATGCTGTGGAAGCTGGCTTTGATGGGATTGAATTGCATTCGTCTAATGGGTATTTATTTCAGCAGTTTTTTAATGGCTGTTCTAACACCAGAACTGATGACTATGGCGGCACTATTGAAAATAGAACACGTTTCTTTTTTGAAGTGCTAGACGCTATGAAAACCGTGATTCCACAAGAAAAAATTGGAGTGCGTTTTAATCCGTCGTTACATGGCTTATTTGGGATTATGGTAGATGAAGAGACCATTCCGACGTTTGAATATATTATTAAAAAACTGAATGATTATAATTTGGCTTATGTGCATTTATCTGAACCGTTTACCGATGTGACTGATGTGCCATTTGCTGTGAGTAATATTGCTAAGCATTTTCGTCCGTTGTATAATGGAACGTTGATGGTTAACACTAATTTTGATCAGGATAAAGGGAATGAAATCCTTGTTGATGGTGATGCGGATTTAGTGGCTTATGGTAAGCCATTTGTTTCTAATCCGGATTTAGTAGAGCGGTTTGAACAGCATTTGGATTTAGCGGAATGGGATAAGGATACGTTTTATACTCCTGGTAAAAAGGGGTATACGGATTATCCGTTTGCATCTGAGTAATTTTGGTTTCTTTTGATATTAGAATTGGCATTGTAGAGCTTTTGTTTTGCAATGCCTTTTTATTTGTTCTTTTAAGCTAATCTGTCTTGTATGAACGTTGTCAGTTCGAGTGAATTTTACGATTGCAATGAGTGAAATTAGTATCGAGAACCTGTATTCCTATGTGTATTTTAATTTTGATAGTGGTTCAACACGGATACTTAGACTGATGTTTGGTGATTGTTTGTTAGGCTTAATCCTTTTTAAATCCAGTATTTACAGTCTGGGCATTTAATTTTTCCCAAATAGCTTCGGTGTATGGTTTTGGTGATATTTTAAAAATTACAACGGCTTCTTCTGTTGCTTGGTTAAATATTTGCTGCCCTAGGATATTAGTGGTTATAACTTTGCCTGTGTAAAAACCATCAAAGAACGTGAGTTGCGCTTCATATTCGGTTCCTTTTTTGTTGTTATTGGGGCTTTAAATTCGGCTTCTGGCAAAGGAAACTCTCGTGCCCAATAATTGGGTTTCATAAGGTAATCGAAGTAGTGGATCAGGTTGTATTCTAACTCGTATAACGGAATCTCTTGGTTTGTTTTTATTTTCCAAGTCATGATTATAGACCAAAAGTTATCGTGATTTTCTTTAGACCATTCTGGCGCAAAGGTTAATTCTTCGTAACCTTCTAAAGTGAGTTTTGGTGCCCATTCTATTGGGAATTTTATGATTTCCTTTCCCCAAGTACTATCGGCTTGTATGATGTATGGTTCTTGTTGTTCTTGACTGTGTGCGGTGTAAAGTGTTAATAGCAGTAGAAATAAAAGCGTTTGTTTCATGATGTTTTATTTTTTCTAAAGTTATTGGAAATGCTTTTTAAAACGGAGTAGAGATTGTGAAAAAAGTGTGAAATTTTGATTTTTGGTCGTTTTTCTATAGGTTCTTGATATATCCCGAAGAAAACCTCGGGACATTCGAACTGACGTATTTTTAATGTTTGTTTTGAACATTCATTTTGCCTTGATGCAAACTGCGCAGCACATCATGAGTTCCATAAAATAAGCATAAGCGAATAAACGAACCAAAAAATATTCAGAATGAGTTATTGTTAAATTAGGGCTTCATGAATCTTCGATTTCAAAACGATTTGTTAGGAGTTACTCATCCATTCTTATTGTTTTAATAGGTTTTCGTGAATGCTGCGCATTTGCAGAAGCGCCATTCGCTGAGGCATTTATGATTAAAGGTTTTTATCAAATCTAAATTTCCAATACTTGATTGTGTAAATGAACTTTATTTTTAGCTTATTATTTCTGAAAATCGTTGGTTCCGACGCTGTCGGAATTTAGGAGTTGATTATTTACTTGCTGTTTGTTTTTTTCTTACTTCTCTTAACTCTTAACTCTTAACTTTTCACTTTTCACTCTTAACTCTTAACTCTTTACTCTTCACTCTTAATTTTTAACTTTTAACTTTTAACTTCTCAACTTTGCGACTTAACCTACCACATAGCTATAATAAAAAAATCAAAACCCAAAATAGCATTAATGAATTTAGCTATTACAATGGATTTTGATTGTTTATGCTTTTTGGGATGACTACCTAATTAAGGTTCCAAAAACTATTTCGTATTTTCAATATCTAGCTCAAGGTTTTCATTATGATCACTTCCTAAGCTGTAATGTTGATTTTCTTCATCAGGCTTTCTGTTATTAGATAATGGTTTTGAATTTTTACTACCAGGAATATCTAAATCTTTTGCGGCGAAATCGGGTTCGGTTTCACGGTTTTTTAAGAGTTCGTCGTCACCATTGTCTTGTCTTAGGTTTCCTGATTTATCACCTAGAATTTTTTCGTCTTCTTTTGTAATATCTGAATTGTATTGTGCTTTTTTGTCTTCGCTTTTCATAACTTTTAATTTTTAAGATGTACTCAAATTTAAGAAATATGAAGTAGAGGTATTGACTTAAACAATTAAAACCTTAATGGTTTTGAACAGGACAGATGACTCATCATAATGCAATGTAATGGGTTAAAAAATACTCATTTCAGAATGAGTCGTAACCGTTTCTAATAATTTCATGCCTTTAAAAGAGTTTCCGTTAGAATTTAATTTTGGACTCCAAACGGCAATCGTAAAATTATTAGGATACAATGCCACTATTCCTCCGCCAACACCACTTTTTCCTGGTAGTCCCACTTTAAATGCAAATTCACCTGACTCGTCATAGAATCCACAAGTGAGCATTAAAGCATTGATTCGTTTTGCCTGACTGCTCGTTATGATCCGCTTACCATCGCTTAATTTTCTACCGCCATTGGCTAAAAACGAAAAGCTACGAGACACTTGTTCACAATTCATTTCTAAAGAACACATATCGAAATAAAAATCTAACACTTCGGCTGGATCGTTTTTAATATTACCCAACGATTTTATAAAGTTACATAAGGCTACATTTCGGTAACCCGTCGCTTTTTCAGAATCAGCGATGTCATCAGAATAGTTTAGATCTGGAATATCACTTAAATCTCTAACAAATTCAAGAAACTCCTCACGTGCATTTTCTAAATGTGTGATTAAAATGTCGCAAATAACAATAGCGCCAGAATTGATGAACGGATTACGAGGAATGCCTTTATAAGTTTCTAGTAAAAGAAGCGAATCGAATTTTGTACCAGAAGGCTCAACGTCGATACGCGTCCAAATGCGCTCGCCAAGAAATTTAACAGCTAACGAAAGTGACAAGACTTTAGCAATACTCTGAATTGAAAATTTCTCTAAATGGTCTCCAATTCCGAAGTTATTACCATCTATTTTAGTGATGTGCACTCCAAACTTATCTGGATTTACATTTGCTAATTCGGGTATGTAAGTCGCTAGTTTTCCGTGGTCTTTAATTGGCTTAACGAACTTGTATGCGTTTTCTATAATTTGAGTGTAATCTGAATTCATTCGGTTTAATCGTTTAAAAAATTATAGCAAGTTAAGTTTTAAATTGGTATTACTAAACCCGTTTTTTATCACTACTTTATAGTTTTCACAATTTAATGAAGCATAACAACCAAGAGTCTGATTCAGTTGTCTTAATGCTAAATACTCCTTTTTAATTAGAATATAAAATTAGAAAAACTCCAATCATAATTCCTGCTAAAGGCACTAATTTTTTGCGCTTATTCTGTTCTTTAAAGACTAAACCACCAACAACTACGGCTATTAAAATTTGACTTCGTTTAATAGCAGACAATAGCATTATTAAGGCATCAGGATCTTGCAAGGCTTTAAAATAGAAGTAATCTGCAGCTTGCAATAAAATACCGACTGCGATAATGGACCAGCGGAATTTAAAGGCTTTTCGTTTTTCGGCATGGGGAAACCATGTAATCGATAGGATAATAAGTAGAATCAATATGGTGTAAAGGCAAAACCAGAATTGTAAGGTTTGTGGGTTGAGACTTAGATTTTGAATTAAGAATTTATCGTACAAACCACTGGAAGCACCTAAAAACGTCGCTCCGATAATAGCGAAGATCCATTTGTTGCGTTTAAAATTAATGCCTTCTTTCTTTCCGATTTTAGAGTAAAGCATTACTGAGAATATGATGAGGAAAAAGCCAATCCACTGCAAAGGACTAGGTTGTTCTTGGTAAATTAAAATTGCACCAATAAAGGTGAAAAAAGGTCCTGCAGAACGTATAGGTGTGACAATCGTAATCGGCAAATGCTTTAACGCTTGGTAAGCTAAAATCCAAGAACTCGCCATAATCGCTGACTTTATAACGATAAAACCATGGATTTGCCACGAAATCTTTTGAAAATTATAACCGTGCTCCAGCGCGTAATCTGGATAAAAGATAGACAACCCATAAAACGCTGCGACAAATAAAAAGCCACTAGATACCGTACCTAAAAGGACAGGAAACACTTCGTTGCCTTGTACAGCATGTTTTTTACATAAGTTGTGTAATCCTAAAAAAAGAGCGGCTAATAAGCCTAAATACATCCACATACTGGACTATATATTTAAGTAGTTAATTGAAGGAAAGAAGTAAGGTTTATTTACTCAAACGTGTGACGAATCTCACCCGTTGCTGATGCTTTTAATAAAAGATTGAACTGTTTTATGCTGTCAAAATTTTCAGTGATGGCATCAGATACCGCAATGCCCGAAATACCAGTTTCTAAAATCGCGGTCACGTCATCTGTAGTGATATCGCCAAAACCTATAATTGGTTTTTCTGTTATTAAAGCATTACTGATAGCCGTATAGCCTTCCAGACCTAAAGCTTTAGTTGAACTATCTTCAGCTGATGATTTAAAAGGTTCTAAAATAATATAATCGACGTTTTTGGCGATTAACGATTCGCAATCTTCCAAAGTATTTGCCGTACCACCAATAATTTGCCAGCTGTATAAATCTGGTCTAACTACAGTAGGGCAGATGTCTGATTTTTCTAAATGTACACCTTCTGCTTTTACGTCTTTGGCTATTTTATAATTAGAATTAATGATTAATCGTGTTTGAAAATGAAAGGTAATCTCTCGAGCAGCTTTAGCTATTTCCAAATATTTAGCATCCGAGACATCTGTAAGATGTAATTGCACTAATTCCGCACCAGATGTACATGCCTTTTGAATGTTTTCTAAATGCGCTTCAGGAGTATTTCCTTGAGATATGTAATGTAGTTTAGATATAATCATGTTGTGGTGTCTTAATATTAGGCCTTCTCTTTAAATGCGGCGCAAAAATACAAATGTTTGGTGGTGTAGGTCATTAATATCGCATAGAAATAGAAAGCTTCTGAGATGCTTAAGACTCTGAATCTCAATTCAACAGACAAACAGACTTATGCAAACAAATAAAAAAGCCTGCAAACATTACGTTATACAGGCTTTCCGCTATTAATCAACTAGGGTAATTATTTCAATGTTTCTAATAACTTTTCAGCTACTAATTCTGATGATGCCGGATTTTGACCTGTAATAAGATTGCCATCTTGTACAGCATATGGCGCCCATTTATCTCCATTAGAGTAGAACGCTCCATTTTCAATCAACATATCTTCAAGTAACAATGGTACAACTTCGGTTAAACCAACTGCTGCTTCTTCTAAATTAGAAAATCCAGTCACTTTTTTTCCTTTTACTAAGGCTGTTCCGTCTTCATTTTTAACGTCTTTTAAAACTGCTGGTGCATGACAAACAAAAGCGATAGGTTTATTTTGGCGATCGAATTTTTCAATTAATGCTACTGAATTTGCATCATTAGTTAAATCCCATAAAGGACCGTGACCACCTGGATAAAATACAGCATCAAAATCATCTGGATTCATATCTGCTAATACTTTCGTATTTGCAATTTTATCTTTTGCATCAGCATCCTTGTTATAACGGTCAGTAGCTTCAGTTGCCGCATCTGGCGAATCACTACTTGGATCTACTGGTGCAGCTCCACCTTTTGGTGTCGCGATTGTAATGGTTGCTCCTTTATCTAATAACGTGTAATATGGACTTGCGAATTCTTCAACCCAAAATCCTGTTTTCTTTCCTGTATCTCCTAATTTATCGTGAGATGTTAATACGAATAATACCTTCATGTTCTTTTCTGTTTTTAATTCTTTTTGTCCTTCTGAAACGGTTTCAGAAGCTGTATTTTCTTTACAACTAGACGCTGTAATTAATGTTAAAATAACTACTATAGTTTGTAGTGTTTTCATTTTTTATAAAATCTAATGTCAGTTTGAGTGTTGGAAAAATTGTTCTCGAAACATCTCGACGTAAACGTCGGGACACTCAAACTGACATTTAGTTAAAATTAGTAAGCCATTTTTACAATTTTCTCTACCTTATCTGGTGAAAGCGATTGGTGTTCACCTAATCCCAACCATCCACGATCAGTAAAGCGTTTTGCTATTTTTTCAGCCGTACCTTCATAATCTTTAGTGTAATCGGATAACTTAGTATCGATACCTAACTGATGAAAGAAAGCTGTTGTTTTTTCAATCGCAGCATAAGCTTTATCGTCTGTGCTACCTTCGGTAATATTCCAAACGCGCTCGGCGTATTGTGCTAATTTTTCTTTCTTCGCTTCAAAATTAAACTTGTAATGGCTTGGTGCAATTACCGCTAAAGTACGGGCGTGGTCAATGCCAAACAACGCCGTTAACTCGTGTCCCATCGCATGAACAGCCCAGTCTGAAGGTACTCCTTTTTGGATTAATCCATTTAAAGCCATAGTACAACTCCACATAAAGTTAGAAGCGGCTTTATAATCTGTTGGATCTTTCATCACTATTGGTGCCACTTCAATTAAGGTTTGTAAAATACTCTCCGCGAAACGATCTTGTAATAAGGCACCAACAGGATACGTCATGTATTGTTCTAAAACATGCGTAAACGCATCTGTTAAACCATTTGCCAATTGACGTTCTGGAATAGAGGTGATCACTTGGGGATCTAATATAGAGAACTCAGGAAATAAACCAGGTCCGCCCATCGCTAATTTCTCTTGGGTTTCAGCTCTTGTAACTACTGCACCAGAATTCATTTCAGATCCTGTAGCAGGAAGCGTTAAAACGGTTCCGAAAGGCATTCCTTTTTCAGTTCTAATATTTTGGGTTAAAATATCCCAAGGAGTCTCACCATCATAAACCGCAGCTGCTGATAAAAACTTAGTCCCATCAATTACAGATCCACCACCAACGGCTAATAAGTATGTAATGTTTTCGTCTTTTATCACTTTTAATGCTTCCATTAACTTAGCGTATTCCGGATTTGCAGGAATACCTCCAAACTCAACAACATCTACTTTAGATAAGGCTGTTTTAACCTGATCGTAAATACCGTTTTTCTTGATACTTCCTCCACCATAAAGCAATAATACTTTGGCGTCTTTAGGGATTTCGTTTTCTAGTTTTTCTATCGTGTCCTTTCCAAAAATTATTTTGGTAGGGTTTTTAAATTCGAAATTATTCATCTTTTTTTCTTTTTATCTTATTTATAATTCAACTACCATTTTCCCTTTGTTTTTACCTTCAAATAAATCGATAAAAGCACTCGGAATGTTATCAAAACCTTTAACTATGGTTTCTGAATAGGTCAGTTTGTCTTCTGCTAACCATGTTGATAATTGCTTCATAGCTTCTGGGAATTTGTCCGTATAATTAGAGACAATAAACCCTTGCATTAACGCACTGTTTTTTACTAAGAACGGTTGAACGCTCAAGCTTTTTGGTGCCTCTGTATTGTTATAAACCGAAATGGCTCCACAAACAATGATTCGTGCGAGTCTATTAATATTAACTAATACGGCATCTGAAATTGGTCCACCTACATTATCAAAATAGATATCTACACCATTTGGTGCTGCTTCTGCAATGGCAGCTTTCATGTCTTTTGTGGTCTTATAATTGATACCAGCGTCAAAACCGAATTTGCTTTTTAGCATTTCTATTTTTTCATCTGTTCCGGCGATACCAATTACTTTCAGGCCTAGGATTTTTCCAATTTGTCCTACAACAGATCCAACGGCACCAGCTGCACCAGAAACGACTAATGTTTCGCCTGCTTTAGGTTTTCCAATTTCAGTTAATCCTGTGTAAGCTGTTAAACCTGTCATGCCTAAAATCCCTAAATAAGCAGATAATGGTGCTTTAGACGGATCAACTTTAGTTAAGCCTTCAGCTTTAGAGACTTGTTTTGTTTGCCAATTAAGCATGCCAGAGACAAAATCGCCAGCCTTAAACTTGTCGTTCTTAGATTCTAGTACTTCAGCAATTACGCCAGACTGAATTGGCTTATCAAGTTGAAATGGTGGCACATATGATTTAGCATCGCTCATTCGTCCTCGTAAATAAGGATCTACAGAAACGTATTTAGTTTCTAATAGTAATTCTCCTTGGTTTACTGTGTTTTCAGATTCCTCTGTTTTAAATTCGAAATCTGATATTGAAGGTTTTCCTTCAGGTCTATTTTTTAATAAAATTGTCTTTGTCATGATTCTTTGTTTTTTAGTTAATTACTGTTACTAAATCTTCCATTGGTTTTCTCACTTTAACAAGATCTACTAACCAATCTTCATTTTCTTTTCTGTAGCCAACAGGTAATAATACGGCACTACGTAATCCTTTTTCTCTAAGTCCTAAAATTTCATCAACTGCAGCCGGATCAAAACCTTCGAGTGGAGTGGTATCTACACCTTCAAAAGCCGCAGCAGTTATCGCTTGTGAAAATGCGATATACGCTTGCTTAGCGGCATGGTTAAAGTTTTCTTCCGCATCTTTTTGAGGATATGAACTTAATAGCATTTGGCGATAGTTTTCCCAACCTTCGTTTTTAAAACCACGAATCTCATTAGTTAAATCGAACATATAATTAATTCTATCTGCCGTGTAGGTATCCCAAGCTGCAAAAACGAGTAGGTGAGAGCAGTCTGTAATTACCGACTGGTTCCATGCTACAGGTTTAATCTTTTCTTTTATATCTTGATTTGTAATCACCATAATTTCAAAAGGCTGTAAACCACTTGATGTCGGCGCCAAACGTGCTGCTTCTAAAATGCGTTGTATTTTTTCTTCTGGTACCACGTTTCCATTCATTGCTTTAGCGGCATATCTCCAATTTAATTTATCTAATAATTCCATATTTATAATTTCTTTTTTAAGCGTTGTTTCCTAATTTATTAATATCATCTGACGTTATAATCACATCAGCATAATGGTTTCTATTTGCCAAGTGTATCATAGCTTGCGCTATAGTTTCGGCATTCACTATTTTATATTTCTTTAATTTACCGATGAATAAGGGCTGAATGACTTTAAAAATCACCAATCCTATTTTTTCTAATAGTCTAGATTCTTGTCTATCACCTCCAATTAAAGACGGTCTAAGAATAAATGTCTTTTTAAGCTGCTGCTTTAAGACGTTGTGTTCCATTTCTCCTTTTGTCTTATTGTAAAACACAGTACTATTTTTATTCCCTCCCATTGCTGAGATAACCAAAAATGTAGGGATGTTATTTTCTTTTGAAAGCTTTGCAGCCGCAACCGGAATTCCGAAATCTATTTTCTTATAAAGTGTTTTGTCTGGTGTCTTTTTCGCCGTGGTACCAATACAACAATACACCTCGTCTGCGGTAAAGTCATTTTTAAATTTGTTGAACTCTAATAGATCACCAATAAACTGTTTGACTTTTTTTGGTAAACCTTCAATTTTAGAGCGTGAAAACGATTTAATAGTATCGTAACGGTCGTCTTCAATTAATTTTTGAAGAACATGAGATCCTGTTAATCCTGAAGCCCCTAAAATGATTGCAGTTTTTTTCATCTTATTTACACATTTTTATACTGCTCCAAGCAGATTGATAAGCCTCTTCTAAATGTGCTTTATCTAAGGTAAATGAACCTCGTTTTTGAGTCATCATTAAAAAAGATAAAGGGTTGATAGCGTAAGCATATAATATATAATCCGAAAGCGGTTTTATAACGCCTTCTTTTTTACCACGTTCCCAAAGATCGAGTAGGGGTTGCAAGTGCTTAATGCCTTCTTGTCTACTTTCCTCGTCTATCATTGGAGTATTATCACACTGTGCTAAAAACATAGCATGCTCGCATTCGTTCAGTTTAAAATCAGCGATACGTTTCCAAATCATTTCAAAGCCTTCTTCAATAGGCATGTTAGGATCAAAATCGGCAAATGCATAATTGGTGTATTCGGCCTTAACATCTATATATGTTTGATTTACTAAATCTTGTTTATTTTCGAAGTATAAGTAAATCGTGGCTGGTGACACATTAGCCATTTTAGCAATCTTACTCATAGGAGTCGCATGGAACCCATTGTTGTTAACCAACTCTATGGTTGCCTTAACGAGTGCATTACGTTTATCTATACTTTTTTGAAGTTTTGCCATTGTGTTTTAATTCTGATGCAAATATACAGTAAAAATGAACGTTCATTCTTTTTTTAACAAAGGTTTAAGCTTAGACTTTAAATGAGTCTAATAAAATTCTAATCTGAAGTTTGATTTTTGGTTAAGCTAATGCGTTTTCCTCATTTATATTTTTAGGATGGTTTCTAAATGTGATAAATAGAGTAGTAGACAACAGTAGCAAAACTAAATACCACGTATTAGACACTAAATCCACATACGTAATATTACCATTCGCGAAACTTAAAATCATTAAGACTTGCGCGCCATACGGTAAAAGGCCTTGTGTAATACAGGCAAACACATCTAAGATTGACGCCGTTTGTTTATTGTCCAGCCCATATTCATCATTAATAGATTTAGCTATTGATCCTGAAATAATAATAGAAACCGTATTGTTTGCAATAGCCGTATTAATGGTAGAAACTAAAGCTGCAATGCCGAATTGCGCTGTTTTCTGATTTCTAATCAGGGTTTTAATTTTGACTAAAATAAATTCGATACCTCCATTGTAAGCTACTAAAGCTGCTAAACCACCAGTTAATAGAGATAGCAGGAAAATCTCTGTCATGTTGGTAAAACCTGTATAGCTGATTCTTGTAAATTCAATAATTGAAAAATCTCCATAAAACACTCCTAGAATTCCCGCTGAAATAACTCCTAACATCAAAGTTGTAAAAACGTTAATACCTATTATAGATAAAACAATCACAATAACATAAGGAGCAATCTTTAATATAGAATACGAATAGGCGACGGTTTCTGTACCATCCGTTTGCAGACTTAAGCCTTGATATATAAGAATTCCAATAGTTACAAGCGCTGCAGGTAAGGCAATCTTAATGTTGGCTTTAAATTTATCACTCATTTTACAGTCTAAAGATTGGGTAGCTGCGATGGTCGTATCCGATATTACCGATAAATTATCACCAAACATAGAACCACCTAATAAGGCTCCGCATAAAATACCCAAAGAGAAATCACCAGTGTCCGCAAAACCAATCACTATAGGAGCCAAAGCTACAATAGCACCAACGGAGGTTCCTGTTGAAACGGATAAAAAAGCCGCAATGATAAAAACTCCAAAATAAATGTATTGGCTATTAATGAGGTCTAATCCTAAATGAACAATGGTATCTACACTTCCCGTGGCTTTTGTGACGGCCGCAAATGCACCTGCTAGTAAATAAATTAAACACATGGTGAGTATTTTAGGATCTCCACAGCCTTCTAAGAGTGTGCTAATTTTAGAATTGATAGACTGTTTAAACATGAGAAACGCTACTAGAATTCCTGCAATAACCGCAATAGGAGCAGGTAAGGCGTAAAAGTCATTTTGAATAATTCCAACACTTAAAAACGTAATGATGAATACAAAAAATGGAAGTAAAGCTTTAAAACTTGGGGTAATAGGTTTAATTGACGACATGAATCTGTTTTTTGTCAGAATCACAAAAAGTAGAAAACAAGTAAATACGTGGGAATTAGTGTAACGTTTTTTCCAAAGTATTTGGCTTATCTTATTTAGCACCTTGCTCGTTACTGCAGGTTGCTATCTCTTTTTGAGATTCTTGATAATTAAGTGGGCAAAACTAAAGGGTTTTTAAATACTAAAACTTAAAATTGTGTTATTTTTTAACTAAACTTTAAGCTGTGTTTTTCGAATTAAATATTAATCAAGTAATTTTTATGATACATCTTTTTATAAATGTCTTTACTAAACATGTATAACTGTGCTGGTTTTTTAGACACACCAACTTGTTTTTCATCTAAAGGAATGATGTATTTTTTATTAATCAGTTTTCGTCTAAAGTTACGGTTGTCAATCTCTATTCCTAAGATGGATTCGTAAAGATCTTGCACGTCATTAATCGTGAATTTATCTGGAAGTAATTCGAATATAATAGGTTCAGCTAAACATTTTGTTTTTAAATCGTCATGCGCTTCTTCAATAATCTGTTGGTGATCGAATCCTAATTCTGGTAATTCCCTAACCGGAAACCATTTGGCCTTGTACTTATTATTTTGAACATCAACATCTTCTGTTTTTAGTAAAAAGTAATAGGCAATGGTTATCGTCCTAAGGTTAAACTCTTGATTTTGAATCCAGATAAGATCCTTTTCGTCTGATAACCGATCTGGATTTCCAAAGGCCTTAAACTGTTTTTTATACTGATTGGTTAATCCTGTCAACTCTTTTAAAACACGAGTTGCTGCATTGTCTAAAGTTTCATCTTCGAATACATGATACCCTGTTAGCACATAATCATCAACCAAGACTTCTTTGGTGGTGTCAGATTCTAAATACCGCTTTATAAGTAGCACATTTAATGATTTTGTATTGGTGTCGTATCCAAAAACAACACAATCTACAGATAAATTAAGAATTTTATTAGGTGTCATAACATCAAATTATGTGATAAAAGTAAATAATTATACCGAATAAACGTCATTATTACATTAAATATTTATTTCTTAAAACCCTTATAAATAATGCGTTCTATTATCAATATACCATAGTATCAAGATAATATAATATATTTTTATGTTTTTAATTAGGAGTTATTCAAATAATATTTTATACATTTGACAAACAAACGTAAATATGACGTTTATTAAAAAATAACTCATATAACACATAAATGACAAATTTAACCACTCTTAATTTCCTAGAAGAATCTTCGTTAGTAACTAGGTTTAATCACCTTGTATTAGCCAAGTTAAGCGCGTCTTTGTTATATAGAACATCAGTCTTATGTATAATTATCGCATTCACTTCTATATCTTTAGGTGCTCAGGAAACTATTACAACAGATGATTATAAGGCCTTTAATGCCAACGTTCATTTAAAAAACATGCATACTTGGCATGGCTCAGTAGTGCATCCAGGTGCTGTATTTGCTGCAAGCTTAGAATATAATACCCGTAATGAGAAATTTACATTTGGCCTTTGGGGAGGTTCTAGTTTTTCTGGTGTAGATGTACAAAATATTACTACAGGAGAATCTGTAAATGCGTATTATAAAGAGGTCTCTATTTATACTAAATATCGTTTTTCAAATCGCTTTTTTATTGAAGCGGTTTCTCATAATAATTATACCGGAGTAGAAGAGCGTGGTGATGAACTTCAGTACTGGAGTTACGACAAAACCCAGGGTTACAATTTTGTAGATATTAACTTTGGTTACAACGTTACACCTAATACCTTACTATATTTTGCGACTATTATTGGTGGTGGCTCAGGAGATTATGAGGTAAAATCCGATGGTAGTTTAGAGGATTCTTGGACCCATTATTTTGAAGTTAAAAGTCAGGTTTGGGAAAAAGAGGATTATAAATTGTCTGTTTTTGCAGGAGGAGCATGGTCCTTTATTACCGATAAAACATTTTATACGGAAGGTGCAGGAAACGTGATTAATGTAGGAGCAACTTTCTCTAAGACCATTAATTTAGGAAGTTATAAGTCTCCTGTAGAGGTGACCGCCATGTGGAATCCGGAACAAGAGAAAACAGTTTTACAGCTCGATATCATGTTATTCTAAAGACAATAAGCATTTAATAAAAACGAATACAATCACTTATGAAAACTAAAAACACATCTACTATTATAAATCTGGTTTTAAGACCGTTGATTGTGATTACTTTATTTTTAGTTTATCGAGTTGTGTTGAACAACTCAATACAACAAACTCAAGTTCGGATAACACAGACAGCACTAGTGAATTGATAGAAAGTAAAATAGATCTTACGGGTAAGAAAATTGGTTATTGTACTCCGTCCTTAAATGCCCCGTATTATCAATCCTTATTACAAAGCATAAAAAGCACGACAGAAACAAATGGTATGACGTTTTTATCTGCCGATGGCCAGAATGATATTACAAAACAAATCGCTGCTGTTGAAGATTTAATCACTAGAGGTATAGACGCCTTATTATTAAACCCTATAGATCCTGATGCTTTAGTGGGGGTCACCAAGGTTGCTAAAGCGGCAGGAGTTCCTGTTTTTATTATAGATAGCTCTATAAACCCTGAAGCCGAATTTGTAACCACCATTCAATCTAACAATTTAGCGAATGGTGAATTAGCGGGTGAATGGTTAGCTAAAAAGTTTGGAAGTAAAAAAATGAATATCGCGCTACTAAGTGGTAATGCAGGAAATCCTGTTGGTAAAACTCGTAAGCAAGGCTTATTACAAGGTATTACCGAAGAGCAATTACGAAGCTTAGGTTATATTGATCTTGATATAAAAACACAAGCTTATACCAATTGGTCTTATGCTGGTGGCTTAAAAGCGATGGAAGATATATTGGTTGCACATCCTGATATTAACGTGGTGATTACAGAATCTGACGTTTGTGTTTTAGGTGCTATTAAGGCCATTGCACAAGCAGGTAAAACGGACGATATTTTAATTGTTGCCGGAGCCGATGGTCAAAAAGAAGCCATTAAATATATTATGGACACGGATTTTTATGGTTGTACAGCCATGAATAGTCCTGTTATGATTGGCAGAAACGCCGTGCATTACGCTATTGAATATATCAACGGTAAACGTGATTTCTCTAAAAAATCGTATACACCTCCGCTTCTCATCACCAAAGAGAATGCTGCGAAGTATTACAACCCTAACGCATTGTTTTAACGGTTAATACCAATTGGATATGGAAAACTCAAAACAAGAATATCGCTTAGAAGTGACTGGAATTACCAAAAGTTTTGGTGTGGTTTCTGTATTGAAAGGCGTGAACTTAAAAGTGAAACCAGGAGAAATACATGCTTTGCTAGGGGAGAATGGTGCCGGAAAATCGACATTAATAAAGATTTTAAGTGGTGTTCACGAAAAAGATCAAGGTCAAGTCTTTTTAGATGGAAAAGAAATTCAACCAAAAAACACACATGAAGGTCAGCTATTAGGCATCAATGTGGTGTACCAAGAATTATCATTGGTCAATGATTTATCGGTTGCGGAAAACATTTATTTACACACTTTAGGTGCGAATAAATTTTGGATGAATTGGAAGAAAATCACCCAACAAGCATCTGAACTTTTAGATTCTTTAGGTTTTTCAATTGACGTGACTTCAAAAGTAAGAGACTTAAGTATCGTGCAAAAGCAAGTTGTTGAAATTGCAAAAGCATTAGCGGAAGAAACCAAAGTATTAATCTTAGATGAACCCACCACTGTTTTTGATCCTAACGATATAAAAAAACTATTTACCAATCTTATCCGGTTAAAAAAAGAAGGAGTTTCGATCATTTATATTTCACATCATTTAGATGAAATATTTAAAATAGCAGATACCATTACGGTACTCAGAGATGGTGTAGATACAGGAAGTGTCGCGGTTGCTGAAACCAATACAGATGCTGTGATTCATTTGATGATTGGTAGAGCTTTAGAAGATTTATATCCTACACGAAACATCCAAATAGGTGATGTGCCTGTTTTAGAAGTCAAGAACCTTTCTGGTAAACGAGGCATCGTAAAAGATGTGTCTTTTTCTGTAAAAGCAGGGGAAGTATTAGGTATTGCAGGTTTAGGAGGGAGTGGACGAACAGAAACAGGTAAACTCATTTTTGGAGCAGACAAGAAACAATCGGGAACAATCATTTTAAATGGCAAAGAAATAAACACAAAATCACCAGTAGATGCTGTTGGGTATCAGATCGGATTTGTGTCTGAAGACCGAAAAGAAGAAGGTGTGTTTTTGCCTTTGTCTATTCGAAGAAATATAAGTGTTACTAATTTCGATTCCATTTCAAGCAAACTAGGTTTTATAAACATTGAAAGCGAGTATAAAAACATTCTTGGTTTAATTGATAAACTCAATATTAAGACACCACATTCCGAAATTGATGTTAAAAACTTAAGTGGAGGTAACCAACAAAAAGTAGCACTAGCCAAATGGCTAAGTATCGATAGTAAGGTGATTATTATTGACGAACCAACACGAGGAGTAGATGTTGGGGCTAAAATAGAAATTTACAACCTCATCAATGAAGTGGCTAAGAAAGGGGTTGCTGTTATTGTCATTTCTTCTGATATGCCAGAGATTATGGGAATTTCAGACCGGATACTAGTCATGCATGAAGGCACTATTTACGGTGAATTACCCAAAGAAAAATTCTCAGAAGAAAACATTTTGCGTTACGCAATTGCACAACCTCTAAATAAAAATATTTAATCAATAAAATAATCTAGTTATGGCTCTAACGATAAAAGAACAATTAAGTAGTCCTGGTGGTTGGCTTAAGTTTTTAGTCAAGTATAATACAGTATTCATTTTTGTATTGCTGGTTATCTTTTCAGCATTTATATCAGATGTGTTTTTTACCTCTGTTAACCTATCTAACTTATTAAAACAAGTTTCGGGTATCGGTATTATAAGTATTGGGATGCTGATTGTTATTCTAACCGGAGGTATTGATTTATCCGTAGGCTCTTTGGTAGCTTTACTCGCTGTTATATTCGCCCTATTGATTAATATGGTGATATTACCCGTTGCTATTTTACTGACCATTATCATCGGATTTGCATTAGGAAGTGTCTCTGGGTACTTAGTCGCTTATCAAAAAATGGCTCCTTTTGTAGCCACCTTAGCTTTAATGACTGTTGCTAGAGGGTTAGCCTTTATTTACTCAAAGGGTTCACCAATAACGTTCAATACTACAGGTGGATTATTTATGTCCGACTTTGCAAACAACGCCACTTTAGGCATTCCTAATATTGCGATTATATTCTTCTTGATTGTAGCTATAACAATGGTGATGCTTCGCTATAATGTTTTCGGACGACTCATTATCGCTATAGGAAGTAATGAAGAAGCCTCACGATTATCAGGAATCAAAGTCAACAAATACAAGTTTTTAGTGTATGCTATTTCAGGATCTTTAGCAGCCATTGCTGCTATAGTTGTGGCATCTAGAACCAATTTAGGATCTCCAAACATGGGAATGGCTTGGGAACTCGATGCTATCGCTGCCGTTGTAATTGGAGGTGCTAGTTTAAATGGAGGTAAAGGGACTGCAATTAATACCTTAATGGGAGTTTTAATTTTAGGACTTATTGGAAACATTTTAAACCTTTTAAATGTGCCGTCATACCCACAACAAGTAGTAAAAGGCGCAATTATCATTTTTGCTGTATTACTTCAACGCTTTGAAAACAAATAATAAAAAGACTATTAAAACTATAGATTTATGACGAGTTATACATTAAATCAAAACAACTTAAATCAAATTTCAGAACGCATTTCAGTTCCGAAATACGATAGAAGCCAACTAAAAACAGGTATTGTACATATTGGAATTGGTGGTTTTCACAGAGCTCACGAAGCTTATTATACAGATCAATTATTACACAACACCTCTATAACCGAATGGGGAATTTGTGGTGTGGCTTTACTGCCTTCTGACACTAATATATATAACACTTTAAAAGCACAAGATGGTCTTTACACCTTAATGGTTAAAGAGTTTGATGGCTCACTGACCAAACGCGTTATTGGCTCAATTACCGAAATCCTTTTTGCCCCAGCAAATCCGATGCAAGTCATTCAAAAAATGGCAAATCCAGAAGTTAAAATTGTAACCTTAACCATTACAGAAGGCGGTTACAATTACAATGAAGCCACAAAATCATTCGATAAAGAGAATCCTGCAATTCTCTATGATATAGCAAATCCTTTAGCACCAAAAACGGTGTTTGGTTATCTAACTCAAGCCTTAAAACTTAGAAAAGAAAATGGTAACAAAGGCTTTACTATTCAATCTTGCGATAACATTCAAGGTAATGGCCATATGACTAAAAACATGCTTTTAAGTTATGTGCAAATGGCAGAGCCAAGTTTGGTAGCATGGATAGAAGCGCATGTATCGTTTCCAAATAGTATGGTAGATCGTATTACGCCAGCAACATCACCTTCTGATATTGAACGATTAAAAACAGAAGTCAGTATCGATGATGCATGGCCTGTGGTGTGTGAACCGTTTAAACAATGGGTTATTGAAGATGATTTTGTAAACGGCAGACCACTTTGGGAAGCTGTAGGTGCACAGTTTGTTGAAGATGTTGTGCCTTATGAAAAAATGAAATTAAGTTTGTTAAATGCAGGACATACAGTTCTTGGTGTTTTAGGAGCATTATCAGGTTATGCGACAATAGATGAAGCCGTACACGATGCTCAAATAAGCGCTTTTTTAAAGCATTATATGGATACTGAAGTAACACCAACTTTAGCTGATTTAGAAGGGGTGGATTTAGAAGCCTACAAAGCATCATTGTTACAACGTTTTGGAAATGTAAATATTAAGGATCAAATAGATCGTATTTGTTCAGAAAGTTCAGCTAAAGTTCCAATTTTCGTTTTACCTACAGTAACAACTAATTTAGAAACTAATGGATCAGTTGACTTTGCTGCATTTTTAATAGCAGCTTGGGCTATTTATAGCTTAGGAAAGGATGAAAAAGGAAACGATTTAATGATAAAGGATGCTATGAAAGCCACATTACATGATAAAGCGGTAGTAGCATCTAACGGGAATCCTAAAGCTTTTTTAGAGATTGAATCTATTTTCGGTCAACTACTAACTTCCGAACGATTTGTAAAAGCGTACACAACAGCCTATCAAAACTTAGTGAAATTTGGTATTAAAAAAAGTGTTCTTAATCTAAATACTATTTAAATGAAAAACATAGTTTGTTTTGGCGAAGTATTATGGGATGTGTTTCCTACCCAGAAAAAGATTGGAGGAGCTCCCTTAAACGTCGCTTTAAGATTACAATCATTCGATAATAATGTATCCATAATCACTAGAATAGGTGAAGACTCAGATGGAGATGGTATTTTTCAATTCATAAAAGAAAATGGAGTCGCTGTAGATAATATTCAACTTGATTCTGAATTAAAAACAGGTGAAGTGGCCGTTTCATTAAATGAAGAAGGTTCAGCTTCCTATACTATAAACTACCCAAGAGCTTGGGACCGTATTCAATTAACAAAAAGTGCCAAGGAAGTTACTTTGGCTTCAGATGCTTTTATATATGGAAGTCTAAGCGCTAGAGATCATAATTCTAAACAGACGTTGTATGATCTTTTAGAAATCGCTCCTTACAAGGTTTTTGATGTTAACCTTAGAGCTCCATATTACACTAAGGAAGTTTTAAATCATTTAATGGAGTCTGCTGATTTTATTAAATTTAATGATGATGAAATTATAGAGATCGTTACACATCTTATTATGAAAGCTGCTGATTTTAAAAAGTTCAGCAATAATGAAATTTCAGAAATTATTGATAAACTGAATTCTGATACACAGAATTTAGAAGGAAGTATAAAATTTATAGCTAAGCAGACTAACACAAAATCAATTTGCGTAACACTAGGCTCAAAAGGAGCTATACTATTTTATAATGATACGTTTTATTACAACAAAGGTTATAAGGTTAGTGTCGTAGATACTGTAGGTGCTGGTGATTCATTTTTAGCTGCTATAACGGATAAGTTGCTTAAAGGAGATGCACCACAAACAGCTATAGATTTTGCTTGCGCTGTTGGTGCTGTTGTGGCGAGTAGTGAAGGGGCTAATCCTAAACTGAATCAAAATGATATAGAAACATTAATGAAGAATAGTATTGATTGCTAAACCCTAGAACCCTAACTAGTAGCAATTTCAGAGAGGCTTTATGATATTTTCATGAAGCCTTTTTTTTGATTAAAAACTAAAAATAGATAATTTTTCTAAATGAATTTTTCTTTAATATCCTCTGGTTTTACAACCTCTGTTTTAGCAATAAAATTCATAAATAGATACAGGGCCATTATATGGCAACTAACAGCTAATACCGTAAACGTTTTATCGTAAAACAAAAACTCATTAATAGCAATTAGTGTAATTTGAAAAAATGTAAAAATACTAGACGCTAATAAAAGGGTACTGTTATGGTAAGCATCTCGTATATAAATAATTGCGACTGTTATGGTGTAAATTACTAAACTAACTGAACTTAAAAGAACAAAGAACAACTGAATACCCGGTAAAAAATCCATAAGCAAGTCTACAATCGCATAAATAACATAGGAAATTAATATAGCACTTACAATAACCGAAAAAGATAGTACCGATTTTAACTTGCCTTTATGTAAATATTTCTTGAGACTAAGCGCACAGCATATCAAATAAGCAGAGGCAAATATGGAAACCCAAACGAAGCAAGCTTCAAAACAATACATTGATAAGACATCAGAAACTAATATAGCCAACAGTGCTATTAGAAATAGCGGATTAGCTCTCTTTTTTGTGAGGCTTATGTATTTAAAAAAAATAGAAAAGATAACAACAGGTAAAACGTATACTAACTGTGCTCTTTCTAGGCAGATACTCACAACTATTGTTGCAAAAAATGACATATAAAATATACTGTCAATAATAGTTATCTTTTTAAAATAACGAGTACTGACCTCTCTTTTTTTAGCCATTAGAATAAAAGAGTATTTGTTGTCATTATACCAAATATAATTAATTAGCTTCTTAAAAACAGGCTTAATCCATTTAGAATCAATCTATAATAGTTATAGCTTACAATTAAAGGAGACTAAATGACGCCTTTGTGATTTTCTATCCTCAATAAGAAGCATGTAATTCATAGGCTTACAATAATGGAATTGATTAAAGAATCTAAAACCCATCGATGAGCCTTGGCAATCATTAAAATTCTAAAATAAATGACTTATGGCTTATAATTACATTATTGATTATGTATCTATTTAGAGTATATTGTCAGTATACAATACCTGAAACGGTCTCCTACTATTAAAAATGTAAAATCATTTAAGTTTTGTTGTATTTTCCTATAAAATCGCCGTCTTGTAGATTTTAACGATTACACTTGCAACCCTAACCTAAAAAAACCAATCTTAAATGAAAAGCCTAACTTTTTTATTATTTTTTTGTGCCCTAAATTCTTTTGCTCAAGTCGGCATAAATACGGAAACACCAGATGCGTCTTCTGCTTTAGATATTACTAGCTCAGATAAAGGTGTATTAATCCCCAGAATTAGCTTATTATCCACAGCAGACACTACGACCATTGCATCACCATTAATTAGTTTACTAATTTACAATACCGCTACAGCTTTAGATGTAACACCAGGATACTATTATTGGAATGGAGCAGCCTGGTCTAAATTAGCAACCGCAAAAACTGTTGATAATACCTGGAGTATTTCAGGTAATACAGGAACAGATGCTTCTGTAAATTTTATTGGTACTATAGACGAGATAGATGTTGTTTTTAAACGCAATAATAGTTTTGCAGGTATTATAGCTAAGACCAATGTTGCGCTTGGAGTTAATGCGTTGTCAATTACAACAGGAAGATTTAATACAGCTACGGGAGTAAATGCCTTATCTGCTAATACTACTGCGGAAAAAAACACGGCCAATGGCTTCAATACTCTAAATAGTAATTCTACAGGAATTAATAATACAGCAGTAGGCTATAGCGCGCTTAAAGACAACACTATAGGAGGTAATAATACAGCAAGTGGAGTACACGCACTATTACACAATACGGAAGGCGAAGGGAATACTGCTAACGGAGTGAGAGCCCTAATAGGTAACATAACTGGTAGTAATAACACAGCAATTGGTAATCTGTCACTTAGTGAAAATACAATCGGTAGTAATAACACAGCAATTGGGTATAATGCTTTAGTACTAGATGGAACATTAGACAATCAAGTGCGTATAGGTAATGTAGATGTAACGTATGCAGGTGTGCAAGTGGCGTGGACTATTACGTCTGATAGAAGATGGAAAAACACCATTGAAGATTCTGACCTAGGCCTAGATTTTATAAACCAATTGCGTCCTGTGTCGTATTACCGAAATAATGATGAAAGTCAAAAACTTGAATATGGATTTATTGCACAAGAATTAAAAGAAGCCTTAAAAAATAACAGTTCAAAAATTAACGGGATTATTACTGAAGATACCGAAGGTATGTTAAGCGTCCGATATAACGATTTGTTAGCACCAATGGTTAAAGCTTTTCAAGAACAAACAGAAGAGCTTAAGCAATTAAAGCTAAAGCAAGAAGCTATGGAAAAGGAAATAAAAGAAATTAGAAACTTATTAATGAATAAGAAATAATTACGCCAGTATTCTTAAACATCACTTTTGTAAATTCCATTTTGTTAGTTTATCTAATAGAATGGAATTTATTATTTTCTAACTTTTAAGCACGAATACTAGGTGCGCAAGATCCTCTTTTTTAGCAACATATATTCTCCGTTGTTTTTAAACTCGCGGATAGAAGTTTCTGCGTAGCGCTTAAAAGTTTTAGATAAGTGACTAACATCGGTAAACCCGAGTTCATCAGCGATTTGAGTTAATGTAAAATCAGAATTTAACAAACGGATTTCCACTAATTTCAACTTGGCTTTAATAATGTATTCTCGTAACGACATGTGGACTTGCTTTTTAAAATATTCACTGACGTAGGTGGAAGACATCATAAAGACGTCTGCTAAATTTTCAACTTTTAGTAATTCTGGTTTATCTATGTTTTCATTAATATAAGTGAGCATTTTGGTAATTCTCTCATCACTTTTATTTGGTATTTCAAAATAACGGCTCTTTTTGATATTTCGGATAAGTATTTCTAAAACACAAGTCATAAGACTTGTAACAAGATTAATTGAAGATTCCCCATAACTTCTAGATTCTTGTAAAATCATATCTATTAAACTTGATAAATGAATTCTATCGATATCATTTTTAATAATATCACCAGGCAATTGATTGTAGTTAGATAATATATAAGATGCCTCTTTAAACCATTCATTTCTATCTATATTGATTCTATTTACATTCTTAAAAAATGAATCCGTAAACTTTAGAAACACAAATTTGGTTGGTTTTTCTATATTGAATGAATGGCATTTTAATGGGGGTAATAAAAAGATACTGCCTTTATTGTAACTAACATCATTATAGTTAATACATTGTGTACCTTCTCCATCTTTAATTAAAACCAATTCAAAAAAATTATTTTTTACAGGCCGTTGTTTCCATTCTGTTAATTCTATTTCTTGTATTTCAAAAGGTTTATAAGCTTCTATTACTTGCATTATGGGATGTATTAAAGGTAATTTGAAGCAAATCTAGATAAAAAAGAAATGTGAATCCAAAAAACCGCATTCAAAACCTTTAAATGTACATCATTATCCATTCATCTTACATTAATACACGTGGAGGAGTTTATTTTAAATGAAATGACAGAAATAATAAACTAAATATAAAAATAGAGTCTATACTTCAATATTGTTAGGGCTTAGGATTTAAATTCTAATTCCTATTTTTGTCTAAAGAAAAACACCCTTAATGTTAAAATACATTCAGAAACATTCCATTTTATCTATTTCTGTAAGTGTCATTTTTAGTTGTACTTTATTGGTGTTCTTTGCTACAGAGGCGAGTTACAACGCTATAGAAGATGCCTCGTTATGGGTTAGGAATTATTTTGGCTATTTCTATTTATACTTAGGGTTTGGTTGTGTATTGGCATTAATCTTAATCGCTTTTTCTAAATACGGAAATATAAAACTTGGGAAACCATCCTCAAAACCAAAATATTCACTTTGGTCTTGGACAGCCATGTTATATAGCGCGGGCATGGGATCTGGCATTTTATTAAGAGCAGTACAAGAACCTGTTTTTATGCAACAAAATCCACCTTATGCATCTGAATTATCACCAAATATTTTAGCATTAGAGTTTACCTTTTATCAATGGGGATTAACAGCTTGGGCATTTTATGGTCTTTTTGCAATGGTTGTTGGCTATGCACTGCATGTTAAAAAAAAGAAAGTCAGAATTAGTGCTACTATTGACGATCATATAAAAAGTAAAATTTTAAAACAAGGAGTAGATGTTACTACGATTATAACCACTGTTTTCGGACTAATTGCAGCAATTGGCCTTGGAACAACTCAAATTAATGGAGGTCTCAATCATATTTCAGATTATAATTTTGGAATTGCAACAACCATAGGTCTTTGTGCTTTTATTTCTACCGTAGCATGTTATTCTGCTTGGCAAGGTGTAAATAAAGGGATTAAAATATTTTCAAAGCTAAATATCATTGTCACTTTTGCTATTTTAATATTTGTGTTTACAACAAGCGACATGGGCTCTATTTTGGTTTCATTTGCTAAAGCCACCATGTATTATATTATAGATTTTGCCCCCATGAGTTTAGCCATGGGAACTTATAATCCTGGTCTAGAATTTTTAACCGACTGGACCTTCTATTATTGGGCATTTTGGTTAGCTTGGGCGCCTTTTACAGGCATATTTATTGCACGCATATCTAAAGGGCGCACCATAAGACAATTGCTATTAGGTGTTTTAATCATTCCATCTTTAGGTACTTTTTTCTGGTTCTCTGTTTTTGGCACCTCTGCATTCCATTTAATAGGAGAATAGGGAGTTTACAACAACGAATTTAGTAATGTATTCGCTTCTATATTTGTGTTCTTTGAGCACTATCCTTATGCTACGGTTTTAAATATAACATCCATCTTTTTGCTTATAAGCTTTTTAATAACGTCTGTAGATTCTGCCGTATTTGTATTAAGTATGTTTACAGATAAAGGTTCTAAAAATCCCAGTAAAACGCATCGTGTTATTTGGTCTGTTTTCATTTTATTGGCAACAATCGCTTTAATCCTTCTAGGAAATTCTAAAGCTAACATCAATGTTTTAGAAGCGGTTCAGCGTTTACTAATTATTACTTCCTTGCCGTTTTCTTTTTTCATTATCATTATGTTAGGTTATTTTATAAAAGACCTCAGGAAAAAGAAGATTGAAGAAAGCAAATAATACATTATTTTTCTGTTAGTTTTTTTACTTTTTCGCGATTAACATATAAATTATTTGGAGCATAATAACAATGGATGTATTCAATCAAAATGACTTATTTTCTACAGATGAAGTTCTTAAAACCACATTTGATTTACCAGGCGCTGATGTAACTTTATTTGAAAACTTTTTCAGTATTGAAGAAAGCAATAAACTATACACTAGCCTGCTTAAAAACACACCTTGGCAACAAGAACAAATTACCATTCACGGTAAAGCGATTGACTATCCCAGATTAACGGCTTGGTATGGAGATACAAGTAAGTCTATACAATACACCAACACAAAAAGTAACATACACTTATGGAATGATGATTTACTTTTTATCAAAAGTCGAATAGAGCAGGAGGTAGAGGTGAAATTTACACGTTGTTTACTTAATTACTATAGAGATGGTAAAGACAGTGTTGATTGGCATCAAGATTATCAAGGTGCACAACGAAAAAACACAGTTATTGCTTCGGTAACTTTTGGTGCCACAAGACCTTTTCAGTTAAAACATACAACGCGTAAAGATTTAAAACGTGTCGATATTCCGCTGGTACATGGCAGCTTATTGCTAATGCAAGGTGCTACACAAGATAATTGGAAACATAAAATTCCTAAAACCAAAAAACAGATTCTACCTAGAATAAATTTAACATTCAGGTGGATAGACTAAATTATAAATATAGTATTAATAAAGGTTTCGCATTTACTTAATGTATGTTTAAGAGCTAAAAAGCATCATTTTTCGCTAGTTTTATGAATATTTTAAGAATCAATCTCTTATTTACCTTTATTTATACCTGTATTCCCTTTTTTTGTACATCGTTTTACTTGTGTTGTGTATTTATATTTGTTGCATAATTAGAATTAACCTTATAAAAAAACATATAAAAATGAATTTACAAGAAACTTTAGATTGGAGATACACAACAAAGGAATATGACACCACCAAGAAAATATCTGATGCAGATATGGCTGCAGTCAAAACTTTATTAAGAATGAGTCCTTCAAGTGTAAACCTGCAACCTTGGCATTTTATAGTAGCTGAAACTAAAGAAGGAAAAGCACGTATTGCTAAAGGAACACAAGGCTTTTTTAGTTTTAACGAATCAAAAGTAACTAATGCTTCAGCTGTTGTATTATTTTGTTCAAAAATTGATGCAGATGAAGACTACTACAAGCACATTGCAGATACTGAAGATAAAGATGGAAGATTTCCAAATGAAGATATTAAAAACGGATTTTTAGGAGCTGTCAAGGCATTTGCAGGGATTCATAAATACGATTTAAAAGATCTTCAACATTGGATGGAAAAACAAGTGTATCTTAACATTGGTAGTTTCTTATTAGGTGTTGCAAGTTTAGGTATTGATGCTACACCAATGGAAGGGATTGATGTAAAAGCATTAGATGAAGAATTCGGATTAAGAGAAAAAGGATATACTTCTTTAGTCGCTGTATCTTTAGGATATAGAGCTGAATCTGATTTTAATTCGACTGAAAAAACACCAAAATCTAGATTAGCAGAAAGTGAAATTTTCACAGTAATATAATTTATTACAAATACGAAGCTAACATGAAAGCAATAGGATATAAAGAGAATCTTCCAATCGAAGATATAAAGTCTTTACAAGATATTGAGGTACAAATGCCAATCGCTAGTGGCAGAGATATTTTAGTAGAAATTAAAGCTATTTCTGTAAACCCAGCAGATTATAAAGTCCGCGCAGGTATGCCTGTAGAAGGAGACGATTGGAAAGTTATTGGATGGGATGCTACAGGAATTATAAAGGAAGTTGGAGAGGATGTGTCTTTATTTAAAGTTGGTAACAAGGTTTGGTATGCTGGAGATTTTACACGTCAAGGAAGTTACGCGCAGTATCAAATAGTGGACGAGCGTATTGTTGGTAAAAAACCATCAAGTTTATCTTTTCCTGAAGCTGCAGCACTACCATTAACATCGCTTACAGCTTACGAACTATTGTTTGATAGATTGCAAGTAGCAAAAGACGATGCTAGCAAATCAATTTTAGTAATTGGAGCTGCAGGAGGTGTGGGGTCTATATTAGTACAATTAGCTAAAAAGCTAACTAAACTAAATATTATTGGTACGGCTTCTCGCGAAGAAACTACGGCATGGTTAAAAGAATTGGGTGCAGACTCGGTAATTAACCACAGAAATAAATTAAGTGAAGAGTTTGAGAAGTACAAGCTTCCTGCACCAGATTATATTGTGAGTTTAAATGCGACTGAACAACATGCCGATGAGATTGTTAAAGTAATAAAACCACAAGGAAAATTTGGTTTTATTGACGATCCAAAAGCGTTTAATGTGATGCCATTTAAAGCAAAAGCAGTATCTACGCATATTGAGTTTATGTTTACAAGATCTATGTTTCAAACGGAAGATATGATAGAGCAGCACAATATTTTAAACGAAGTTTCTAGTTTAATTGACAACGGAACGATTAAAACCACTTTAGGGGAGAATTTCGGAATTATCAATGCAGAAAACCTTCGTAAAGCACATGCATTCTTAGAAACAGGAAAAGCAAAAGGTAAAATTGTATTAGAAGGATTTTAATTTAATAGCGTACTAAAATTTTAATTACACCGTCACTTCGAGTGAATTTCAAGGCACGAGAAATTAGTATAGAGAAGTTTATTAACTCTAATAGTTCTCTATACTAAATTCTAAAAGAGAATTTCACTCGAACTGACAAAAAAAACATATATAAAAAATGAATTTCAAATCAATTATAGCTGTATTAACTGTAACAACAATGTTTGTAAGCAATACTGTAAATGCGCAAGTAACAACTAAAGATTCTATAGCCACTTCAAAAGTGCAGCATTTCAATTTTGACGACATGGAATCAGAAACTATTGGAGAAGGGATCAAACGTAAATGGTTTCATGGCGAAAAAGGACAAATGACCATTTTTAATTTAGAAAAAGGAGCTCATATTCCTTGGCACCAGCATCCAAACGAACAGATTACTTACATCATGTCTGGAAAAGTGAAAATTAAAACCATTATTGATGGTAAAGAAACTTTTGTAGAAGTTGGAGCAGGAGAAGTCATTGTGTTTCCTAAAAATGTACCACATGAGTTTTGGGCTTTAGAAAAAACGGTAGATTTAGATGTACATGTTCCTGTACGTGAAGATTGGTTATCTAAAGAATTACCAGAGTATTTAAAAAAGAGTAATTAAAATTTTAAAATAACGTCACTTCGAGTAAATTTTGAGGTACGAGAAATTTGTATCGAGAAGCCTAGATGAAGTTAAATTTTCAATAATATGTCACTTCGAGTGTTTTTATTGAAATGCAATGAAAATAAAAATGTATCGAGAAGCTTAACAAAAATAAAAGTTCTCGATACAAAATTCTGAAAAAGAATTTCACTCGAACTGACGTTATAATTACATTTAATATAAAAAATAGTAGTTTCTTATTAATTTTAATCACAACAGTGATGTCTATACAAGCACAAAACACAGTAGGTGAAACCAAAGTTTTTGCAACTACAGAGCAAGCAGTTGGTTATATTACATTTACAGATAGTGGTGATTTAGTATACAGTCATCATCCTTTTTTCTCACCAGAAAATAGAGTCATGCTTATGGATGCTAAATCAAAAATAACCACACCTTTTCCTAATAAAGCGTGGAATACTCCAAGAAGTACAGACAATAATTATCTAAGTAATGTTTTCGGTATTAGAAACGATAAAAACGAAATTGTTTGGATGTTAGATATGGCGCAACCGGATAATGTAACACCTAAAATAGCGGGTTGGAACACAAAAACCAATCAGTTAGAGCGTATTTATTATTTACCTAAATTTACATTCCCAGAAAATACGCCAACAGTAATTAACGGTAAACATTTAGCAGTTAACGGAAAACACCAGAAAAAGGAGTTGACATTTTAGTAGATTTAGCATTGTCTGATGACTATAAAAGCGATTCTGGTAACTATTTTGATAATGATAAAGGCGAAGACAAAGGACATTTTTCATCAGCACATGAAGATGCTTATGATGCCGAAAAAATAAGTGCATTATTAAGGGTCACAAATTCAATAGTAGAATTAGGTATTCATCAATCAATTCTTTTTCAGTTAAATTTGTCAAATGAATAAAATATTAGTCCTTTTTTCCCATCCTAAATATGAAAAATCTAAGGTGAATACGGCACTCGTTAATCATATAAAAGATATTGAAGGCGTTACTTTTCACGATTTATATGAATGTTACCCAGATTTTCATATCGATGTGGAAGCAGAAAAAGGACTACTAGAAGCACATGATATCATAATCTGGCATCATCCATTTTACTGGTATAGTTGTCCTCCATTAATGAAACAGTGGATTGATCTGGTTTTAGAATTTGGTTGGGCGTATGGTCCAAACGGAAATGCTTTGCAATCTAAAACATGTTTAAATGTGATTACAACAGGCGGAGCAAGAGAAGTATATTGTTCTGAAGGCACAAATAGTTTTACGGTTAATCAATTTTTGCGACCATTTGAACAAACTGCAAATTTATGTGGTATGAAATATTTACCGCCATTTGCTGTCATGGGAACACATACATTAACTGATGACCAATTAGCAAACCATGTGATTCAATATGGTAAATTAATCTATTTACTTCAACAAAATCTTGAGCTAAACGATTTTAATGGATGCTTTTTTTTAAATGATATTCCGCAATTACAACCACAATAATATATGACAGGAAGTATACTTTTTGAAGCCATCGTATTTTTATTAGGTGCCATAATATGTGTATCTATAGCTAAACGATTAGGGTTAAGTTCGGTAATAGGCTATTTGTTAGCCGGTGTTTTAATTGGCCCTTATGTTTTAGGTTTTATAGGGAATGAAGGCGAGGATATTATGCATTTTGCCGAATTTGGTGTCGTCGTCATGTTGTTTTTAATTGGGTTAGAGATTGAGCCCAAAAACTTCTGGAACATGAGAAAAACCATTCTTGGAATGGGTGGCTTACAAGTAGCAGGCACAATGCTGCTCTCTTATATTTTATTTACATCCTTGGGTTATGATTGGAAAGTAGCACTGGTTATTTCTATGGCTGTAGCGCTATCATCTACAGCAATTGCGATGCAAACCATTAAGGAAAAAGGGTTGATGGATACCACATTTGGGACGTCATCGTTTTCAATTTTATTGTTTCAAGACCTTATTGTTATTGTGATGCTTGGAATAATGCCTTTGTTGGGGCATTCAGATATTGTGTCTTCGGCAGATAATCATAAAGAACATGTTAATTTATTAGATAAGTTACCAATGGGTTTTCAAACCTTAGCCATTATTTTATCTGTTGTTTTAATCATTGTTGCGGGTAAATACTTAATTGTACCCATGTTGCGTAAAGTAGCCAAAACAGGAGTACGAGAGTTATTAATTGCAGCAGCACTTTTAATTGTGTTTTCTATTTCTTTTTTGATGGAGTATGTGGGCTTAAGTCCAGCTCTGGGCGCATTTTTAGGTGGGGTCGTATTATCAAATAGTGAATTTAAACACGAACTTGAAAGTACGCTTGAACCTTTTAAAAACCTACTATTAGGTTTGTTTTTTATGGCTGTAGGTGCCTCCATTAATTTTATTGTTATTGCAAAAAGTCCGTTGACCATTGGTGGAATATTACTAGCTATTATCGTAATAAAAGCAGCTGTCCTATTTGGAACGGGTTATGTTTTTAAACTGAAATTAGATCAGAAATTATTGCTGACGTTTGGATTGGCACAAATTGGAGAATTTGCATTTGTATTGTTATCATTCGCTTTTGGGTTGAATATTTTAAATCAAGAACAAATGGATATGATGCTTGTAATAACAGCACTAACCATGTCACTCACGCCGATTATAAGCATTATTAATGAGCGATTGATCCTTCCAAGAATTGGCACTAAAGAATCTGTACAACGACCGATGGATCATATTGCAAAATCGCAAAAAATAATCTTGGTAGGTTTTGGGCATTTTGGGAGTACGGTTGGACGTTTTTTAAGATCACATGGTGTTGAGGCTACCATTTTAGATCAAGATTCTAATCGTGTAGATTTCCTAAGAAAAATGGGGTTTGAAGTGTATTATGGAGATGCCACTCGTTTAGACTTGTTAGAATCTGCCGGAATAGCCAAAGCCAAAATCCTAATTTGTGCAATTGATAATCCTAGTGTTACGAAGCAAGTGACTAAAATGGTCAAAGAAAAATATCCACATGTTGAGCTTATGATTCGTGTTAAAAATAGATATGAAGCTTACGATTTATTGAATTTAGGAATGGAAAACATATATCGCGAGTCGCTGGAAACCTCTTTAGTGCTAGCAAAAGATGTATTAAGTAAAATGGGCTTCAGAAAACATACCCTAAATAGACAAGTTCATAATTTCATTAAATATGATGAAGAGATAATTAGACGTTTAGCTAAAGAACTGAAACCTGGAAACGACAGCTATATTTTTAAAGCCCGACAAGAATTAGAACAACAAGAAAAATTCTTGAATGAAGATTTTAAAAGAGGTATTGTAGAGTTTGATAATCAGTGGGATAGCGAGCATATTAAAAAAGCTTTAGAAAAAACCAAAGACTAAACAAGGTTATTTTTCATTAGCACATGCTGATGCTTAGGATACTAAAAAAATCAATAATTTATTAAATATAACCCTTACTATATTAAAAAGAAACGCTATTTAATTAACCATTTACTATAAAACGCAGCAAATTTTGTATCTTTTGAAACGCAATAAATAATATTGATTTAAATATTAAAAAATAAAATTAGTTTAGAGATAAAGAACTAGTTTTGCGTTTTTTTTGAAAATCAAAATTTTCCGTCTCATGGATAACTTAATTACATTTTGTATAACCGTATTTACCGGTTTTTTTGCCATCACCAACCCAATATCAAACATGACGGTTTTTGTGGCTTTAACCCAAGGTGCAAACAAAAAAACAAAAGATGACATTAATAAAAGAGCAAATATCATTGCCTTTATAATTGTTACGGTCTTTGTACTGCTAGGAAAATTTATTTTTGAGTTATTTAATATTAGTATTCCTGCATTTAAAATAACAGGTGGTATCCTAATATTCTTTATAGGTTTTGAAATGCTGCAATCTAAACAGTCTAATGTTAAAAGTCTTAAGCATGTAGATGTTGATGAAAACATTGCAGTATCACCACTAGCTATTCCTATTTTAGCAGGACCAGGGACTATAGTTACAGCGATGAACTTCGTTGCTAATGTAGAACCGATTCATATCATTTTAGTCATAGCTATTTTTGGATTAATGAGCATACTTGCTTACATAACCTTCAGATTAAGTGACAATATTGTGAAACTAGTGGGTAATAACGTTATCTCTGTTATTGGCAAAATAATGGGTTTAATTATTGCCATTATTGGTACTGGTATGATTATACAAGGGATTAAATTATCTTTCAATTTAATGTCTTAATTCACTTGTAAATCCAACAAGTCACTGCCTTTTATTTCAACAAGATTCTACTGAGAAATTATAATATATTCTTAATATAGAAGTGGTCATAAGTTTTGAGGCGATTACTTATTTACACAGTATCCTTAAAACCAATTTATAACACGTTAATTTATTTAACAATCATTTAACTTCGTTTTGTTCGGCTTGTTCCGAACCTATTAATATATTTGCACAGAATTTTACTGAACTTGATAATTTTATTTTCAAATCAGTAGCAAATAGTTTTAAAATGAAAGAAAATATCTGCCAACAAAAAATGGGCTTAGTTGAGAAACTAGGAGTTCATTTAGAGAACAGAGAGCAATTAGCTCCTGTCGCTGCGCGAATTTTGTCTTACATTATACTTACGGGTAAAAGAGGAGCCACTTTTGAAGACTTGGTAAGTATCCTTTGCGCAAGTAAGAGTACAATCTCAACGCATCTTAATCATTTACAAGATTTAAACAAAATTGAGTATTTCACAAAAACAGGAGATCGTAAAAAGTATTTTGTAATTAACAAAGACACTATAGTACAACATGTAGACAGAATGATTAGTCATTGGCAAGAAGAACGTGAAGTGCATATTGAAATTAAAAATTATAAAGAAAACCAAAACAATGAAAAAATTGAAAATGAAGACGAAAAGTTCGATTTAACATTTCACAGCGATTATATCATGTTTATAGACGAAGCATCTTCTTCTGTAAAAGCCTTAAGAGAAAAATTAATAAACAACCAATTCCAAATTTAAAGTAAACGAAATGAAAAAGACTAATTTATATACTATTCTAGGATTATTCTTAGTTATTGTCAGTTGTGGCGATAAGCAAAATGCTACAGCAGCTCCATCTCAAGCTCCACCAGCACCTTTTCCGGTGACCCAAATACAAACAATGACAGTAACAGGACATACAGAATATCCTGCAACTATTGAAGGTATTGTAAATAGTGATGTAAGAGCCAAAACATCTGGTTATATTGAAAAAGTATACGTTGATGAAGGTCAGAGAGTACGAAAAGGACAAACATTATTTAGACTAGAAACGCAGTCTTTAAGTCAAGATGCTGGCGCAGCTCAAGCTCGTGTTAATGTGGCACAGGTAGAGGTTGATAAATTAGTGCCTTTAGTAGAAAAGAACATTATAAGTGCTGTACAATTAGAAACAGCAAAAGCTAATTTAGCTCAGGCTAAAGCTAACTTAAGTGGTGTTTCTGCAAATATTGGTTATGCAACAATTAAAAGTCCTATTGACGGTTATGTGGGTTCAATTAATTTTAGAGAAGGAGCTTTAATTAGCCCGAGTGATGCACGTCCATTAACGACGGTAAGTGAGATTGATCAAGTGTATGCATTCTTTAGTTTTAACGAAGCGCAATACATCAACCATTTACAGAGATCTGAAGGAAAGACGAAAGCAGAACGCATTAAAAACTCTCCGGATTTAAGCTTGATTTTAGCCAACGGAAAAGAATATTCTGAAAAAGGAAGAATTCAAACCAGTACAGGGCAAGTCAACCAAAATACTGGAACTATAAAAATTAGAGCTGCTTTTGATAATCCTAATGAAATTTTAACCAATGGAAACAGTGGTACAATAAAATTTCCTATAGAATATAAAGACGCCATCGTAGTCCCTCAAACCGCAACTTTTGAGCAACAAGGAAATATTATGATATTTAAACTTGGTGCCGATAATAAGATTGAGACGGCAATTATAAAAGTACAAGGTACTGTAGATAATCTATATGTTGTAGAATCTGGCTTAGACACTAATGATAAAATTGTGATAACCGGAATTGGTAAATTAAGAAACGGTATGGTGATCTCTCCTCAGGAAACGTCTTTTGAAGAGGCTATTAAACCTATAGCTACTTTATTTAAAAACTAATTAACCTAGAAACATAGTAATCATGTTAAAAACATTTATTGAAAGACCAGTGCTTTCAACAGTAATCTCTATTATTATAGTGTTGCTTGGAGTTATTAGTATTTCAAGCTTACCTATTGAAGAGTATCCAGATATTGCACCGCCAACAATTAAAGTTACGGCGAATTATACAGGTGCAAATGCAGAAACCGTTTTAGAAAGTGTTATTATTCCTATTGAAGAACAAATCAATGGAGTAGAAGGTATGACGTATATTACGTCTACAGCTTCTAACACAGGAGCGGCGGAAATCACAGTGTATTTCGATCAAAACATCGATGCTGATATTGCAGCTGTAAACGTTCAAAACCGTGTGGCTAGAGCGAATCCATTATTACCTCAAGAGGTTATTCAAACGGGTGTAACCACTCAGAAACAAGAAACAAGTGCATTAATGTTCATTTCTATGTATTCTGAAAGTGAGGATTATGATGCTACATTTATTCAGAATTACTTAAAAATTAATGTTATCCCAGCAATGCAACGTATTAGCGGTGTTGGAGATGTTAGTGTATTCTCACAACAAGATTATGCAATGCGTATTTGGTTAAACCCTGAGAAATTAGCATCATACGGGTTAATACCTTCTGATATCTCTGACGCTTTAGCTGAACAAAATTTAGAAGCAGCAGCAGGGTCTTTAGGACAGAATAATGGGGAATCATTTTCATATACTTTAACCTATAGTGGCCGTTTTAAAGACGAAAGTCAATACAGTGATATTGTTATTAAAGCTTTAGGAAACGGGGAATTTTTAAGATTGAAAGATGTTGCAACTATTGAATTAGATGCACAATCCTATTCATCTAATGCCATGAGTTTAGGAAACCCTGCTGTATTTATGGGGATTTTTCAAACCAAAGGCTCTAATGCCCGAGAAATTATTGAAAATATTAAAACCACTCTAGAATCGGTAAAAGCAGATTTACCAAAGGGCTTAGATATTTTTGTTCCATACGATACTAGTTTATTTTTAAATGCCTCTATTGATAAAGTAATTACCACATTATTAGAAGCCTTTTTATTAGTGTTCTTAGTAGTTTTCATCTTCTTACAAGATTTTAGATCTACTTTAATTCCTGCAATTGCAGTACCCGTTTCTATTATTGGTACCTTCTTTTTCTTGAATGTTTTTGGGTATTCCATTAACTTATTAACGCTATTCGCATTAGTACTCGCCATTGGTATTGTAGTAGATGATGCCATTGTTGTTGTAGAAGCTGTCCATGCTAAAATGGATGAGGGAGAACACAATCCTAAAAAAGCAACGTTAACAGCGATGAACGAAATTTCTGGAGCGATTATCTCAATTACCTTGGTAATGGCAGCAGTATTTATTCCTGTAACGTTTGTAACAGGACCAACTGGTGTGTTTTATGAGCAATTTGGTGTAACCTTAATTATTGCAATTCTTATTTCGGCAGTAAACGCCTTAACATTAAGTCCGGCATTATGTGCTCTATTATTAAAAGGACATAAAGAGGATGAAGAATTAAAAGGTAAAGGTCCTTTAAAGCGTTTTTATACCTTATTTAATCGTGGTTTTAATGCTACAGTAGAAAGATATGGAAAATCACTTCATTTTCTATACAGAAGAAAATTTGTGTCTGTATTACTTTTAGTTATTGCAGGTGTCGGAATTTACTGGGCTTCTAGTACAACGCCAACAGGATTTGTACCTAATGAAGATAGAGGTATTATTTTTGCCAATATTGAATTACCTCCAGGAGCATCGTTAGATAGAACAGATGCCGTATCAAGACAATTATACGAAAAAATTGAAGGTATGGAAGGTATCGTTGGTGTTAACTTTATTAAAGGTCGAAGTTTAATTAGTGGTGCTGGTAGTAACTTTGGTTTCGGAATTATAAAATTAGAAGATTGGGGAGAGCGTAAAGACGACGCACTTTCTGCACAAGCTATTACCGGAAAACTATTTGGTATAGCAGCAACAATCCCAGAAGCTAATATTATTTTCTTCTCACCACCAAGTATTCGTGGTTTTGGTAACTCGGCTGGTTTTGAGATAAATTTATTAGATAAATTCGGAGGTGAATTTGCAGATTTAGACAAAGCGAAGAATGACTTTACAATGGCATTAATGCAGCGTCCAGAAATTAAATATGCGACGTCTTCATTCAACACTAATTATCCACAGTATGAAATGGAGGTTAATGTGCCTCTAGCTAAAGAAAAAGGAGTTTCGATAACGAGTATCTTTTCAACTTTACAAGGGTATATCGGTGGAGTTTACGCCTCAGATTTCTCTAAATTCGGAAAACAATTTAGAGTTTATATACAAGCATTACCAGAAGATAGAGCAGATGAAAGTGCTTTAAATAGTATGTATGTGAGAACTGATTCTGGTGAAATGACACCAATTACACAGTTTGTAAACTTAAAGCGTGTGTATGGTCCACAATCGGTAACGCGTTTTAACCTATTTAATTCAACGACAATAACAGGTGCTACTAACGATGGTTTTAGTACAGGTGATGCCATTAAAGTAATTGAAGAAGAAGTGGCTAAACTACCTAGTAATTATACGGTATCTTATTCTGGTTTAACACGTGAAGAGGTCAATGCTGGTAACCAAACGACGTTTATATTTATACTAAGTATTCTATTTGTGTATTTCTTATTAAGTGCGCAATACGAGAGTTATTTATTACCATTTGCAGTGGTATTATCCTTACCATTTGGTGTATTTGGAGCTTATATAAGTACAAAATTCTTAGGCTTAGAAAATAACATTTATTTCCAAATTGCTTTAATTATGCTTATTGGTTTATTAGCTAAAAATGCCATACTTATTGTGGAGTTTGCGCTACAACGACGAAAGAATGGTGAGACTATTGTAGACGCTGCAATTCATGGAGCAAAAGCACGTTTACGTCCAATTTTAATGACATCTTTCGCCTTTATTTTAGGATTGATGCCATTAGTACTTGCAAGTGGAGTTGGAGCAGAAGGAAACAACTCAATAGGAACAGGTGCAGCAGGAGGTATGTTAATTGGAACCATTTTAGGAGTATTTGTAATTCCTATCTTATTTATATTATTTCAGTGGTTACAAGAAAAAGTTTCAAGTAAACCAGCAATACAAACTATTGAAGATTAAAAACTATGACATCAATTATAAAACATAGAAATTTTAGTAAAGGATCATTATTACTAATTGTTGCCATCACATTACAAAGTTGTTTTGTGGCGCAAGATTATGTAAGACCGGAATTAGAAGCGGAAACTGAAACATTATACCGAACAGATAATCTGCCAACAGATAGTATATCTATGGCAGATGTATCTTGGAAAACATTATTTACAGATCAATACCTTCAACAATATATTGAAGAAGGTCTACAAAATAATATGGACGTTCGTATGGCGATTCAGCAAATGGTAGCGGCAGAAGCCTATGCCAAACAAGGAAAAGCAGGTTATTTACCATCTGTAAATGTGGGTACCAACTGGACGCATCAAGAATTATCTAAGAACACCCAATTTGGTGCATTCTTAAGTGATAGGTCTACAGATCAATTCGATATTACAGCGAACTTATCTTGGGAAGCTGATATCTGGGGAAAAATCCGAAGCAATAAAAGAGCAACACAAGCTGGTTATTTACAAAGCGTAGCAGGACATCAAGCTGTAAAAACACAGCTTATTTCTAGCATTGCAAATACCTACTACAGTTTAATTGCTTTAGACGCACAGTTAGAAGTGACTAAGCAAACTATAGCAACGAGAGAAAGTGGTGTAGAAACTATAAAAGCATTAAAAGATGCAGGTCAGGTGACACAAGTGGCAGTAGATCAAAACATCGCGCAATACAATAATGCAAAAGCATTACAAGTAGATATTGAAACTGCTATTTTTAAAACAGAGAATACGTTAAGTATTTTATTGGGTAAATCTGGACAAGATTTTGAGCGTAACAGTTTAGATATTCAAGAAATTGAGCAAGACATAAAACTGGGTGTACCAGCGACTTTATTGAGCAACAGGCCAGATGTTATGGCTGCTGAATATAGCTTAATTCAATCTTTTGAACTGACTAATGTAGCAAATAGCAACTTATATCCATCTTTAACCTTAACGGCAGCTGGCGGATTACAAAGTTTAGAGTTAGACGATTTATTTAGCGCCAATTCATTATTTGCGAATATTGTTGGCGGATTAACACAACCGCTTTTAAATCAACGTAAGCTTAGAACTCAAAAAGAAGTCGCAATTGCTCAACAAGAGCAGGCCTTACTTCAGTTTAAAAAGACGTTATTAGTTGCAGGAAGTGAAGTATCTAACGCTTTATTCTCCTATGAATCTGAAACGAAAAAATTCGAATTTAGAAAGAACGAAGTTGAAGCCTTACGTACAGCAGAAGCCAATTCAGAAGAATTACTTAAAAATGGTTATGCTAACTATTTAGATCTTTTAACAGCAAGACAAAGTGCCTTAAGCGCAGAGTTAAATATTATAGATAGCCAATTACAACAATTAGTGTCTATAGTAGATTTATACGAAGCACTTGGAGGCGGATGGAGATAAAATAGTGTCAAATGATTACTAAAGCAGAATTGTTAAAACGCTCAATTGAAAAGTTTACCCAATTTGGTAGTAAGCACGTCACTTTAGACGAGTTAGCAAATGAACTTGGTATTTCTAAAAAGACTATTTATACATTTTTTGATAATAAAGAGGACTTAATAACTTGTGGTCTTGAGAGTTTACTAAATGAATATAGAGAAGATATAAATGAGATTGTTGCTAGTCATGGTAATGATCCTGTTTTGAGTGTTATATTAATTTACAAAAGAGGGTTTCAGTATTTAAGATACTTTAAACCCTCTTTTCTATTTGGCTTAGAAAAGTACTATCCCAAAGCGAGTCGTTTATTTGACGCTTTCGTTGTAGAATTAGCAAATACTATAATCTATAACTTATTAAAACAAGCTCAAGATAAAGGGAACATAAAAAAAGAGGTGCATATAGAATTAGTCGTGAAAATTTATTTTTTCAGAATCGACAACCTCGTGTTTAAAGAAAATAATTTATTTGAATCGTACCAAAAAGAAGACTTATTTAAGCATATGGTCATTTATAATTTAAAAGGAATAATTAATCACAATTATTCTAATTCGTATTTTGACTAGATGTTATCAATTAGTTTACATTTACCAAATTTAGATTCAAAAAAAAAAACAGAAGTATAATTAACACTAAATCCTAATAATTGTGTTTACTTATGAAAATTAAATTTACAGCATACTCCATCTTAGACCTAGCACTAGTTTCCGAAGGTTTAACATTGAAACAAACTTTTAATAACGTCCTTAAATTAGCGCAACATGCTGAAACAAATGGATACACACGCTTTTGGTTAGCAGAGCATCATAATGCATCTAACATTGGGAGTAGTGCCACTTCGGTATTAATTGGCTATGTTGCAGAAGGCACAAATACGCTTCGTATTGGCTCTGGTGGTATTATGTTACCTAACCATTCGCCTTTAATTATAGCAGAACAATTTGGCACTTTGGGCGCTTTATATCCTAATCGTATTGATTTAGGTTTAGGAAGAGCACCAGGTACAGATCCAGAAACGGCACAAGCCATACGTTCAGATTTTATGAAAGCGGCACATTCATTTCCTGATGAAGTAGAAAAGATACAAACTTATTTTTCTACAGAAAATGAAGATGCTAAAGTCCGTGCAACAGTAGCTGAAGGCATAGATGTACCGATCTATATTCTAGGTTCTAGTACAGATAGTGCACATTTGGCAGCAAAAAAAGGCTTGCCTTATGCTTTTGCGAGTCATTTTGCAACAACGCATTTATGGGATGCTATCAGTATTTACCGAAGCAAATTTCAGCCTTCTGAAACTTTAGAGCAGCCTTATGTAATGGCTGGTGTTAATATTATTGTTGCCGATACAGATGAAGAAGCCGAACGCTTATCGACCTCATTAATCCGAATGATAGTTGGCATATTTACAGGTAGACGTGCTAATGTGCAGCCACCAACAGACATGACGGAAGATTTACGGGATATTATGAGAAATCCTCAGGTGCATCAAATGCTGAAATATTCTTTTATAGGAAGTAAAGCCACGGTTAAAACTCAGGTTAAGGAGTTTTTAGAACAATCTAAAGTTGACGAACTTATTGCTGTCACTCATATTTATGATATCAATGACAGGATTAGATCTTATGAATTATTTGCTGAAATTATGCAAGAATTGAATTAAAATTACTAACGCTTCATTTACATAACTATCTATTTTATAATAGCGAAGACTAATTAATGTAACGTCTTACATATGTAGAAACTAATTATAAAAAAACCTGCTCTTTGGCAGGTTTTTTTATTGTCAAAACACAACAATTAAGTGCCATTAATTTATAGACGATCCGTTATGAGGTCCTATAGAAACATAAACTTATAAATTAAAACGCATCGCTTATCGTTTTAACTTCTTCGTATAAAGATTCCCTATTTTCTATTGTTTTGAATACAACTACTTTAATTTTTTAACATTTACGGACTAGAGCTGATAATTACTTTATATTTAATCTTGTATAAATGTCTTACTATTTCATGAAAATTCTGACAGACTTAAACAAATTAAAACAATGAATTTTAGATAAGCTGCACAATACTAAATTTACTTATGAGAATTTTAAAACGTATTCTAAATTATAGTATTACCACCGGTATAGCCTTATTGTTTGCCTTTGCCTACATGCGAATTATTTTAGGGCCTAAATCAAAAGATACGGATTGGATTGCTAAATTTTCTAATATAGTTTATGATTTGGCATTTGTTTACGCTAGTCTCATCTTGGGTTGTATTATCGCAGTACTGTACATTTTAATTGATGTATTGTATACCTATAAAAAACTTAAAAACAATACAAACGCAACGCGCATTCGCTTACTCATACTTATTAGTTTAGCTATAGTGGTCACAGCAACACATTATATATTAGAAAAGGTTATTGATGTTATTTAATATGGTGAACGCAATGGCAATAAAATAAAGGCATTAAAAATAACGTCTGCTTAAAGCAATACACAATCAAGTTTAAGAAGCGTAGAATTGTAAATTAAACAATTGCATCAATTGCAGTTAAATCTAAAAAAATCTCATCGATAAAATCTCACAATTCATATAGCGAATTAGCGCAAACGTCTATCGCTTTATTTTAAGATAAGATAGTGTTTCATATTTGTAGTGTAAAATTAAATACACGGAAAAATGAAACATCTTTTTATAATCATAACACTGCTAGTAACTCAGCTGATCTTTTCGCAAGAGACTAATTCTGAAACATCAAAACTTTGGACTTTAGAGGAGTGTTTTCAGTATGCTTTAGAGAACAATATCACCATAAAGGATGCGGCTTTAAATTATGACCAAGCAGCTGTAGATTACAGCAAGGCAAAATCATCTAGACTCCCAAACCTATACGGTACAGCTTCTGAAACATTTTCTAACGGAAATTCTATTGACCCGATTACAAGCGATTATGTTACGGATCAAATTTACAGTACTAACGTCAGCCTTAATAGTTCTATGACTTTGTTTCAGGGCAACCAGATTACTAATCAAATTGCACAGAACGAATTATTATTAAATCAAAGTGTGTTTCTCGAAGAAGAAACGAAGAACAACATTATTCTAAGCATCTTAGAAAATTATTTACAAATTCTCTATGCTAAAGAAGCAGTTACTATCGCCGAAAACAATGTTGCAGCATCAGAAAAAGAAGTGGAGCGTGCTAAAGCAAGATTAGATGCTGGTACTATTGCCTTAAGCGATTACACAGAAGCGCAGAGTCAAACGGCAACAAACAAATATGCTGTCATCACGGCTAAAAACAACTATCAACAATACATTATAGCCCTAAAACAATTATTAGAGCTAGATCCTACACAAGATATAGAGATTGAAACCTTAACTACAGATACCGAGTACATCATGTTAGAACTCGATAAAGTGGCCATCTATAATAAAGCTCTTGGGATTCTGCCAGAAATTAACGCGAGTAGAATTGGAGTAGAGGTAAGCGAAAAAGGTTTAGACATTGCTAAAGGAGCGTTTTTACCAACTTTATCGCTAGTGAGTAGTTTGGGTTCTGGATTTACAAGTGTCAATGATAATAACTTCTCAGATCAATTTAATGTGAATTTTAATCAACGTGTCGGACTGTCTTTAAACATTCCCATTTTTAACAGAAACCAAACAAAAGCAGCGGTACAATCGGCACAGATTAATATTGAAAAAGCACAGATTAATCAGCAACTGACCGAGAAGACGGTATACAAGAAAGTGGAAACCGCGTATCAAAATGCAGTATCAGCACAAGAACAATTGGTTGCAGCAGGAGCATCGCAAACAGCGGCAGAACAATCTTATAATCTAGCGCAGAAAAAATATGAACTAGGAGGTTTAAGCACTACCGATTTAGTAATTAGTCAAAACACCTATACCAATGCCCAACAAAACTATTTACAAGCAAAGTACTTAAGCATTCTATACCATCAATTATTACAATTTTATCAAGGAAACTCTATTAACCTTTAATTTAAAACAATCATGAAAAAAATAAAAAACCATAATCATAGCCAGCATTGTAGTCCTGGCATTAGCCTTTGCAAGCTACACGTTTCTAAAAGGAGACGATGCTATGGTCATCGAAGCTAAAACCATAGTAGCAAAACAAGCAAACGTCACTACGATGGTGACTGCAACCGGAACCATGGAGCCTATTACACAAGTAGAAGTGGGAACACAAGTATCGGGTGTGGTAGAAAAAATATATGTAGACTATAACAGTGTGGTTACAGAAGGGCAATTGATTGCTGAATTAGATAAAACCAATCTTAATGCAGCTAAAACCCAAGTACAAGCAGCTTATGATAATGCGCTAAGCCAAAGAAATTATACGAAAACCATTTACGACAGACAAAAAACATTGTTTGACAATCAAGTGATTAGTAAATCTGATTTTGATGATGCAGAATTCAATTATCAAACTGCAGTAGGTACTGTAACACAACGCTATTCTGACTTACAACAAGCCCGAACCAATTTAGAGTATGCTAATATTTACTCACCAATTGATGGTGTGGTATTATCTAGAGCTATTGACGAAGGACAAACCGTTGCGGCAAGTTTGAGCACACCGACCTTATTTACCATCGCACAAGACTTAAAAGAAATGCAAGTGGAAGCGGATGTGGATGAAGCTGACATCGGACAAGTAACCGAAGGACAACGTGTAGAATTTACGGTAGATGCTTACATCGGTGAGACCTTTGAAGGGGTTGTGACACAAGTAAGATTGGATCCAACGGTTACTTCAAATGTAGTAACCTATACGGTTGTAATTAAAGCAGATAACCCTGACTTAAAACTTAAGCCAGGATTAACAGCAACCATCTCTATTTATACTTTAGAATTGAATGATGTATTAACAGCAGAAGCCAAAGCCATCAACTTTAAGCCGGAAGCAGAAACCCTAGCAACATATAATGCACAGCACCAATTGGCAGCTAATAATAGCGACCTATCTAAAGAAGGAACGACACTTTGGATATTAGGAAGCAATGGATCTATTATACCCAAAACTGTAACGCTTGGAGCTAGTGATGGGGTGAATGTGCAGATCGTTAGCGGAATTTCTAAAGGAGATCAACTCGTTTACAGTTTAAAAGAAGTAGCAAAATCAGAAGCGAGTACGGCGGCTAAAAGCGAAAGTCCTTTTATGCCGCAACGTCCAGGAGGTAAGAAAAAATAAAGAATCATGAGTAAAGCAATCATAAAAATTGAAGATTTAAAACGAGAGTTTACCATGGGCACCGAAACGGTTCATGCGTTAAAAGGTATTTCGTTTGACATTAAAGAAGGAGAATTTGTGACCATTATGGGATCGAGTGGATCGGGTAAAAGTACGATGCTGAATATTTTAGGGTGCTTAGATCAACCAACTTCAGGAACTTATGAAATTGATGGTGTACGTGTAAAAGACCTCAGCAGAAATGAATTAGCAACCATCAGAAATGAAAAGATTGGGTTCATTTTTCAATCTTATAACCTATTAGCAAGAACATCGGCTATCGAAAACGTAGAATTACCATTACTATACAATAGTAAAGTATCTACAGAAGAACGCAGAAAACGCGCCATTGAAGCTTTAGAAAAAGTAGGATTAGGTGACCGTTTACATCATACACCTTCTCAGCTTTCGGGTGGACAACAACAGCGTGTAGCCATTGCGAGATCTTTAGTGAATAACCCAGTAATGATATTAGCAGATGAAGCTACAGGAAACTTAGATACACGGACCTCTTATGAGATTATGGCCTTATTTCAAGAGTTAAACAAACAAGGTATTACCATCACGTTTGTTACACACGAGCCAGACATTGCCACCTTTAGCAGCAGGACTATTGTATTAAAAGATGGAGAAGTGATGCAAGATTACAACAATCATAAAGTACAATCTGCAGCAAACGAGTTAGCCAAATTACCTAAACAAGACGATTAATCATAAAATGCCATATCAAAATCCTTATATAAACTTTTATGTAATTGTGGCATTCCATTTGACCTTAAAAAAAATAATAAATATAAACAGATGAGACTATTAAATTTATTAAAAATCGCAACAAAAGCTATCATTCTTAATAAAACAAGAACCTTATTAACGATGCTAGGCATTATCATTGGTGTCGCATCTGTAATTGCCATGTTGGCTATAGGAGAAGGCTCTAAGGAAAGTATTCGTACCAACATTTCCGCCATGGGATCTAACATGATTACCATCAAAGCCGGAGCTGATGTTCGTGGAGGTGTAAGACAAGAAGCCAGTGTTATGGAGTCGCTTACTTTAAGCGATTTTGAGGCTGTTAAAGAAAGTGCAACGCTATTAAGTTATAGTTCTCCTGTTGTTGACGGTAGAGGACAAGTTATAAACGGCTCTAATAACTGGCCATCATCTATTTATGGTGTAAATCCTGAATATTTAAACATTAAAGTGGTCGATTTACAGAGCGGAAGCATGTTTACAGATGCTGACGTTTATTCGGCTTCAAAAGTCGCTGTAATTGGGCAAACTGTTGTAGACAATGTGTTTCCTGACGGTCAAGATCCGGTCGGACAAATGATTCGTTTTAATAATATTCCGTTTAAAGTGATTGGTGTTCTAGAAGAAAAAGGGGAAAACACCTTTGGTCAAGATCAAGATGATGTCGTTATTGCACCATATACAACAGTTCAAAAACGTATTTTAGCTATCGACCATTTAAATCAAATTATGGCTTCTGCTGTTAGTGAAGAAGAAGCGCCAGACGCCGTTTTAGAAGTATCTAATATTTTGCGAGAGCAACATAAATTAACGGCTAGTGATGAAGATGATTTCACGGTGCGTTCTATGGAGGAATTAATTTCAACGTTTAGTTCTACCAGCGAAATGTTAACTATTCTATTGGTCGCAGTAGCAAGTATCTCATTATTAATTGGAGGTATTGGCATTATGAACATCATGTATGTTTCTGTAAAAGAGCGTACTAAAGAGATTGGTTTACGTATGGCAGTAGGCGGTAAAGGATCCGATATTTTAATGCAGTTTTTAATCGAAGCCATCCTAATTAGTATCACAGGTGGTGTCTTGGGAGTCATATTAGGACTCGGAGCCACCGTGTTCATCGAAAAATTCTTAAATTGGCCTACAAGTGTGGCAGTGTATTCCATTGTAATTTCTTTTGCAGTTTGTGCTGTAACAGGTATCTTTTTCGGATGGTATCCTGCAAGAAAAGCATCGGCTTTAGATCCAATAACCGCTTTACGCTACGAATAATAGATTATGTACAAGAATAAAACAATTACAGCCCTTTTACACCTGCTCGTTTGGTTAACACTATTTAGTTTACCTTACTTGCTGTCGTATGGTCAAGAACAAGAGTTAGATAGAGTTAAAGCGCATTTCTGGATTCCTTTAGTATTTTCTGTCATCATCTTCTACTTCAATTACTTTGTCCTAGTAGATCGCTTTTTGTTCCCTAAAAAAATGCTGCAGTTTATAGTTATAAATGCAGCAATGATTGCCTTTTTCTTGTTTTTAAAAGAGTATATTGAAGATAACTTCTTTCAAGAGATTATAAAAAAACGTCTTGAAAATACGAATAGAACTGCGCCACCATTTAAAATGGCCATCTACATACAGGTCTTGTCATATATGGCACCACTGTTATTTTCAATTGCTTTAAAAACAACGAAACGATGGAATAAAACCGAAGCGGAACGTAAAGAAGCAATGCATGTAAAGTTAAAGTCCGAGTTACAGCATTTACATTACCAATTACAACCGCATTTCTTTTTTAACTCCTTAAACAATATTTATTCTTTAGTTGATATTTCACCAGACCAAGCCAAATCGTCTATACACAGTTTAAGCAAACTGATGCGTTATATGTTGTACGAAACCAATTTAGAAGTTGTACCATTAACTAAGGAAATTGACTTTCTTAAAAAGTATATCGATCTAATGAAGTTAAGGGTGTCAGACAAAACATCTGTGAGTTATAGCTTTCCTGTCAAAGAAACTGGCATTCAAATTGCTCCGTTGTTATTTATTTCCTTAATCGAAAATGCATTTAAACATGGTGTCTCTGCGACTAAAACAAGTAATATTGACATTAACATGACGTGCGATAGTAATACCGTTTTATTCTCAGTTGAAAACAATAATTTCCCAAAGAAAACAGATGATAAAAGTGGTTCTGGTATCGGGCTTCAAAATTTAGAAAAACGACTAGAATTGTTATACCCAGATAAATTCAGCTTTAAAACTATTATAAAAAATGATCGGTTTTTAGTCACTTTAGAAATTGAAATCAACTAAAATAGTTAATACAACGAATAGAAAATTGTACTCATGAAAAATACGCTTATAATTATCTGTTTTTTAATACTGAATAGCAACCTTTATGCACATGAAGGTGGACATGGAACTCCTTTAAAGCAATGGGAATTAACAACTACAAATGAAATAATCAAGGCCGATTTTATTAAATATGAAAATGATGAAGTTTGGCTTATGGATAACAACCATGCTATTCAAACTTTTCAAATTTCAGACTTTACAGAAGCAGATCAAAAATTTATTAAAACCAAAAGTGAATTAATCCATGCTTTAAATAGTAGTACTACTATTGAAACCAACTCTCAATCCATATCAAATATTAATGGCGCACTGATTGGTTTAGGTGTTTTTCTTTTGTGCTTTTCAGTTTATAAACTAATTAAACGAAAAAAGGTAATGTACTTAACGTACGGAGTACTTGGTTTAGGCGTTATTTTTATGGTATCGTGCAAGAATACCAATAACGCTAAAACAAATACTCAGCAAGTACAACAAAATAACGTTTCGGTGATGCAAACCTTTTTTGAGAAATTTGAAGGAGTGACTACACATTCAGATGACAACTATCTATATGTTTCATCAAATGGATTACCAGATCATGATATGATGGTTGGTATCACAAACTGGCAGCAACAAGTTCCTATCAATCAAAATTACACGGGTGATAATAGTTGGGCTATTCCTACGCATCCAAAAATGGCTGAGCATCCGCTATCTACAAAAACCAATTTACTAAAAGGTGCCATTGCTGTAGCTGTAAATGGAATTCCCATTTTTAACCCTTTAAATAATAGAGGTGAAGATGCTAATGCTATTGGCGAATTAGACAATTGGGGAGGGCATTGTGGACGCGCAGACGATTATCATTACCATTTACCACCATTACACTTGCAAGATCAAGTAGGTGAGGGCAACCCAGTGGCCTACGCTGTAGATGGTTTTCCTGTTTACGGAGAAACAACTGATTCATTAGATGCCTATTTAGGAAAAACAAACTCTGATGGCTCATATCAATACCATACTATTAAAGAATATCCTTATTTTATTGCAGGTATGAGAGGTGAAGTGATAATAGACCCTAAAACAAAAGCACCAGAAAATCAGGTGTATCCGCAACCTAGAACACAAGAGTTACGACCAGCATTAACACCGTTACGAGGTGCAGAGATCATTGATTTTAAAACTTTAGGAGAGAATTTATATGCACTAACATATCGTTTAGATTCAAAAGAATATATTATAAATTATAGTTGGGATAGTGAAGATAATTATAGCTATCAATTTATAAATCCTGATGGTACAGCACGAGTAGAAACCTATAAACCAAGAGGAAAGTGAAATATTCAAAATTTATAGTGCCCATACTTTTTATTGGTTTGATGTCTTGTGAAAACAATAATAAAGTGATTACTGAAGTGAATCATGATGATTTTAAAACCATACATTCCGATTTTAAACTATCGAGTATTGCGATAGAAAATGGTGTTTTATTAGAGGCTTACAAATGTGAAGAGAAGGTTAATGATGTTGAAAACTCCATACCGCTTTCGTGGCAAAACGTACCTGATGGGACTAAATCTTTAGCCGTTGTAATGTACCATTATCCGAAGAAAGATAATAAGACAGAAATCAATTCATATCTGTTATTATGGGGTATCGATCCTAAAACAACAGAAGTACCATACAAAATGGCTTCTAAAGGACATTGGTTTATGGGCGGAAATAAAGACGGAACAGCAATCTCTTATACTTCACCTTGTTCTCGTGGAAAAGGCAAACATGAATACACTATAGCGCTTTATGCTTTATCTGAAACTCCTGCTACGTTGCCTAAAAAGCACAGTCTAGATGTAAATTACAATGTGTTTATGAATGCATTAGACACCGTAAACATTATTGATAGAACAACTTTAACATTTATAGACTCAAATTAAAAACAATCATAAAATGATAAACTTAAAGAATACAACACTAATAGTTGTTTTAGCCTGCTTAACAATAACAGCTTGTAAAAATGGTGAAAACGCTAAAAAAGCAACACCCAAAAATTCAGAAGTTTATAAAGGTACAGCATCTGTATCTCAAGGACCAGCAACAGTGGTAACTAAAAACATATTTGAATGCGATAGAGGTAGAGAAGCGCCAATTGGTTTTTCTACTGCTACAGATGGTAGTAAATGGACGGTTCCTGCTAAGGTTAATTTCACTGATGACAGTTTTCCTATGGCTTCAGATTTGTTTAATCCTTGTACAAAAGTGGAATATGGTTCTGCAGATGAAGCTTTAGCTGCTTTAGACGGCACAGATATTATTGAAGTTGATGCCGATGGAGAAATAGTTACGGCCTATGTATTTGCTGACAACTATTTTGAAATGTACATTAATGGAACACCTGTAGGTAAAGACAATGTCCCGTTTACACAGTTTAATTCTAATATTGTTAGGTTTAAGGTAAACACTCCTTTTACCATAGCTATGAAATTGGTCGATTGGGAAGAAAATAGTGGCTTAGGGTCTGAGGCTAATAGAGGACAAGCGTTTCATCCTGGCGATGGTGGTATGGTAGCTGTTTTTAAAGATGCTAAAGGTGAAATAATAGCAACAACAAATGCTGATTGGAAAGCTCAAACTTTTTATACAGCACCTTTAAGAGATTTATCTTGTGCCAGCGAAGAAGGTACTTTAAGATTAAGTGAGACTTGTAGTACAGAAGATTCTAATGATGGAACGGCATATTATGCTTTACACTGGAAAACACCGTCACATTGGCAATCTGCAGATTTTGATGATACCAAATGGCCTAATGCAACCGAGTTTACAAACAATACTATAGGTGTGGATAATAAACCTTCTTACACTAATTTCACAAATATTTTTGATGATAGCGAAGCAGATGCTCAATTTATATGGTCTACTAATGTTATTTTAGATAATGAGGTGCTTGTTAGGTACACTGTAAACTAAACTTTAGTCATCCAATCGATTTCCGCTTTTTAATATATAAACATAACTTATGAGTAGTATAAAAATCACCTGTAGTATTGTAGACGATGAGCCTATGGCGCTCAATTTAGTAGAAAGTTATGTAGAGAAAACACCATTCCTAGAGCTTAAAAACAAATTTAGTAGTGCGATTGAAGCGATGGAGGTGCTTAAAAGCAATCCTGTAGATTTACTCTTTCTAGACATACAAATGCCAGATCTCACAGGTATTGAGTTTTCTAAAATGCTACCCAAAGAAACTCGTGTTATTTTTACTACAGCCTTCGATCATTATGCCTTAGAAGGTTTTAAAGTCGAAGCTATAGATTATTTACTAAAACCTTTTGATTATGCTGAGTTTTTAGCTGCAGCCAACAAAGCCAATACCTGGTTTGAATTGGTAAAAGGAAAACGAGAAAGCATCTTATCTAAAGAAAAAGAATTCTTATTCGTAAAATCCGAATACAAACAACTGAGAGTCAAATTAGCAGATGTCTTATATTTTGAAGGCTTAAAAGATTATATTAAAATATGGTTAAAGGACAATCCAAAACCTATTTTAACCTTAATGAGTTTAAAGTCCTTAGAGGAAGAACTACCAGAATCTCAATTTATGCGCGTGCACCGCTCTTTTATTGTGTCCTTAAATAATATAGATGTTATTGAACGCAGTCAGATTATTATCAATCAACAGCGGATTACAGTGTCTGAACAATACAAATCAAAGTTCTTAGAATTCATAAATAACAACTCCTTATAAAAAGAAATCCTTTTTCTGTTTCGTCTATAGAATAATCCAATTAAGCGGTAAATAAATTGGGTTTGTATATTCTTTTTCGCAATACCATTGAGTAAAATTACATTTGCACCACCAATAGAAAGAAATCTTAGAAACATGAAAAGAACAATACTATCAGTAACTGTGGTTGCTACACTATTTAGCTGTAATAGTGTAAAGGACGTTAACACATCAACGCTATCTCAAGCAGCAACGTTATTAAGCTCATTAAGTTCTAATTCAACGGTGCAGCAAATCACGAGTCTTTTTAGTTTATTAGATACTAATAACGATAATGCTATAAACTCAACAGAGGCAATTGGTTCTGTTGCTGAGAATTTTAATGTATTAGATACGGATAGCAATTCAAGTTTAAATCTAACTGAATTAACAGGTTTGTTAAGTTTATTAAAGTAAATACCCTAGTTTATTTAATAGCTGAAAAGGGTGTACTATGTATTTAGTATGCCTTTTTTTATGACTCATAATTATGGCCTAAGTATAAACCTTAAGATGTCTATATCGATATAATTTTAGTGTTCGTAGATACAATTATAGCAACCGTCTATTTGCTTTTTATTTCAGAAATAATACAAATACCTTTAAACTATCGAGAGTAAATAAGGTCTTAGTATTAAGACAAAAGTTGAATCATTTAAATCTTAAAATCATGAAAACAGTTATAAAAACAATCATTTTACCAGCAATAGTTTTGATGGGAATGGCAACACAAGTTTCTGCACAAACAAAGCGTAGTAGTACAAGAGATAAAACGGCTACAACAACGACAGCTAAAAGAACTAGTGCGGTTACAAATAACACCACAACAAGGAGAGTATCGAGCACAAAAGTCACCTACAAAAAACCGACTAAGAAAGTGGTATCTGTAAGATCGGTACCGAATAAAACGGTGGTGACACATAATGGTCAAAATTACTACTATGGAAATAATAAGTATTATACCCAATCTAGGGGGCGTTACATTGTTATAGCACCAAAAATAGGATTTAGAATAAAAACGTTACCAGTTAACTATAAACGTATTAATTACAATTCGCGTAATTACTACAACGCTCAAGGCATCTTCTATGTTCACATAAATAATGAATATGAAGTGGTAGATCCAGAAGTAGGCACAGTCGTTTACGAGCTTCCAGAGGATTACGAAAAAGTAACCATAGACGGACAAACCTATTACGAATATGCCAATATACTATATGAAAAAGTACAAGTCGACGGCACAAGAGCCTATGAAGTGGTGGGCATTATAGATATGGAATAAAAAGAGAATTAGATTAGATTAGATTGTTGATTAGAAGAAAAGGAGGGTAGTTATCATAACTAGTCTCCTTTTTGATTTATGAAAAAGCTTCAAATTAAAAATCGCATAGATTCTATCTAAAGCAATGTATTAAGGAACGATCATCTGTGTTTTTAGAAATTAGGTTTGGTGTTCCTATATACAATTTTAACGAAGTTTTAAAACCACAATTAATAGAACTCTCTTAAAATTCATTAACTTAAACCATCAACCTATAATCACAAAAACGATGCAAACTACCATTCAATTATTAAGCGCACAAATTCCTCAAGGCACACCAAATCCTGGTGAAAACACTGCCATAGATATCTCTAGACCTTTTGATATTATTGTATACATCATTTTACCAATTCTCATTGTTATATTCTATCTCGTATGGAGACAAAAGAAGAGAAAGAAATAATAGAATCCATCACGAGACAAGCCATTCAAAATCTAGTAAACCAATCGCATGGATTATATATTATTTCCTTTCAAAAACCCATAAAAAACTCCTATCTATACAATAGGAGTTTAGTAAACTTATAAGTTATGGAATATCTAAATTATCTGGCGGTAGTTGCAGGTGCTTTCTTAAATTTATAAATCACACCAAAATTAATTCCGAAGGAAGAATACGGCACTTTTACCGCTAATTCCTTAGACGTATCCGTATTATCGCTAGGCAATTCATCCACATAAGTGGTCGTTTTATTAGTCCCATTCGGTAAATTATTTAAAGTATAAAGCCCTTCTACAGCAACCGTTCCATCTGGTAAAACAACATTGGTATTAAATTCTGTGATTTCAGAATCCTTTCGTTTTAAACTGATACCATAGTATTCAGCTTCTGCAAAAACACTAAAATTAGTGTTAATCGGATATTCATAGCCTAAAGCAGCAACAAAACCTAAAGGAAACTGACCGTGATAATCTTCTACATAATTAGTTTCAGAATACGATCCTAATGGCACACCAATCGCATCGGCTTCAGCCTGCGAAAATGTAGCTTTCTGATATACAACGGCTTCTGTTTTACCTCCCAATTTCACAAGCGCACCAAGACGTGCGTAAACATTGGTGTTAAATTTATAAACAACAGAAGCTGCAGCTCCAAAAGCGCGTGCTCTAGCAATAGCATCGACATCAAATCCGGTTAAACTTACCTTAGATACCGTTTGGTCAGAGCCATGCAAATACCCTAAACTTAAATCTAAACCAAAACTGTCATTAAAAAAATAAGTACCTCGTAATTGGGTATTTAAACCTTCCCCATAACTTCCATAAGAATTTTCTATACCACCAGAAGTTTGGGTTTCACCTAGTTTCATTCCGGCGCTGCCTATGGCATAGCCACCACTGGCCGAAACTTGAAATTGGGCATAAGACGTTGTACTTAATAATAGGGCTGCGAGTATTACAATTGTTTGTTTCATAATTGAAGATTTTTTAGAAATGATTGAAGATTTGGACTTCACTATGATGGTGACTACAAAGTTACTTGTTTTAAAAATTTAACACTGTTAAGCTTAACATAATTCTTAGGTGATATTGAGACTAGATTTATATAACAAGCCGTTTTAATAAATCTTAACCTTTTAATGGGTGCAATCCTTTTGGTGCAGGTTTCAAAGTCTCCTTTAATGTCGATATGGCAAGTGAAGGCAATAAACTAAAGACATTAGATGAGGTGACTGATAATTTTCAAAACCAAGCTAATGGTGTCTATTTTATAAGAATAGAATCGGAAGTCAAACAATGGGTTAAGAAAATTATGATGTCTAAAGTCACAACACAAGTAACGTAGTCTAAAGCATTCTTTATAAGAAATTTAACAGAATGTTTTTATGTAAGCAATTACCGGTTATTGTAAAAAAAAACTGAGTTCTAAGGTTTACCCAATTGAACACCAAATGTCAGTTCGAGTGTCCCAATCCTTCCCGCAATAGAGCATTAAAACCCCTAATGTCAGTTCGAGTGTTTCTTAATTCGAAGTGCAACGAAGAATTAATAAATGTATCGAGAACCAAGCAAGTTCAACCATCCTAATCTTTCCCACAATAACACATCAAAACCCCTAATGTCAGTTCGAGTGTCCCGATTATTTCGTCGAGATGTATCGAGAACCAAGCAAGTTCAACCATCCTAATCTTTCCCACAATAACACATCAAAACCCCTAATGTCAGTTCGAGTGCCCCGACCTTTTAGTCGGGATGTATCGAGAACCTAGCAAGTTCAACCATCCTAATCTTTCCCACAACAACAAATCAAAACCCCTAATGTCAGTTCGAGTGTCCCGACCTTTTCGTAGGGATGTATCGAGAACCTTCTAAAAAACAGATCACAAACTATACTATACATCATCTTAATAGGCTCTATAAATCCAATCATCATAATAAAAACGGGGTTTAAATGCTTAGCCTGGCCTCATATTATTTTGGCTAAAACAATACAATTCAATATCATTTTTCTACAAGACTTTCTAAAGCATAAAACAAACGGTTTTTAGCATTGGCTTGAGAACCAAAAATAGAACGAAACAGCACACCATCCTCAGAAATTAAAACCCATTGTGGTGTCCCTTCAGATTGAAATTGATCAAATACTTGACGATTCTTATCTATATAAATAGGAAACGGAATATCGCCACTAGTAAAAATACTTTTGATATTAGCTTTGGTTCCTATTCTACCCGGAAAATCAGCATGAATCCCTACAACTTGTATGTTTGGATAGGTCTGTTGAAACTCATAAGCCAAGGGAATAGCGCGACCTGTGCAGCCTAAACAATCATTATTATAAATAATTAGCAACAGAATCTTGTGTTTATAGGCTTGCATCAAATCTACAGGAACACCGTCTAAATCGACGACGTTTATGGAGGTAATAGGGTTGGTCATGGTACAAAGTATAGCGTAATAGTGAAGATAATCGTTTTCTAAAGACCGACAAACATTACATACAAATTACGTCATTTTTCTGAAAGACTTTATAATAAACCTCTCAACTACACATGTAAAGTTACTCTGATGATTTAGATATTTCAACTTGTTTTCAATGACGTTAGTTTGAGTGTCCCAACTCTTTCAGAATGTATCGAGGACCAATGTCAGTTCGAGTGTTTCTTAATTCGAAGTATAACGTAGAATAAAGTAATGTATCGAGAACCTTTGCGTCAGTTCGAGTGTCCCGACTTTTTCGTCGGGATGTATCGAGAATCTTATAAACCAGAGTAGGGTATAGGGAACCTCCTAAAATGGTAGCCAAACTAAGAGCCACTAAAACCGATGATAATCTACTACTATTAAAAACAGACTTTTCTAATGATAATTTTTATGGTTCTGGCAGATTTGCTGGGTTTAGAGATAGATAGTGCGTAACATTTAGCTTTGATTTTTGAGTTGGAGCGATTGAGAAAAGTGAAGAAGTTAAAGGTGTCTAAACCTTAAGGTAAAGGGCTAGTTAGAAAAGACTGTTGTTCTTGTAAGTTTTATTATATTCAAGTTTTAATTAGTTATTATAATAGACAGCTACAAAATAATAAATGAATCAACTATCTACCATAAAAGAAAGGCTTAAAAATTTTAATGAAACTGAATTTCAAGAGCTCTGTGATTCCTTTTTAAGTTTGCGAAATCACGATTATAAAGCGTATTCACGTACAGGAGCTCATGACATAAAGCAGAAAACTACTAGAGGTAGACCAGATTCATTTATTCAAATGCTAAACGGAAGATATCTATTTATTGAATCCACAACAACTGAACACAAAGGAAAAAAACTCATAGATAAACTAAAAAAAGATATTTCTGATTGTTTAGATTTTGAGAATACAAAGATACCTAAAGACAAAATTCAAGATATTATTTTATGTTACAATTCAAATTTAAAACCTGCGGAGATTGAAGAAGTAAATAAAGAAGCTGTCGAAATTTCGGGTACAGTTCCAGGGCATTACAATCTTGAGAGATTAGCAACTGAAATCTTTTTTCATCATAAAAACCTAGCAAAAGACTATTTAGGTATTCCACTTGATACAGGTCAAATTGTTTCATTAGAAAAATTTGTAGAAGAATATGATAATGGAAAGCAGAAGCTAGCAACACCATTGGCGGGTGTGTTTCTGCATCGAGATGTAGAACTTAAAAATGTTAGAGATAAACTAGTAGATAATGATATTGTTATTATTTCTGGCCCAGCTGGTGTGGGTAAAACAAAATTAGCTTTACAATCAATTTATAAATTCATTGAATCCCATTTAGATTATAATGGATTCGCTATTTCACCTAAGGGAGCAGACTTAATTGGTGATTTGGGAGCCTATTTTGAAGGAGACGATAACAGCATATTATTAGTCGATGATGTAAATAGAGTAGATAAATTCGATCAAATTTTAAGTTTTTATAGAAGTTTAAATCGTGGTAAACTTAAACTTATTTTAACTGTTCGTGATTATGCTCTAGATAATGTCCGTGATTGGATGAGTGGATATAAAAATTCCATCGTGAAAATTTCCGGATTTGATTATGAAGAGATTAAAGCTATAATAGAACAAGAACCTTTTGAAGTGCGGCATGGAAAATACCAACTTAAAATTTATGATATCGCAAAAGGTAATGCACGTTTAGCTGTGATGATGGCTATAATTGCAAGAGAAACAAATAAGCTTGAATCTCTGAATAATGTTACGGATTTGTTCGAGCAGTACTTCGAAACGTTCATAAGTGATGAAAATGCTTTTAAAAATAAGCGCGTACTAAAGGCATTAGGTATTATATCCTTTTTTTACACGCTACCATATGATGATATTGAGTTGCTAAATTCAGTTGCAATTTCCTTTTCAATTTCTAGTGATGAGTTAAGAGATGCTTTTGATACGTTGCACAGCTTGGATTTGGTTGAGTTGAATTATGAGCACGTCAGAATTGGCGAACAAAACCTCTCTACTTACTTTTTCTATAAAGTTTTTATTAAAGACAAATTACTATCGTTTGCATCCCTTTGGAACAATTATTTCGACCAACTAGAATACCGATTTAAGGACACCGTTTACCCAATGTATCAAAATTTTGGAAAAGAAGCTATAATTAAAGAAATTAAGCCTACACTTAGCTCTTATTGGTCAACTATTAAATTAGATGAAAAAAAAGCATTTCGCTTTTATAATTTCGCTTGGGAATTTTTGCCTGATGATTGTATAATATATATAGAAGAACGGATTAGCTTATTAGATACTGTAACAGCAGATGAACTAATAACGAAATATGTAACTAATGATTTTGCCAATACACATAAAAGAGAAAAACATTTAGACCTACTATCATACTTTTTTAAAAGTCCGATATTTTTCTTGGACGCACTCGAATTATCATTTCAATTTGTCAAAAAGAAACAAAAACATCTACCACAGTTAATCTATCACATAGACCAAAATACTTATTTTCTTGATGAAGATTACATCAACCATTTCGAAAGATATACAATTCTTGTAGATTACTTAATTGAGGAGTCAGGACAAGGAAGACAAGAAGCGCTTTCTTTTTTTGTTATCTCAAGCCAATTACTCAAGCAATTGAGATGGAGCTATATTAGTAAAAAAGAGTCTGAAAAAGATGATTCTAATATTGCTTCAGTTCAATTATCACGAGGAAAAATACTATATACACTTTGTAATCTCTACAATGACTATCCAAATGAGGTTTTTGAGGTAATGCTAAACTTTTCAATGACATATGAAAAAGATAGTAAATATACTTTTGATTTCGATTTAGACTATTTAGTCCCCTGGATAGATTCAAACCTAAACAACAAATCTTTCCATCATTGTTATTATGTCCGAGAAATGATACGTTCTTCAAGAAAAGTAAAACATAGTTATCCTGATTTAAAAAGATTGAAATCAACTTTTAGACATCCAACATATTCTTTATTTGAGCTAGTAAACTGGGATAGACGTAGAGGTAAAGAAGATTACGACTTTGAAGATTACCGAGAATTTGATGAGCTAAAAAAGTCTGATATTGCCAAGAAATTAGCGTTTAAAACAAAAAGAGATATCAACCAGTTTATTTCACAGTATCGAGAGATTTTAGAATGGAATCAGATTAAACTATACTCTCAATTCAATGTCTGTGAAGCTATTATAAAAGCTAATTTAATCAATGATATTGATATTGGATTTGAAACTTTTATCGCATTTGTAAAACTTCGAGATGAAGAAATATTTAATTCAGACATATCCATATCCTATAATGTGATAGATAGTTTAACCACTAATTCAGAATTAGCAGAAAGATTTTGGAAAGCAATTAGAACTAGAAACTTGCATGAAAAATGGAAATTAGAGGTGCTTACTAGCCTTCCTGTTGAATCCATTAAAAAGAAGCATATTTCTCGACTTTATAATACCTTAAAAACTATTAAGGTAAATTTTGGAATCCAGTTTAAACGATTAAAAAAATATGAAAAACTTGATGCTGAAATTCTAATTAACGTATTACAGATTGTTGTAAGAAGAATTGATGATAATAATATAAAAATTTGGTTACGCGAAGAATTCTTTATACAAGTCGTCCCTCTAGTTGAGGATATAGAACTGTTAAAGAAAGCTTACATTCAGCAAGATGGACTCGACAATCACTTTGATTATGGAGGCAAGTGTTTGTTAGCAGTAATTCAAAAAGATAATAGATTCTTGTTAGAATTTATAAAAGTAATTTTTGAAAAAGAGACCCATGAAAGAGCTGTAAACCACAAAGAACTGTCAATAGTTTGGGAGTTACCTAATGCAGAAGAAACTTTAGATGAAGTAGTGGAATATATGGCTTCTATTTTAGACCCTTACTTTATCTCAAAACACTTTGTGAATGCTTTTTTCCAATCACTTACTTGTAATGCTGAAAGAGCAGACAAATACCTTTTAAGCTTAATTGCTAGGTATAGTGAACAAACACAAATAATTCGTATTGTATTCGATATTATTGATACCAATAGGAAGGCTTTATTTGAACAGGCATTTCGATTTTATGTGCTAAAAAATCAAGATTTGGAATCTTTTAAGAAAATCAAATGGACAGGTAACCAAGTCGTATATCAAGGAAACGTAATTATAGGTACAATCAGAGCTGCCAAATGGGAAAAATTATTAAAGTTGGTAGAAAATATGAAATTGGGAACTAAAACAAGAGCTATTCGAAATCATATTAAACGTCATAGACGTAATGAACTTGATTACGCCGAACAAGAAAAGAGAAGGAAATTTTTAAAAGATTTTTAAAATAACTTCATTAAATTTTTCCTAAAAACAATTACAACTATCCAGCTATAATTGCAATTGTTCTAAAATCATATATTATTCGTTTAAATAATAACATATTTTTTTTTACCTCACGCGTCAATATTGTTTAAGTGTTCGTGAATCTTCGATGTCCTTTGTTATTAAGAAAAAAAGACATAATAAAGTAAGACCTCATAAATTTCACACCATACCTCTAAAAAAATCAGAAGCTTTGTTTTAATTTCGCACTTTATAAACGCTGCATAAATTTAGAAGCTTGCTAGAAAAAAGACCACAAGTACCCCAAGAACAGATTACAGAAACAGAGTACTTTATTTATTGCTTAGAAGGAGTTGATGATGTAGACGCCAACACGGTAACCGAAGCACAAGAGAACTTAGAGCAATTGGCCTTAAACTATGGCATAGCAAGTATATATAAAACCTGCGACACCATTGAAGGATTAGAAGATAGCTTAAACGCATTGGTATTAGATGATCATAACTTTAAGGATTATGAAATCATCTATTTGGTAATTAGGGGTGAAGCCAATAACATTTGTTTAAATGACTATTACTATAGTTTACAAGAAATCGCAGAACTTTTTGAAGGCCAATTAAACGGAAAGATTTTACATTTTTCAAATGCCAAAATTCTAGATTTAGACGAAGAAGAAGCACAATATATTTTAGATATTACGGGAGCAAAAGCGATTTCTGGCTATGGTAATGCCTATAATGGTATAGCGAGCACAAAACTTGATGAAGCATTCTTTAATTTATTTAAAGAAGATGATGATATGTTAGCCGTTGTAGAAGAATTGCACCAAAGACATTATAACGCCTGCACATTACTGGATTTCAGATTGTATTATTAAACGGAGTTCTTATAACGAAACACCACGAACCAACAACCACCAACTAAAAACCTCTCTTTATTCTATATTCTAACTTCATTGCTCTATATTCTATAGTCTTGGCTCTTGGTTCTGAGCTCTTGCTTATTGGCTCTATATTCTAAATTCGTGATTCCAGGCTCTTGGTTCTAGGCTCCTGATTCTAAAAACCGTCCCACTTCACACTTTACACCGAACACTGAACACTGAACACTGAACACTTTAAACTTCACACTTCAAACTTCCCTCAAAGCCCCTCAATCACAGCCTTTAACTTCTCAGTAATCTCCTCAGCAATCCCTTTTAATTCCTCATTCTGCACCGCTTGCATAGAAGCCATAGGATTAACAGCAGCCACTTCAATATCACCAGAATCTAATTCCTGCACAATAACATTACAAGGCAGCATGGTCCCAATTTTATTCTCCGCTAATAAGGCTTTATGAGCATACGGAGGATTACAAGCCCCTAAGATTTTATAATTATTAAAATTAACATCCAGCTTCTCTTTAAGCGTGGCTTTAATATCGATTTCCGTTAACACACCAAACTGTTCCGTTTTAAGTGCTGCGGTAACTTTCTCTACAGTAGCGTCAAAATTACCTTTTAAGATTTTACTAAAATAATAATTCATAATACGTTGTTTTTAAGGTTAATAATAAACACAAATCACATATCATAAGGTACAAAAAATCAACCCAAAACACGAATAATTAACGTGTTGAATAAGTCATAGCAGCGATGGCATATGATAAGTCTTCATAAACAAAATGTAATACTTAAAATTAAAGGAGATCATTAATAAGTAGTAACGCAATACCATTTTTAATTGTTGCATTTCATCAACCACCATCAAACAAAGACCAACAACGAATCTAAAATAGAATAACTAATGCAATCGATCATGGCAAGGCTCACAAATAGACACTAACCATTTTATAGGTTCTTTACCAATATTTTTCTTGGCATAACGCTTGTGATGTACTTGCGTAGCATAAGCACCACAACGCACACAACTCCAATTATCTCTTTTTAAAACGACATAGCGTTTACGTTTCCAAGCATCCGATTTTAAATAAACATTTCTGTAGTAAAGTTGGCGTCTAGATAATATTTTAGAGGATATATTTATAGACAACACCTATTATAATAACACAAACAACGAGTAGTATGAGTCGGTAAGCCTCAACATTAAGATTAAATAGTTGCTCCATGATTATGGTCTTAGATCTATAAATTTAACAATCAACAAGTTAACAAGCAACTTTCTAAACGGAAAAATCATATATGGTCTTAATTCTTACCTCTAGATTCTTGTATCTTGATTCTAGGTTCTTGATTCTTGCCTCTCGGCTCTATATTCTATATTCTTGGTTCTTGGTTCTTGCCTCTTGGCTCTTGGTTCTTGCCTCTTGGCTCTTGGCTCTAAAAACCCTCCCACTTCACACTTTACACCGAACACCGAACACTGAACACTGAACACTGAACACTGAACACTTTACACTTCACACTTCACACTTCACACTTCACACCGAATATAGAAATCCAAAAAAATCCGTATTTTACAATCTCTAACAAGCTCAAAACCAATGTCCAGACAAAAAGGCATCCTAAAACTTGTAGGCACTTTAAATGGAAAGTGCTATTACCAACTCAATGGCCAATACATTGTGCGCAAAGCTGCTGGACCATCAAGAGCGCGTATTAATAACGATCCGGCCTTTATAAACGTTAAGAATAATAACCAAGAGTTTGCAGCGGCATCACAGCTATCAAAAGCCATTCGGCTAGGTTTAGCAGACAAAGCCAATCAGTTTAAATACAACTATATGGCGAGCCGTTTAACAGGCTGTTGCCGTAAAATCATTCAAAAGGGGAGTGGTACGTTCGGTGAAAGAGAGGCCGACCTTTTCAATAGTCCTTCAGAACTCATAGGTTTTCAACTGAATAAAGACCTGGAGTTTCATCAACTATACAACTCAAAAACGAAAGTCACAACCAATTCACATCGTAACGAAATTTCAGTACAGATTCCAGAAAGCATAGCAAACGAACATTATAGAATTCCCAAAAAGGCCACACATTATCAGCTCACAGCAGCTATAAGTTGTGTCTCTAAATTACAATGGCAACCCAAAATACAAGCCTATCAACCAACACATCCCGAACACCATACATTAGGTGGTATCATAGAAAGTCAACCATTAGCACTTAATACGATATATCACCATCTTAACTTACAATGGCAATCGCCAACACCAAAAGGCATTCCAACAGATGTGGCCATGACGACATGGTTAGGCATCGCATACCTAAAGCAGCAAAACGATTCCTTCCAAACGTTCAAAACACCAAAATCGATGCAATGCATTTCCATCATCTAAAACCATACACCAACAACCAACAACCAAAAGAACATTATGTAAAATAGAATTAAGTCACCTAAATCACGGCTAAAACAGTAATAACAAGGGCTCAACACGAATCCACAGCCATACCAAATATGAGGTTCACCCGTAGTTCCTTCGGGTCTAATTCATATCTAAGCCGTATATGAGCCGCATCTAATTCGGGTCAGCCATAATATAGCACCAATTGAAGGCAATATCTTAACCAGAATCCAAAAAGCATCACAACGACTTAAAGTCATATAAATCGCGTATATCGAAATAATAAGTCCACAGCTTAGAATATAAAAGTTATCAGTAACGGATAAATCAATACATTTAAAACGCACAAAATATATAACTCACAATGAGCTTGTACATATAATCAGTCACGTTTTAGAACACTATAAATCATTGAAGAATCAAAATGAGATCAAATAGCATCCAAAAGCGCTATTACTATAATTATACAGCCCGCAATTAGCTTCTACATAATCACTAACGTTATAGAACATTACGTGTCACTAGAACTATGATGATGTCAAATAGCATCCAAAAGCGCTGTTATGCTAATTATATAGAACCCGCAATTAGCTTGTACATAATCACTAACGTTATAGAACATTACGTGTCACTAGAACTATGATGATGTCAAATAGCATCCAAAAGCGCTGTTATGCTAATTATATAGAACCCGCAATTAGCTTGTACATAATCAGTAACGTTATAGAACACTGCGTGTCAATAGAACTATGATGATGTCAAATAGCATCCAAAAGCGCTATTATGCTAATTATATAGAACCCGCAATTAGCTTGTACATAATCAGTAACGTTATAGAACACTGCGTGTCACTAGAACTGTGATTATGTCAAATATCGCCCAAAAGCGCTATTACGCTAATTGCTATATATTGTCCTATAATTTATATTATGTAAAATAGAATTTAGGATAACTTACTATCTTTAGTTTTGATGTAAAACTAATATCATATTAAACTTTTCGATCTTTACCAACATCAAGCCCCATTACCAGTTTAATCAATGTTAATACTATTAATAAGATTAAAGCATAATTCCACATATCTGTTAAGTCATAAATCACACCAACTATAAATGGTCCTGCAGCAGCAATAAAATAACCGATAGATTGTACAATACCAGAAAGTTCAGCGGCTGTTTCTGCATCATTAGATCGTAAAACAATAAGTAATAAAGCCAAACCAAATGTGCCACCAAGTACTAAACCTATCAGCCCAACCCAAAGTTCAATCATTCCCATTCCTGGTAACAATAACCCAATTAACGCTATAAGTTCTACAACAATTAAAGAAACAATAACTAAACGTTGATCTTTTCTAGAACCTGCCCAAATAGGAATAAAAAGTGCGCCTATAATCCCAGTACCTTGGGATAACGAAAGCATCCAACCCGCATATGAAGCATCAAATCCGCGATCAATTAATATGGCTGGTAACCAAGCTAAAATAACATAAAAAGCTGCAGATTGAAGTCCCATATAAAATGCCATTTTCCAAACCAATACCGAACCACTCAGTTTTTTCATAGCAACTTTAAAACTTCGATTTGGTGGTAACCGCTTAATACGTTTAATATTAGGAATCCAAATGATAATCGCAAATACAGCTAACAATGCCCAAACTCCTAAAGACCCTCTCCAACCGAGGTCCATCTCTATCGCTAATGGTACACTTAACCCTGCCGCAAAAGCAGCTCCTAAAGACATAATTCCGGAGTACAAACTGGTAACAAACCCAGCTTTATGAGGAAAATTGCGTTTAATTAATGCTGGTATCAACACATTTCCAAACGCAATAGCTACTCCCAGTAAAATGGTTCCTAAATACAATGCAAAAATGCTGCCGGCAGAACGAATTATAATTCCTGTTGCAAGTAAAATTAAAGCACCTAAAAGGGTATTTCCTATTCCAAAACGTTTGGTAAATAAGGGAGTCATTGTAGAAACTACGCCAAATGCAAGTAATGGCAAGGTGGTGAGTAATCCTAATAAGGTGTCAGAAAGCCCAACATCTAAGCGAATCATGTCTATTAACGGTCCAATACTAGAAAGTGCTGGTCTTAAATTTATAGAGACAAATAAAACCCCTACAAGCAATAGCGTTCGAGAGCCTTTATGTAATCCGTTTTCATCTAATTTTGCCATAATATTAAACAATGGACACTAAAAGGTCCAACTAATGCGAGGTAAATATGCTTTTATAATGACGTGAATACGCCTAAAGAAACAGTAAAAATAGTGGTTTGTTTTTAGAAGAGGCTCTTTATCTGCTTTATTTAAAAACGGCGCAGCTTTACATTTTATGACGTGTTAGAAATGAAATGACATAAAAACAGTGATGTTATTTTACAGTTAATCCACTTGATATTTAAATAGTTGACTATTATAAAAAACAGAAACAAAATTCAGGATATATATTAGCTCACCTCACACGAGTAAGCATAAACATTTAACTTAAGAAATATAATCATTATCAACATAGCGATCCGCATATGCCTTTGTAAAATGGGCTCCAAACAGTAAAATTAAACAAGAATAAGAGACCCACAACATAATTAAAATAATAGATCCTGCAGCACCATAGGTAGATCCTGGTTCCATAGTATTAAAATATAACGCCAAGAGATACTTACCAATTAAAAATAATATTGTGGTTAACGCAGCACCTGTTCGCACCGATTTCCAAGTAATCTTAGCAGAAGGTAGATATTTAAACATGGTCCCAAATAAGATATAAATAAAACCAACGGACACCAAAAAGTCAATCACAAACAAATAATCGAATAAATTGTCTGGTAAGAATTTGTTTAATTGCCTACTAAACGTACTTAGTAATGAGGTTAATACAAAACTGGTTAACAATAAGAATCCCAGTATTAAAATAAACCCAAAACTCTTCACACGACTCATTAGTGTAGCTACAACATCATTTTTATATGCGGGTTCTTGCTCCCATATTTTATCTAAAGCAGATTGTAATTGAAAAAACACTCCTGTAGAACCATATAATAAGGTTCCGATACCAATGACAGTTGCAAATACAGACGTTTTTTCACCACTTTGATTTTCAATCATGGTTCTTATAGCATCAGCAGCATCGGCTCCAATAGCACTAGAGATCTCACCCAATAATTCACCTCTTACAATATCCTCTCCCCAAACACCTCCAACCACTTTTAAAATAATAATCACTAAGGCGGGTAACGATAAAACCGCATAATACGCCACAATAGCACTGCGTTGAAACGGCTCTCCATCAAACCAAGATTTGCCAGCAGCCACTAACAATCGTGGTAAATGTTGAATTTTAAATGATTTTGATGTACTCATATAATAACAGGATAAAAAAACGTAAAGCCAATTACGACTTTACGTTATATATATATTTAGAACTATTAAGCCTCTCCTCTAGCCGGATAATCTTTGTTCAATACAAATTTTATAGCACCAATCACGTCATCCAATCCTGGTCTAGCAAATGGCATCGTCTGTATAGACGCACAATACAATTCCTGATTTGGTCTAATAATAAACAATCCAGGTTCTATAAATGTATCAGGCTCATCCTTAATACCTTTAGAAATAAATAAGCCCCATTCTCGAGCCTCTTCTATTGGAAACTCGTAACCCAAAGGCACATCAGCAATATCCCATTCCTCATAGGTTTCTTTTGCTTTGGCTTCAGTATCACTACTCACAGCGATAACATTAACTCCCAAATCGTGAAACTTGGATAATTTAGGTTGTAGTTCCTCTAAGTATTTTTTACACACCGGACAGTGAAGTCCTCTATAAACAATCAGTAATGTAAAGGCTTCAGGATTCTGTTTACTTAGTTTCCACTCAGTACCATTAACTAAATTTATTGCTAAGTCTGGTGTTTTCTGTCTTGGTTTTAACATGTCTTTTATATTTTAAATTATATAAACTTAATTTTTAAGCTTGTCGATGGTATAAAATTAGTAAGAACAGTATTCAATTGTTACCGCATTTAATAATAATCTTAATGGTATTAAAGAAGTACTTATAATCCAAGTGTCACCACTGCCCTATTTCTATTTACGGCAATAATTATCACATTACCGTTAAGTGAATCCTATAATAGGTTGCAATTTAGTAGTCCACAAATAATCATTAAAAATAGAATTCATGGATTTAAAAAATAAAGCTATAATAATTACAGGAGCGTCAAGCGGAATTGGAGAAGCTACAGCTAAAAAACTAGCAAAAGATGGTGCTCAAGTCGTATTAATGGCAAGACGAAAAGATAAACTAGAAGATTTAAAACAAGCCATTGAAAAAGAAGGTGGAACCGCTTTAGTCGTTACAGGAGATGTCACTAAAAAGAAAGATTTTGACCATGTCGTTTCAAAAACCATTGAAAATTATGGTAAAGTTGACGCCTTAATTAATAATGCAGGACTAATGCCACTATCCTTTGTTGAGAAATTAAAAACTGAAGAATGGGATACAATGGTAGATGTAAATATAAAAGGGGTATTTAACGGTGTTGCCGCAGTATTACCTAAAATGAAAGAGAATAAAGGAGGACATATTATTAATATTTCTTCAATGGCTGCACATCGCTATTTTCCTGGAGGTGCCGTTTACTGTGCCACTAAAGCCGCAGTAAAAATGTTCTCGGAAGGCTTAAGACAAGAATTAGCTCCTAAATATGGTATTAACGTAACGTCTATAGAGCCAGGTGCCGTAGCCACGGAGTTAACCGATACCATTACAGATGAAGACATAAAAGAAAATATAAAAAAGATGCAAGAGATGACCACTTTAGAAGCTGAGGATATTGCTAATGCTATTCATTATACGCTTATGCAACCTAGCCGTGTAAATATTAATGATATCTACTTGGTACCAAGCGAACAGCAATAAGAATACAATTTAAAGCATAAAAAAAGAAATTATGGAAACGAAAATAAAACAAGACACATTTAAAACAACCAATCCTGCCAACGGAAAAGAATTATCCTCATATACCTATATGACCGACGATCAGGTAGAATCGACAGTAACAAAATCGCACGAAGCTTTTCTAAAATGGAAAATGAAATCCTTTGAAGAACGTGGCAAAATCATAAAAGCCATAGGAAAAGAACTTCAAAATCATAAAACCGAATTAGCAGAATTAATGACGGACGAAATGGGAAAACTTCTCAAACAAAGTCATCAGGAAGTTGATTTATGTACTGGTATTTGTGACTACTCAGCAGACAATGCTGCAGAATTCCTAAAAAATGAAGAGCGCCAATTACAAGATGGCGGTAAAGGGATTATTACCTATGCGCCTATGGGAGTGATATATGGAATTCAACCATGGAATTACCCTTCGTATCAAGTTGTACGATATAGCATCGTCAATCTTATGGCCGGAAACAGTGTGTTATTAAAACATGCCTCTAACGTCACTGGTACAGCTAAATTGTTAGAATCTATATTCAAATCGGCAGGCTTACCTGAAGATTTATTTAGTGTTATGGTAATCAATCATGATCAGTCTGATGAACTTATTAAGCATAAATTAATAAGAGGTGTTACCTTAACAGGAAGTCCTGTTGCTGGCGAAGCTATAGGAGCGAAAGCAGGGAAAGCATTAAAAAAATCAGTCTTAGAGTTAGGTAGTAATGATGCCTATATTGTGCTTGAAGATGCCGACTTAGAACTAGCCGTTAAAACCTGCGTCATGGGACGAATTTACAATAATGGTGAAACTTGTATCGCGGCAAAACGGTTCATTGTTGTCGAGTCTGTATATGATGAGTTTAGAGACGGTTTTGTAAAAGCAATGAAAGACTTAAAATTGGGTGATCCTACTGATAAAACTTCCAAATTAGGACCTATAGCTCGAAAAGATTTACGTGAAACCCTACATGAGCAAGTAGAAAAAAGTATTAAAAATGGAGCTAAAGTACTTTGTGGAGGTGAAATACCTGATGGTGAAGGTTATTTTTATCCAGCTACTGTTTTAGAAAACGTAACCAAAGGCCAACCAGCTTATGACGATGAACTCTTTGGTCCAGTAGCGTCACTAATTAGAGCTGAAGATGAAGACGATGCCATGCGAATTGCTAATGATAGTAGATTTGGACTTGGCGGTGGAATTTTCTCAAAAGATGTTGATCACGCTACAGAATTAGCTGAAAAACATTTTGATACAGGAATGGTCTTTATTAATAAATTTGGAACAGCCTATCCTAATATGCCTTTTGGTGGAGTTAAAGATTCTGGATACGGACGCGAACATGGTGGCTTCGGTATGAAAGAATTCGTCAACGTAAAATCCATTATGATAGGAAAATAATGCTATCAAAAAAAGGAATAAACAAAAAGCCCATCACAATGTGATGGGCTTTCATAACTGAGGTTAAGCGATATATTAGATAACTTTTACGTTTACTGCGTTTAAACCTTTTTTGCCTTCTGTAAGATCAAATTCGACTTGGTCACCCTCACGAATTTCATCGATTAATCCAGAAATGTGGACAAAATGTTCTTTGTTAGAACCTTCTTCTGTAATAAATCCGAAGCCTTTAGCGTCGTTGAAGAATTTTACTGTTCCTGTACTCATAATAATATTATATTTAATTTTTAATAATTACTTAGTAGTATTCAAATATGATGCCACAAATTATATAGCGTTAATTATCGGATTTTTAGGCGATTAAAAACAGATTACCGATAAAAACGATCCCTACAACAAACAATTTTGAGTCCAAATAGCTTTGCTTTTACCTTTGTTTTAGATCTCCCTCTATCTATTAAATCTAAATATTATGGAAACAAAATTCTCATTGTTTAACCAGGTTAATAGTTTATGTTACTGGTTATTAGTATCAAGCGATTACAGAACTTCAGTAAAATTAGATGCAGAAAATGACACGTATAGTGTCTGTATAAAGCATTGTGGTGTAGAACTTTATGCCAACACCATTAAAGGGTTTAGCAAAAGAAATGCAACATTCTTAGAACACGAATTAGATGGTATGGTCGCTGGCTTATTACATTTAAAGAAAAATGTAGATCAGAAATCAGCTTAAGTTTATTCATAAAATAACGTCAGTTCGAGTGAAATATTCAAAAAGAAATGGCACTCGAACTGACGTAAATAGGCTTATTTTTAATAATGTAAGTACGTTTAGTTTTGTACTGTCATATCATTCACATCTACTAACAGCTAAAAGCTTATTACCTCGCTAACTTTCTAAGCGCCACCCATTGCTTTAACATTTCTCTAGAATCCACAGCAGGATAACCCAATACGGTTTTCCCAGCTTCTACATCATTCATAACTCCAGAACCTGCACCAACAGTTGCACCTGAGTGAATTGTCGTATGATCTTTAATTGAAGCAGAACCTCCAATAATTACTCCATCACCTAAAGTTACAGAACCTGCTAGTCCAGAACTTCCTGCCATAATACAAGAACGACCTAGCACACAGTTATGTGCAATTTGAACTAGATTATCAATTTTACAACCGTCACCTAATATTGTAGAACTAAATTTACCACGATCTACGCAAGAATTGGCTCCTATTTCAACAGCATTACCAATAACAACATTACCAATATGTGGAATCTTCACTAAACCCCTACCGTCATCACTTGGACGATACCCAAAACCATCAGCTCCAATACTCACATTATTATGAAAAATACAATGGCTACCGACAACAGAACGCTCTCTAATAACAGTTCCAGACCAAATTGTAGTGTAAGCACCAATAGTGGTTTCATCTAAAATGGTGACATTAGGATAAATAGTAACGTTTTCTCCCAGTACCACATCCTTACCAATATAAGAACCCGCACCTACTCTACTTCCATTACCTATTTTAGCAGATTTATCAATTATTGCAGACGGATGAATATCAGTTTCAAAATACGGAGGTCTAGGAGTAAAGGTTTCAAGTAATTTTGCCATAGCTAAATCGGCATTTTTTACTTTAATAAACACACGATTCTCTCCTGGTTCAATATCAATATTATCATTAACAATAGCTAAACTCGCTTTAGAGTTTTTCCATAAACCTGCAAATTTTCGGTTACCAATAAAGGTCGCCTGATTTTCATTTGCCTTCTGAATTTGCTCTAATCCAGTAATTTGATTCGTAGTTTCGCCAAAAACTTCACCATTAATAATGGCATTTATGTCTTCTATTGAGAATGATTTCATTGGTATAAAATTGTGTATTAGTTAATAATGACACAAGATAATACTAAAATATGAAAGCGCTGTATTATGAATTTGAAGAGTTTCAAGAATTTAAAATAACTCGTCTGTTCGAGTGATTTTGAAGCATAATAAATAGTATCGAGAACCTTCTTGTAAATAAAAACTTCTCGATACAAAATTCAAAAAAAAGGAATTTTACTCGAAGTGACATCTCATAAAAACCTAAGTCTGATTAACTCAAACTCAATTATTACATCGTAATTTCTTTAAACGAAATCCCTAAAGCCTTTTGAATATCTAAAACTTTTTGCATCTCACCAGGAATGATTAACGCAATAGACTGACCAGTTTTACCTGCTCTTGCTGTTCTTCCACTTCTATGCGTATAATACTCTAAGTGTTCTGGTAACTGGTGATGTAGGATAAAAGCCAAATTATTAACATCGATACCTCTTGCAGAAACATCTGTAGAAATTAAAACTTGTAAGCTTTCATTCTTAAAAGCACGCATTACTTTATCGCGTTCTTTTTGTTGCATATCACCTTCCAAAGCACCTACTGCAAAACCTTCCTTTTGTAATTGTTCTGCCAAAGCTTGTGTACCTGCTTTTGTTTTACAAAAAATGATACCTCTTTCATCTTGACGCTTGTCTAAGATTCGGATAATCATATTTAATTTGTCTTTAATAGACGTATGAATATAGTGATGTGAAATATTTTCGTTGACCAAAGCATTTTTGTTCACCTCTATGCGAATCGCATCTTTAGACATATAGTTTTTAACGATGTTTTTAATTTCGTCTGGCATCGTTGCAGAAAATAACCATGTGTTTCTTTTTTTAGTATTGTATTGTAATATTTTGGTTAAATCTTCTTTGAAACCCATACTCAACATTTCATCCGCCTCATCTAAAACTAAGATTTTTACGTTTGAAATATCTACAGATCCACGTTCAACTAAATCGAGCAAACGTCCTGGAGTAGCAACGACAATGTGCGTTGTTCTGGTTAGGTTTTTAATCTGACGGTCAATTTTCTCACCACCATAAACACCTTCAGAAAAAATCTTCTGATCAATATATTTCGTAAATCGGAAGAGTTGCTTTTGTATTTGCTGAACTAATTCACGCGTTGGTGCAATAATTAAGGCTTGCACATCAGAATTATTAGTATCAATAGCATGTAAAACAGGTAAGCCAAAAGCCGCTGTTTTTCCTGTTCCTGTTTGGGCTAAGCCAATTAAATCGGTTTTAGATTCTAGTAAAATAGGAATAACTATTTCTTGTATCTCCGTTGGATTTACAATATTCAGTTCTTTTAATCCTTTTATGTAATTCTTATGTATTCCTAATTCTGAAAATGAGACCATAGTGTTTTTATTATATTGCAAAGGTAATTTGTTCTTTTGAGGAAATTCGTCAATTCGACTAAATTTTACGATTGAAAATGAGTAAAATTTGTATCGAGAATAGGAATTTTTAATGATGTGTTCTCGATACGATTTTTCATCCTTCAAAATCACTCGAACTGACGTTATAAATCGGAATAAGAATATTTATTCAATATTTAAACTACCAACTAATAGGTCGGTAATCCTTCAAGAATTTACCAGACCAATGTTTTCCTGTATTAATACCATCAAAAAGCGGATCCATAACACGAGCTGCCCCATCTACGATATCTAAAGGTGGTTGAAAATCGTGTAATTCTTGTTTGCGTTTTGCTAATTCAGCAGGATCTTCGTCAGTAACCCAACCAGTATCAACGGCATTCATATATATACCTTCTTTGGCTAAACTACCAGCTGCCGTATGCGTTAACATATTTAAAGCGGCTTTGGCCATGTTGGTATGCGGATGACGATCTTCTTTAAAGAAGGAATGAAACTTTCCTTCCATAGCTGAAACATTGATAATGTGCTTCTTACCTGTAGTGTCTTTTTTCATTACTTCAGATAGACGATTACACAAAACAAATGGTGCAACAGAATTTACGAGTTGTACCTCAATCATTTCGGTGGTTTCAATTTCACCTAATTTAAGTCTCCAACTGTTTGTTTTTCTTAAATCAACTTGTTGTAAATCGGCATCTAATTTTCCTTCAGGGAAAACCTCCTGAGACACCAAAGTATTATCAAAACTATAAGGAATTTGAGATAATTTAGCTGATGAACGTAAACCAATACCTGGTTCTGGTCCATGCCACGTTACAGGCATATTTTTATTTGGTGACGCTCCAGAAGTTAATTCTTGTAACTCTACTAAACATTCGGTATGATCGTTTAATAAGTCGCGTGCAAACTTAGGCAACTCTTCTATTGGTCGTTCTTCGTTTGGCATTAAATGACTGTAAAAACCTGCTGGTCGTCTCACCGTCTGCGCTGCATTATTGATAAGAATATCTAACTTTTCGTAGCGTTGTTCTATAAAATTACAGAAGATTTCAACACTAGGAATATGTCTTAAATCAAGACCGTGAATTTTTAAGCGATGTCCCCATTCTGTAAAGTCTTCTTCCTTAGAAAAACGCAATGCAGAATCTACTGGAAAACGCGTCGTTGCAATAACCGTTGCGCCACCACGTAATAACATTAAAGTAATATGATACCCGATTTTTAGTCGAGATCCTGTAATAACAGCCACTTGTCCTTTAACATCTGCTGTTTGAAAACGTTTCGCATAATTAAAGTCCCCACAGTCTTCACACATCGTATCATAAAAATGATGCAATTTGGTAAATAATGTTTTACAAACGTAGCAGTTTCTTGGAGATTCTAGCTCTAATTGTTCTTTAGCTTTTAAATCAGCTTCTGGTAACAATTTAGGAGCCACAAAAATATGTGCTTCTCTTGCACTTCGTATTCCTGTTACTTTTCGAGCATTTTTATCTCTAGCCGCTTGCTTTCGTTTTTCCGCTTTTTTAGCATCCTTTTTACGACGCGAAAACTCTTCTCTACTTGGACGAGATAATTGTCCGGAAGCTTTAATTAGAGCAGTTCGCTGCGGTTTTGGGATTTCGAATATCTGATCTGTATCAGTAACTAACCGTTCTAAAATAGAAATGCAGTTTTCAATCTCTTGAATTGAAATCTCCTCTGTCTTATCTGATGTATCGTTACTCATAACTATAATAGGGACTACTTATTAAGCTGTATTACGCTTCTTGAAGTTCTTTCTTCGACTTTCTGTAAATGTAAGAATTGAAGATACTTCGTCTTGCAAAACGCATTTGTTTATCTGAATTTAAAAACTTGATAAACACACCTTTAGGCACTCCAAAATACTCATAAGTCGCACCATCTTGAAATGTAATCTCTAAAAGCAATCCTTTATGTTGAAAATCTAAAATCGTAGAATTAGTTATAGTTCCTGTGTATTCTTCAAGATTTGCTGCTTTTGTTTCTGGCGCTATACTTACTAAAAAATGATAACCATCAATGATTTCAACACTTTTTAATTCTGCTTCTTCTTGTCCAGCGTCTCCATCTTGAAATTTATCTGGATGCCATTCTTTCACTAAGTTTCTATAGGTCTTTTTTAAATCTTTAAGATTAATTGAATCTTCTACAGAAAAAAGCTTTTTGTATTGACTAATGCGTTTCATTTTTAGTATTTTAAAATAAGGCGCAAAATTACGGTATTTTATAATACAAAATCTATTTAATTCCTTTTATTATAAACCTTTAATCTTCAGGTGGAAAACCGTGAATTTCCTCAAATTTTTCATCAAAATTAGTTCTTAAGTATGTACTCAATTTCTTTTGATAATCATCTTTCAACCATTTTAGGAAGTTATAAGTACTTCTACTAATACATTTTGCGTAGGTTTCTATACGTTGGTTGATATCGTCTTTTAATAATTTTGCCAGAGCTAAAGCATCGTAAACATCTTCGCTGTTTTCAATACAAATTTTAGCGTGCTGTTCTATAGAACGTTCTAACACCACTTTTGAAGATTCCCCACTATCTACAGCATCCTTGTAAGTTTGCTTAATGTCGAAATAGGTATCTTCAGATTTAGAGAACTCTTCTTTAATTTCATCCGATAAATCGTGTTTAAAATTGGATTCAATAGCATCATCATCTTTAATACGATCTGCGTACCAATTTGGTGACTTAAAAATTAATTGCCAATCTAAATCTGATCCCCAAGGCCCAAATCTGTAAAGGTTGTTTCCTAAATCAATAGTTGTAAATTTCGATTTATTATTCAAAATACGAGATCCACGACCAATCATTTGGTAATATAAAGTCAAGGATTTTGTTGCTCTGTTTAAGATAATAGTATCAATGGTTGGTTCATCAAAACCAGTAGTTAAGATACTTACTGAGGTTAAAATAGCATCAGGAGTTTCATGAAACCATTGTAAAATCTGTTTACGTTGTTTTTTTGTCGCCGTATTATCTAAGTGCATAACTGGTAAATCTGCTTCCTTAAAAGCATAATACACACTTATAGACGTATTAATACCATTATTAAATATTAAGGCTTTCTTTCCTAGTGAATGCTTTTTGTAAGCATCAACTAATTTTTGAAGCATTGCTGGACTGGAGTATAAATCTTCAGAGGATTTTACGGTATAATCACCGTTAGAACCTATTTCTAAAGAGGTTAACCCCATATCATAAGCATAGGTTTCTGCTCTTGCCAAAAACTCATTTTCTATAAGATTCTCAATAGTTTCACCTGTAATAAGTTCATCATAGTTATCCTTCATTGGTAACTCCTTATTAGAACTTAAAGGCGTTGCCGTAACTCCTAAGATAAAAGACTTTTCAAAAAACTTGAATAACTTTGTAAATGAATTATAATGCGCCTCATCAATAATAACCAAACCAACATCTGAAATATCTAACATGCTGTCATTTAGTCGGTTATTTAAAGTTTCAACCATAGCAACAAAACACGAATACTCTGCTTGGTCATCTAAATTTGCCTTACTATTAACCACTTTATTTGTTACACCAAAACCATCCAACATTTTAGATGTTTGGTTACAAAGCTCCACTCTGTGTGTCATTATCAAAACCTTTTTTTTGTGATTTTTAAGGTATTGACGCACCATTTCTGAGAAAATAACCGTTTTACCACCACCTGTAGGTAATTGATATAATAAGTGATAATCGTCGCGTTCTGAATCAAACTTTTCGAAAATCTGGCTTATTGCACCTTGTTGGTAGTCATATAATTCTTTATCGGTTTTTTTTCTTGAACAGCTGGATTCGTTACAGACATAAATTCTTTTCGGATTATTTTAGAAGTTGCAAATTTACAACACTTTGGTGCACAAAAAAAGTCTCAGGTCAATTGATACGCATCAAACTTTATGAAAACGGTCTTTTTTTACTAGAAAAATTCATTGGATATTTAAAAATTTGCCTTTGAAATAATAATTATTCTATATTTACGTTTCATCATTTTATCCGGTTATTTTTCCCCTCTATGAAATACATTTTTTTTAGTATTGTTTTTTTTTGTGGTTCATTATGTATAGACGCTCAAAATAATTCGTTACCCAATTCATTAAAGATAGAACTACCAACCTATAAACTCAATTTAGGTCCGATTATAGAAACTATTGAAATTCCATTAGTTTCAAAAAAAGCATCAGAAATTGATATTAAATCAGATCATTGGGACACAACTTTACATAATCCCTATGTGGATACGGTTCAACAATTTCCTTTAGAATTAAACTTTACTGACAGCACTTATGCATCTCCAGTACCACACACTAAAGTAGTGACATCGCGATATGGTTGGCGACGAGGCCGAGCACATAATGGCATTGATATCGATTTAGTAACAGGAGATTCTGTGGTGTCTATACTAAGTGGAATTGTACGCTTTGCTAAATACGCCAATGGATTTGGTAATACAGTAGTTGTGCGTCATTACAATGGTTTAGAATCGACGTACGCACATTTATCTCATATTGGTGTTAAAGCTAATGACACCTTAGTAAGAGGTCAATATATAGGAAAAGGTGGCAACACAGGAAACTCTAGAGGAAGTCATCTTCATTTAGAATTGAGTTATAAAGGTGAGCAGATTCACCCTGAATATCTTTTCGACTTTTCTTCTAAGAATGCTATTCGATCAGAACAAGTTTGGGTAACCCAAAAGTGGACACATGCCAGATACCATAACTCTAGAAAAGTGAGTACCGTTAAGCTTATAAAATCAGCAGACGAAGCGGCATTGGCAAGTTTGGCTAGGCAGCCTAAACTATATGTGGTGCAAAAGGGAGATACGCTTTATGCCATTTCAAGACGTAATAATATGTCTTTATCAAGACTTTGCGAAACCAACGCAATTAAACAATCCTCTCCTTTAAAAATTGGACAAAAATTAGTCTTAGAGCTTTAAAAAAAATAAAAGACCGTTGCACTTCTAGAATCAAGACCAAAGACTTGATTCTGACTAGCTGAAAAAAGAATTTATTTTCATCTTGAATATGACTTGTTCTTTTTCGTCATTTTTATTCATAATATAAACGAAATTACGATAATCAATTCTTTTATTTCTGGTTTAGTATTTTGAAAATTCAGTACTTTGCACCTTCAAAAATAATCAAGCCAATTTGAAAGTCTGTATTGCCGAAAAACCAAGTGTTGCTAGAGAAATCGCCTCTGTATTAGGAGCTACCACCAAACGTGATGGCTACTACGAAGGCAATGGCTACGCTGTAACCTATACCTTTGGGCATCTCTGTACATTATTTGAACCTGTTGACTATAAACCCTATTGGAAAAGTTGGGATTTAAACAACTTACCTATGCTTCCTGAAAAATTTGAAGTTAAGGTGGCTAATAATGATGGGATTAAGAAGCAATTTAGGATTGTAAAAAGTTTATTCGACAAAGCAGATGTGGTCATTAACTGTGGTGATGCTGGCCAAGAAGGAGAACTCATTCAACGTTGGGTGATTAATAAAGCCAACTACAAAGGGAAGGTAGAACGTCTATGGATTTCGTCTTTAACAACTGAAGCCATCAAAGAAGGTTTTAATAATCTTAAACCTTCTGAAAATTACGACAATCTTTATTATGCTGGTTTTTCGCGCTCTATTGGAGATTGGCTTTTAGGGATTAATGCAACGCGACTCTACACTGTAAAACATGGTGGTTATAAGCAAGTACTGTCTGTTGGACGGGTTCAGACTCCTACCCTTGCGATGCTTGTAAATCGTTTTAAAGAAATTGAAAACTTTGTACCACAGCCTTATTGGGAATTACAAACATTATATAGAGACACCCTTTTTAGTTATGAAGAAGGCCGTTTCTTAAAAATGGAAGATGGGGAAATTTTAGCAAAAAAAGTTAAAGAGCACGATTTTGAAATCGTTTCTATCACTAAAAAGAAAGGAACGGAATATGCTCCGAAGTTATTCGATTTAACAGGTCTACAAGTTTATTGTAATACGAAGTTTGGATTTTCAGCAGATGATACGCTTAAAATTGCTCAAAAATTATACGAGAAAAAAGCGGTAACATACCCAAGAGTTGATACGACTTTTTTACCAAATGATGTGTATCCTAAAGTTAATGGTATTTTATCTAAATTAACTGATTATGCAACGCTTACCGCACCTATTCTAAATAAAAAGATTAAGAAGTCATCACGCGTCTTTAATGATAAAAAAGTAACCGATCACCATGCCATCATTCCAACCGGAATGCAAACACATCTGCAATATAATGAGCAGCAAGTTTATGATATTATCGTGAAGCGTTTTATCGCTGTATTTTACGATGATTGTAAAGTGTCGAATACTACAGTTATAGGAAAAGCTGCAGATGTAAATTTTAAAACGACAGGAAAAGAAATTTTATCTAAAGGTTGGCGTGTTGTTTTTGATGCTTCGACTTCGCTCAGCAACCAAACAAAAAAGGATACTTCAGCAAAAGATAACATGCTGCCATCTTTTGCCAAGGGTGAAAAAGGACCACATGAACCTTCGTTTCTAGAAAAACAGACAAAAGCTCCAAATTATTATACGGAAGCCACACTCTTACGTGCTATGGAAACGGCTGGTAAACAAGTTGAAGATGAAGAACTAAGGGATTTAATGAAAGAGAATGGTATTGGTCGTCCATCAACACGTGCCAATATTATTGAAACGTTGTTTAGACGTAAATACATTAAACGAAATAAGAAACAAATCTTACCTACTATAACAGGTATCCAATTAATTGACACCATTCAAAATGAACTGTTGAAATCTGCTGAACTAACTGGGACTTGGGAAAAGCAATTAAAGGATATTGAAAAAGGAGAGTATACTGCAAGTGCATTTATAAAAGGCATGAAACGTATGGTTGATGCTCTAGTTTACGAAGTACGAAGCGAAAAAGTGCAAACTCGGATTTCTGCAGTAAATAATAAACCTGCTGAAAAACCAAAATCGAAAGCAAAAACAAAACCGAAGACTCAATCTCTAGTTGGTAGTTCTTGCCCAAAATGTAAGTCTGGTTCACTTTTAAAAGGAAAATCGGCTTATGGATGTAGTCTTTATGGTAAATCTTGTGATTTTACCTTACCGTTTAGTTTAGGTGAAAAGAAAATATCTGAAAAGCAATATATTAGGTTAATAACTAAAGGGTCTACAGTAAACTTAAAAGGCTTTAAAGTTAAAGGGAATTCACAAGAAGGTTTGCTACGTTTTAATGATAACTTTAAATTAAAATTTGAGCCTAAGCAAACCATTAAAAAACCAACCATAAAAGCAGGAGATACTTGTCCTAAATGCAACACAGGTAAAGTACTACAAGGTAAGACTGCTTTTGGCTGTAGTAATTATAAGAGTGGTTGCGATTTTAGGGTTAATTTTTAATTAATCTTATAGGCACATAAAAATCTTCTTCAGAGTCAGGACTTCCATTTTCATAGGTTTCACCCATCACTTGAAAATGCGGTCGATCATCAATTAGGTAGCCAGAATTTTCTAACCACTTAGACATTATGTTTTCATAAGTCAACCTAGCATTGGTGCCTTTGTGAAGAAACACAGCATACTTACCACTAGGAATTGTAAAGCTTTTCAGGTTTTGTGGCATTGTTTTAAAATCGGTTACTTCTGCACATGCCCAAATTTCGAATTCTTCTTTTGGCTCACCGTTTTTCTGTAAGCTAAAGACTTGTATTGCTATTAATTCTTCAGAAGCCAACGTCTCTAATTCATGCTTTCTTGGCATAAACTGTTTCCAAAGCGCAACGATTTTATGTTGTTCATGTCTTTTAATTTTGGCGGATAATCCAATTACTTTTATTTCAGAAGATTCTTTTATTTTAGGATTCATACAATTTCTATAAATGAGATTTAAATATAAAAAAAAAGCACAAGTGTTTAAACTTGTGCTTCACAGAATTAGTATCAACACCAACCAAACATTACAAACTAATTCTTTAACTCAACTTAAAATTATTTTTTTACATGCTAGGCAATACTACTGTATCAATAACATGAATCACACCATTTGACTGATTAACATCCGCGATTGTAACCATAGATGTATGACCCGCATTATCTTTTAAGACTAAAGTTTTACCATCCATCATAGCTGTTATCATGGCTCCATTTGCTGTTTTAAATGATGCTTTTCCGCCACCTTTTTTAATGGCTTTCATAATATCTTTTCCACTAAAATGACCAGCAAGTACATGATACGTTAATATAGACTGCAGTTTTCCTTTATTTTCAGGTTTCAATAATGTAGCAACCGTGCCTTCTGGTAACTTATCAAATGCAGCATTAGTTGGTGCAAACACTGTAAAAGGACCATCGCCTTGTAACGTTTCCACTAACTCTGCAGCTTTAACAGCAGCAACTAATGTTGTATGCTCTTTAGAATTTACCGCATTACTAATAATGTCTTTTGAAGGATACATCTCGGCTCCACCAACCATCTTTGTATCTTTTTCCATCTTGGCCTGAGCCACTGCTGAAGTTCCAAATAATAATGCGACTGCTAATGATACTGTTGAAATAAATGTTTTCGTTTTCATAGTTTAAGTTTTAAATGAATTGTTTCTCTACCTACGAAGATTTCAGTAGGTCGGTTTTTTAAAACTTAAATATTAGTCTAGAAGAAGAAATTATTCAAACAAAAAAAGCCACTATAGTAAACTATAATGGCTTTTATATTGTTAATTAAAATTACTCTGCTTGCTTTACTCTTACAGCATTCATTCCACGTTGTCCTTTCTCCAATTCGAAAGTAACTTTGTCGTTTTCTGCTATTTCGTCAATAATACCACTGACGTGTGTAAAATGCTTTTCATTCGTTTCTGTATCGATAATAAAACCAAAACCTTTGGAGTTATCATAAAAAGAAACTTTTCCGTTTCTGATTGGATCAAACGGTTCTTCGTCTGATTCTTCTTTTGTAGGAATACCAAGAACGATGTTCTCAGCTTTTACCTTCACCTTCATTGTTGGATCTGGAGGAGTATCCGTAAGATTACCATTATGATCTACATAAGCAATCGGGATTCCTTCTGAACCATTTTCATCTCTGTTGAGTTTACGCGCTTCCATTTTCTTGCGCTTGTCTTCTCGTTTTTTTAATCGTTTTTTTCTTTTTCACTTTTACTAAAAGTCTGTTGTGATTTAGCCATTCGTAGTTTTAAAAATTAATATAGGTGTGTGCTTTTGAAAATATTTATAATGCAAACAAGTTAATCAACTTAACAATGAATAGTATTAAAATCTAGTAAAATAACTTAAAGAATAATGTTATTTGTGTAGTATATCTCCAATGAACCGATGACAAAGATACAATATCTATACCAAATATTTAAATTGTTAATCATTATTCTATTCCAAAACACACAATTTACATGCTAAATAAACATATTAAAGTCAAATAATTTTAAATTTCAAGCAATTTACCAATGTATTCTAGCTTGGTAATATCGTTTCCTGTTAATGTTAAAAAAGCATTTCCATTTGGTTTTACTTCAATACTTATAGTATAAGCCTGCATCTTTATAGTAATTGAAATTTGTTGCTTTTCATCATGGAACGCTGTGCTGATTTCACTACTACTATCTTTTAAAGTATAAATTGCTCTATCCTTTGAAAAACCATGTAACTGACCAGTCACATCTAATTTGTTAATACGTATTTGATTGGTATCACCATCGAGCATTTCCCTTTGTTCACTATCATGGATAGCGTTTGCTACAAATTGATAGTGCTGAGATTTAACGGCATTTTTTGAATTATGATATGTTGTTGCAAACATTTCCTTTTGACTTGTTTTAGCTTGCGCTGTCACAAAATTTGAAGCGGAAAGACTAAAAAGCAGGACTAATAAAACTAATTTTTTCATGGGTATAAATTCTTATTTTGGGTCTAATATGTTATTAATGCGTTCAATACCATCTTGATAATGGTATTTAGTTTCTGTATTTATATTGGTTTTAGATGCTGAATTAAGCATGCGTTTTATAACACTTAACTCACCTCTAACCAAAGCTCTAACATCAGATTGATTAACATTATAATACTGTCGGCTACGATTTGGATCTAAATCTTCTGTCATTAAGTTAAACATAGCATCTAAATAAACACGCTGCAAATTACGTCTAAAAACTGAAACATTTGCACCAGATTTTACTTCAGACCATATACCAGTTCTTATATCGCTCAATAATTCTAATGCTGAATAATTCTTAGAATCCAAAGCACTGTGATCTATCAATCGACCTAAACGCTCAAAATTTAATAAATTATTTAGATGTCTCGCTTGTAAACTTCGAATACGATCTGTGTAACCAGCGTAATTTATATTCTGAAGAATCGATTTATCTATTAACCAATTTGGTGTTTCAAAAGCATTTTCTTGTAACCAGCTCAACGCTGCTTTCTGATCTGATTTAGAAACCGGATTAAAAACATCTCCTTCTTGAGAAGGGTTTTTAGTCTCTTCCACTACTCCACCAACATGAGTTACGACATGACCGACATAACGACTCCAAACACTTAGCAGTTCTCCATAAAGTTCTTCTAAATCTTCATAGTTATTTGTTTTATCACTCGTCCAACTTGGTAAATTTTTAGCAACAATTTTTAAGTTTTTGAGGCCGTATGTACTTGCTTTAATACTATTGTTTCCAATATCTTCAGTTTGTGCTGTAGGATCATAACTACCACGACCTCCAAATTTATAAATAGGATCACCAGCTTTTTCTATAATCCAACTACTTAATGTCGCTTTTTCATCATCAGCAGATTTTGCATCATCGATATATCTGTAACCGTAATTAATAGCATAGTCATCGTAAGGTCCTAATTGTCTTACAAATCGAATATTCTCATCACCAGGTTGTGCAATATAATTGTAACGCGCATAATCCATGATGGTCGCTGCAATTCCATTTTTTTGCGTGAAGTCGCCATCTCTGTAACTTTCGACATCGTAAGCATAACTCGCACTCATATTATGAGGTAAACCGAGTGTATGGCCAACTTCGTGTGCAATAACCATTTTCATCATTTCTCCAATTTCTGCATCCGGAGTATTTAAAGTTCTTGCTAACGGATTTGCCGCACCAGTTTCTAACAAGTAGCGATTACGGTACGAACGTAAATGGTTATGATACCAAATAATATCACTTTCAATAATTTCACCACTTCTAGGATCGGAAACACTTGGTCCTGTTGCATTTCTTGTAGTACTAGCAACATATCTTACGACAGAATACCTTATATCTTCTGGACTAAAATCTGGATCTTCTTCTTTCGTCGGTGGATCTTTTGCGATGATTGCATTTTTAAACCCAGCAGCTTCGAAAGCTTTTTGCCAAAGCTCAATACCTTCTTTCATGTAAGATCGAAACTTCATTGGAGTCGCAGGATCTAAATAATAAACTATAGGTTTTATAGGCTCAACTAACTCTCCTCTATTATAAGCTTCAATATCTTTTGGAATTAATTTCCAACGTCTCAAATAAGTTTTTCTATCCGATTTTAATTCTTCACTGCTATAGTCATATTTGCTCAAAGTAAACCAACCTACACGTTCATCAAAAAGACGTGGTTGCATTAGTGTTTTTGGTAATAGAATCATCGATTGATTCATTTGAATACTGATGGTTTCATCTCCTGTATTTACTGGAGGATTAGACGCGTTATACGTAAAATCTTGAATCACTTCAATATTCTCAGGGAAACTTTTTACAGAATTAATAAAGCTTCTGGACTTGTCTAAATTTTTCACTTTATAAGTAGACCGCAATCGTGATCCTAGTCCGCTGATGGCTTTTACATCTGAATCGTAAAAACTTGTAACATCAATAACTACTGAAGAAGAATCTTTAGAAAATGCCGCAATGTCAAAAGCATATAATGTAGGTTCGTAATTGTTAGATTTTACAGAAACGTTAATTGGCAAACTATCTGATGCTACAGCACTTGATGATTTTTCCTTTATGAGAATTTTGTTTTTGAAACGCTCCCAATTAATCATTCGGGTATTGGTTTTTGTACCTGCATTTACATAACCACCACCTAAATTTGAAGGTAGTTTTGCAAAACGGCTTACCAATAACATATCTGTGTTTAGATGTTCCATTGGGATTTCAAAATAATACTTCTCGTCTACCAAATGCACATCAAATAATCCTTTATCTGAAATAGCATCTTTGGTTATAACTTTATCGTAATCTTTTATTTTACTACTATTCTTTTTGGGAGCTTGCGTTTTTGATTGTGCTGTTTGATTCTTTGATTTTTTATTACCTGCTGATTGTGCTGTTGCACAAGACACCAGAATGAAGGAACATATTGTAAGTGTTAGAATTTTTCTCATAAATTGAAAGCTAATGGATTAAAAATACCGATAAATATAATTAATAGAAATTTAGTTTTTCAGGAATTTCTTAAAAGCTGTTAAAATCTGCACTTATTACTTAATTCTAAGGTATTTTTGCACAAAATTTAATGTTATGCCAAAATTATTACCTGTTTTTAGGATTATAGCTTTGTTAGAAGGTGTTTCATATATCCTATTGTTGTTTATAGCTACGCCTATAAAATATTTATATGAAGATCCTCAATATGTAAAATTATTAGGAATGCCACATGGCGTTTTATTTATGGCCTATGTTGTTATTGCTGTTCTCATTAGCTCTGATATGAAATGGCCAACACGAACTCTTTGGATTGTTTTATTCGCTTCTGTTATTCCTTTTGGAACCTTTTACATTGATAAAAAATACTTAAACAAAAAACGTGCATAACATAAGACATACTTTATACGATTTTCTAATAGAAAAAGGCTTATCTGAAGATGCAGCTATGTATCTTAATATGCTGGGACTTCTTTTGGCCTTAATACTGATTGCGTTTATAGTTGACTATATTACGAAACGAGTCTTATGGAGGTTTTCATCGAGTGTTGCCAAGCGGACTAAAACGGATTTCGATAATATATTAATCACCAATAAATTACCTAGAAATATAGCACATATCATTCCGTTGTTAATTTTAATAGAGTTTGTGCCTCAAGTATTTACAGATTTTGAAGTTGCACAGAATATTATTGAAAAAACGTTAAAAGTTATAACTATTCTTCTGACACTTCAAATTATTAGAAGTTTCTTAAGTTCTATAAAAGATTACCTAAAAACTTTAGACGCATATAAAGACAAACCAATTGACAGCTACGTGCAAGTCTTTATGATTTTTGCTTGGCTTCTTGGGTTCTTTTCAATTTTAGCTATTATAACAGGTGTTTCATTTATAAAATTCGCAACAACATTAGGTGCAGCTTCTGCTGTAATAATATTGATTTTTAAAGATACCATCCTAGGTTTTGTTGCCAGCATCCAAGTCTCCATAAATGATATGGTAAGAATTGGAGATTGGATTACCTTTGAAAAATATGGTGCAGATGGTGATGTTATTGAAATAAACCTAGCGACGGTGAAGGTCCAGAATTGGGATAAAACAATAACTACAATTCCTACTTATGCTTTAATTTCAGATTCGTTTAAGAATTGGAGAGGTATGATGGATTCTGGCGGACGACGTATTAAACGCTCCGTTATTATTAAGACATCTACTATTAATTTTCTTAGTGATGAAGATATTCTACGTTTTGGGAAAATTCAATTAATTTCTGAATACTTAAAAACACGCAGTACCGAAATTGAAACATTTAATACACAACATAATATAGACAAGTCTGCTTTAATCAACGGAAGAAACCTTACCAATTTTGGTGTATTTAGAAAATACCTCCAAACATATATTGAAAATCATTCTGCCATCAATAAAGATATGACATTAATGGTACGTCAGTTAGAACCAACATCCCAAGGTATTCCTATGGAGATTTATGCATTTAGCAGTGATCAACGTTGGAAAAATTATGAATATATACTAGGAGATATCTTTGACCATGTACTAGCTTCTGTAAAATACTTTGATTTAGAAATTTACGAGCTCTCTTTAGGTAACAAGATTAACGATTAACCTATTAATCTATCTTTAACAAACTCTATTCGAGTTTTTCCGTGTGGTGCAGGTTTGCCGTCAGATCCTAAATTTACCATAACTATATTATCTACAGTTAATATGGTTTCTCTGGTCATTTTATTTCTGGCTTCACATTTTAAGGTTAGCGATGTTTTACCAAATTTGAGAACTTCAATACCTAATTCAACAATATCTCCTTGTGCAGCAGAACTCATAAAATTAATTTCTGATATAAATTTGGTAACAATTTTAGAATTTTCGAACTGAATGATGGTATATAACGCAGCCTCTTCATCTATCCAAGCTAAAAGCTGTCCTCCAAATAAAGAACCGTTAGGATTTAAATCTTCGGGTTTTACCCATTTTCTTGTGTGAAATCTCATATGTTTTTTTCTTTATTAACCATTAACCTTTAGCTTATGATATGTTATTATAAAAGTTTTTGTTGTGAATTTGAATCGTCGTTTGGGATTTTTAAATTAGTCCCCAATTCGGCATTTAATTGTTTTATAAAATAAGTAGACAGTAAAGGTGATTCTTTTTCAATATTCTGATGCACAAAAAAGTCTATTTCTTCAATGCCATTAGCCTTCCATAATTTTAAACGTTCGACCCAATCATCTAATCTTTTGTAATCACTTTGATGATTAGCGCCAACATAACGCACAAAAGCTCTAGAATTGGTTAATCGCATATGCATAATATCGCGTCTACCAGCGCTGTCTACTATAATATTTGAAATATTATTTTCTTCTAAAAGTTGATATAAATCTTCAGCTATAACTTTGTCGTTATACCAACTTGTGTGTCTAAACTCAATAGCTAAAGGTATTTCTTTTGGCCAACTTTCTGCAAAATTTACAACACGATCAAAATCTTTTGGTGCAAAATTATTATGCATTTGAAGAAAGACACAGCCTAGTTTTTCTTTTAAATTTATAGCATTATACAGATAATTATCAACAATCGGTGTAATGTCTTCATTTAAACGTTTCCAGTGACTAATCTCTTGATTAAGTTTTGGGAAGAATCTAAAATTCGGTGGTGTTTTATCGTACCATTTTGAAAATTGTTCCGATGGAAATATTCTATAAAACGTAGCATTTAATTCAATTGAATTAAACTGACGTGAGTAGTATTCTAATTCATCTTTAGTGCCTCTAGGGTAAAACCCTTTTAAATCTGCTTTGTTCCATTTAGCACAACCTACAAAAACATTGAATCTTTCAGGTGTCTTTTTCTGCAACACTCTTAAAGTGTCCGACTGGTCTATTGGCAAGGTGAAATCTATATCTCCTGGGTTATCTACACTACCGAATTTCATAACTCAATATTTTATTCAAAGATAAAATTTAGAATGTAGTATTCGATAGTAGTTCTATTCGATTTAGTAATATTAGAATACAAAATGTTAATAAGAACGTTAACAAGATAATATCTACACAAACAGACATGCTGCCTATTTTCTTAATTTTAATTCAGAATTAATCCTTAAATCAAATAGATTATGACTACAAGATTTAATAACCTACTATCCATAAGGCCCGAAATTTTATCTGCGAAAATACACCAAGGTACAAGTGCAGATGAAGCATTTCAGAATAAAACTTTACGACCTATAATTAAGTTACAACACGATTTACTTATAGCTGTTTTTAAAAATTATATTGTAAAACACAAAAATGTTTTCTCTGAATTATCGTTGGAAAAACGAATCAATTATATTTCTAATGCGATTCAGAAAGACATTAAATTCCGAAACGCTTTAAAAGGAATGATCATTGGTCAGTTTACAGTTGAAGAATATGAACTTTATATTCAAAATTCATCGGCTTTAAATAAACGTATGATGAACATTGTAAAAGAACGTTTAATTCAAAGTATTCAAATATTTACACCAACTGAAATTCTTCAGGAAGTTTAGCTTCATCCTTAATGAAAATAAAAACGCAATTATTAGAACTTTGTACAAAATATGCAGATAAACGTGTATTAGGTTACAAAAATGAGATAGAATTAATTAAAGAATCTATTGAAAACAATGATAAAGTGAGCAATGAAGATGATGATTCAGGAAATTCTAAATTATTAGATGATTTAGAAAAAAACATGAATTATCTTAATGATGCTAACAAAATGCGCGAACAATTAAAACTAGTTCGGCCAAATTTGGTTTCTGACAACGTTGTTTTAGGCAGCTTGGTTAAAACAGATAGCATCACTTTTTATATTGCCTTAAGCTTAGGAAAAGTTGAAGTGGAAGATTCTGAATATTACATTATTTCTTTGGCCTCTCCATTAGGACAACTTCTTAAAAATCGTAAAAAGGGGGATCAATTTAAGTTTAACGAGAAAAGTTACGAAATTAAAGATGTGCTATAATAGCGATTCACCGTTTAGATTTGTTGTGAGCACATCACTCATGTAATTAAAAAATGGTCTAACATTCTTAAAAGCCTGATTCATTTCAACAAGGAAATCATCTGCTAGGACTTCTTTATCCGTGTATTTTTTAACGAAGATAAATTGCTTTCTTCTGATTAAATCTATCGCTTCATGTTCTTTATCAAAGCCTTTTGGTGCGGTTTTTAACTCATCTCCAGTAAAGCCTCCCCACGTAGCTTTAAATGTTTTATCGTTTAAAATAGCACGCATTTCACTATCGTCCATTTCAAATTCTTTTCTAATCCGTAGTAAGTCTTCTTTGCTAGGATCCCAAAATCCTGTCGCAATAAAAGATTCATTGTTTGGTTGAATATGTACGTAATAGCCTCCTCTTAACTCAGGTTTCTTTCTTGCAAACGAACCACCAAAGTGTGTTTTGTACGGCAATTTGTTTTTAGAAAACCGCACATCTCTATAAATTCTAAATATTTTTAGTTTTTCAATTTGGTCGTGAACATTCATTAATTCTCCCAAATAGTTAAATGCTGCTTTTACCTTTGTTTCAACAGCTTTAAATTCTGGTTTATGCTCATTAAACCAATCACGATCGTTGTTTTTTTCGAGTTTATTAAAAAAGGTAAAAGTTTCTTTAGGGATAGAATGACTCATGGGAATTTAAATTTTTATAAAAATATAAAAAGCCATCTAAACGATGGCTTTTTACTTTAATATTTAGAATGCTTATTACTAATTATCATCTACTGCGTCTTCAACATCATCTGCAGCATCCTCAATTGCATCTCCTGTATCGTCAATTGCATCTTCTATTTTGTCTCCTGTATCTTTTTGCTCTCTACAGCTCGTTGTCATTAAACTTAAGCTAAATAGGGCTATAAATAAATAACTGAATTTTTTCATTGTTTTTGGTTTTAATGGTTAATGTATACTACAAATATCTACAATCAAATACGATGTGATTGGCTCTTACCCTAAGAGTTTTGACTCAATTGAAAAGAACCTATCGCTTTAGATACTATGAGTTGTTGGGTGTTGACGTTTTCTGTTCTGCAGATTTAACATCTAATTTATTACCAAATTGTAAAGTTCTAATTGGAAAAGGAATATTAATACCTTCGGCATCATACGCTTTTTTAACTTCGATAATAGCTTTTGTTTTTGCTCTCATTTTTTCGAGCATACTATCGGCATCAATCCAAAATCGGCACAAGTAGTTAATAGAACTATCTCCAAATTCTGTATAATAAAACTCAACATCATCTGGCGATTTTACATGGTCAAAAGATTTAGCAATAACTTCTTTAGTCAGTTGTTGTACTTTTTCTAAATCAGACTCATAGCCCACACCACACTCTAGAAAAATTCTCATTTTAGTGGTTAGAGAATAATTTTTCATAGGATTCTCTAAAATTGTTTTGTTGGGAATGATTACAATATTATTATCCGCTTCTTTTAGCGTAAAATCTTTAAGGTTAATATCTATGACTTCTCCTGAAAATCCACTAGTCTCAACCCAATTACCAATTTGAATTTTCTTCCTAAAAGATAATACAAGTCCAGCAAAGGTATTAGCAATAGTGCCCTGTAATGCTAAACCGATGGCCAAACCTACGACACCTGCACCAGCTAGCAACGATGTAAGGGCTTTTCCTAAATTTAAAACTCCTAAAGCTATAAATAGACCTAGCATAACAACTAATACAGCTACTACTCTAGCCAAAGCGTTTTTTATAGAATCTTGTTCAATACGATTAGAAACGACCTTTTTAACGAGTCGACTTACATATTTGGCCGCAAAATATGATGCGACCATCACTAAAATGGCTAAAATAAAATTTGGAATATTTTCTATTATGGCATTAAACCAACCAATTAACTTATCTATTAAATTTCCTAATGCTGTATTGAACTGTTCTCTCATATTAATTAATTATTCTTATTTGCAAATATCTATAGGATAGAAAGATAAAATTTGCTCTTATCCTATGAGTTTTAACGCTAATCAATATGAATAAATCTACAAATACAGGCTTTTAATTATTGAAAAGTGACCTTATACTTCACAGTGCGAATCCCATAAAATAACTCGGTTGATAATTGTTTACGAATAAACTTGCGAGTTATTATAATATTTACTATTATGCACAACTTTTTAAAACAGACTATATATTTATGGGTAGACCAGCAACAAGACCAACAGCACTAAAGGACGGTTTCTATATTGAGATTAGAAACAAAGGCTCAAAATCAGGTGTAAAACTTTACAGTGGGACTAAATTACAGATGCATCGTGCTATAAAAATGTACGAGCGCTCTAAAGAAGTTATCATTTTAGGTGAATCTGTCAATGGAAAATTTGTGGACAAAGATCCTAAAGTGCACGTAGCAGAATAAATATTAGAGTTTGTTTTTTCGTTAATTTCTTATACAAATTAACACATCGCTATTTATTTTACATTGAAAAGTAATTAAGCACTATTTGTGCTTTTTCTATGTAATGAAATAGAAGTAAATCTCTTTTATTTAAGCATGCTTAGATTTTTGAATTTAAATAACTGCGCGTTATTAATTCAAAATCAAAAGATGAAAGTATAACCAACCAATTATAAAAAGGTATTAGTTCTTAGAATTAATACCTTTTTTATTCAAAATTTACAGAATGTAAAATTAAACCTGAAGCTGGTGCTATATAATCCATCACTTCTGTGCTTTCTTTTTTCAAGGTAGCTTCAATATAATCTAAAGTCACCTCTCCTCTACCCAACTTTATTAAGCAGCCAACCATTAATCGTATTTGGTTTCGCATAAATCCTTTTCCAATGACTTTAAAAACATAGGTTTTCTCTGGAAAAAAATTTGCGACGTATATATCGTTATCCACAATTTCTGAAGATTCAATCGTTCTTATGTATTCACCTTTATTAGTAGCACGATAACAATAAGTTTTAAAATTATGATGCCCTTCAAACAACTTGGCACCTTTTTTCATAAGTTCAACATCAAGAGGTTCTAGAATTGTAGTTAATATTGGAGCGCAAAATGGGTGATTTTTCTGACCTTCAGAAAACACATAATGATACTCTTTTAGCTTAGAATCTTGAATAATATTAAATGCCTTATCAACTTCTTCTATAGATAAAGCGCGTATATCTTGAGGTAAATTATGATTGAATAGATCTAAAAAAGCATCAAAATCTTGAATGGGTTCATTATAAATAAATAATTCTAAAGCAGCTTCGTTCGCAGATACCATAGCGTCTGTTCGTCCTGATCCTAAAGTCTTAAATCGTATGTCTTGAAAAATATATTTTAGCGTTCGATCTATCATTAGATGAACCGTTTTAACATCGGGTTGTTTTTGCCAACCATGAAAACGATAGCCTAAATATTGAATTTTAATAAGATAATAGTAGCGTTTATCAAACATAATGACAAGAACGTAATTTTATTGACGATTCCAAAAGCAATGCTTACTTTTATAGTTCAAAAATTGAAATTTGAAAAGACTTTACCCCTTTGATCCCTTAATAAAACATCATTTAATAATTAGTTTGCTTTTGGCGATTTGGGTATTTATGTTTTTGTATTTCACAGAACCATTAGACGTTAATGAGTTGTCTAATACTGAAAAACTAATTTTCTTACCCGGTTATGGTTTCGTTGCTGGCTTTTGTTATCTGCTATTTTTACCTTTTCAGAATTTTTTATATTTAAAACTAAAAAAGCAATGGAACGTTTTTAGCGAGCTAACCTTCATACTTACCTTTTCTATAGTGACCATTATAATTGCACGATGCTATTACTTATTTATTGTGGTGGCAAATGAACCTAATCCGAACACTTTTGGTTACATGCTTATTTCTATATTTCTGCCTGCAATTGCTACCATATTACCTATTATATTAATCGGTCGGTTTGGCTTCGGAAAATATTATGAAAAACAATTAGAAGATCAAAAAATTGAAATTAAGGGAGAAGGGAATTATGAAGGTTTACATTTGCAATTAAACGACGTAATTAGCATTCAATCTTCGGATAATTATATTGAAGTTTTTTATCTCTCGGGACCTAATTTGAAAAAAACATTAATTAGAAATAAACTTTCAGTTATTGCATATGAATTTCCAGAATTACTTCGCGCTCATCGTTCTTATCTTATTAACCCGATTCATTTTCAACGCTGGAAAACAGAAAACGGGAAGCTTTTAGTAATTCTTAATCACCAAGTAGAAGTACCCATTTCTAAAACGTATAAAAATGATATAAAAGCGAGGATTAATTCTACCACAAACTAAGGTCATTTCACCCCAAACACCTATTATTAGTGTATTAATTGCATTTTCAAATGTAAGTTTGCTTCAAGAAAGTTTAACTCTAAAACACATTAATTATGAGAATGCTATTCACTTTTATTATCATTTTATTTAGTTCAACATCAATTGGAAACGCTCAAGAAGCTAAAAAAGAAATCCTAATTGTAGGAACCATGCATACCGTTCCTAATATTGTAAAGAACAGCTACAAACCCATGTTAAGACGTGCCAAAAAATACAATCCTACGGCAATCTATGTTGAAAGTCCACGAGGTAACGATACGTTGAGTTGGGAATATTTAAAAGATGGTTGGTCTAAAAATTACAAAGCTTTTTATTATTTATCAGATTCTATTCAAACCGTTTTTACTCCAAATATTGAAACGTATAATTCTATTCTAGAAAAATCATTTTTAAGCATGACAGCTGATGATTTAGATTTTATGATTACGACATTTGCTCATAATAGAGATAATGCTAATCACGAATTTTACACTTACATAAAAAAACATGGCATTCAGGGCTCAAAAAAACCAACACAACATGAAGATGGTGATCTTACTTTTAAACTGGCATTAAGTCAAAACACAAAGTTATTAATGTCAATGGACGACCAACGTACCAATAAAGAATACCATAACGCTTGGACTAAATGTAGCAAAGAAGGTCAGCATAATGGAAATAACGCCATTAACAGTAAACTGAATAAAAAGGCGTACAATTCAGCAATATTACCTGCCATTTTTAGAGGATTAGGAAAACATACCAATAAAGAAAAATCATTAGAGCAATTACACAAATCGAGTTCGTTTACATATGTTGCTGTACAAACAGAAGGTTGCACGGAAGGAGAACGTTATTGGAATGAACGCAACATGAGAATGGCAAAAAACATAGGAGACCAAGTTGCGGCTTCAGATTCAGAACGAAGTATTGTTATTGTGGGAGCGTCTCATGTTATTGGTTTAAAAAAAGAATTACAGGCTAATTATCCTGAATTAAAAATTGTGCTTGCTGGTGACTAAACTTTCTTAAAATTACCGCAAAAACAAAACAGCCATAATCTTACAATTATGGCTGTTTCTAATTAAGTATTGTTTTTCCAGATATAAGAATTATCTAATTATTAATTTTTCAATACGTCTTTCGTTTGTATTATTGTCTAATTCTACAATATACACACCAGAACTTAATTGACTAACATCTATAGATTGACTTGTGTTATTAGTATTTAAAACATTAGATAAAACAAGGCGACCATTAGTATCAAATAATTTTGCTACCGTATTATTTTGCAGTTGACCATTAATATTAATTGTCTTTGCAGCATTGTTAGCATAAATTTTTACCAACTCAACATCTACATCAATTGTACTAAGTGTTGACGTTTCAAATCTAAGATAAAAGCGTCCTGTTCCACTTAAGTCAGTAGCTGGAGTAAATATATAATCTGATGTATTTAATAATGTCACTGTATTGTTAACGTTGTCTTCTAAATACATATTAGTACTATCTGACATATCGCTTTCTATAATACTAAATGTTAATTCCTCTCCTTGATTAGCGTTTACTCCCAATGGAACTACAACGTTACTCATATCAGTATTACTTAAAGCCTGAATAGCTAAAGCGAGATTTGCATCACCATCAATCAAGCTAGAATAAATTGAAAAGGCTGGTGGATTTGATCCGAATAAACTAGCATCATATCCAGGATCTAATCCTTCAGAAGCATTGCTATTAAAATAGAAATCTGTGTTATAGTTAGAGCTACCTGAACTTAATTTTAATTTTATATGTCCATAGTGAGGTGATACTCCTTCTCTAGAAAGATCTACCCTTGAAGTACCTACTGCACGCATTCCAGTTGTAAAATCAATTGATCCTCCTTCTGATTTTGCTTTTATAAAAAAAGCTTCTCCTGGAGAAATCAATTTTGACCCGCTTTCAAATGCAGCAGTTGCTGAATTCCAAATGTCCCATGGCTGAGCTCCATTACCTGTATAACAGTAAATTGCAGAACTACTAGCATCTAATTCGCTAGAATTAACCGTGTAAAAAGCACCAAAATCTAAGTATGATGGATATGGATTCCCTATTAAATTCCAAGCATTACCAGCATCGCTAATCGCGATATCTAAAACATCAGCCGTTTGCGCAGCACCTATATAAATTAAATCAGCACCACCCGAAACCGTTCCTGCTCTATAGCCATTTCCAGCGTCAAGAATATGGGTTTCATTTATTACTGTATCAAGATTATCATAACTCTGTGTTGATGTATTGAAAGGAGCAAACGCTTTTATCGTTGCAGTATCAGGATGACTTGCTAAATTTAGATTATTAGTCACTGCAAACGCAGCAAATAATTTTCCTGACAATGGTGCCGAAACTAATTCATTTGGATTTGCTTGGGCAGTATGTCGGTTGTAGGTAATCGTTCCTGTAATCTTACCATCCAATATTAAACTTGAAAAGTCTTCAGCTGTTGAATTTAGAATGACACTAGCAGTAACAACAACATCAGAACCTATAGTTACAGAAGCACCTGCTTCTATAGTTAGTGTCGCTAATGAAAGATTTTCTGTAATATTAATATCACCTGCTTCAACAATAATTAAGTCAGTTACTGCTATACCACCTAATAATGGGTCACTAGGCAACCAACCATTATTGTAAGTATAAAGTACCGGGACATCAAAGTCCCTTTTTTCAAAAGCGTCATTTTCTAAAGTGTAAGTAGATTGATTTTCTAAATTAGACTCATCAGATTCAGTACTCTCATATGAGTTAAAATCGTCCTCTAAATTAAATTCAGATTCATAAATTGTTGGATCAAAGGTATTTTGATCATTTAGACCATATTGGTCGTGTTGTTCATTTTGGATATCATATCCGGTTTGCTCTTGTTGTGCATTTGATAAATTTAAAACGCACAACATAGATAAAACAACTAAAGTAGGTTTAGTTTTTTTCATAAGATTTGGGTAATAGTTTGTTAATGATGGTTCAAAACTACGTCTTAATCGAAAAAAAAGACGTCGAAACAATCATTTATTCGACGAAATACCACAAGCCTAATCTTTATCCTACTTTTAGTTTCTTTTTGTCGGATTTATCAATTCTTTCGTCTATTGAGGACTGTGACTACATCGTTCATCTTGAAGCCTTTTGCTTGTAAAAGCATCAGATAATGGAACAATAAATCTGCACTTTCGTCTAAAAACAACTTATCGTTGTCATCTTTTGCTTCAATAACAACCTCAATAGCTTCTTCTCCAACTTTTTGTGCGATCTTATTAATACCTTTAGCAAATAATGAAGCGACGTAAGATTTTTCTGAATCTGCTTCTTTTATACGCGATTCAATTGTGTCTTCTAAAGTGGAAATAAAACCATAAGTCGTTACGTTGCTTTCATTCCAACAGGTATCTGTTCCTTTATGACATGTTGGCCCCTTTGGATCTACTTTTATTAATAAGGAATCACTATCGCAATCTAATTTTATATCTACTAAATTTAAAGTATTCCCGCTTTCTTCACCTTTAGTCCAAAGACGTTGTTTGGTTCGGCTAAAAAAAGTAACCAATTTAGAGTCTATGGTTTTTTTTAGTGCTTCAGCATTCATGTAGCCTAACATCAATACTTTATTAGTTGTATTATCTTGAATTATTGCTGGTACAAGACCATCGGGGTTTTTATTGAAATCTACGTTCATAATATTTTTTTGTCATTCCTGCGGAAGCAGGAATCTATTTTATTAATACTTTATTTTTGATTCCTGTTTACACAGGAATGACATTTATAATCTTACAGGTATATCCTGTTTTCTTAATGCTTCTTTTAATTCTAAAATGGGGATTTCACCAAAATGAAATACACTTGCGGCTAATGCCGCATCAGCTTTTCCTTCCTTAAAAGTATCGACAAAGTGTTGAATACTTCCTGCTCCTCCAGAAGCTATTATTGGAATATTCACTAAATTTGAAAGTTTTGCTAATGCTTTGTTTGCGAATCCAGCCTTGGTTCCATCATGGTTCATCGATGTAAATAATATTTCACCTGCACCACGTTGCTCGACTTCTTGTGCCCAATCGAATAAATTTAATGTTGTTGGAATTGTACCTCCTGCTAAATGGACTAACCATTCACCATCAACTTCTTTAGCATCAATAGCAACCACTACACATTGACTTCCAAATTTATCTGAAAGCTCATTGATTAATTCTGGTCGTTTTACAGCCGAAGAATTAATGGAGACTTTATCGGCACCGCAATGCAACAAGTCATCTACATCTTCAACAGATGAAATTCCTCCACCTACTGTAAAAGGTATATTAACTTGTTCTGCAACTTTTAAAACCATATCGTGCATGGTTTTACGGTTTTCTAACGTGGCAGCGATATCTAAGAATACTAATTCATCAGCTCCTAAATCAGCATACTGCTTCGCTAATACCACAGGATCACCAGCGTCTCTTAAATCTACAAAGTTGACACCTTTTACGGTTCTTCCGTTTTTAATGTCCAAACAAGGGACTATTCGTTTTGTTAACATACTTTAGCTTTTAGGAATTAGCCTTTAGACATTAGCTAAAAGCTAACGGCAAAGGACTAACTGCTATTTTATATAAATCGTTCCAATTCCTTTAAACTTATTCTGTTCTCGTAAATGGCTTTACCAATAATAACACCTTCACACCCTATCTCTTTTAATAATTCTAAATCATTAACACCAGAGACTCCTCCAGATGCTATAAGACTAATAGACTGAGCACCGCTATTGTTACTACAAGATTCAATAATGTTTTTATAAAGTTCAATTGAAGGTCCTTCAAGCATACCATCTTTTGAAATATCTGTACAAATCACGTATTTAATTCGTTTTCTCTGGTAATCCTTAATAAAAGAAATGACTTCCTCTTTACTATTATCTTGCCAACCGTTTATTGCAATTTTTCCGTCATTACTATCAGCACCTAAAATAATTTTCTGTGGTCCGTATTTAGCCAACCAACCTTCATAGGTTTCTCTATCACTAACCGCAATACTTCCTCCTGTAATTTGTCTTGCACCACAATTAAAAGCAATATTTAAATCTTCATTAGATTTTAAACCACCACCGAAATCAATTTTTAAATTGGTTTTTGAAGCAATTAACTCTAAAACTTTATAGTTAACAATGTGCTTCGCTTTCGCGCCATCTAAATCAACCAAATGCAAGTATTCAATACCTGAATCTTCAAAAGCTTTAGCGACTTCTAATGGGTTTTCATTATATATTTTTTTAGTGTTATAATCTCCTTTGGTTAATCGTACACATTTTCCTTCTATAATATCTATTGCTGGTATAATTCTCATGTATTTGGCTTTTGGCCTTTAGCTTTTAGCTATTAGCCGAACACTAATAGTTAAAAACAAAAAGTCATTTTTATAATTTTAAAAAATTCTTTAATAACTGTTCTCCTGCTTTACTACTCTTTTCTGGGTGAAATTGTACGCCGAAGAAATTGTCGTTTTCCAATGCTGAAGCATATTCTAATTCATAATCCGACGTGGCAATAGATGCCTCGCACTGTTCTGCATAATAACTATGCACAAGGTACATGTATTCTTTTTCTTTTATCCCTTTAAATAAATCGGATTTAAGATTAGAAATTGTGTTCCATCCCATTTGCGGGACTTTGACCTTATTAGAAAATCGTTTGACATTGACATCAAAAATACCTAGTCCGGTGGTATCACCTTCCTCACTATGACTACACATTAATTGCATACCTAAACAAATACCCAAAACTGGTTGTTTTAACGTTGGAATCAATTGATCTAATCCACTTTGTTGTAATTTCACCATGGCAGAACTCGCTTCACCAACACCCGGAAAAATCACCTTATCTGATGTTATAATTTCCTCCGGATTATCCGTTAAAATGGCGTCGTAACCTAAACGTTGAAAGGCGAATTGGATGCTTTTTATATTTCCGGCTCCGTAATTTACTATTGATAGTTTCATTTTTCTGCTTTTAGCTTTTGGCTTTTGGCTATTAGCAAATGGCTAATAGCTAAAGGCTTTACAGCATTCCTTTGGTAGATGGTAAAATCATTTTTTCAACATCTTGTTTCACTGCCATTTTAATCGCTTTTGCAAACGCTTTAAATATGGCTTCAATTTTATGATGTTCGTTTGTGCCTTCTACTTTAATATTCAAATTACATTTTGCTCCATCTGTAAACGATTTAAAGAAGTGATAAAACATTTCAGTTGGCATTTTACCAATCATTTCACGTTTAAATTCTGCTTCCCAAACCAACCAGTTTCTACCTCCAAAATCAATACCGACTTGCGCTAAACAATCGTCCATTGGTAATGAAAATCCATAACGCTCAATGCCTAATTTATTTCCTAAAGTCGTCGCAAATACTTCACCTAAAGCAATGGCTGTATCTTCTATGGTGTGGTGTTCATCAACTTCTAAATCACCATCTACTTTAATATTTAAATCGAGTTGCCCATGACGCGCAATCTGATCTAACATATGATCGAAAAATGCAATTCCGGTAGCGATGTTGCTTTTTCCTGTACCATCTAAATTAATATCAATTTTAATTTTAGTTTCATTGGTATTTCTTTCGATGCTTCCAACGCGTTCTGTGGTTTTTAGAAACTTATAAATTGCTTCCCAATCGTTCGTTTCTAAAGCAATGTAAGGTTCCAATTCAGTATGACTCACTGTAACTTCATTAGTACCTAAATTGGTATTATCATTTATAAAAATACCTTTAGATCCTAAGTTCTTAGCGAGTTCAATATCTGTTAATCGATCACCAATAACAAAGGAATTAGCTAAATCATAAGGTTCAGAAAAATACTTAGTCAGTAATCCTATATTTGGCTTACGCGTTGGAGCGTTATCTTTAGCAAATGTTCTATCGATAAACTGCTCTTTAAAAACAACTCCCTCTGCTTCAAACGTTTTAAGCATAAAATTATGAACAGGCCAAAAGGTATCTTCCGCATACACATCTGTGCCTAAACCATCTTGATTGGTAATCATTACAATTTCGAAATTCAATTCTTTTGCAATTTTGCTTAAATATTGAAAAACCTTCGGATAGAACTCTAATTTTTCAAATGAATCAATTTGTTCGTCTGCTGGTTCTTTAATTAAAGTTCCGTCTCTGTCTATGAATAATACTGGTTTCATGTTTTACTGTCATTCCTGCGCAGGCAGGAATCTAATTTTAGATTAATAATATGTCTGTGGATTCCGCATCAAGTGCGGAATGACAAACGTTACAATAATTGAATCAATGTCTTAATTAATTTTTCATTCTCTGCTTCCGTGCCTACTGAAAATCGCAAACAGTTGTCGCATAATGGCTGATTCGTTCTATTTCTCACCACAATGCCCTGCTCCACCAATTGCTGATAGCGTTGATTGGCATCATCGACTTTAACTAAGATGAAATTGGCATCAGAAGGATACACTTTTTCTATAAAACGAATAGACTTTAATGCTTTTCTCAGTTTTTTCCTTTCTGTGATAATCGTTTTCATCTCATTATAAACAGCATCCACAGCGTTTAAACGTTCTAAAGCTTTATCTTGAGAGAGTTGATTAATATTATACGGTGGTTTTATTTTATTTAAAACTGAAATAATTTCTTGCGACGCGTAACAGATACCTAAACGAATTCCTGCTAAACCATACGCTTTAGACAAGGTTTGCGTGATTATTAAATTCGGAAATTCATCCAAGCGACTTAACCAACTTTCTTTTTTTGAAAAATCAATATAAGCTTCATCAATCACCACAATACCTTGAAATTCATTAATTAATTCCTCAATTCTTTTAGCTTTAAAACTATTGGCCGTTGGGTTGTTTGGTGAACATAAAAATAAGAGCTTGGTATGTGTATGTGCTGCTGTAAGGATTTCTTCAATATTCGGTTGGAAATCCGATTCTAATTCAATTTCAATGTTATCAACAGCATTGAGATTTGCCAGCACATCATACATCCCATAAGTTGGTGGTAATGTTATGATATTCTCACGATACGGCTCACAAAAGACTCTAAAAATTAAATCTAGTACTTCGTCGCTTCCATTACCTAGAAGGATTTGGTTCGTCGGAATTCCTTTTAATTCAGACAAACGCTTTTTAACCTGTGTTTGCTGAGGATCTGGGTACCGATTGACACCTGTATTAAACGGATTTTCATTCGCATCGATAAAAACCATACCATCTGTGATGTCCTTATATTCATCTCGTGCTGAGGAATACGGTTTAATGGTTTTAATGTTATCTCTTATGAGACTGTTTAAGTTGAAATTTATCATGTTATAGACACTTCGACTGCGCTCAGTGTGACATTTGAAATTACATTTAATTACTTTTTTAAATCATTAAGCCTTAAGCTTACTGCATTTTTATGCGCTTGTAAACCTTCGGCTTCAGCCATTAATTCTATAGCGTTTCCAATATTTTGAATGCCTTCTTTTGATATTTTCTGAAATGTCATACTCTTTTGAAAACTATCTAAATTGACTCCAGAATACGCTTTTGAAAACCCGTTAGTTGGTAAGGTATGATTAGTGCCTGATGCATAATCACCTGCACTTTCTGGTGTGTAATTCCCAATAAAAACAGAACCTGCATTGCTAATGTTGTCCACAAAGAAATCATTATCTATTGTCGTCACAATAAAATGTTCCGGACCGTATTCATTAATAAGCTCCAATGCTGTTTCATTGGAATCTACTATAATAGATTTAGAATTGGCAATCGCTTTTTCTGCCATAGCTTTTCTTGGTAAAACAGCCAATTGCTTTTCCACTTCAGATGAAACCCTATCCGCAAAAGCTTTAGATGTGCTTACCAAAATCACTTGACTATCACTACCATGTTCCGCTTGACTTAATAAATCTGAAGCCACATAAGCTGCATTTGCAGATTCATCTGCCATAACTAATAATTCACTCGGGCCGGCTGGCATATCAATGGCCACACCATATTTTGTTGCTAATTGTTTTGCTACGGTTACAAACTGGTTACCAGGACCAAAAATCTTGTAAACTTGCGGAATGGTTTCTGTACCGAAAGTCATTCCTGCAATAGCTTGTATGCCACCAACTTTTATGATTTTAGTAACGCCACAAAGATTTGCTGCGTATAAAATCTCATTGGCTATTTTTCCTTCTTTATTTGGAGGTGAGCATAAAACAATATCCTTGCAGCCTGCAATTTGCGCAGGGACAACCAACATTAAAACAGTAGAAAATAAAGGAGCTGTTCCGCCAGGAATGTATAAACCCACTTTTTGAATTGGTCTTTTTTCTTGCCAGCACTCTACTCCACTCATGGTTTCTACAAAAACTTTATCCGTTTTTTGAGCACTATGAAATTTTTCAATATTAGATTTTGCTAGCTGAATGGCTTTTTTTAAATCTTCATTTACTAATTGCGACGCTTGTTCTATTTCAGTTTTTGAGACTATATTGGTATCAAGTTCTACACCATCGAATTTATTCGTGTATTTTTTTATAGCAGTATCACCATTGTCTTTTACTTCTTTGAATATCTGATTTACAGTTTCCTCAATAGTTTCAACCGATTTTGTTGGCCGTTGTAATAGTGAAAGCCACTCGGCTTTAAATGGATTTATAAATAGTTTCATTACTTCTAAATTCAGATTAATTATAATACCATGTTTTCTATAGGGCAAACCAAAATGCCTTCTGCTCCATTTGATTTTAGTTCGTCAATAATATTCCAAAAATCATTTTTGTCAATTACAGAGTGCATTGAACTCCAGCCTTCTCTTGCCAGTGGTAAAATCGATGGACTATTCATTCCTGGAAGAATTCTTATAATCTCATCAAGTTTATTATTTGGTGCATTTAAGAGAATATATTTGCTCTCTCTTCCTTTTAAAACTGATTTTAGTCGGAATTGAAGTTTATCAATTAAAGCTTGATTTTCTTCAGAAATCATAGGTGAAGTTGCTAATACTGCTTCAGATTTTAGTAAGACTTCAATCTCTTTTAAACCGTTTTTAAATAAGGTGCTTCCACTAGAAACAATATCACAGATACCATCTGCCAATCCTATATTTGGCGCAATTTCAACAGAACCATTAATGATGTGTAAGTTGGCTTTTAGTCCTGCTTTTTCTAAAAATTGATTCACCGTATTTGGGTACGATGTTGCTATTCGTTTTCCGTCTAAGTCTTTTAAACTTTTTGCTTTTGATGATTTTGGAACTGCAATAGAAACTTTACATTTTGAAAATCCTAAACGTTCAACAATAGTTAAGTCATTTCCTTTTTCTATCAATACATTCTCGCCAATAATAGCGGCATCAACCACGCCATCTCTAAGGTATTGTGGGATATCACCATTTCTAAGGTAAAAAACTTCTAAAGGGAAATTTCGTGCGGATGCTTTCAGTTGATCTTTTCCGTTATCAACAGAAATACCAATCTCCTTTAAGATTTTCATTGAATCTTCGTTAAGACGACCCGATTTTTGTACTGCAATTTTTAATTTACTCATAATTAAGCTTTGTAATGTCTAAGAATTCAATTGCGTTTTAAAAACAAAAAACCCGCTTGAAGTTCTCAAACGGGTTTTTAAAATATATTTTGAATTTATTCAATACACTTTCACCTCGCTTGAGCGATTATATGAAAATGATGATGTAATTGAATAAGAGTCATGTTCTTTATGTTGCTACAAATATTGTTAATTTAATTTTACAAATCCTAATTTTGATTCAAAGAATCTCAATTTTTAACAAATTAATAATATTTGTTTCTTTAATTATTGATTTCCTAAGATAATTGGCAAACCACTATCTCCCGAACCAATAATAATCGTTTTACTATTTGGTGATTCAGAAAGTTTCACAGTAGCTTCAATACCTTTATCTTGAAGAATCTTATCTGTTAACGATGCGCTTAGAATTCTATTTGATTCTGCTTTACCTTTAGCTTCAATAATTACTTTCTCAGCCTCTTTTCTTGCACTTTCAAGTCTAAATTCATATTCTAATGATTCTTGCTCTTGCTTTAATTTACGTTCAATTGCTTCTTTAATTGTAGAAGGCAATGTAACGTCTCTAATTAAAATATCATTTAATTGAATAAACTGTGGCTCTACAAGCTTTTTAGTCTCCTCAAAAATCTCTTCTTGTATTGCATCTCTTTTACTAGAGTATAATTGTTCTGGCGTATATCGACCAACAACACTTCTTGCAGCACTTCTAATCGCTGGTTGAAGTACACGACTTAAGTAATCTTCACCTTTTTGGTTGTGTAATTTTCCTAAACTTTTAACTTCTGGCTGATAGAGAATAGAAGCGTCAAGTTTAATATCTAAACCATTAGACGATAATACGGCCATTTTTTCTGCAACTTCTTGCTGACGTGTTTCATAATCTATAACTCTATTCCATGGAGCAATAACATGGAACCCAGGACCCAATGGCGCTTTTTCAGGGTCTACACCTCCACTAAGCGTTTCGTATAAAACACCTGCGTGCCCTGAATCTAAGGTCACTGCAGATTTTGCTAAAACTATTATTAAAAGTACAACTCCGATTAAAATCGGCAATCCAATCTTTGGTAATTTTTCCATTCTATTCTTTTTAAATTAATCCGTTATATTTTCTAATAAACCACTCAATAAAAAGGCTTAAAGCGATTAAACCAAGTAGATATTTCCAATCTATCAAAGGTACAATATTTTTAGTGCCTTTTTGTATGGTTTTGTAGCGATTATCACTAATTAAAGCACTAATCATCTCATCTATCTGAGACGGAAAATAGGCTGATCCACTACTAGTTTCTGCAATGGTTTTTAATTTGGTAATATCTGCGTTTAAAAATTGCTGCTCTACATTATATTCTAAAATTTGAAAGCTTCCTGAAGCCGTTACAGATTCCGAATTATGTTTTATCGTAAAATCATATAATCCGGCATTAACTCCACTTAAATCTACCGTGTAATTTCCATTATTTAATAAAAGTGGTATTTCTCTAATACTATCGTCATCCTTATTTTTTAATACAATACTTAATGAAGCCGAATTATCAAACTCAAAATTTTTGTTGAAATATTGTGCTGAAATTATTACATCGTCATTACCGTTATAAAATGATTTGTAATCTATATTAATACGTTTTCTCTTTTTGTTTGAACTTAGGTATTGCACAAGCTTATTAATGAATTCATCAAAGCCATTAAAACTATTAGTGTTGAGAAACGTTTGTGCTCTCCAACGCCAAATATCTTCACCGTTTAAAATAGCATGCTTTGTAGCGTCGGCTTCCAATGTTGCTAACAAAACATCATCAGTTATGATTCCGTTGACGCTTTTATACAATAGGGTTTCATGCGGAACTAACATTTGAAGCGCACCAAATTCAGATTTTAAAGGAGGAAAACTATTAAAGTCGAGATTTTCTACGATGAACGTACCATAGTTTCTGTTAAGACTTGGTTGATAGTTTTCAGTTTGATTGGTGATGGTTTGCTTAAAATAATCTTGAGTCTGATTCAATAAATTCCAATTAGTTGTAGCACCTGAAATGATGAATGTATTAATTTTTGTTCTTTAATTTCTTTTAAAAGGGAATTAAAGTCATTATTTGGCTGATACAATATAACTAATTGAAAATCATTAATTTTAGTTATAACGTCTTTTGGCTTTATAATTGAAACACTGCGTTGTTCGTTACTTTCAATTGCTTTTTTTAAGGCTCCTAAATCTGGATGCAAACGATCATAAACTAAAGCTATGTTTGTTTTTTGATCGATGACTTCTACTCCAAAATTCTTAGTATTATTAACTTTATTCTTTTCGTTTTCTAAAGCAACCAACTCAACTCTGTAAGTTTTCACACCAACACTATTCGCCATTAAAGAAGTAGAAACAACCTCAGAAGATTTAGAGGCATCCAATTGAATTGCTTTTCTATACACCAAGGCATTGCCAGACCATATTTTTAGTTCGGTATTGATAGACTCATTGCCATTATAATTTACAATAATCTCTACAGGAAACTTATTTTTGAGATACACATAACGATTTACATTCAGTTGCTTAATGCTTAAATCAGAATACACCGTGGAATCTCCAAGAATAATAGGATAAATCGGTTGCTTTACACCTTTTACTATATAACTGTAATCAGACCCATAGGTTTGATTACCATCACTCAATAGCACTATGGGTGCCGTTTGATTAGCATATACCTCACCAAATTGTTTTAAAGCTAAGGCCAAATTAGATTGACGTTCCTTAAAATTTAAAGTATCTAAGACATTAACGGATTTTCCAAAACTATACGGCTGAATATCGAAACGTTCTTTTAATTCTGAATTGTTATTTAAAGCATCGACCACGTCCCTAGCCTTTTCCTCTTGTTTTAAATAAGAAATAGATTCCGAATTATCAACAGCAACAACCAATGTTGGTTTCTCATCGAAATAGGTAAAGGATTCAAACTTTGGATTGATTAGTAATAGTAAAATTCCGAAGATTGAAATGGCTCTAAGAGCCGTGAGGACGTATTTTAAATTCGACTTTAATTTAGATTTATACAAATACTGAAACAGCGCTAATAAAAGCGCTGTTATTGCAGCAATTGTTATGTATATAATTGTTAGTTTATTCATTCAAATTTCGACAAATATCATAATATTCCTGACCTATCAGGAATGACAGTTTAAGTCAACATACCTCCATCCACATTAAGCGTCTGACCTGTAATATAAGCACTTAAGTCACTCGCCAAAAATACACACGCATTAGCAACATCTTCCGGTGTTCCTCCACGTTTTAAAGGAATACCTGCTCTCCATCCTTTTACAGTTTCTTCATCTAGTTTTGCTGTCATTTCAGTTTCAATAAAACCTGGAGCGATGACGTTGCTTCTAATATTACGCGATCCTAATTCTAATGCTACAGATTTAGAAAAACCAATAATTCCGGCTTTAGATGCTGCGTAGTTTGTTTGTCCGGCATTACCTTTTACACCAACTACAGAACTCATATTTATAATCGAACCTTTACGTTGCTTTAACATGGTACGTTGTACCGCTTTGGTCATGTTAAAAACCGATTTTAAGTTTACTTCAATTACTTTATCAAAATCGTCTTCTCCCATTCTCATTAAGAGATTATCTTTTGTGATACCAGCATTATTAACCAAAATATCAATAGCACCAAATTCAGCTAAAACATCTTCTGCTAATTTTTGAGATTCATCAAAATTTGCAGCATTACTTTGGTAGCCTTTAGCTTTTACGCCTTTAGAATTTAGTTCTTTTTCTAATTCGTTAGCCGCTTCAACTGATGAGCTATAAGTAAATGCAACGTTTGCTCCATGATCTGCAAAAACCTCTGCAATTCCTTTTCCTATACCTCTACTTGCACCAGTAATTATGGCTGTTTTTCCTTCTAAAAGTTTCATGTTTAATATGTTTTGTTAGTTATTTCAAAGTTGGTAATCCTAAAGTGTTTTTCTTAAATAATGTTCTTTATTCTATTTTCAAATTAAAAAAAATTAAAAATCACTTAAACCAACAATTAGGAAGACATTCAACAGTTTCAAATATACCAATTACAAATTGTGCGACATAAAAAAAACCTCATATTTTAACATAAATATGAGGTTTAATTTTAACGTTGCTTTTGATGTTATTGCTTTAACGTTTCAGGTTGATTGTAATTAAAAAGATAATCGATATCCATTTCTTTTATCGTTCCTAATTTGCTTAAAGCATCAAAATCCATATCCTTTTTATTTCCTATAACCATCACATTATACTCCTCACCTTTAATGTTTTCGTTAAAGAAAGCTTTAAGGTCTTCCATCGTCATATTATTGATAGCGTCATAAATTTCTTTACGATTATCATTATCAATACCTTGTTTTTTCAAACCTTCGTATGTCCAGAATATATTAGATTTTGTAATTCGCTCTGAAGCAATTTTCTTTAAAGTTGCTTCTTTTGCTTGATTGAATTGATCTTCTGCTTCTGGCATATTAGTCATTAATTCCATCATAGCACTCACTGCCTGTTCTAGTTTATTAGCTTGAGTTCCTACATATGCCATAGTATAATTAGGTTTTCCTGCTTCGTTAGCATTACTATAACTTGAAAATGCTGAATACGCTAAAGATTTAGATTCTCTAATTTCTTGAAATACTATTGAAGATAATCCGCTTCCAAAATACGTATTAAATAACTCAGATGCTGCCAATTTACTAGGATCAAACTCTTCCCCTTTTGCTACTAATAGAATTTCGCTTTGTACCATATCGTAATCTACAAAATAAACATTACCACCTGTTTCTAGATTGGTATATTCTGTTTTTTCAGGATAATCTAATAAGGTTTCAGGGATATTATGATGTGTATTTAAAGCCACTTTTACGTCATCGACAGCGTTTCCATAATAAAATATTCGGTGCTTGTAAGCACGCATTTCTTTTATTTTATTTACCAATTCTGTTGGACTCATAGCTTTTAATTCAACCTGAGAGTAAATGTTTCTTAATCTTGAATTATCACCATATTGTCCATAATTCATTAAGCCATTCCAAAAAATATTTCCTTTTTGAGTTTTACCATCCTCTCTATTTTTCAATATGCTTTCTACATATTTATCATAAGCTTCTTGGTTAGGTTCCGCATTATTCCATAAATGTTCTAATAACTCCAAACCTGCATCTAGATTTTCTTTAAGTCCAGAAATACCAACATAAGTTTTATCGCTAGATGAAAACACATTGTAGCTCACACCAATTTTATAAAATTCTTGTTTTAATTGCTCTGGAGTGTATTTGTTAGTTCCTAAATAATCTAAATAACCCGCAGCTAGAGACACCATGCGATCGTTATCTTGACCCATATCAAAAATAATATTTAAGTCAAAAATATCATTGTTAGGGTTTTCAATGTAAGAAAGCTTAAGTCCATTATCGGTTTTAGATTCTTTTATAGCTGTTTTATAATCGATAAATTGAGGTTTCAAATCTGGCGAAACCATAGCGTTTAATGACTTTAAGAACTCAGACTCTTTTCCTCTATTTAATTCAATTGGAGTAATCCCTGGGTTTTCTACCTTTACAATAGAAGTATCTTCGCCTTTAAGCTTGTGAACTTCGACATAATTATTTCCGTAAAATGCATTAGCGAAATCAACAACTTCTTGCTTTGTTATTTTTTTCATTTCATCGAGCATTTTAAGACGATTGTCCCATTCTTGATTGCCAATAAACGCATCTAAATAAGCATAAGCTGTTGCAGAACCATTCTCATATTGTTGAATTTGAGATAAACGCATATCATTAATAACGGCATCTAACAACCAATCTTCAAAATCTCCTTTTTTAATTTTGTCTACCTGAGCCAATAAAAGATCTCTAACTTCGTCTAAAGATTGCTCTGCTTTTGGTGATCCATAAAGTAAATGAAAACCATAATCATTATCAAAATTTGTAAAAGATGATGCGTTTTGAACCATTTGCTTTTGATTCAGATTTAAATCAATTAAACCTGCCTGAGAATTAGCTAGCATATAATCCACTAACTTTAACATCATCTCTTGATCTGATCCTTTTCCCTCAGACCTAAAGGCAATATAAATAGATTCTGACGTCGGACCTAAAACTTCTTTTTTAACAGGAGCTTCAATAGGCGCCAATTCAGCAAATGTAGGATGAACAACTTCTTTTTTCTCATAACTTCCAAAGGCTTCATTTATCTTTTTGATGGTACTATCAAAATCTAAATCACCCACCATAATCACCGCCATATTATTTGGCACATAATATTTATCGAAATACGCATTTATAGCTTCCATAGATGGATTTTTCAAATGCTCTGAGACACCAATTGTAGATTGTGTTCCGTATGGATGTGTTGGGTATAAACCTTCAAGAGCAGCAAAATATTGCTTACGTCCATCATTGTCTTGTCCTCTATTAAATTCCTCATAAACAGCTTCTAATTCTGTATGAAATAAACGCAGTACTAATTTACTAAAACGCTCACTTTCAATCTTTAACCATTTATCAACTTCATTTGAAGGGATTTTGTTGACATAAACAGTTTGCTCATTTGATGTAAAGGCATTTGTTCCTTCAGCTCCTAATGAATTTACCATTTTATCGTACTCATTGGCAATAGATAATTTTGAAGCTTCTAAAGAAACTTCATCAATTTGTTTATAAAGTGCTTTTTTCTTTTCTGGATCTTGTTCCTTTTTATGCGCCTCATATAAATCTGAAATCTGCTTAATTAGTTTCGATTCCTCTTCATAATTTGTAGTACCAATTTTGTCAGTTCCTTTAAAAACCATGTGTTCCAAATAATGCGCTAAACCTGTATTGTCGGCCGGATCGTAAGTTGAACCTGCTCTAACAGCAATCAGCGTCTGTATTTTTGGTTCTTCATTGTTTTGACCCAAATAAACTTTGAGACCATTGTCTAAAGTATATAGGCGTAAACCTGTTGGGTCATTAGCAACAGTTTCGTAATTAAAACCATTGTTGTCTTGATGCGTTGAGATAGCATAAGCCATGTCTTTGTTATTGCTTTCGGTCTTACAGCTAATAACCGCTGCAGCCATAAACAACAACAAAATCGATTGATAGTGTTTCATTTTTTGATTTTAGTTGATTAATTGGATAAAAAAAATCCATTAGCTATAAAAATATAGCTAATGGATTAATAACGAAATGTTTTTGTTAATATTTTAACAGAAAATTAGCCTAAAACTTCAGCTACTTTCTTTCCTATTTCTGCCGGAGAATCTACAACGTGAATTCCACATTCTCTCATAATTTTCTTTTTAGCCTGAGCAGTATCATCACTACCTCCTACAATAGCACCAGCATGTCCCATTGTACGACCAGCAGGAGCAGTTTCACCAGCAATAAATCCAATAACTGGTTTTTTACTACCACTTTCTTTATACCAATGTGCAGCATCTGCTTCTAATTGACCTCCAATTTCACCAATCATAACCACAGCTTCAGTTTCTGGATCATTGATTAATAATTCAACAGCTTCTTTAGTTGTTGTTCCAATGATTGGATCTCCACCTATTCCAATAGCTGTTGTAATACCTAATCCTTGTTTTACAACCTGATCAGCAGCTTCGTAAGTTAAAGTACCAGACTTAGAAACGATACCTACAGTACCTTTTTTGAAGACAAAACCTGGCATAATACCAACTTTAGCTTCACCTGGAGTAATAACACCAGGACAGTTAGGACCTATTAAACGACACGCTTTATCTTTGATATAGTAAGACGCTTTAATCATATCTGCTACAGGAATACCTTCAGTAATTGTAATAATCACTTTAATACCAGCATCAGCAGCTTCCATAATAGCATCAGCAGCAAAAGCTGGTGGTACGAAAATAATTGTAGTATCTGCACCAACTTTCTCTACAGCTTCAGAAACTGTGTTAAAAACAGGTCTGTCTAAATGTGTTTGACCACCTTTACCAGGAGTTACACCTCCAACGACATTTGTACCATATTCAATCATTTGTTCAGCGTGAAATGTACCTTCACTACCTGTAAAACCTTGAACTATAATCTTAGAATTCTTATTAACTAAAACGCTCATTTGATATTGTTGATTTTAAGTTTTATGTATTTTGTTATGCAAAAATAAGAGATTTTATACGCAAAAGCGACCTCTTTTATAATTTTATTTCTCTGTAAGATTTGACACTTTTTTCATCAGTTTCATCAGCTTGTTGGCTGATCTCAAATCCACGATATAATTTTTCGTCTTTTACTTCCCAAATAGTAGAAAAGTGCGCAATTGCTGTTTCTGCCTCTGGGTTTTCAATGGTAGAACCAAATAATGTATGTCTTGTTGTTACAAAATCACCTGACCCAATAAAATGAGTAAACTCAAACCGAACACTATTGTAGGACTGTCTTGTCGCTTCAAAAAACGTTTCAATGTCCTTATAATTTAACAATGTAAAACCTTGACTACTCGTCCAATGTAATTCACAATCTTTATGAAAATGCTTAGAAACCATTGTAGCATCATTCGCTAGGTCTGCTTCATAAAATGCCTTTACAACTTTTTTTGCTGACATTATAAGTTTTTTAATTTTTGAAGTATTTCTGGGATTCTCTTAACGTAAGCCATTTCTTTAAACATGGTTCTAGCATCTTGAGCAGGACTACCAAAATAAGTTTTACCCTCTTCCGTAGTATGTCCTAAACCAGATTGTGCATATAACACTGTGCCTTTTGCAATCGTAATTCCACTTTTGACACCCACTTGGCCCCAAATAGTTACATTATCTTCAACAACAACACAACCTGCAATTCCGGTTTGTGAAGCTATTAAACATTTTTTTCCAATGATGGTATCATGACCAATTTGGATTTGATTATCTAATTTTGAACCTTCACCTATAGTCGTATCACCAGTAACACCTCTATCTATAGTACAAAGTGCACCAATATCTACGCGGTTTTCTATAATAACACGGCCACCAGATTTTAACTGATCGTAGCCCTCAGGTCTATTTTTATAATAAAATGCACTTGCACCTAAAACTGTACCTGAATGAATAGTGACATCATCACCAATAATGGCATCATCATAAATACTCACATTAGCATGAATGACACAGTTCTTACCAATTTTTACATTATTACCAATAAAACAATTGGGTTGTATTACTGTACCTTCCCCAATTACAGCATCAGTAGCGATAGCATTATTTGAAGCTCTAAAAGGCTTAAAATGAGATGTTATTTTATTAAAATCTCGAAATGGATCATCTGAAATTAAGAGTGCTTTTCCTTCAGGACAAGCAACATCTTTATTAATTAAAACGATTGTTGCTGCTGATTCTAACGCTTTATCGTTATATTTAGGATGATCTACAAAAACAATATCACCAGGTTCTACAACATGAATTTCATTAATCCCTAAGATTTCAAAATCTTCAGAACCTTTATATTCACAATCAATTAAGTTTGCAATTTGCTTTAAAGTATATGGCTTGGGGAATTTCATTTCTCAGTATTTAGTATGCGGTCAATAGTCTTCAATCTTCAGTAATTTACTGCAAATTGAGGACTGTGTACTGCCAACTTCTTTATTCTTTAATACGTTCCTTATAAGTCCCCTTCTCTGTTTCAACTTTAATCTTATCACCTTCATTAATGAATAAAGGGACGTTAACTTCTGCGCCAGACTCAACAGTTGCTGGTTTAGTAGCATTAGTTGCTGTATTTCCTTTTATACCTGGTTCTGTAGCTGTAACTTCTAATATCACAGAAGCTGGTAAATCTACAGAAAGGGGCATATTATCTTCAGTATTAATTTGAATTGTAACCACTTCGCCTTCTTTCATTAAATCCGTTCTATCAATAGCAGACTCTAATAATCGGATTTGTGTGTAATCTGCTTCATTCATAAAATGATAAAATTCCCCATCATTATATAAATACTGAAATTTATGAGTTTCAACACGAACATCTTCAATCTTATGTCCCGCAGAAAAAGTATTATCCAACACCTTACCATTAGTAACGCTTTTCATTTTTGTTCTTACAAAAGCTGGTCCTTTTCCTGGTTTTACATGAAGAAATTCTATTATTTTATAGATATCGTTATTGTATCTAATGCATAATCCGTTTCTAATATCTGAAGTACTTGCCATGAGTTGTTTAATTATTTATTATTAGTTGTTTCTGTCTTTGTCAAAAGCCTAAGACAGATTAAAATTTAATTCGATTTAAAGTAGCCTTTCATTATTCCACGATGTGAATTCTTAATAAATTGAAGAATCTCATCACGTTCTGGTGTGGCTTCCATTTCTGCTTCAATTAAATCTGCAGCTTGTGTGTTATTGTAATTTTTTTGATATAATATTCTGTAAATGTTTTGAATCTCTCTAATTTTTTCAGAAGTATACCCTCTACGTCTTAAACCTACAGAATTAATTCCTACATAAGATAATGGCTCTCTACCTGCTTTAACAAAAGGAGGTACATCTTTACGCACTAAAGAACCACCAGTTACAAAAGCATGGTTTCCTATTGAACAAAATTGATGAACAGCCGTCATACCTGCTAAAATTACATAATCACCAACAGTAATATGTCCGGCAAGTGTGCTATTATTTGAAAAAATACAGTTATTACCAACAACACAATCGTGAGCAATATGGCAATACGCCATAATAAGACAATTGTTACCTATTACGGTTTTCATTTTATCGGTTGTACCACGATTAATCGTAACACATTCTCTAATAGTGACATTATCACCGATTTCGACGGTTGTGTCTTCATCATTGTATTTCAAATCTTGTGGAACTGCTGAAATAACAGCTCCTGGGAAAATACTACAATTTTTACCTATTCGAGCACCTTCCATAATGGTTACATTACTTCCAATCCAAGTCCCTTCTCCAATTTTTACATTATTGTGTATGGTTGTAAAAGGCTCTATAACGACATTTTTGGCGATTTTTGCACCAGGATGTACGTATGCTAACGGTTGGTTCATTTTTCTAGTTTTTAATTTAATAAAGCGGTAAAAATGTGTTCGCTATTGAACTTAGTAAACTCCTATTTAACTTTTGGAGTCTGCTCGGTTCATTTTTCTAATTTTTAATTTAGTAAAGCGGTAAAAATGTGTTCGCTATTAAACTTTGCAGACTTCTATTTTACTTTTGAAGTCGGCTCGGTTCATTTTTCTAATTTTTAATTTAATAAAGCGGTAAAAATGTGTTCGCTATTAAACTCCGTAAACTCCATTTAAATTTTGAAGTCGGCTCGGTTCTTTTTCTAATTTTATTTAACTTTTGATATTTGTGCCATCAATTCTGCTTCTGCACATAATTTACCGTTGGCATAAGCATAACCTTGCATATGGCAAATCCCTCTTCGTATTGGTGTAATTAAAGAACATTTGAAAATTAAAGTATCTCCAGGTACTACTTTTTGTTTAAACTTCACTTTATCCATTTTCATGAAAAATGTTAAGTAATTTTCCGGATCTGGAACCGTACTTAATACCAAAATCCCACCTGTTTGTGCCATAGCTTCAACAATTAAGACTCCTGGCATTACTGGTGCTCCTGGAAAATGACCTTTAAAGAACTCTTCATTCATAGTCACGTTCTTCATTCCAATGACGTGATTATCAGACAATTCATAAACCTTATCTATTAATAAGAAAGGTTGTCTGTGTGGCAACATATCCATAATTTGATTCACATCCATAATAGGAACTGAATTCAAATCGATTTGAGGAACGTTGTTACGTCTTTCATTCTTTATTAATTTAGACATCTTTTTGGCAAACTGTGTGTTTACAAAATGTCCTGGTTTATTGGCGATAACTTTACCTCTAATACGTGTTCCTATTAATGCCAAATCACCCAACACATCTAATAATTTGTGACGAGCTGCTTCATTTGGATGATGCAAAGTAAGGTTATCTAAAATTCCATTGGGTTTAACGGCAATATTCTCTTTATTAAAAGCGACTCTTAATTTATCCATAGTTTTATCAGACAACTCTTTATCTACATAAACTATAGCATTATTTAAATCTCCACCTTTAATTAAGCCATGTTCTAATAGCATTTCAATTTCATGTAAAAAGCTAAAGGTTCTGGCATCTGCAATTTCAGTTTTAAAATCTGAAACCTTATTAAGAGTTGCATTTTGAGTACCTAAAACTTTAGTTCCAAAATCTACCATTGTAGTAATTTGATACGTACTTGCTGGCATTAAAATTATTTCGCTTCCAGTCTCTTCATCTGTATAAGATACAACTTGAGTTACTTCATATTCTTCTCTAAAAGCTTCTTGATCAACAATACCAGCTTTCTCTAAAGCCTCTACAAAAAATTTAGATGAGCCATCCATTATTGGTGGTTCAGATGAATTTAATTCAATTATGGCATTATCTATATCTAAACCAACTAGAGCTGCTAATACATGCTCACAAGTTTGAATAGTTACTCCATTCTTCTCCATACAAGTTCCTCGCTGTGTACTTGTTACATAATTAGCATCAGCCTCTATTTTTGGAGATCCTTCTAAGTCTATGCGTTGAAACACAAATCCAGAATTTTCTGCACCTGGCTTAAATACCAATTTTACATCTGCACCAGTATGAAGTCCAACACCAGTAAGCGTTACTTCTTTTTCAATGGTTTTTGTTTCGTTTCCGTTTTAATTATTGCCATCTACTTTTTTTCTAATTCATTAATAGTTTTTGCCAACTTTGGTAAATTTTTAAAATAAACATAGGATTTATTAAAATCCCCATATCCAAAAGCAGGGGATCCTTGTAAAATTTCATTATCTTTTACATTACGCCCAATACCAGATTGCGCTTGTATTTTTACATTATTTCCAATTGTTAGATGTCCAACAATACCTACCTGCCCTCCAATTTGGCAATGTTCACCAATCTTGGTAGAGCCAGCAACACCAGATTGCGCTGCAATCACTGTATTTTTTCCGACCTCTACATTGTGGGCAATCTGTATTTGATTGTCTAATTTTACACCAGACCTTATAATCGTAGATCCCATCGTTGCTCTATCTATTGTTGTACCTGCACCAACATCTACATAATCTTCTAATATAACATTTCCAATCTGTGGAATTTTAGAATAACCTCCGTCCTTATTAGGTGCAAAACCAAAACCATCAGCACCAATTATAGCACCAGAATTAACAACGCAGTTTTCACCGATAATACAGTCAGAATAAACCTTTCCGCCCGGAAAAATAGTTGTATTAGCGCCTATTTTTACATTATCTCCTACATATGCGTTTGGATAAATCTTTACATTATCCCCTAATTCTACATTACTACCAATATAAGCAAAAGCACCTACATATATATTATCTGATATTTTGGTGCTTTCTGATATAAAACTCGGTTGTTCTATTCCTGATTTATTCGCCTTTATCCTATCATAATACTCCAGCAATTTAGAAAACCCTTCATAAGCATCTTCAACTTTAATTAAGGTTGTTGATATTGGTTTCTCTGGTACAAATTTATCATTAACAATAGTTATTGATGCTTGTGTAGTGTAAATATAAGGTGTGTATTTTAAATTGGATAGAAAGGTTAATGATCCTTCAGTTCCTTCCTCTATTTTAGAGAGTTTAAAAACTTCAATATTAGGGTCACCAACAACCGTTCCTTCTAAAATACCTGCTATTTGTTCTGCTGTAAATTTCAATGATTAGATTTTAAAGTCATATTGCTTTCCGCAAAAATAGAAAAAAAGGATCACATTTTCTTTTTAGGATAGCACATATAATATTTTGTGATAGGTTTACTAAGTGCTTTTAGGTTTAATTGATGTGATGCTTTTACGATGTCTTTTATTTTTCCCGACTTAAATAAGACGTTGATTTTTTGAGCTTTATTCTCATATGCCTGATTACTTAACTCACCCTGAAACACAAAATATTCAGCTTCAGATTTAGAAATATTATACCTTTTCATTAAAGCGTCAAAATGACTTTTTAGTTCTGATTGCTTAAACGCTTTGTTTTTAATCTTAATTTTTAGCAAACGTCTTTCAAGAATCATTTGACAAAGGTTGCTCAACACGAAGTCATCATGATTTTGCCAATCTTTCATTGCTGCGACAATATCGTAATCATCTAATTGTGAAAAAATAACAAGCGTATCATCATTAAAACTTTCAGCATTTATTTCTGAATTCAAGAAATAAAATAAAGCATCACTACACTTTAACTTTACATTCTGATGTACTAATTCTTTCGCGCGTTTTTAAAACCCGCATTAATAATTCTTCTGCAACCACACCTGTTTTGTGCAAATATACTTGCCAATACATAAAACGTCTTGCTACTAAGAATTTTTCGACACTTAAAACACCTTTCTCTTCAACTACCAATTGGTCATTAACCACATTTAACATAGTAATTAATCGTTCACTATTTACATTACCTTCCGCAACTCCTGTGTAAAAACTATCACGCTTTAAATAATCTGCTCTGTCCATATCCAATTGACTTGAAATGAGCTCGCACATAAATTGTCTTGGATATTCCTTCTTAAAGATAGAAATGGCTAACGTTAAACTTCCGTTAAACTCTCTATTGAGTTCTTCCATAAAACGCAATGAAATTTCCTCGTGAGAGACATTGTTTACAATACTGTGCTCCATGGCATGCGAAAAAGGCCCATGACCAATATCATGTAAAAGAATCGCTATTAACAATCCATTTTCTTCATCACCAGAAATCATAACCCCCTTAAAACGAAGCACATTAATGGCTTTTTGCATTAAATGCATACAACCCAAGGCATGATGAAAACGTGTATGATGTGCACCTGGATATACCAAATATGATAATCCCATTTGACTTATACGTCGTAATCTTTGAAAATATTTATGTTGAATTATATCAAAAATTAACGAATTCGGAATAGTAATAAATCCGTAAATTGGATCGTTAAAGATTTTAAGCTTATTTTTTGTAGGCAAAATTTTAAAATTCAATAATTAATAAACAAATATACCACAACATGATAAATATTCTCTGGGTTGACGACGAAATCGATTTACTAAAGCCACATATTATTTTTTTAGAGCAAAAAGGGTATCAAGTTACAAAATGCCAAAGTGGTACGGAAGCTTTAGAAATTATAGACGACACTAATTTTGATATTGTCTTTTTAGATGAAAATATGCCAGGACTCACAGGACTAGAAACCTTGAATGAAATTAAGGAAAGACGTGCCAATTTACCTGTTGTAATGATTACTAAAAGCGAAGAAGAATACATTATGGAGGAAGCAATTGGTAATAAAATTGCTGATTATTTAATAAAACCTGTAAATCCGCATCAGATCTTATTAAGCTTGAAAAAGAATTTGGATCATTCGCGTTTAGTATCGGAAAAAACGACTTCTAACTACCAGCAAGAATTCAGAAAAATCGCTATGGATTTATCTATGGTAAACACTTATGAAGAATGGGTAGATTTATATCAGAAATTAATATACTGGGAACTTCAGCTTGAAGGTATTGAAGATGTTGGAATGACCGATATTTTAGAATCTCAAAAAACCGAAGCTAATATGCAATTCGGTAAATTTATTGAGAAAAATTACGAAGATTGGTTTCAACCAAAAACAGATGCTCCCGTAATGTCGCATACGTTATTTAAAGATAAGATTGTACCAGAATTGAGTGATAAACAACCAACATTATTAGTCGTCATAGATAATTTACGATACGATCAGTGGAAAGCCTTTGAACCTTTTGTAAACAATTATTACAAGAAAACATCTGAACTTGCCTTTTATAGTATCTTACCTACAGCTACGCAATATGCACGTAATGCCATTTTCTCTGGATTAATGCCAGCAGACATGGAAAGTCTATTTCCTCAATACTGGAAAAACGATACCGATGAAGGAGGCAAAAACATGCATGAAGGTGATTTTTTGAGAGAACAATTAAAACGTTTAGGTTTGGGCCACCTAAAACATGAATACCATAAAATCACAAATCTTAAAGCCGGAAAAAAATTAGTTGAAAACTTTCGGTCTTTAAAAGATAACGATCTAAGCGTCATCGTTTATAATTTTGTGGATATGCTCTCCCACTCTAAAACCGAAATGGAAGTAGTTAAGGAATTAGCTTCCAATGATAAAGCGTATCGCTCACTTACAGTTAGCTGGTTTAAAAATTCTCCGTTGTTAGAAATGATTCAATTATCGCAACAACTAGGATTTAAATTGATATTAACCACAGATCATGGTACAATAAATGTAAAATCACCAACTAAAGTTATTGGAGATAGAGACACGAGCTTAAATCTACGCTATAAAACAGGTAGAAGCTTAACGTACCAAGATAAAGATGTATTGGCCGTGAAGAATCCTAAATCTATTCATTTACCAGCTTTGACTATGAGTAGTTCGTTTATTTTTGCTAAAGGTGATATGTTTTTAGCGTATCCTAACAATTTTAATCATTATGTGAGTTATTACAGAAACACCTATCAACATGGAGGTGTGTCTTTAGAAGAAATGATTATACCTTTTGTAGTAATGAATCCCAAATAGAAGATTTTCTTACTAATTTAAAATTAATGAAGCTGAATTTAATTTGGCTTCATTTTTTTTATTAAATCTACATAAGTCACAATTCTAGAGCATTAAGATAAAAAACACCTTAAAACGCAAAAAAATCCGACTAAATGCATTTTATTTTAGGTTATCTAAAATATTATTCCTACTATTGTATCCCTAACCTGTATAAAATAATATAGTGAAAACTCTCGAATTCACATACCACTTAAATGATATAGATGCTATTGCCTTTAAGGTTTTAGAGCATTTAGACTCTAAAATTATAATATTTAATGGTGAAATGGGAGCTGGCAAAACAACATTTATAAATGCACTTTTACAGGCCATGGGAAGTAATGATGCTGCTACGAGTCCAACTTTCTCAATTGTAAATGAATATGGTTTAAATGATGATAAGATTTATCATTTTGACTTTTATAGAATTGAATCTATTGAAGAAGCTTATAATTTTGGAATAGAAGATTATTTAAGTAGTAATCATTGGCTATTTATGGAGTGGGCGGAACGTATAGAAGAGCTCCTCCCTGAGAACACACAAACCATTACTATTACTGACATACAAGATAACAAGAGATTTATAGAGTTAACTTTAAATACCAAAATTAAACCGACAAAACAGCTATGAAAATACAGAAATTTTAAATAAAAATATAATATTTTTCCTACAAGATTAACCTAGTGTTACGGAAAAACCGTAATTATAAACTCATATTTTTTGGATTTTAACATTTTCGAATTTGTAAGGATTTAACAATGCTCATACATTTGAAGTAATTAATTAATTAAATCCCTTAAATTATGAAAACTAAAAAAAATCTGTTATTAGCAATCGCTATATTCGGAGGAGTATTGTTCACTGTAGAAGCAACTAACCTTATCGACTTAGATGGACAAACAACCACAAAAATTGAAAAAAAGAAAAGAAAACTCGTTAAGTGGGGATAATAATAAATTAAGTAGAAGTGCTATTGCAGGATCTATTATAGCCACAATAATAGCCTCTACACCACTATTGTTTTTAGTACATGAAAGTGTTCCAGATGAATTAGTTTGGAACACTTTTTTTGGTACTTATGAGAGTGGATTTTGGGAGTCAGCACAATATGCCATGTGGGTTTACACAGGTAAACTTGTGCCCCTAATATTAATTATAATTTGGTTTTTTACATGTCGCCATTGGTGGTATCATGTACTATTAGTACCTATTGTAATGTATTCTTTTCAAATTATAACTAGCTTTAATGCAGAATTAAAAAATACTGACGAAAATCAATTATTATTTTTATTACCTGTATTGGTATTAGTTGTGCCTTCAATTTATCTTATAAGAGCTAAAATGTTTAATCAAATAAATACTGCAGATAAAACGCTTGAAGAACTTGAAGAAGAATTTATGATTAAGCCAAAAGGAGTTTGGAGTAAGATTAAACAGTATTTTTAGAACTACAATTCAATTTCAAAATTTAAGTTATTCTAATACTCCTTTTATTTTAGTGTTATTCGCTATATTGCAATAGCAATACTAAAGTAATTGACTTAATGAGTATATCACCATTTACCAAAGCCCAGTTATTACCTCAAGAAGAAACCTTAGAAATTCTTAAACAAAAAGGAGAACTCTTTATTGGGATTCCTAAAGAAGCACATTTTCAAGAACGTCGTGTTTGTTTAACACCAGATGCGGTTTCTGCGTTAACGGCCAATGGTCACCGTGTATTATTTGAATCTGGCGCCGGAGAAGGTGCTAATTTTAAAGATAAAAATTACAGTGAAGCTGGTGCTGAAGTCACAAAAGACACAGCAAAGGTTTACTCCTGCCCTATTATTCTTAAAGTAGAACCACCTTCCTTAGATGAGATTAAACTTATTAATCCGCAGACTATCTTAATATCTGCGCTTCAAATTAAAACTCAAAACAAATCCTATTTTGAAGCTTTAGCAAAAAAACGAATTACCGCATTGGCTTTTGAATATATAAAAGATGATGACGGCCAATATCCTGCGGTTAGTTCTTTAAGTGAAATAGCAGGAACAGCTTCTATTTTAATTGCATCAGAACTTCTCTCTAATATCAATGGAGGCAATGGTTTAATGATGGGTAATATTAATGGTGTACCACCAACGGAAGTCGTTATTTTAGGCGCAGGTACTGTGGGCGAATTTGCTGCACGTTCTGCTATGGGCTTAGGTGCAAATGTTAAAGTCTTTGATAGCTCTATTACTAGATTACGCCGTCTTCAGAATAATTTAGGTCGCACGCTTTACACCTCAACGATGCAACCTAAGAATCTTTTAAAAGCCTTAAAACGTTGTGATGTTGCCATTGGAGCAGTTAGAGGCACCAATCGCGCTCCAGTCATAGTTACCGAAAGCATGGTTGCTAATATGAAATCTGGCTCAGTGGTTATAGATGTGAGTATTGACATGGGAGGATGTTTTGAAACAAGCGAAGTTACTACTCACGATCGTCCTACTTTTGAGCACAATGGAGTGGTTCATTACTGTGTACCTAATATTCCTGCACGTTATTCCAGAACTGCTTCAGTCTCTATAAGTAATATCTTTACTCCTTACCTTTTAGAAATTGGTGAATATGGTGGTATAGAAAATGCCCTTCGATTTGATCGCGGTTTAAAAAATGGGTTGTATTTTTACCACGGCATTTTAACTAACAAATCCGTTGCAGAATGGTTTGGTTTAGAATATAGAGATGCCAATTTATTAATTTTTTAATCTGTACTTAACGACTATTCGTTTGACAGAATTATTTCACAACTATGAAATTTATACATCGTTTGGCCTATTATCTAGGTGGTTTTGCTATTGGTTTAATGCTTCTTATGTTTTTTTTAAACGGAAAAGATGCCTCCTGTGATTATGGTCCAAATGCTAGAACAATTAAAAATATTAGTTCTAAACGTTTTATATATACTAATGAGACCTCTATTTTTATATCAGAACAATCTTTAGATTCTACTATCGTAAACAACTTGGTAAAATTTGGAAGTGTAGATTTTTCTAAAAGCAAAACAGAAATGGATTCTTGTAAAGTCTATCTTATAGAAAATAGTTATAAAGAACGTGATTTGGAATTAATGATAAAGAATTGCGATTCCATAGCTACAATCCTCGATATTAAGTATACAAACTACTAATAAATTGAAATTGTTTCCTTTAAACTTTAGAGGATTCCATCTAAATTTATAATATTTGAATTTCGATTAAAAAAACTACTATAATATGAAAGTATTAGTAACAGGCGCAGCAGGTTTTATTGGTTTCTATACCGCTAAAATCCTTATTTCCAAAGGTCATCACGTTGTTGGATTAGACAATATAAATGATTATTACGATGTTAACTTAAAATATTCTAGGCTTAATGAATTAGGCATCGATAAAAACGAAGCTGCAGAATTTAATAAACTTTGTAAGGCTAAATCTGAAGAGTTCTCCTTTATAAGAATGAATCTTGAAGACAGAGAGGAATTACCAAAATTATTCAAAACCGAAAAATTTGATATTGTTTGTAATCTTGCGGCCCAAGCTGGTGTAAGATACAGTATTGAGAATCCTGAAACTTATGTAGATTCTAATCTTGTTGGTTTTTTAAATATTCTTGAATGTTGTAGAAACAATGCTATTAAACACTTAGTATATGCTAGTAGTTCTAGTGTATATGGGATGAATAAGAAAATACCGTTTTCTACGGATGATAATGTAGATCATCCAATTAGTTTATACGCTGCTACAAAAAAGAGTAATGAACTTATGGCACATACGTATAGTCATTTGTTTAAAATTCCTACTACAGGTCTGCGTTTCTTTACTGTATATGGACCATGGGGAAGGCCAGATATGGCGATGTTCTTGTTTACAGATGCCATTGTAAACGACAGACCTATTAAAGTGTTTAATCATGGTAATATGGAGCGCGATTTTACTTATATCGATGACATTGTAGAAGGTGTTGTTCGGGTTATTGAGAAGTCACCAACCAAACGAATAGAATCCAATAAATTTTACAAAATTTATAATATAGGCAACAACAACTCAGTTAAGTTATTAGATTTTATAAAGGAAATAGAATTAAACTTAGATAAAGTTGCAAAGAAAGACATGATGGAAATGCAGCCAGGTGATGTAGAACGCACTTGGGCAGATGTCGATGAATTAATTAAAGACTACGATTATAGACCTAACACCTCAATAAAACATGGTGTAAAATCTTTCATAGATTGGTTTAAAGAATATTACAATTAATCTCTTAAATTTGAACAAAATTTCTATTTACTATAATTCTATAAGAATCTTATCGTAAAAAGAAGTTGTTTATATATTAAATTATTTGAATTAAATAAAAAAAAGTCAAATTTACATACAATTTAAAATTTAGACTCAAATCAAAATAAACTTAAAAGCATGAAAATCACAAAGATTTGCTGTATTGGAGCTGGTTATGTTGGTGGACCAACTATGGCAGTAATAGCAAAAAAGAATCCTAACATTAAAGTTACTATTGTTGATATTAATGAAGAGCGTATTGCTGCTTGGAATGATGAAGACTTATCAAAATTACCTATTTACGAACCAGGATTAGCTGAAATTGTTGCAGAAACAAGAGGGAAGAATTTATTTTTCTCTACTGCAATAGATGAAACAATTAAGGAATCAGAAATGATTTTTATCTCAGTAAATACTCCGACTAAAACTTATGGTAAAGGAAAAGGTATGGCCGCTGATTTAAAGTACGTAGAACTTTGTGCTAGAAATATTGCAGAAGTTTCAACAACAGATAAAATTGTTGTAGAAAAATCGACTTTACCAGTAAGAACAGCTCAAGCTATAAAAAGTATTTTACACAATACAGGTAAAGATGTGAAATTTGAAATTTTATCTAATCCTGAATTTTTAGCTGAAGGTACAGCAATCCAAGATTTATTAAATCCTGATCGTGTTCTAATTGGTGGAGAGTCAGGAGATGCTATTGAAAGCTTAGCCAATGTATATGGAAGTTGGGTACCACAAGAAAGAATACTAAGAACTAATGTTTGGTCTTCTGAGTTATCTAAATTAACTGCTAATGCATTTTTAGCGCAGCGAATTTCTTCAATTAATGCTATTTCAGAATTATGTGAGCATACGGAAGCAAATGTAGATGAAGTTGCAAAAGCTATCGGAATGGATTCTAGAATTGGACCTAAATTTTTAAATGCTTCAATTGGTTTTGGTGGTTCTTGTTTTCAAAAAGATATTTTAAACCTTGTATACATAGCTAGAAGTTATAATCTTAATGCTGTTGCCGATTATTGGGAACAAGTTATTATTTTGAATGACCACCAAAAGCGACGTTTTTCAGATAACTTAATAAGTACATTATACAATACTGTTTCTGGTAAAAAAATAGCGATGCTAGGTTGGGCTTTTAAAAAAGACACTAATGACACAAGGGAATCAGCTGCCATATACGTTGCCGACCATTTATTAAATGAACAAGCAAACATAGCTGTTTACGATCCTAAAGTGAATAATAAAAAAGTACAAGCAGACCTTAATTATTTAAATACAAGATCTGAAGAAGAAAACAACGACTTAGTTAAATCGTATAGTGATCCATACGAAACATCAAAAGATGCACATGCGATTGCTATTATGACAGAATGGGACGAGTTTAAGACCTACGATTGGGAAAAGATATATAACCAAATGAAAAAACCAGCTTTCATTTTTTGATGGTAGAAATATTCTGAACAAAGAAGAAATGACCAAGATTGGATTTGAATATTCTTCTATAGGTAAGTAATGTGTGAAACTTTAAAATAATAAAAATGCATACAAACTATATAGTTTGATGCATTTTTATATTTATGAATAAGCATTTAATCAAATCCTTGTAAGTTCAAACAATTTGAGTTTATTCAACTTTAAAAATCGAACTCATCATCCTATTTTTTCAATTTTTAAACTGTTTTATTGAAATACTAATGATTTTCACGTTAAAATGTGCTTTTTTTACAAAAAATTAATATTATGTGCGGCATATATTTAAGTAACATTCCTTACGCTGACGAGGAGGTTAAAGCGAAGCTAAATTCAATTTCATTTAGAGGACCAGATTATATTGGAATTGAAAAAGTTAATGATATTACATTTGGGCATTTACGATTATCTATATTAGATTTAGAGCAACGCTCTAATCAACCTATGGTTTTTGAAAACTTAACCATAGTTTTTAATGGTGAAATTTATAATTATAAAACCATAAAAAAAGAACTTCTAGACTTAAACTATTTTTTTAAGACAGAAAGTGACACTGAAGTCCTATTAATAGGATTTAAGCATTGGGGAAAGGCCATACTCGACAAAATTAATGGAATGTTTGCGTTTTCAATATATAATGCGGATACCAATACGTTATTTTCAGCAAGAGACAGGCTTGGTGTAAAACCATTTTATTATTATTGGGAAGATGGAAAATTTGAAATATGCAGCCAGATAAAACCCTTGCTAGCCGGCAAAAAAATTAATGATGAAGCCATTTCTATATACTTGGACTGTATGTTTATTCCGAGTCCATATACTATAGTTGAGACCGTGTTTAAACTTCCTCCTGGCAATTACATGGAGATTGATTTAAATAACAGTACACTGAATATAGGGGAATATTGGAATTTAAAACCTGTTAAAATTCTCGACATATCCTATGAGGATGCAAAAAAAGAATTACATACACTCTTATTAGATGCCGTTAAAATAAGATTACAATCTGATGTACCAATTGGTTCATTTTTATCCGGTGGTATAGACTCGGCTTTAGTATCTAGTATTGCTGCAAAGGTATCAGAATCAAAGATTAATACTTTTTCAATTGGATTTGACAACCCAGAATATGACGAGAGTAAAATAGCAGAACAATATGCCAAAATTCTAAATACTACCCATAAAACAACCATTTGTAAACCTAGTGATATACTTAAGCTTATCCCAAAACTTACCGACGTTTATGACGAACCTTTTGCAGATAGTTCTGCCTTACCCTCACTTTTACTGAATAGCGTAACCAAACAATATGTAACAGTTGCACTATCTGGCGATGGTGGTGATGAGAGTTTTATAGGTTATGAACATTTTGATTCTTTAATGCAGAACAAAAAGATAATGGATATTCCCTTTATCTTAAGAAAGTTCATAGCTCATTCTGGTATTTTAAAGCTTTTTGGAATGGATTCTCACAGAATTAAGAATGCTTTAAATACAAAAGGTAGAAACGATTTTATCGAAAATATTTTTTCAAGAAAGGGATTTCTTTTAATGGAAAAAAAACAAAACTACATGAAGTATTACCAAGATTACAAATATTGGTCTAGTAATTTTCTACAAAAAGCAGCCGACTTAAATATAAAATTATGGTTAGAAAACGATAGTAATGTAAAAGTAGATAGAGCAAGTATGGCATATTCCGTTGAAGTTCGAAGTCCATTTTTAGATTATAGAATTGTAGAATATGCTAGGTCATTACCTATGCATTTTAAATATGAAAAAGGAAGGCAAAAGAAAATATTACGAGATATTTTAAAGGATTATATTCCAGAAGAGGTGTTTAACCAACCTAAACGGGGATTTGCTGTTCCAATAGGAGATTGGATGCGAAATGAACTTAAAGAAGAGTTTTTAGAAGCTTTAAATGACGATTTTTTAAATAAGGTTCCCAATCTTAATGTACCTAGATTTAAAAGGCTTTTACAAGAACATATGGAACATAAAGAAGATCACACTGCCAATGTTTGGAAACTTTACGTGTTAAGCAAGTGGTACAGTGAGTTTGGATTTAAATAAATTCTAATTGAGTATAGGTTTTAGTTTTCTGACTGAGAGCTTCATTTATGAGGTTTTCAGGGAGTTCTAAATAATCATTACAAATCAAGTACTAATATAAGATATTTCTGACTAAATCATTCACGTAATTAATAGTCACTGCAATGGTATAAGAAACGTAATTTTTTATTGATACTGAACCGATACAGAAAATATAAAAATTTGATACTGTAAGAGTAGTCATAATTCTAATTAGTCCACAATGAGTTTTTTAGTCATAGCTCTACCATTACCTATAAGTTTTATAAAATATACACCAGATTGAAGTGAACTAATACCTATTTGGGTCGTTGTAGTATACTCTAAATTTTCATTCGTAATTTTTGAGTGCTGAATTAGTTTTCCTGTTACGTCATAGATATTTACATCTGAAACATTTAATACACCAAACACTTTTACATTAACAATATCTGATGCTGGATTAGGATATACATCAAATCCTATTTCTGTTTCTTCATCAATTGAATCAGAAGCACAATTTACACCCACTTCCACTCTAACTGTGGCCTCATCAAAATCTAAGGCATTAAATACCGTAACTATATAGTCTGTCGTTTCTGTCGGTGATACCTCAATCGTTTGTGTCGTCTCACCTGTACTCCAGATATAGTCATCTCCTCCACTTGCCGTTAAGGTTGATACTTCTTCTAAACAAGCAAATACATCTTCACCAGCATCTGCTATAACGCGATTTAGGACATTTACGGTGACTTGCTTTTCATCATAACATTCACCAATAAATCCTCTTATTTCATACGTTGTGGTTGTAGACGGACTTACCGCTATGTTTGGTTGCGATGCACCATTATTCCATCGGTATGTATTAGCGCCAGAAGCAGATAACGTTACAAAGTCTCCATTTAATATTTCAACACTTTCCCCATTTGCTATAGTTACTACTGGGCTCGGATCTACATAAACCTTAACATCATCTGTATCCGATTGATCCCCTTGTGTGACCGTTACAGAATAAGTTGAAGTCGATAGTGGATTTACGACTATACTTTGACTTGTTTCACCTGTACTCCACAAATAACTATCTCCTTCATTTGCTGTAAGAACAACTTCATAATTCTGATTATCACAAACCCGTTCATCAGTACCTGCCGACGCTCTAAATAATGGAGTGACTTTAACAGTTACTTCTTTTAGCTCACTGCTACATGAATTAGTCGTTCCTACTACGCTATAAGTTGTAGTTTGACTTGGGCTCACTAAAATAGAATTAGATGTATCTCCTGTATTCCAAAAGTACGATTCCGCACCGCTCACTAATAAGTTTGTGCTTTCTCCTTCTATTATTGTAATACTTTCACTTACTGTTATAGTTGGTAATTCATTTACGATAACTGTAACACTATCTGTATCTGAATTCCCAAAACTATCCGTTACTGTAACGGTGTAAGTTGTAGTCTCTGTAGGGCTTAAAGTCAAGGAAACACCTGTTTCGCCTGTACTCCATATGTAATTTATTCCACCTGAAGCATTTAATGTAACGCTTTCCCCAAAACAAATAGCAACATCATTACCTGCATCTGCATTAACTTCTGCTATGACTGTTATAGTAACTTCCGCTACACTCGGACATCCATTAGCAGAGAAACCTGTAACACTATAAATTGTTGTTTCTGTTGGATTAACAATAATTGAGTTCCCAGTGTCTCCTGTATTCCATAAATAGGTTTCTGCTCCGTTTACTAATAGGTTTATGCTTTCTCCGTCTATTATTGTAATACTTTCACTTACTGTTAAATTTGGTAATTCATTTAC
>NZ_ATMR01000198.1 GCF_000427335.1 Winogradskyella psychrotolerans RS-3 | reverse complement strand
GGATCCCTGCCTACGCAGGAATGACAGGGTGTTGGTATTTGTTATTGAAAATAAGTCCAGTCTTTTGATAAATCTTTCCAAGTAGGATTTTCTTCTTCAATAAGGTCTATCTTCCACTGACGTTTCCATTTTTTCATATTCTTTTCCCTTTTAATCGCATCATTGATATACTGATAGGTTTCAAAATATATTAGTCGATCCAATCCATATTTTTTCGTAAAACCATCGACTAACTTATTTTTATGCTCGAACATTCTGCGCTCTAAATCGTTGGTGACACCAATGTATAAGGTACCGTTATACTTGTTAGATAGTATGTAGAGATAATATTGATGTATGTTCCTATGCATTTTTTGTAGTTGGTATATCGTGGTTGGTTGTTTTTACAGGAATGATACAGTGTAATTATTTGAAATGTGTTGTAGAGTGTTCTTAAAGTTATGAATTTTAGCGGATTATTTTTTAATTAATGGGTGTTTTTTAATTTTTTTGTCATTCCTGCGTAGGCAGGAATCTGTTTGTTGTTATTAATGTTGATTGAGTTCTAAAAAGAATTAAAAGATGTGAGAAATATAGTAATTGTTTTAAAGGTGTAGTCTTGTTGTGGATTCCTGCCTGCGCAGGAATGACAAAGTTCGTTGTTATTTTTAATGGCTTAGCTTGGATGTACTTGAAGGTTTGTCTGCTTTGGAAGGAATGACAAAGTTCGTTGAATTTAGATTATAGTATTAATTGTTTTGGTGTTCTGTCATTCCTGCGTAGGCAGGAATCTACTTTATATAGTCGATGTCGGTTTGATTAAGTACAATGAAGGATTAAGTGTGTTAGAGTCATAGTAGTCGTTTTAGAGGTATAGTGTTGTTGTGGATTCCTGCCTGCTCAGGAATGACAAAGTTCGTTG
>NZ_ATMR01000197.1 GCF_000427335.1 Winogradskyella psychrotolerans RS-3 | reverse complement strand
CCTGTATCCACCACCTTTCTTTTGCTTAATGTATTTACCTACAAGGCAGGAACCATCATAGGGGTGATGCAAAAAAGTTTCATTGGGTATTTTGTAGCCTTTTTCCTTGCCATAATCGTCTGGTTTGTTTTAGAAAAATTTGTCACCAACTACCTAAAAGGCAAGCCAAGTAAATATTGGTACCCTCTTCAATGGATCATTTCAGGTTGTCTTTGGGCAGTTTGGATCATGCAGGATGCAGCCAATATAGCGGTGTTTCTTCCAAGAGAGCTGAATGTTTGGGAATTTTCTGCCTATACTGGCTTTGTATTTTTAGGGCTTGGTGTTCTTTTCTACATGAAAGGGGACAAAATTCAAGGTATTGTAAATGAAAAAACCAGGGTCACAGATGTAAGGGCAGCTACTATTGTAGATTTGGTATATGCTGTAATTCTTTTCTATTTCAAAGCATACAGTCAGATGCCTATGAGTACCACCTGGGTATTTATCGGACTTCTTGGAGGTAGGGAGCTTTCCATTGCACTGGCGAAATCAAAAAATTGAAAAAGCGAAAAGCAAGACTAGTAAGGGCTTATCGTATGG
>NZ_ATMR01000196.1 GCF_000427335.1 Winogradskyella psychrotolerans RS-3 | reverse complement strand
AGCTAACTTCAAGTTTTTCTTTGCTTCTTTCGCTTTCTTCAAATCGAGCATACAAAGTGGTATCAACTACTACTCCTACTGAGTCTGCCAATTGTAATCTAATTTGGGTACTGTCATTGACTAAATCAGTATGGTAAAACCTCAAGTTATTTTCCTTTAATCTGAAGTATAACTTTGAGTTTTTATCCTCATGGGTAAACCTCATAATTGGCCAGTTCTTTACTTAGGATGATATCGAAATTACTTCCTGAATTGGAAGACCTGTTGATTTTTAATGGACTCAAATCTAGCCCTATTAATGTTAATTTGTAGGTCTTCTAAGTTTTTGTTTACTTCTATTGGTTCAGAAATGAATCCATAAGGTTCACTTCGGTATTCAGTTTTTAAAGAATTATTGTCATCATACCAGGCATATGCCCTAAAGGTTCCAGCCTTTATATTTGTTATCTCAAATTTACCTGCTGTATCTACCTGTGCTATATAATAAGGTGCTGAACTGAATAGGTCTAATGTGTCTTGGTCTATGTATAAACCTACCAATAAGTCTTCATAATCCTCTTTGGCTTTGGGAAACCAATAATCTACTTTACCAGATACTGTAAGACTATCTATGGTTGAACCTGTAGAAAACACAAGTTTTAATCTTTCTGCTGGATTACTTTCTGCAATGTCCTGAATGCTTTTTTGAAAGTTAAAGACATAAGTTGTGCTATCTTCTAGCTCCTGGTTTAGGGTTATTAGCACCCTATTTTTAACGGCTAAAAATTCTACTTTATCTTTTTCTACTTTTGGAGTAATTATAATAGATTGGGAAGGAGTTTCAAGTTTCACATATTCATCAAATTCC
>NZ_ATMR01000195.1 GCF_000427335.1 Winogradskyella psychrotolerans RS-3 | reverse complement strand
GGGGCTCCCCAGCGAACTTGCGATGGCTACCCTATTCGATCCGCACAACGGTGTGCCGCTAAGCGTGATGGATGCCACGCTGATCACCGAGGTCCGCACCGGGGCGATGACCGCGGTCGGAGCGAAGCATCTCGCGCGACGGGACTCGCGTATTCTCGGCCACGTCGGAGCCCGCGGCACCGCGTTCTCCAACGTCACGATGCTCGACAGCATGTTCGACTTCGATGAGATCCGGGTCACCAGCCGCAGGCAGGAATCGCGTGAGGCGTTCGTCGACCAGCTGAGGGCGGTCACGAACACCCCGATCCGCGCGGTGGCCACTGCCGAGGAAGCCTTCGACAACGCCGACATCTTGGTCGAGGCATCACGCCTCAACGAACCGACACCTCTGCTGCGCACGACGCAGGTCAAGAAGGGCGCGTTCGTGGTGCCCTACGGGACGATCAGCGCGGTGGAAATCGACCTGCTCGACGTCATGGACAAGGTCGTCGTCGACGACTGGCGCGAATCGAGCTCAGGCAAGTTCGGCTCGCTGCGCGCGCACGTGGACAGCGGCCGGCTCACGCAGGAATCCCCTCTACGCCGAGTTAGGCGAGATCGTCAGTGGCCAGAAGCCGGGCCGGGAGAACGATGACGAGCGCATCC
>NZ_ATMR01000194.1 GCF_000427335.1 Winogradskyella psychrotolerans RS-3 | reverse complement strand
AATAGAACACATTTGCTGATCTTTTGGCTAAGCATTCGTTGTCGGCCAGAAAGGTTAATAACCCTGGAATCGTTCTCCTGTTCACTAATGAATTTTTGAATCAGAATTTGACTTAAGATGATACTTAGGGCAATAGCACATAACGCTACAAGATAATACTTGCCCAGCTTATTGAATTTAGGTTTTTTGACAATAATTGACTTTCCATTCGTGGTTTTGGCTGGTTAAAAATACGTAAAACCACTTAATATTCCCATCTGAGGAAGAATAAATAAAAATAGGTAAGCAGGATTTATTGTTTAAACCCTGCTTACCTATTTCTTTATGACATGCTAAAGATGCTTTATTCTTCAAAGCCTATGTAAACATACCCATCCTCAACCTTGATGGGGTAGGTGGCGATATCACAACTGTCGCCATTTAAATTTTTCCCAGATCGCAATGAAAATGTTTTTTTATGGAAAGGACATGCTACTTTTGGCTCATCTCCATCAGACCCAATCATGCCTCTAGACAGTGCCATTTGCATTTTATGTGGACACAGGTTTTGACATGCATACCATTCTTTTCTTCTCGTAAAATTGTAAATGGCAATCTGCAGATCTTTGTATTTCACACATGCACCACCATTTTCGGGAAGAGCGGATACAGGGGCGGCTTTGAACCATGTGGTGATCTCGGAATGGTCTGCTGTTTTGTACATTTCCTGTAATGTTGTCATC
>NZ_ATMR01000193.1 GCF_000427335.1 Winogradskyella psychrotolerans RS-3 | reverse complement strand
CATCCTTTTCAATTCTAAACCATAAATCGAAAAAATAACGCTTTAAAAATGGGCATTCAAAACGAAGAAGCAAAAATATAAAGTCCAGTACTTTACAACCATTATAATCACAAACCATTGTTAATTAACTTTTTATATTTTTATTCCAATAAAGCGGAAGAAAAACTGAAGATAATTTCGAACTTTAAAATTGTGTATTTTGTCTTTCAAGTAACAATATAGAGATGGTTAATGTACAGACCAAATCTAATTCGGACAATAATCACATAAAGGTGAAGTTTAATAGCATTCTTACCGTAATCAAACAATTATAGCTTGTTTCGGATTTGGCACAGAAAAATTAAAGGAAAAACGTATGCATATTGCAATTTCTGGGAATATTGGAAGCGGAAAAACCTCACTTGCATCAAAGCTATCAGCGCATTATGGTTGGCAAATAGAATTTGAATCAGTTGAGGAAAATCCCTACTTAGCGGATTTTTATACTGACATGCCCAAATGGGCATTCCATTTACAGGTATTTTCCTACACAGTCGTTTCAACCAACTAAAAAGAATCCAGGGAAATGCCATTTCCACTATCCAGGACAGGACAATTTATGAAGATGCACACATTTTGCAGCCAATCTTTT
>NZ_ATMR01000192.1 GCF_000427335.1 Winogradskyella psychrotolerans RS-3 | reverse complement strand
TTGTTGTGTATGGTTAGTTGCGTGGTTAAGCAACTAAGTTAGTAAACTTTTACGAACCCGTGAATATTCCGCAGGAATATTCGCAAGTAGGGAAGAACCTAGCAATTAATTATACACGGTGTTGTGGCTAGTTTTTTCCTTTTATAATTTCCATTATTTTATTCAATTCGTTCGTTGCAATTTCAAAATATTTTATAAAATCAGAATAAATTTTTTCAATTTCTATTGTTTGAATTTCCCCATTGTTAATCGTCAATTGACTTTTTGATTCCACTTTTTGTATTGTCGACATATATTTCGGGAATTCGAGAACAGGATGGAAAGATAAATATGTTTTAACCGGAAATATTTCTATATCGTAATCAAGTATATTGTCCGAGTGAGCAATAATATTTCTATTTGCCATTAAAATCTTAATACTTTTATTGAAATTTTTATCAGTTTCTATTTTATTGTCAGCAATAATAAATTGTAAAACTTTAAATTTTGATGAGAAGTTAAGAATTAGATTATTCAATAAAATGCTATTTATAAATTCGGATTTTTCTGAATCTATAAATTCTGTAATTATTTCTTTAACCATATTTTCAACTTGATTAAATTTTATAATAATATCAGAAATTATCTCCTTGTTTCTTGATATTAATTCTTCTGGAAATTCCATTTTATAATTTTGATTATGAGTTCGTTATCAAATTAGCCACAACGTGTTTGTATATGGTTTGTTGCGTGGTTTAAGCAACTAATTTAGTAAATAATTACCGACCAAGAAAGTCCGCGAGGACTTTCGTAAGTAGGCGAGAAGCCAGCAATAAATTATATACGGTGTTGGCATTTCGTTTTTATTTTTCAGTTAAATCTTTCGGTAATTTATTCTCGAAAGTATATTCGTTTTTATCGTCAGGAATTGTTTCGTTATGAATTATTAAATTCAAATTATTCTCAAAGTATAAATTTATTCCAAAACTCAAATCGTTATCTTTTTTCCAAACTAATTCTTTCCATTCGACCACTTTTTTCCCGATATATTTTTCAAATTCAGGGAAGTGAATTTCAGCTTGTTCAACAGGATAATTAAATTCGCCATCTCCATAAGATTTAATCGATTCAAAAGAATCTTCTGCTTTTCTGATTGTTGTCATTTCATCCGTTGACACAATGCTAATCCAATTGTCAAATTTCAGATAAGTAACATTGATTCTGTCAACTAATTCTCCGTTTAAGAAAAACGATTGAATTCGACCATTTTTCAGTCTTTTGTTAATTATAGAATCTAATATTTCTTTTCCGTTCATAATTTACCTCAAATGAAT
>NZ_ATMR01000191.1 GCF_000427335.1 Winogradskyella psychrotolerans RS-3 | reverse complement strand
TTTATAATTCAAACAATAAAAAGGACAAGGAATTTTTACGAACAAATATGTTGACCGCCGTGGAAAAACATTCCCGGTTTGTATTTGTTTGCGATAAGTATGTTGGTAGCATTTGGGGAACATGTTCGAAAGGAAAAATTAAAAAAGAGAAAAACTTGAGGACCAACCTGCAATCACTCTTCCTGCAGCCTATAATCTTGGTTCAAATAAGGCCTTGTTGATTATAGAGCAAAACCATTCTTTCAAAAAAGTATTGTCTTAGATTTGATGTAGACATAGAAGAATTGGAGCTGGAGATAAAAGAATGGTACAGAGAACTGGTTAAGCCTCACGAGGATTACCAGAAATACATGACCATTGAAAATCCGAGTTTCGAGGAGGATAAAGAAATTTTACAGGTTATCATTAAAAAGATCATTTTTAAGCTAGGGGCTCCTTTAAGCTTCTTTCAGGACAGAGATTTGAATTGGTCAGAAACAAATCGATTGTTAAGAGTTTGTCTTCAAAGGTTATAAAAAACCTTACAGGCTCTGAAGATGAAGCAGATGAGATCCTTCCGGAATTGGCAATAAACTGGGAAGAGGACAAAGAATTCTTTCAGGATATTTATAACTTTACCGTTGCCTCAGAAAAGGAATACAGTGAGTTAATTGCCAATACCACAAAAAACTGGGATGTAGAAAGGATCGCTTTAACAGACAGGGTAATACTTATAATGGCTTTATCAGAAATGGTAAACTTCTCAAGTATCCCTACCAAAGTGTCCATAAAATGAATATATTGATATTTCCAAAACGTATAGTACTCCGAAAAGTAAGCAAATTTGTGAACGGACTTTTAGATACATTGTACAAAAGAACTAACCGAAAACGGAAAAATACGTAAGAGTGGTAGAGGGCTTATAGATAATAAATAAAAACACAAAATGGGTAAAAAAGGTAATTCATTATTCGCATTTGCTTTAGGGGCAAGTTTGGGTGCTACTCTAGGGGTGCTTTTTGCACCTGATGCCGGAAATAATACTAGAG
>NZ_ATMR01000190.1 GCF_000427335.1 Winogradskyella psychrotolerans RS-3 | reverse complement strand
TCTCGAACTACCATCTCTTCGGATGCTCGCTGTGAATAAATAACGAGAGTCATATCCATAAGTAGTCCTTGCAAACGTGGAAATAAGTGACCATTCATTTATACCCTCGTTCCAGCTCGATATCTCGGTTGCATTATTCAAAGTGAGGGAAAGATCATTGGGAAAGCCCCTACCTGATAATGATGAGAATTCGGTGTAGTCTTTCTGACTACTATATCCCAATAACCCTGTAATTGAATGTTTACCAATTTGTTTGATGTAGTTGAGTGTTGATTCCAACGTCCAATTATTCTGAAATTCATTTGAAATTGCTGCACCTGAATTTCCACCCCCAAGTATCATATCTCTTCTTTCTGAAAACTTAAGAGAATTGTATCTATAGTATCCGGCCATCTTGAGGACCAAGCCTTCAATTAAATTAAAATCGATGTGCGTATTAACTAGTGCCTGTGGTCTGGTAAATTCCTGACTTAGATTGTTAAGCTGATAGATACTACTTGAAGCATTACCTAACCCATACTCAAATGAATAATCATTCCTAAATGTAAAACCATCATCCAAAAATAAAAATCTGAGGCGTCTACAAGAGCACCATGCCTCAATGAAGTGTTTATATTTCTATCTTTTCCTTCGGAATTGGCATCAATCTGAGTAGAAGTGCTTCCTGCAATATTTAACCCAATGGTGATCAGATCTGTCACTTTAGATTCAACGTTTGTCCTTATAGAGAACCTTTCAAAGGATGTTCCGACAGCAATACCTTCCTGATCCAGGTAATCTAACGACATGAAATAAGTTGTTTTATCATTACC
>NZ_ATMR01000189.1 GCF_000427335.1 Winogradskyella psychrotolerans RS-3 | reverse complement strand
AGATGCATCTATGGTATAATAGGACAAAGCAACCATCCCCAGCACAAGCACCGCAAGCTGCAACATTTCGGTCCACACAACCGCTCTTAAACCTCCTAAAACGGTATAGACTCCTGTAAATACTGCCAAAAACAGAATACTGGCTAACATCGGTATTCCCAGCAAGGATTGCAGGGAAATGGCTCCTAGATAAAGTACTGCACTGATTTCTACAAAAATATAGGTTAAAAGCACCAAAATCGAATAGGTTGTCCTGGCTCCTCCCCCAAATCTCTTCTGTAGGAACTCCGGCATGGTATAAAACCCATTTCTTATGTAAAAAAGGTAAAAACACCCATAACAACACATTAAACCCTACCAGTATTGCTCCCCACTCTATTACAATGGCAACAAATCCTCTTTCATAAGCCACTCCCATCACTCCTACCAGGTGATGACTACTGATATTGGCAGCAATAATACTTCCTCCTATCATCCACCAAGGAAGCTTGTCTCCTGCCAAAAAATAATCTCGTTTACTTTCGCCTGTACTTTTTCTGGAAGCATAAAGCCCTAGGCCTATGATGCCAACAATGTAGATTACAAATATCCCCAGGTCTAAATTCGTGAAATTGGATTCCATATTATTTTGAAGCTAATCAGGGTTTAGTTTTCATTTTATTTAATACCTCTTGAACCAAAACTTCATAAGCTCCTGCTTCAAAAGGCGTTTGCCACACGGTATACATGTCCTTGTCATAAAGTTCCTTTGGTGGTAGGTACCCTATATGTCCATTGACAATATTTCCCACGACCACAGGAGCAGAAGAAAATTTCTCTCGGAGGGTTTGTTGAAAAACAGCATAAGCTTCATTGGGTTGTACCACGATCCGGCAATCTCCCAACTGCCAATACCAAACCTTGACCGTGACTTTAGTCCCATCCCCAATTGAACTCCTCACTCCCAGCTTCCGGATTAGCCTTTCCTTTAGCACCGGATCCTCACATTCATTAATAGATCGCTTAAGTTCCTTGATAGATGGCCAAGGCTTTAATGGCAATTCAATAGTAATAATTTCAGCTGACACATTACTTTCAGAAGAAACTGACTCGGGTTCCCAGATAGCCAAAGGGGCACCAGAGGCAACTGTTTCCTTAAAAAATTA
>NZ_ATMR01000188.1 GCF_000427335.1 Winogradskyella psychrotolerans RS-3 | reverse complement strand
ACAGCATTACAAAACCAGAGATTGTATAATACCATCGTAACACACCGGAGTAAATTCACTCCAATTTCTGGAATTGATTACGTCAACCACGCCCCAAAAAATATAAAGTTTGTTCCTCCTGAATACTTATTACCTCTATGGAAAAAAGATTATGCTGATATGTCCGAAAGTATGTTTTATGGAAAGTCATTATCATTTGAAAAACTTATTGAACGATTACTGGAATTACGAAAAGAAAATCAACGGACTTGCCCAACGCTAAACCCATACAAAAATCTTTTTGTTCTCAAAATTTTGGCTAAAGCCAGAAAATTCGATTTGACCTTATAAATGGGCTACAGCCCATTCCTATTGAATTGATTTCTTTGATCCATCGGTTTAGGTTAAAATTTAGTAAAATGAAATGGTTCTTCTATTTTAATATCCTCCTGCTTTGGCTGGTGATAATAGGGTAATTTGGCACCGGTGGCTGAGCCTGTCGAAGTCAGTGGAGTCGAAGTCAACTTGGGTAGTTTTTTACCTAATTATTGTGATTATGGCATCAACGAAAGTTGAAAAATTTTCCTCATATTGGGTCTAAGTTACACTTTGCTAAACTTAGACCAGGTAGAGAAGGCTTCTTTTATTTAGTGATTTTTAATGCAATCGCTAAAGTAAGGGCGCGGTGGCCGGGCCAAAACTACGAGGGGCGTTAGGCAACGTGTGGTGGGATTTAGTTTTGGCTAGATTTTTCTTTGGTTCGTTTCTTTTCATCAATGGAAAAGAAATGAACAGCAATCCAGTGGTTTTATGGATAAAATTACTTAACAATTGCCAAACCCATCAGGCCATGTTTATCCAGTAACGCTTCTATTAATAATTTTCTTTCCT
>NZ_ATMR01000187.1 GCF_000427335.1 Winogradskyella psychrotolerans RS-3 | reverse complement strand
GTAATTTTTGAAAATGGTCAATTCCTCTTCACTGGCTTGAGAAATAAGTGCGAAGGTGAAGGTAGATCCTTGGTCAATTTCACTTTCAATGTGCAACACGCCTCCCATTAACTCTATTAGCTTATTGGCGATCGCAAGGCCTAAGCCCGTCCCTTTATAATCACCATTAGAAGCCTCACTTGCCTGCGTAAAAGGTTTTATCAGTTGCGGAATCTTATCTTTGGAAATGCCTACACCATTGTCCTTTACTGTACATGTCAGAATTAGGTTTTCAGTAAAATAAATTCACCACTAATGGTGATATCAATCTGCCCACCCTTTTTTGAGAACTTAACGGCATTCCCAATGATATTGAAAAAAATCTGCGCCAGTTTATCTTTATCCAAAATAATGGTCCTGGGAACGCTCTTTTTTATTTCTAAATTGATTTTTAAAGATTTTTGGTTTGCCATTCCCGAAAAGACATTGACAATTTTTTCCATTTCAGAAGCAAAGTTCATTGCTACTGGGTCCAATTCCATTTTACCCGCATCAATTTTAGAGTAATCAAGAATATCATTTACTATGTTTAAAAGTGATTCTCCGGAATCTCCGATGATAGAGAGTAGTTCGTGTTGCTTTGTTGACAATGGCGTCTTGAACAACAAGCCAGTTATTCCTAATAGACCATTTAAAGGTGTTCTAATCTCATGGCTCATATTGGCCAAAAAAGCTCGACTTTTCTCTATTTGCCAATTCAGCTGCTTCTTTGGCTTCACTAAG
>NZ_ATMR01000186.1 GCF_000427335.1 Winogradskyella psychrotolerans RS-3 | reverse complement strand
CTAAATTGAAAGTTACTTCTGAAGTACAACCTGTTAATGTATTAGTCAGTATTGCTATTATAGGTTGTGGACTGCTTGTATTTGTATATCCACCTAAAATTGGGTTGGTTTCTGTACTCGCATCTGCCGCATTCGCATAATAACTCACTGCTACATTCACCTGACCATTTAAAATCTCTGTAGTCTTTGTAGCTAAATCAAAGACTTCTTCGTCATCGCCTGTCGCATTATCATCACACAACTCATAGTTTGTTACTGCTATGACTGTTGGTTTTGGATTTACAATCAATTGAAGTGGTGTGGTATCATAACAACCCGTTGTTCCATTTTCAATACGTGCTATAATTTCTTGTGATCCGGCTTGGGTATTGGTGTAATTAGTTGGTAGTGCACTAACTCCTACTTCTGCATCAGCTTGATTAGCATAATAGCGAACCGTCATACCAGATTGTGAGCCAGTAACTTCTGCGTCTTTAGTACTAAGATCAAACACCGCAAAACCATCTGTGTCATCATCACAAACTTCTAATGCTGTGGTTACATTAGCTATCGGATTTTCTAAAACTTCTAAGGCTAAACTATTTACACTATAACAATTTGTTGTTGTGTTTTCTAGACGTACAAATACAGTTTGATTGTCAATTGTAGTGTTCACATAACCATCAAATATCTCGGCGTTATCGTTTTGTGCTCCCGCTAAGTTTTCATGAAAAGAAACAACCACTCCAGATTGTCCGTTTAAAAACTCTGATTCTTTTGTGTTTAATGGAAATCCTACAAACCCATCCTCATCATCATCACACACTTGTAATGCAGACACCGCAACGACTTCTGGCAACGCATTTACGATAAGATCAAAACTCGTCGTACTATAACAAGTAGGATGTAAAGGATCTTCTACTCTAACATATATAGTCTCTAAATTTGCTGTGTTATTGGTATAACTCGTTGGTAAAGCTCCTGCGTTATTATTAGCATTATCCTGGCTCGTATGAAATGAAACATTGTAAACCGTTGCATCTTGTCCGTCTAAAATAATACCTTCTTGACTGCTTAAATCGAAAGTGGCAAAGCCATCATTACTAACGTCATCACAAACTTCCATGGCATCAGGTGTTGTAGCTAAAGCTCTAGCATTAACTACTAAATTAAATAACGCTGTTACCGAGGCATTGTAACAAGAAGAATCTCCTGCGCTCGATACTCTAACAAAAATAGGTTCTCCATTAACAATATTAGTGTAATCTGATGGTAAAGCATTATCCCCTAAGTCGGCATCTGCAAAATTTAAATGATACGTTACCGTAAAATCTGTTGGTGATTGTGACCCTAATATACCTAATGTTTGGTCGCTTAAATCAAAACTACCCAAACCGTCATTAGCGACATCATCACATATTTCTAAATCTGCAACGGGATTGATGGCTGG
>NZ_ATMR01000185.1 GCF_000427335.1 Winogradskyella psychrotolerans RS-3 | reverse complement strand
TTTTTTGTTTAAACTTAAAATGATTTAATCTCGAATTTCAAGGTTCGGTTTTTATATTCTTAAAACTGAAATTCTATTTTTATATCAATCTCAAAAGTTGTGTTTAGGCAAAAATTGTTATTAATCTAAAAAGTAAGAAGAGTGCGTTTTTGACACCTCTAAATTGTATTCTAAAAGTTTTTGTTTTGGCATCAAAAGATTCAGTTGATGCGTTTGTGCTTCGATTGATGAAATTTCAACATTCTTGTGCTAATGCGCTAGCTTTATCTATGCTGTTTCTATTGATTTAGCGGTATTAACAATTGTTCTCAGACCTTGTGTTAGATCAAATGGAGTTTTAATGTCAGGATATCCTTGAAACACAATTTTACTTCTTTCATATTGATTTTTAGTCTAATTAGAGGATGCTTTAAGTAGTAAACACCTACTTTTTACCAATAGTTATTTTCCTATGTCACCATTGTTAAAAAGCTGTGATCTTCATATTTGGTTAGTTAATCTGGCATTTTTAACGCTTGATTTGCTAAATCTATGGCGTCTCATCTATGTTTTATTCTAATATCTTGTAATCCATCTAGAGCAAGCTTTTGTACACGAAATGGATCTGTAACCTGAACCGCTTATGGGAAGTGTTTTTTAGCTATCATTTTCAGTGAGTTAAACAGGTCTAGAGATATCTCTTTAACCTTAGCAGTTTTCTTTGTGAATAATAAGTTTAAGTAAGTTTTTATAATTTTCCAGAATATTTTTTTTCACAAAACCCTTAAAACTATTTTAAATGCGCACACAACTATTTGTCTTGACCAAAGAAAAATGCAATATCTACAACCCGATATCGCAATTGCATTTGTAAGATTGGTATCTCTTTAGGGATGTTTAATTCCTTTTTTAAGTATATTTATTCTTTCAAAAATAAGCTAAAGAGAGCATAGTCTTAATTTAGAATAAAAGGGTCATTAACTCAGTTGGTTCAGAGTGTCACGTCGACAACGTGGAAGTCACTGGTTCGAATCCAGTATGACCCACTCAAAAAAGAAAGCCTTTCAAGAAATTGAAAGGCTTTTTTGTTAGATGCTTAAAACAGAAAAGAGCAGTTTCCTGCCCTTTTTATAAATTGATTCTTCTGATATAATTCAAATATGTAATACTATAAATTAGGACTAGATGACTTATTTTATAAGTAAATGTTTTGGTAAGTCTTCTACATTTTCACAACATAATTGCTCCATTACTTGCTGTAGTTCGGTTTTTAAAAGTGAAATGGTATGATCACCACCTTTATTACCTAAGGCAGAAACACCGTACATAAATGAGCGTCCCATAAATGTGAATTTTGCTCCACTTGCAAGAGATCTCGCTACATCTGGACCAGATCTTATTCCACTATCCATCATCACTTCAATTTGGTCACCATATTTGGCTGCAATATTTACAAGAGGTTTAATAGTTGATTCTCCTGCGTCTAATTGTCTTCCTCCATGATTAGATACAATAATGCCGTCTAATCCTAAGCGAATAGCTTCTTTTGCGTCTTCTTCTGATGCTACGCCTTTGAGTACGATCTTACCTTTCCACATATCGCGAATAGGCTTTATTTTTTCTTCATTTAAACGTCCAGAAAATGTAGCATCCATAAACTTACCTAATTGTTTTAAATCTAAACCTTTTGGCATGTATGGCTTTAAAGTTTCAAAGCTAGGTTGACCGTAACGTAAGGTATTCATTGCCCATTTTGGTTTCCCTAAAACCTGCATAATGTTTTTAACAGACATTTTAGGTGGCATTGCCAAACCGTTTCTTATATCTCTTGGTCTAAAGCCAAAAGTAGGGACATCGCATAAAATAACTAATACAGGACATTCTGCAGCAGCAGCTCTGTTTATAATATCGTCTCTTAAACGGTCTTCCGTTGGGTGATATAATTGAAACCAGGCCTTACCTTCAGTCAGTTCCGCAGCGCGTTCTATACTTGTTGTTGTTACTGTACTTAAAATGAATGGCACATTATGTTTATGTGCAGCTTTAGCTAAGATTTCTGGAGCATTTGGCCACATTAAGCCTTGCAGTCCTACTGGTGCTATTCCAAATGGAGCATCATACTCGATACCAAATAATTTGGTTTTTAAACTTGCACCGTTAAAGTCTCTTAAGTATTGTGGAATTAATTGTACATCTCTTAATTCTGAGGTATTTCGGTGAAGATTAACATCTTCATTACATCCACCATCAAGATATTCAAAAGCAAATTTGGGTATCATTTTTTCTGCTTTTGTTCTTAAATCATCTACTGATGGGTATTTTGAGTTGAATTCTATAGCCATATTTTTATGCGTCTTGTAGTTGATAAATTTTATCCATTAGTATCCATTTTTCATTGTCTTTAGCCCAAGGTAGTTTTTGCTGGTATTTCCACATTAAATTTTCCCACGCTTGTACTTGTGGATTCTCTAAATCCATTGTCGATTTCTTTTCAAACGAAAAAGAGTCGTTAACTTCCATAATCATAAACAATCTGTTGCCCGTTAAATAAATCTCTAAATTATCGATGCCAGCATCTTGAATACTATCAGTAATTTCAGGCCAAATACGTTCATGATATTTTTTATATTCTGAAATTAATTCGGAATCATTAATGAGGTCTAAAGCAAAACAATAACGTTTCATTTACTGGTCTTTATATATTTTTAAAGTTCTATAACCATATAGGGCAATAAAACAGAAACAAATAAATGGAAGAATGAAAGAGAAATTAACTCCCGAAAAAGGGCCTATTTTTTCTGTATCAATCATCAGTCCTTGTAAAATTGGCATTAATGCACCACCAACAATAGCCATAACTAAACCGGCTGCACCAATAGCTGTATCATCTGCTCTTAAACCGTCTAAAGCAATTCCGTAAATGGTTGGGAACATTAATGACATGAATGCTGAAGTCGCTACTAATAAATAGAGTCCTGTAATACCTTCGATTAATATAACGCCAGACATTGTACCCATCGCGCACAGTGCAAAAATCATAAGTAGTTTTCTAGAGTTGACATACTTCATTAAAAACGTACTTATAAATCGGCTACATAAAAATATTGCCATTGCAATAATATTATAGTTTTGAGCCTCTGCTTTTGGTATGCCTAAGTTTCCTGCGTATTGAATAATAAATGTCCAACACATAATTTGAGCTGCCACATAGAATAACTGTGCTAAAACTCCTTCTTTATATTTTCCGTTTTTGAATAATCTTTTAAATGACGATGCTGCACTAGTTGGATTTTCGCTAACCGTTCTTTTAGGCATTTTGGTTAATGATATAACAACCAACATTGCTATAACTACAAAGCCAAGAATGACATAAGGATTTCTGATGATTTCTAAATCGTGCGTTCTAATAATTGCTTTTTGAGCTTCATTTAGTGTAGTGAAAACAAGTTCACCTGCTTCATTTCGTATATCAGAATCGAGAGCTACGAGTATAAATTTTGAAGCGACAAACATTCCAAACAATGAACCAATAGGGTTAAAAGCTTGTGCTAAGTTTAAACGCTGCGTTGCAGTACGTTCATCTCCCATTGATAGTATAAAAGGATTTGCAGTGGTTTCTAAAAAGGCTAATCCAAAGGTTAATATATAAAGTGAGCCTAAAAAGAATCCAAAAACTTCAAATTTTGCAGCCGGATAAAATAATAAAGCTCCAAAAGCGTAAAGTGTTAAGCCTAAGAGAATTCCTTTTTTATAGCTGTATTTTCTAACAAAAAGTGCGGCAGGAATAGCCATAGTAGCATAACCACCATAAAAGGCTAATTGTACCAAAGCGGCTTTTGCTGTTGAAATTTCCATTACGGTTGCGAATGCAGCTACCATAGGATTTGTAATGTCATTAGCAAAACCCCAAAGTGCAAACAAAGATGTAATGAGTACAAATGGAATTATGACCTCTTTAGATACTACTGGTACTTTTGTTGAATTTGTCATTTAGTCTTGTTGTTTATAGTTTCAATGAAAAAAAGCACTATTCAAATTAATATCTAAAAATGAATAGTGCTTTGATAATCTGATCTTAATTCCTATCTGTATTGTGCATAAATAACCTTCGTTTGAAGGTATTCTTCCATACCATGCTTTCCATCAGCTCCACCAATTCCAGACTTTTTCCATCCTGCGTGGAAACCTTGAATAGCTTCAAAATGGTCTCTATTTATATAGGTTTCTCCATATTGTAATTCTTCTGCTGCGTGCATTACTTTATTGAAGTTTTCTGAGAAAATTGAAGACGTTAAACCATACTCAGAATCATTTGCCAATGCAATTGCCTCGTCTAAAGTACTAAATTTCATTACTGGTAAAACCGGGCCAAAAACTTCTTCTTGGATAATTTGCATATCCTGTCTTACGTTGGTTAACAATGTAGGTTGATAAAAATAGCCTTTGTCAAATTGGCTAGATTTATGTCCACCAACTAAAACTTCTGCTCCTTCTTTTTTAGCAAATTCAACCATTTCGGCTACTTTATCTAATTGCGCTTTAGAAACCAATGCACTCATGTCAGGATTGTTATCAGAAAAAGCATCTTCTACTTTTAAAGCGTTCATTTTAGCAGTAACCATGTCTAAAAATTGATCGTGAATAGATTCTTCAACATACACACGTTCTGCACAATTACATACTTGTCCGCTATAAATAATTCTGGAACCAACAACGGCATTAACCGCCAATTCTAAATTTGCATCGGCACAGACAATAGCAGGAGCTTTTCCTCCTAATTCTAAAGATACTTTGGTAATATTTTCAGAAGCAGCTTCCATAACTTTCTGACCTGCAAATACACTACCAGTTAAACTGATAATACCCGTAATTGGACTTTTAGACAAAGCGTTCCCAACTATTGGGCCTGATCCACACACAAAGTTTAATACACCAGCAGGTAATTCGATTTTTTGGATTAAATCTACCCACTCCATAATTGTGTTTGGTGCAATACAACTAGGCTTAATTACACAAGTATTTCCTGTTATTAATGATGCAGCAACTTTTCTTGCCATAACAAAGAATGGAAAGTTCCAAGGTAAAATCCCTACAGCAACTCCAATAGGTGCTTTATGTAAGAAGATGTGTTCTTTTTTACGGTCACTTTGTATAATTTCACCTTCTATTCGTCTTGCAAAACCTGCATAATAATCAAAATAATCAGCTGTAACATCAATTTCTACTTGCGCTAATCCCATCACTTTTGCTTGTTCTGCTGCTAAAGTCTCAGCTAAAAACACACGGTTTTCACGAATTACAGAAGCCATTTTATTTAAATAGCCAGCACGTTCAATTGCAGTAAGAGATTTCCAAGCGTGTTGTGATTCTTTTGCAGCATCTAATGCTTTATTTGCATCTTCAACAGAACCATGTGGTATCTCTGACAATACTTCTTCTGTACATGGGTTAAGTACTTTTGTTACTTCTGAAGAAGTAGATTTTACAAACTTTCCGTTTATAAATTGATTAAATTCTTTCATGAGTGTTTACGTTTAGTTTATGTTGTGATATGTTTAATAAATTCGAAGTTTTTATTATAAATAAACAATAGTCCGAATTCTTATTTGCCAATGTGGTTAACAAACTTATGTAACAATGTGATTTTAGTATTTATCCATATTAATCAATAATATGTACAATTTAAACATAGAAGGATTTCTGTGTTTAAATTTTCAACAGTATTTGGTGTTGAAAGGTCTATATATTGTCATAGAAATTTGCTGACCTACAACCGAATGGTATTGGTCTCTACAAAGAATGATAGAAAAGAATGGAGTGCGTTTCTCAAATCCGTCAATTGCTTGCTCAAAATCTTCATAGGGCTAAAAACACCCATGTTTAGACTTAGAATCTAAGAATTTTGAAAGATTACTTTAGGTGTATTTACCAGATTTGTATGATGCCGGAGTTAGTCCTGTAACCGATTTAAATACGCGCGAAAAATGATAACGATCGGAAAAACCTAAATTAAAAGCAACATCTTCAATGGATTTATTGGTATGTTCAAATAACTCACAAGATTTTGCGATTTTTCTATTTTGAACAAACTGATGTAATGTAACGTTCATTTCATCTTTAAATAATCTGGCAAAAGAATTTGGTGCCATATTAACCAGCGAAGACATATTAGTGTTGCTTAATTTTTTATCAATATTGACTTCAATATAGCGGATGACTTTTAAAACACGTTCGTCTATATTAATGGTTTTCCACAATTCGGGACCAATATTGGTAAGTGCTTCTTTAATGAAGGCTTGTAACTTTAAATTAAAGGTGAGTTTGAAATTTTTGTTTTCAATTTTTAAGCGATCGGTTAAATAGTTTAATCTATCCTTTAAGTAATCTGTTAATTCAATTTTTAAAATACCAGGATAAACACTATCAAAAGGCACTCCTAAATTAAAGTGAGCGAAGAAATGGATTAAGAACATATTCTCTAAATCCGCTTCGTTGTGGTTGCTATTCAGCTGTTTTCCTGAGACATGAATACCTTCTGTGTGGATGTGGTTTTTTGTGTATAGTGATGAAAATGAAGTAAATGGAGGGATAATATAGATGTAATTCGGATCCATTTCAAAAACAGTATCCTGATGAATTAATTGACCGCCTGTGTTTTTATTCCAATATAGTCTCCAAAACGGAAATACCATTTCATGACAGTCCCATAAATCTAACAACCAATATCGGCAACATAACATCTTTAATTTCAGGTCAATAAAATTCTGATGATTTGCAGACGGATCGCCTAATTCAATTTCTTTTACAAACTTCATGAAGCACTAATGTTTGAATTAGATACAAAAATACAGATTTTGAATATTTAATACAGTCTATTCTGTCTCTATTTTTGTTACAATAATTTTATTTAAAACGATATGAACCGTCCATAACTAAAAAAGCAATACTAAATGTTGTGATTAATATGGATGCACCATTTGACAAATAAAAAAATAAACACAAACACATGAAAACGATAAAACTTCCTGTACAGGTAGAAGCAGAATTAAAAAAGTATCCGAAGTCGCGGGTTATTTATGGCAACGTGAATGGGCAGAGCGAAATGCAGGAAATATTTCAATGAACTTAACATCTTACTTTACAAAAGAAGAAGTACAAGGTATTGGAACAGAAGTGCCATTTGAATTTCCAAAAGGAGCTGCAGGATTTGTAATCTACATTACAGGTACAGGTTGTTATTTGAGAGATTTAGTAGATAAGCTTGAAGAAGCGTCTTGTATTCTTTATATCAATGAAGACGCTACAGCCTATTCAGTTATTTGGGGAGGTAAGCGTGAAAACTTTGGACCAACGTGTGAGTTAATTTCTCATGCAAGTATCCATTTATTCAATTCTATTCATCATCCAGAGAATTTGGCGGTTGTGCATACACATCCATTAGAATTAATCTGCATGAGTCATCATGAGTTATTTGATAATGAAGAAGAATTAAACAGACAAATCTGGATGATGTGTCCTGAGGTAAAAGTATTTGTACCTAAAGGAATTCACTGTACACCTTATGCATTATCTAGTACAGAATCTTTAGCAAAAGTAACGATGGAAGCGTTTAAAACAAGAAACGTATCCTTATGGGAAAAGCATGGAGCAACGGCAACAGCACCAGATGTAATGAAAGCATGGGACTTTTTAGATGTCGCAAATAAAGGGGCTAAAATGTTAATGATGTGTTGGGCTGCAGGTTTTAAACCCGCTGGACTTTCAAACGATCAATTAACAGAATTAGAACAATTTACATAATAAAAAAATATAATCATGAGTAGATTAATAGGTAGACTACCAAAAGTAGGAATTCGTCCGGTGATTGATGGACGTGAATTAGGAGTTAGAGAGTCTTTAGAAGTTCAAACCATGGACATGGCTAAAGCAGCAGCTAAATTAATACAAGACACGTTACGTTTTCCTAGTGGAGAAAAAATTGAAGTTGTAATTGCAGATACAACTATTGGTGGTGTTGCAGATGCAGCAGCTTGTGCCGATAAATTTAAAAGAGAAGGAGTTGAAGTATCATTAACAGTAACGCCATGCTGGTGTTATGGAACAGAAGTTATGGACACTGATCCTTTAACTCCTAAAGCAGTTTGGGGTTTTAATGGAACTGAACGTCCAGGCGCTGTATATTTAGCAGCAGCTTTAGCAGGATATTCTCAAAAAGGATTACCAGCTTTTGGAATTTATGGTAAAGAGGTTCAAGATGAAGGTGACCAAAGCATTCCTCAAGATGTATCAGAAAAAATATTACGTTTTGTAAAAGGAGGGTTAGCCGTTGCTCAAATGAAAGGGAAATCTTATTTATCTATAGGATACAGTTCTATGGGTATTGCAGGATCTATGGTAGATGTTAACTTTTTACAAGATTACTTAGGCGTAAGAGCCGAGTTTGTAGAGTCTGTAGAGCTTTTAAGACGTATTGATGAAGGTATTTACGATCATGATGAATTTGAAAAAGCTTTAGCTTGGACGAAAGAAAACTGTCAAGAAGGAAAAGATTATAACAGTCCTGAAGCTCAAAAATCTGCAGAAGTAAAAGATGCAGAATGGGAAAAGGTTGTGAAAATGACATTGATTTGTAAAGATTTAATGAACGGAAACCCTAAATTGAAAGAGATGGGATTCGGAGAAGAATCTAAAGGTAGAAATGCCATTATGGGAGGTTTCCAAGGGCAACGTCAATGGACAGATTACCAACCAAACGCAGATTTTACAGAATCTATTTTAAACTCTTCTTTTGACTGGAATGGTATTCGTCAAGCGTATACATTTGCTACAGAGAATGACTGTTTAAACGCTATTTCTATGTTGTTTGGACACTTATTAACTAACAAAGCACAATTGTTCTCTGATGTACGTACATACTGGAGTCCTGAGTCTGTAGAAAGAGTTACTGGTAAAAAATTAACAGGAATTGCTAAGGATGGAATTATTCACTTAATCAATTCAGGTTCTACAACATTAGATGCTACAGCGCAACAAACCGATGCTGATGGAAATCCTACAATGAAACCATTCTGGGATATTACAGAAGAAGAAGTTCAAAAATGTTTAGATAATACCAAATGGCCAGCAGCAATTGCTGAATATTTTAGAGGAGGAGGATTCTCTTCTCAGTTTAAAACTAAAGGGACTATTCCTTTAACAATGTGTAGAATTAATCTTGTAAAAGGGATTGGACCAGTTCTACAAATTGTAGAAGGGTGGAGTGTTGAATTACCAGAAGATGTTCACGAAGTTTTAGACGAAAGAACAAACCCAACTTGGCCAACAACTTGGTTTGTGCCAAGAGTTACAGGAACGGGTTTCTTTAAAGATGTGTATACTGTAATGGCTAAATGGGGAGCAAACCACGGAGCGATTTCTCATGGACATATTGGTGCCGATTTAATTTCTTTAGCTGCTATGTTACGTATTCCTGTAAACATGCATAATGTTAGTGAAGACGACGTGTTTAGACCAAGTGCATGGTCTGCTTTTGGCGAAGGCTTAGAAGGAGCTGATTATAGAGCTTGTAAAAATTATGGTCCGTTATACGGATTTAAAGACTAATTAGAATAACTCAAAAGGGTGTTTGGCTTTAAAAATCAAACACCCTTTTTTTAATTTTTGAACTGTGATGGTGAATGTAATTGCTGTAATAGATATAGGGAAAACAAATAAAAAAATACTCTTGTTTAATGAGGAGTTTGACGTCGTATACAGAAATGCAACACGTTTTGATGAGGTTTCTGATGAAGATGATTATCCTTGTGATGACATAGAATCTATTGAAAATTGGATTCAAAATGAGATAAAAAGAATACAAGCAGAAGGTGACTATGCTATAAAGGCTATTAATTTTTCTACGCATGGTGCTAGTCTTATTTATTTAGATGATCAAGGCAATAGAATTACACCTTTATATAATTATTTAAAGCCTTTAAGCTTAGATGCATATCATGAGTTTTATGATGCTAATGGAGGCCAAGAAGAATTTTCTAGAAAAACAGCATCTCCTGCTTATGGCATGCTAAACACCGGACTTCAAATATTAAAATTACAAAAAGAAAAACCTGAATTCTGGAACAAGGTAGATGCTATTCTACATTATCCGCAATATTTAAGTTATCTTTTTACCAAACAAATAACTGCAGATTTTACGTCTGTAGGAGCACATACAGCAACCTGGGATTTTGATACGATGCAGTATCATCAATGGGTTTCTGATTATAAATTAAATTTACCTACACCACAAAATGGTAAAGAGGCTATAATAACTACTTTTAATGGTGAAGAAATTGCCATTGGAACAGGATTACATGATAGTTCTGCGTCTATAATTCCGTTGTTAGAAACAGAAAAAGACAACGAGTTTATTTTACTATCTACAGGGACTTGGATTATAGCCATGAATCCTTTTAGCAAGGAAACGTTGACACAACACCAGTTAAAAAATAACTGTTTGTGTTTTATGACACCACAGAAACAGCAGATAAAATCATCTATGCAGTTTCTAGGGAAGATTCATGAAGTCTATATTACAGCTTTAAGCTCTTATTTTAAAATTGACATAGATACACATTTACATTTAGAGTTAAATGAAACATTGTGTAAAGCACTGATTAATACAAACGCACGTGTCTTTTTATCGGAAGGCATTGATAGTGATTTTGAAGCACATCCGTATTTATTAACCAATTATACCAATTACGAAACTGCTTATTACCAATTGATTTTTGAGATTAGTAAAAAAGTAATTCAGGGTATTAATTTAATTTCTGATGAAAATTCAGCAATTAAAGACGTTTATATTTCTGGAGGATTTAATAAAAATGTAATATTTATTAGCTTTTTAAAGTTATTAAAAAATGATATTGAAATAAAGATTTCTGATTGTAAAAATGAAAGTGCTTTAGGCGCTGCATTAATGATGAAATCTTATATAAAAAGTAATTAAATCTTATGAGTCACCAAAAATCTACTTTAGGGGAATTTATTATTAAAAATCAAGCTTCTTTTCCCTATTCTAGTGGAGAATTATCTAGTCTTTTAAACGCTTTACGTTTAGCAGCAAAAGTGGTTAATCACGAGGTGAATAAAGCAGGTTTGGTAGATCTTTTTGGCGATTCGGGTGATGTTAATGTCCAAGGAGAACATCAGCAAAAATTAGATGTATTCGCCAATAAAACATTTATTCAATCTTTAAAGAATAGAAATATTGTTTGTGGTATTGTGTCTGAAGAGAATGATGACTTTATAACCATCGAAGGGCGCGATAAAGAATCGAATGGCAAATATGTGGTTCTTATGGATCCATTAGATGGTTCATCTAACATTGATGTTAACGTTTCTGTCGGAACTATTTTTTCAATCTACAGAAGATTAACTCCACAAGGCACACCAGTAGAAGAAAAAGACTTCTTACAACCAGGCAGAAAACAGGTTGCAGCAGGCTATATCGTTTATGGCACATCTACCATGCTGGTTTATACAACTGGTGATGGCGTTAATGGTTTTACTTTAAATCCGGCAATTGGATCTTTTTATCTTTCGCATCCAGATATGAAATTTCCAGAAAATGGTTCTATTTATTCCGTCAATCAAGGAAATTATAGTCATTTTCCAGAATCGGTAAAACAATATATAAAATACTGTCAGCAGATAGAAGATGATAGACCTTACTCACAGCGCTATATTGGGTCATTAGTTTCAGATTTTCATAGAAATATGATAAAAGGAGGTATTTATTTATATCCAAATAGCACCGTAAATACCGATGGAAAACTGAGATTACTTTACGAATGTAATCCGATGGCATTTTTAACAGAGCAAGCAAATGGTATTGCTACTGATGGTAAGCAAAGTATATTAGATATTATTCCTACTCACATTCATGAGCGGGCTCCTTTTTATTGTGGAAGTCGTTCTATGATAAAAAAATTACTTGAATTTATTAGGCAATAGATTAAAATCCGTATATTCTTGTGTCAAACTAAATATATAACATGCTTAGAATTATATGCTTTCTTTGTGTTGTAATTACACTCTCTACTGAACAAGCTTATTCTCAAAATTTTGAAAGAATTTCTAATAAAGAAGGATTTAATCAAAATACTGTTAATTCCATAGAACAAGATAAATATGGGTTTTTATGGTATGCAACTCCAAATGGTTTAATCCGTTATGATGGCTATGAATTTAAAACATTTAGCACCCAATCTAAGGGGGAACAAGCTATTTCCAGTAATAATATTACCTATTTATTCAACGATAAGGATGGTATTCTTTGGATAGGTACCAATGTTGGTGTTAATATCTATGTGCCTTGGTTAGAACGTTTTTTTACAGTTCCGATAAACTACAATATAGATGTTAATAAGATTGATACTAAAAATGACGGTTATGTATGGATAACGTCTTCAAAGCAATTAATACGATGCAAGTTAACAGACGTTAATAATGGTGTTTTTGAAGTGTCTGAAAATGTTTTGGATTTTAAGGATGAAACTCTAGAAATTAACACGTTTACATTTGGCCTTAAATCTTCAATTATTTTAGGAACAACAGATGGTTTAAAAATAGTAAAATACCAGTCTGAAAGTCCAATATTAAAATCTGAACTTCCAGCTGTAGATGATTTTGATTTTTTTAAGGATAAAGAAATCACTGAAATCATAAAAGTGGATAACATTTTTTGGATTGGTACAACAAAGGGTTTATATAGTTCTAATTTAGACGCTAATGCCAATTATTTAGTTAAGAAAATAAAGGTTCCAAATGAAGACTCTGCGTTTTATGTGAATAGTCTTTTCAATGATAATGATAATGCCATTTGGATTGGAACAACAGGCGATGGACTCTATAAATTTAATCCAATTCTAAATTCTTTTAAACATTTTAATTATGATTCAAAGAATAAAAACACCATTAGTAGTCATCAAATAAATGCCGTGTATCAAGATACCTTTGATGTGCTTTGGGTTGGTACGGCACAAGGTGGTATTAATAAATTAGACCTTTTTCAAAAACCCTTTTATGCATACACTAACAATCCTTACGATGCGTTTTCAATCGGAGATAATTTAATCACTTCAATTTTAGAAGACAATACAGGTAAGATTTGGATTTCTGGTTACAATAAAAAACTATTTAGAAGTATAGATGCCGTCACAGAAAACAATATAGATAAGATTCAATACGAAGATTTACAAAGTAAATTACCTATTGAAAACACGGATGTTATACGATGTATTTATCAAGATGAGAAAAATTATATTTGGTTTGGTACAGATAAGAAGGTCATTGTTTACAGTCCGATAAGAAAGGATTTTAAGGAAATTCAACTTTTATCTAGAAATGGGAAAGCGTTCTTATTCTTAACCCGAAAAATCGCGCAAATTAATGATACAGATATTGTTTTAGCAGGGAATAGAATTGTGGTTTTAGAAAATCCTTGGAATGACATCGATAATACTAGGCAACCTAAACTGACTATTAAATTCAGCTTAAAAATCGCTGCCAATAGAGTGCAGTCCTTCTTGCAAGATAGTAACAATCAATTGTGGTTTGGCACCGATGATGGTTTACTACAATGCCGATATAGAGATGGTAAAATTGAAATTGTAAGAGAGTATAACGATACTAAAACAGGTGGTAGTAAACTAAGTTATAATAGTATTTTTTCGCTTCATGAAGATGATAGTAAGATTATGTGGATTGGTACGTTTGGTGGTGGTTTAAATAAGTTAACATTAGACAGTGATAGCAATCCTTTAAATATTGAGTACTTCCGTAAAAATGATATTTTACCCGATGATGTAATTTATGGAATTTTACCACAAAAGAACAGTGCTAATTTATGGATTAGCACAGATATGGGATTGGTGCGATTTAATAAAGAAACGAGCAAAGTCAATGTTTTTGATGTAAGCGACGGCTTAATTCAAAATAATTTTAGACAATCAGCTTATGCTTTAGGAGCGTCAGGTTATATGTATTTTGGAGGTTTAAATGGTTTAACCGTTTTCGATCCACAGAAAATATCTTTAAACAGACAACCTCCAAGAGTTTTAATTACATCGCTTTTAATTAATAATAAACCTGTGAATATAGGTGAAAAATTAAATGACATCACAATTCTTAAAAAAGCGATTTCAGAAACAGATACGATAACCGTTTCTAAAAGTCAACGTATTATTTCCTTTAACTTAGTAGCGGAACACACGTCTGCGCCAGCAAAAAATAAAATAGCGTATAAATTAGATGGTTTTAACAAGGATTGGGTAGAAACAGATGAAGGTAAATCGGGAATTACATACACTAATTTATCCGCAGGGACTTACACCTTAAAAGTAAAATCAGCCAATGGTGATGGTGTTTGGAGTACTTCAAACAAAACGTTGACCTTAATTGTTTTGCCACTTTGGTACCAAACGTGGTGGAGTTACACCTTACTAGTTATTATATTTTTAGGTGTAGGTGTTGGGATTGTTTTCTATTTTGTTCAGCATGAAAAATTAAAACAAAAATTAATCTATGAGCAATTAGATAAAGACAGAATGGAAGTTGTTAACCAAGGTAAATTTAAATATTTCACCAACTTATCTCACGAGTTTAGAACACCTTTAACCTTAATTTCTGGTCCTTTAGATAGAGTAATTGATAACAATACTAACCCAGAGAGTGAAAAGTTCTTAGCTATCATTAAGAGAAATACACATCGTCTTTTAAGTTTAATAGATCAATTAATAACTTTTAGACAAGCAGAACAAGGGTATTTAAACTTAAACTTCACCAAATCTACCTTGGGTGATTTCTTATATCCAACAACGGAAGCTTTTGAAAATTATGCCTTAGAAAAGAATATTAATTTTTATTACAAAATAAGTTCTCCAAATGAAGAGATTGTTATTGACGTAGAAAAACTAGAAAGAATACTTTTTAATTTGTTGTCTAACGCCTTTAAAAATACACCAGTTCAAGGGACTATTAGTATTGATGCTTCCATTGTGTTTGAAGATGATATTAAGAATATTAAAATTGATGTTATTGACACAGGGAAAGGTATTCCGAAAGAAAGTTTGAATAATATTTTTGAACGGTTTTATCAATTAGGAAACCAAGATGGAAATGTTAGTGGTGGAGGTATTGGTTTGTCCTTTTGTAAGTCTTTAGTGGAATTGTTTAATGGTCGTATTTCTGTAAAAAGTAAACTGAATAAAGAAACCCGCTTTACGGTTGTTATTCCATCTTCAACTATTGAAGAAGTTAATGTTGAAGACAGCGGTGTAAAAAAATCATTCATAAAGAATTGGGTGCCTTTACAGGGTAATACCATCGAAGAAACTAATGATGAGAAAAAAGTAAAAAACAACATAATGTTTTAGTTGTTGAAAATGAATTAGATATCCAAGATTTTCTAAATAATGCATTGTCGGATAAATACAATATCACCATCGCAAATAATGGAGTAGAAGCATTAGAAGAAATTAAAAAAACAGAATTCAGTACCATTATAAGTGATGTTATGATGCCAGAGATGGATGGGTTTGAATTGTGTAAACGCATTAAAGCTAATCCTGAAACTTGTCAGCTTCCGGTATTGTTATTAACGGCTTTGGGAGATAACGTGGATTTAATTAAAGGTTTAGAATTTGGAGCTGATGAATACATAAGTAAACCATTTTCTTTAAAACATCTCGAACTTCGACTGAAAAAACTCATTGAAAATAACGAGAAGATAAAAGATTATTTCTCTAAAAATAGTTTGCCTCCTAAAGACAAAAAGGAATTAGGGTTTTCTAAAAGGGATCTCGAATTTTTAGAGAACATCACAGAAATAATAGAAAAAAACTTATCGAATTCAAATTTTGGAGTAGAAGAATTGTCCACAGAAGCAGGTTTAAGTTCTTCTCATTTCTATAGAAAATTGAAACAACTTACAGGGCAAGTTCCAAATGCCTATTTACGTAATTTTAGATTGCAAAGGGCAGCAGAGTTATTAGATAGTAATAGTGGTTTTAATGTTGCTGAGGTAATGTACCAAATAGGTATAGAGTCTAACTCTTATTTTTCTACCTCATTTAAAAAACTCCATGGCGTATCGCCTTCCGAGTACTCTAAACGATAAAAATGATTGTTTTCAGCAACTAAATGATATAAAAAAGAATGCTATTATAGAGGATATGATTTAAGTTTGCTACTCAAACAATTAATTAATTATTAAACCATTTTAACATTATGAAAAAAACAATATTATTACTCGTATTTACTATCGCATTAACAAGCTCATTATTTGCTCAAAAAAATGATGATAAAAAAGTAAATGCATACGTAGAAGCTGTAGAAAGTAAAATAACATTAACAAGCGAAGAAAAGGCAACTTTAATAACATTAAAAGAAGCACATGTAAAAGCTACTTCTGAAATTAATGAAAAGTATGACAAAGGTTCTGAAGAATTAAAGGCAAAAAGAAAAGAAAACAATAAGGAATTTTCTAAGTCGCTTAATAAAGCCTTTGGAAAAGACAGAGCTAAAGAAATAAAAACAGCCTCTAAAAAGAATAAGGCTAACGGAAAGAAGAAAAAGAAGAATAAAAATTAAATTCTATCTTTTATAAGAATAAATGACCGTTTATTATTACAACTAAATTATTCTACTTAATTATAAGGTAGTGTAACATAAACACCTAATTAGTATCATGTCCTCTAAAAGTATTTAATGAATACGCTTTAGAGGACATGATTTTTTTTAAAATAATTTGAGTCTAGTTAATAATTATTATAAGCTAACATCTAACTCAAATATTCAAACGCCAAAAATTATTTACATGTATCGATTTAAACTGTTTATATATTTATTCTTTTTTAGCTTCGTTGTATGTGCGCAAGAAAAATCATTAAAAATAGAAGGTGTTGTTTTAGATGACACCAAAATAAGTGTACCGTATGCTGCTGTTAGTATCACTTCTAAATACCTTGGTACATCAACTAATGAGGACGGTCATTTTTACCTAGAATTATCTAAGAACAACCGCTTAGATACGCTAGAAGTTTCTAGTATAGGTTTTTTAACTTCAAAAATAGTAGTCAAAGACTTTATAGCATTAAAAGAAAAAGTGATTATCCTAAGTGAGGATATTGTGTCTCTTGATGAAGTTAATATCATGAGCCCAAAGCAATATGTTAATCTAGCTTTTAAAAATTTAAAGAAAATACCGTTAGTACTGTCCACGAATTAAAAATTCTGAATCGGTTTTTTGCAGTAGAAGATGACATTGCTAAGTTTTATCTAGAACATTATGTAAAAGTTAAAGATGTAGGTCCTAGAGGTGGCATAAAAGTCCGGAAATTAGGTATTGAAGAAGGTCGGCAATCCGTAGATTTTAGAAGTTATAAAAATGCCAATATTGGCAGAATCTATCCCATAAATTTTATGACTAAAATAGATCCGCTTCGAAGAGGGATAAACATAAAAGATTATGACTGGTTTAAAATAGGTGATACCTCTTATGATGGTGAAGGCATTGTAATTATTCGCGGTAAAATAAACACCAGAAAACGACAACCTTATTTAGACCCTATTTTGTACATAGGTGTTGATAGCTATAAAGTATATAAAACTACTAATGCATCTGATACAGTAGTATATATCTATAAAAAAAATGACGATGGAAAACTGTATTTAAGTTATCATAATCATTATACAAGACGCTTTCAAGATTTAACTGAGGAGCATCAAAAGACTCTTAAAACAACAAATGCACAAATTAAGCTATCTAAGCGTAATGAGGTAATTGTTTTAGGTATAGAAACAGATAAGAAAAAGATAGATGTTAGCTTTACCGATGTGTATAGAATGAAGATGGAAGAAATTAAAGTAAAATATAATGCCGAGTTCTGGGATAACTTTAACCTACCACCACCAACTGAATACTATAAAAAAGTATTAAAGAATTAGAAGCCAGTTATGGTATTGATATTCAAACGCAGTTTGAATATGCTAACAAAGATAATTGATACGTTGTATTAATTGTAACTCTTAAACTATGTAGGC
>NZ_ATMR01000184.1 GCF_000427335.1 Winogradskyella psychrotolerans RS-3 | reverse complement strand
ATAGTCTACGGTATCCTGTAGACATAACGTAAATGTACCAGAATAACCTGAGGACTGCGTATCTACAGAAATGTAATAAATTTGACCTGGAATTAGGTCTACTGCACCCATGATTACGTCTTCATCATCGTATGAATATCTTTCACTTTGTATTTCTGTAGTGCCATCCGTTTGCCAAAGCGCCAATTGAGTACGTCGCTGAGTTCCTTTAGAGTCACCTCTATCAATGGTGATATTGATTTCACCAGTTGCGGGTGCTGTAAATTTAAACCAAACATTATTTTTAGGTCCATTAGTGTTCCAATTACTACCTTCATTCTTATCTGGAGTAGCGCCTATAATTGTATAGATTGCATCAGCGGAGCAATTGTTAATGATGTTGGTAACATCAATAGCGCCTTCATAAAAATCATAGTCTACGATATCTTGTAAGCATAAAGTAAATGTGCCAGAATAACCTGTGGACTGTGTATCTACAGAAATGTAATAAATAATACCTGGAGTTAGGTTTACGGCACCCATGGTTACGTCTTCGTTGTCGTATGCATATCTTTCACTTTGTATTTCTGTGATGCCATCCGCCAGCCAGAGCGCTAATTGAGTACGTCGCTGAGTTCCTTTAGAGTCACCTCTATCAACAGTGATATTGATTTCACCAGTTGCAGGTGCTGTAAATTTAAACCAAACATTATTTTTAGGTCCGTTATTGTTCCAATTGCTACCTTCATTCTTATCTGGAGTAGCACCTATAATTGTATAAGCAGCATCGGCAGAACAACTGTTAATAATTGTTGTTACATCTATGGCATTGGTAAAATCATCGTTTACAGGTGTCTGCGAAAATATAAGATTCACCATCAGAGAAAATAAAATCATAAAAACTGATTTCAATCTAAAGTTCAGTTTTGAGGAAATTATTTTCTCGAATTTAATATTTTCCATAAATTCTGTTTTCGGATGGATTAAATACAACATTTTGATATTATTTTTTATTATAATTTTCGAAGGCAAATATAGAATTTAATCTTTAAACGGCAAGAATATTCGGTAAAATGCAATATTTTGTAGTAATTTGTAATATTTAGAGAAATAACTTACACCATGTTGAAATCTTTATTATTGAAGTATGATTAAAGATTAGTAGACTATTTTTAGTTAGCTTTCTTTAAGAAATTTATTAAAAAAGAGGTGTTTTTAGCTATAATATTTAAATCAAGGAATCTATAAAATTAAGCTCCTAAGGGGTTTTGTTATTTTCTCGAAATCAAGAGGATTAAAAAAACAAAAATCAATTTTAAGACACTTTTTAGGCGCTTTAAGCCACTTTTAAGTAATTAACAAATGTTGATAATTATCAACTTCAATTCATAAATAGCTTTTAAAATGCGTTATAATTCCGTATATTTGTTAGTATTGAAAAATGATACACTGGTGTCATTTTTTTTATGTCAAAGAAGCTCTTAATTTTTAAAATGAAGTTGAAGGAAATTGAGATAGCTGAATTGATTCCGTCGAAGAGCGGAACTTTTTTAAATTAAAGATTCGAATTAAAAACGTATTCAAGATAATGAGCGAAAAAAGAGAAGAATTTAACAAGGATAACTATTCCGCAGATAGTATTCAGGCTTTAGAAGGCATGGAGCATGTGCGTATGCGTCCGTCGATGTATATTGGAGATACTGGTGTTAGAGGTTTACACCATTTAGTGTATGAGGTGGTCGATAACTCAATTGATGAAGCTTTAGCTGGTCACTGTGATAATATTACCGTAATCATAAATGAAGATAATTCTATTACGACAGAAGATGATGGTCGTGGTATTCCTGTCGATTTACATAAAAAAGAAGGTGTTTCTGCATTAGAGGTTGTAATGACTAAAATTGGTGCAGGTGGTAAGTTCGATAAGGATTCTTATAAAGTTTCTGGCGGACTACACGGTGTTGGTGTAAGTTGTGTTAACGCATTATCAGATAATTTAAAAGCAACAGTTTTTAGAAAAGGTGAAATCTGGGAGCAGGAATATGAAAAAGGGAAACCGATGTATCCTGTTAAGAAAGTTGGTGAAACTGAAAAAAGAGGAACCATTGTTACTTTTAAGCCAGATGCAACAATCTTTACGCAGACTTTAGAATATAACTACGATACCTTAGCGAGTCGTTTACGTGAGCTAGCATACCTTAATAAAGGTATCACAATTCATTTAATAGATAAGCGTCATAAAAAAGATGATGGTGAGTTTGAGGGTGAAACATTTCATTCTAAAGAAGGTCTTAGGGAATTTATCAAATTTTTAGATGGTAACCGTGAGCCTTTAACAAAAGAGGTTATTGCTTTCGAAGGAGAAAAGAATGGTGTACCAGTTGAGGTTGCTATGATTTATAACACCTCTTACGCAGAAAACTTACATTCTTATGTAAACAACATTAACACGCATGAAGGTGGAACTCACTTATCAGGTTTCCGTCGTGGTTTAACTCATACCCTTAAAAAGTATGCAGATGAATCTGGTATGTTAGACAAGTTGAAATTTGATATTGCTGGTGATGATTTCCGTGAAGGATTAACTGCTATTATTTCAGTAAAAGTTCAAGAACCACAATTTGAAGGACAAACAAAAACCAAATTAGGAAACCGTGAAGTTTCAGCAGCTGTAAGTCAGTCGGTTTCTGAAATGCTAACAGATTATTTGGAAGAAAATCCAGATGATGCTAAGATTATTGTACAGAAAGTAATCTTGGCAGCTCAAGCACGTCACGCAGCTCAAAAGGCACGTGAAATGGTTCAGCGTAAAACCGTAATGAGTATTGGAGGTTTACCTGGTAAATTATCTGATTGTTCTGAACAAGATCCTGCAAAATGTGAAGTTTATCTAGTCGAGGGAGATTCGGCAGGTGGAACAGCAAAACAAGGTCGTGACAGGATGTTTCAAGCGATTCTGCCATTAAGAGGTAAAATTCTTAATGTGGAAAAAGCAATGACACATAAGGTTTTTGAAAACGAAGAGATCAAAAATATCTTCACAGCTTTAGGTGTTACTATCGGAACAGAAGAAGATAGTAAAGCACTTAACCTTTCAAAATTAAGATACCATAAAATAGTTATTATGTGTGATGCCGATATCGATGGTTCGCATATTGAAACTTTAATCTTAACATTCTTCTTCCGTTATATGAAGGAGTTAATTGAAAACGGACATATCTATATTGCAACACCTCCTTTATTCTTAGTGAAAAAAGGAGCGAAAAAAGAATATGCTTGGAATGATGAGGAGCGCATGGCATTACAGGAGCAATTTGGTGATGGAGCAAAAATCCAACGTTATAAAGGTCTTGGAGAGATGAATGCAGAACAACTTTGGGATACTACAATGAATCCTGAGTTTAGAACATTACGTCAAATCCAGATTGATAATGGAGTAGAAGCCGATCGTGTATTCTCTATGTTAATGGGAGACGAGGTGCCACCACGTAGAGAGTTTATTGAGAAGAATGCTATTTATGCAAATATTGATGCGTAAATAACCTCATAAATAAATGAATAAAAAAGCAATTATGTAATTACATAGTTGCTTTTTTTATTAGCCTAATGATGAAGTTATCTGTACAAGGAAATTAAATACTTTCTTCTTTAACGGTAATTTTATTCGTAAATTTACACGTGTATTTAATACATAAATTACATATTAAAAATATATAATTGTGAAATACGCTTTTGTACTATTATATTGAGACAATAGTTTTAAGCGCGTTCCATTCGACATTAATTTAAAATAAAAAGAACAAATGAAAGTTACCGTAGTTGGCGCTGGTGCAGTAGGCGCAAGTTGTGCAGAGTATATTGCAATTAAAAATTTTGCTTCTGAAGTTGTAATCTTAGATATTAAAGAAGGTTATGCAGAAGGTAAAGCAATGGACTTAATGCAGTGTGCATCTTTAAATGGTTTTGACACTAAAATTACAGGAAGTACTAATGATTACTCTAAGACAGCAAATAGTGATATTTGTGTAATTACTTCTGGTATTCCTCGTAAACCAGGAATGACAAGAGAAGAGTTAATTGGAATCAATGCTGGTATTGTAAAGATGGTATCATCTAGCTTAGTAGAACACTCTCCTAATACAATTATCATTGTTGTTAGTAACCCAATGGATACAATGACGTATTTGGTACATAAAACTACAGGTTTACCAAAGCATAGAATTATAGGAATGGGTGGAGCTTTAGATTCTGCACGTTTTAAGTACAGATTGGCAGAAGCTTTAGAAGCGCCAATTAGTGATGTAGACGGAATGGTCATCGGTGGTCATAGCGATACAGGTATGGTGCCATTAATATCTCATGCCACAAGAAATAGTATTAAAGTTTCTGAGTTTTTATCAGAAGAGCGCTTAAATCAAGTTGCTGAAGATACTAAAGTTGGTGGAGCGACATTAACTAAATTATTAGGAACTTCGGCTTGGTATGCTCCAGGTGCTGCAGTTAGTGGTTTAGTTCAAGCGATTGCTTGCGACCAAAAGAAAATTTATCCGTGTTCTACATTATTAGAAGGTGAATATGGCTTATCTGATCTTTGTATTGGTGTGCCAGTTGTTTTAGGTAGAAATGGAATAGAGAAAATCGTTGATGTATCTTTAAGTGATGCTGAAAAAGAACACATGAAAGCAAGTGCTGAAGGTGTTAAGAAAACAAATGGATTATTAGAACTATAAGCTTTAATATTACATCTAATTTGAAAAACCTTACCGACTTTTTTGTTGGTAAGGTTTTTGTATACTAACGAGTAATCATAAAAAAGAAAAAAATGAAAAAAATACTATTATTTAGTTTTGCGTTAATGTTAAGTGTTGTCGCAACTGCCCAAGTTGAACTTACAGAAGGAGTTCTTATTGCTAATCAAACTATGTCTAGCGATAATGCACAAATGAATTCTCAGCTACAAGCTATGGGAGACTCAAAGGCGACAACCTATTTTAAAGGTGAAAAATCACGTAGCGAAACAAGTAGTCCAATGACAGGCGATATGGTTATCATTGTAGATGCCGTTGAAAAACAAATGTTAATGCTTTTAGATCAACCAGGTTTGGGCAAAAAATTTGTTTTACAATCTTTTGTTCCTACTGAAGAGGATTTAAAAAGTGTGACTGTAAAAAAAGGAGATGAAACAAAAACAGTATTGGGTTACGTATGTCAGCAATATTTTGTTAATATGAAACAAAACGGACAAGACGTAGAAATGCAAATGTTTACAACAGATAAAATTTCTGCTTTTAGCCACAACACTACAGCAATGGGTGATAAAATTGAAGGTTATCCGTTATATTTTGTAATGACGATGAACCAAATGGGTGCGAGTATCGTAGTAACATCAGAAATAACTGAGATTAAAGAAGAGTCTGTTTCAGATGATAAATTAAGCTTAACACCACCAGAAGGTTATACCAAAATGGAGGGTATGTAATTCAATTACATATAAGGTTTAAAATTTAAGATAAGGCTGTAGAAATACAGTCTTTATTTTTTGTCTATATTTGGCGCATGAAAACCAAACTGCATTTTGGATTGTTAGTTTTACTCTTGGCGTTTTTAGGAACGTATCTAGAGCAAAATACATTACCCAATCAACAGATTGTCGTGCAGTTTTCTGATTCAGATATTTCTTCAGAAGATGCAGAAATTACGATTGAAGCCATTCAAAATCAACTGCAAAGCATTGGTGTTACTCATATTCAAATAGGCCAGAATAATGAAGGCCAACTTAGAATAACTTATCATAGTGATAGCCATGTTAAATATATTCAGAATGCACTTTTTAATGTTGAAACGTTAAGAGTAGCATATAATTCTACTGATAATCCGTCCGATAATTTTCCTAAGCACAAAAGCGTTAAGGATTACGAGCTTAATATCTCTGAATTGAAGACCAATAATACTGTTAATTGGGACTTTGAACGTACTCAGGTTGTAGAGGTTAATCAGAAAGTAGATCGTTTTTTATATTCAAAGACCTATACTTTTGGTAATCATTTCTCTGATATTAAAATCAATTACAGCATTAAAGTTGCTATTGGAATTAATAATGACGCTACTGTATCAATTAATACTATTTCCCATATCATTCCTGAAGTACGAGCAGGACCAACTGCCTAAAAGGAATTATATAATCTCAAATAATTCCACTTCATTTCAAAGCGTTTTTTCAATCAAAAAACTCAAAATCAATTTATAAAAAAAGATTGTCGAATTATAGTGTAAGCTCTATATTTGCGCGTTAAAAAAAATCGACATTAAACAAAAATCACAATGCAAAACAAAGGAATAATTAAGCTTTTTGCGCTTTTATTTGGTTTGGTAAGTATCTACCAATTATCATTTACTTTCAAAGCGAATCAAATAGAAGCTAATGCAGAACAAGCAGCAATTGCTAAATATGCTGATACAGAAGAGGATTACCAAACGAAAAGAAATATAGAAGAGGCTCGCTATTTAGATTCGTTGAAAACTTCAAAAATTAAAGTAGGTGAGAACTTTGAGTCTATCGAAGTTTACAATTTAGGTGTTGCACAATACACTTATAGCGAAGTTGAAAATAATGCCATGAACTTAGGTTTAGACCTTAAAGGTGGTATTAATGTAATTCTTCAAATTTCAGTAAAAGACATCTTAAAAGGTTTATCTAATAAAAGCAAAAACCCAGTTTTTAATAAAGCCTTAGATGATGCCGATGAATTACAAAAAGATTCACAAGATTCTTATTTACAATCTTTCTTTACAGCATTTGATGCTATTAAAGGAGATACCAAATTAGCATCTCCAGATATTTTTGCAAATCGTACGCTAAGTGACGAGATTAAATTCGATATGTCAGACAATGAAGTTAAAAGCATTATCGAAACAAAAATTGATGAGTCTATCGTTTCAGCTTTCGAAGTATTACGTAAACGTATTGATAAGTTTGGTGTAACATCACCTAATATTCAACGCTTAGGAAACTCGGGTCGTATTCTTTTAGAATTACCTGGAGCAAAAGATATTGAGCGTGTTACGGAGTTAGTAACCACAACGGCTCAATTAGAGTTTTGGGAAACGTACAAGACACAAGATGTTTTACCTTATTTAATGGAGGTTAACCAAAATTTGGTTGAAGAAAATAATAAGAAAGAAACAAACGATGAGGTTGCAGATGTAACGGAAGATCAAGAAGAAGATACTTCAGATGTTATTAATGAACTTACAGGCCAAATAGAAACAGATACTACAGATGTTGCCAATATTAATCCTTTAGGAATTCAAGGTTATGGAAATGGTGGTTCAGTAGTTGGTATGTTTTTATCTAAGGATAAAGAAAAGGTAATGGAGCATTTAAATGCCTCAAAAAACAGAGCTTCTTTACCTGCAGAAATGCGCTATGTAAGATTTGTATGGGGATTACAAAATGAAGATTCTGAGTTTTCAGAGCTTTATGCTATTAAAGGTAATAGAGATGGTGAACCAGAATTGAGTGGAGATGTAATTACTGGTGCAGATCAAGATTACGATCAACTAAGCAGACCTGCCGTAAGTATGCAAATGAACTCTAAAGGAGCTAAGGTTTGGGAAGAAATGACCAAAAAGGCTTACGAAACTCAAGGTAATATTGCTATTGTATTAGATAACACAGTGTATTCTGCACCAAGTGTAACAACAGGAGCAATAGCTGGTGGTAGATCTCAAATTTCAGGATCATTTTCACTAACTGAGGCTGTCGATTTAGCTAACGTTTTAAGAGCTGGTAAATTACCTGCTTCTGCTCAGATTGTTCAATCAGATATCGTAGGGCCATCATTAGGACAAGAAGCTATTGATAGTGGAATGAAATCATTCGTTATCGCTTTAGCGTTTGTATTACTTTGGATGATTTTTTACTACGGAAAAGCAGGTGGATTTGCAGATATCGCTTTAATGTTAAACATCTTATTAATCTTTGGTGTGTTAGCAAGTTTAGGTGCCGTACTAACCTTACCTGGTATTGCAGGTATTGTATTGACGATTGGTATTTCGGTCGATGCAAACGTACTTATCTTTGAGCGTATTAAAGAGGAACTCGCAAAAGGAAAAACACAAAAAGAATCTGTAAAAGATGGTTTCTCTAATGCGTTGTCTTCAATTTTAGATGCTAACATTACAACCGGTTTAACCGCTTTAATATTATTTGTATTTGGTACAGGACCAATTAAAGGTTTTGCAACAACATTAATCATTGGTATTTTAACATCATTATTTACAGCAATTTTCATTACACGTTTATTAGTAGACTGGTATGTTAATAGAGGAGGTAAATTAGATTTCTCTACAGGTTTAACTAAAAACTTATTTACCAATGTAAATATCGATTTCTTGAAGAAACGTAAGATTGCTTATGCTTTTTCTGGAGCATTAATCTTAGCCAGTTTGGGATCACTATTTGTTGGTCCAGGATTAGATCAAGGTATTGACTTCGTTGGAGGTAGAACCTACCAAGTGCGTTTTGATCAAGACATGAGCGTTGAAGAAGTTAAAAACGAACTTGAGGTTGTCTTTGAAAGTGCGGAAGTAAAAACTATTGGTGGGCCAAACCAATTAAAGATTTCTACTAAATATAAAGTAGAAGATAGTTCATTAGAGGCTGATGAAGAGATAGAATCTATGTTGTTTACAGCATTACAGAAATACCTTCCGGAAGGCATGACTTATGCTGAATTCTTAGACGGTTCTGGTGATAAGAAAATTGGTAAAATGCTATCTAGTAAAGTGAGTCCAACAATTGCAGATGATATTCAAAAAGCATCTATTTGGGCAATTTTAGGATCGTTAGTTGTGGTATTTTTATACATCTTATTTAGATTTAAAAAATGGCAATTCTCTCTTGGTGCTGTTGCGGCAGTTTTCCATGATGTATTAATTGTATTAGGTATCTATTCATTAACATGGAGATTTATGCCATTTAGCATGGAGGTTGATCAAACTTTTATCGCGGCAATCTTAACGGTAATTGGTTACTCACTGAATGATACCGTTGTTGTATTCGATAGAATTAGAGAGTACTTCAATGAAAACTTAGGTTGGAAATTTGATACTACAATTAACAAATCTATAAACAGTACTATTAGTAGAACTTTAAATACGTCGTTAACAACTCTAGTTGTGTTATTGGCAATGTTCTTATTTGGTGCAGACTCACTTAAAGATTTATTATTCGCTTTAATTTTAGGTGTAATAGTTGGTACATACTCTTCAGTATTTATTGCAACACCTATTATGTACGATACCGCTAAAAAAGGTAACGTAGCAGAAGCACTTAAGACTAAAGTGAAAGAAGAAGCTGAAGAAGCTTAAGCTTTAAAATATATTCTATTCTGAAGTCATTCAGAGTTAAAAATGCCTTTCTTAATTGAAGGGCATTTTTTTTATGATATAATTTTAATGCTTTATTAAGATTCGTGTTTATAGAAGTAGATGAGTTCTATGTATGCTTCGCCATCCATTCATGCGTTGTATTCCATAACGACGCTTTAAACTGACTTCGAAAGAACCCAAAATGACCAACATTTGAAATCCCTAAATCGTCAGGAATAATATGTTGTCTGTCCAATTTGGCTTTGATGAATTGTTCTGCCAACCAATCTACAGATGCTTTTGGTGCAAACTTATCTTTAGTGAAACTTAATGCTAATAAAGGTTTATTGAAGTTTTTAAATTGAAGGTCATCAAAATCAAATTCACGTAACATATAATCTTTATGCTTTCCCCAGCGACTCCATTGATAAACCATTTGTTTAGGAAGATTTTCAAATAGCTTTATTTTTTTAGCAGGAAAGTAACTAAATAACGGAGTTAGTGTTGGAATCAGAGCATACCAAAATGCGAACATTCTGAAACGCTCAAAACCTTTCCAAAGTTTCCAATAGCCACTTTGTGAAGCGACCGTTATTATAGCATCAACTTGAGAGATGTTTTTATTGAAAGCTAAAATTTGGCCTCCAATACTATGAGTAATAATAATTATTTTGTGAGTTGGGTTTTGAGATTTTGCATAGTCTACAACTGAGGCTTGGTCATTTTCTCCCCAAGCTTTCAAGTCAATAGTACTTTGTTTTAAGTCTGAAATACTCAAATTAGATTTTCCAATACCTGAATAATCGAAGGTGTAAACGGTATAGCCTAATTCTGAAAAATAGGTAGCAAATTTGTAATAGTAATGTTGTAAAACGCCAGTGGCAGACGAAATAATAATACTTTTATTAATTGAAGTATTCGGTTTAAAAACCGAAAGACTTAAGTGATGCCCTAAAGGAGTAGTGATATCTAAACCGATGGGTTTAGTCATCGGTTTGTGTGAAACTAATCTTATCTCCAACGGCAAGTTGCCAAACATCAGAAAGTCCGCCGTAAACCTCTAAAACATATTTTGCAGGTGCTTCAGACGGAAGCGAAGTTTCATCCATAGGTTTTGCATTCTTTTGAAAACTTACGATCGTTTTGTCTTCATCAATATAAATAATGTCTAAAGGAATCTTGGTGTTTTTCATGTAGAAACTTCGCATTTCAACATCTGGAAATATAAATAACATCCCCTGATTAGCTTCGAGTGTCGTTCTATACATTAAACCCGTTTGGGTAGCGTATTCGTCATCTGAAATTTCTATATCTATAGTCTTTATTAAAGAATCTGAATCTGCCTTTTTTAGTGAAAGCGTACCTTCTTTTTTAAAGTTAACGACAACTTTATCTGCGATTATTGTTTTCTTGTCTTCTTTACAAGAGGAAAGAAGTGCAAGTCCTAAAACAATAAGTCCAGATTTTATAAACACTTGAATATGCATTTAGCTCAGTTTTGTTTTAGGTTTATAGATAAACATAAAGTAAAGACCTATAATTATAAAAGGGATACTTAGCCATTGACCTGTATTTAATACCCAATCAGCACGTTCAATATTCTGCGCTTCTTTAACAAACTCTACAAAGAATCTTACAGACCAAAGTAATACTAAAAACAGACCGAATAAGAAACCTTGCTGTTCAGATTTTTTTGTTTTCCAATAGAAGTAAAATAGTATTAAGAATACGAAAACATAACAGAATGCTTCGTACAATTGCGCTGGATGCCTTGGCGCGGTTTCACCTAATTGTTTAAATACCACACCAAAATCGCTACCAGTATATTTTCCAATGATTTCTGAATTTATAAAGTTTCCGATTCTAACAAATACAGCACCTAAAGCCACAGGGATCACTACACGATCTAAAATCCAAAGGACAGTTTTATGTAATACTTTTTTATTATAGATATACATAGAAATAATCATAGCAATGGCAGCACCATGACTTGCTAAGCCTTGAAAGCCTGTGAATTCAAAACCTCCTTTAAATTTGAAAGGTAAAAAGATGCTAAAAAAGTCTTCTGAAATTAATTCAGGTTGGTAAAAGATAACGTGGCCTAATCTTGCTCCAAGCATAATACCTACTACAGAATATATAAACAAAGAATCTAAGGCGTCATCTGATTGACCTTCGTTTTTGTAAATGCGCTTGGTGATGTTGAAGCCTAAAACAAAGGCTGTAATCCACATAAGGCTGTAAAAATGAAGTTTAAAAAATCCTAAATCAATAAACTTAATAGGATCCCAATCAATCTGTAATAAATACATAGTTATTCTGTTTATGCTGTAAATATAATGAAGTGATTTTAACTTTTTGTTTTGTAGCGAAAATTATAGATTTTTTAACTTGATAAAGTCTTTTTTAAATAGCCTTAACTACGGAAAGAGAACACGTCGAAAACAAGTTGAAGCCAGAATTTGCAGTAAAAACAAGAAAATAAAATCATTTCTTCAATTTGATAGCGATTAGAAATGAGATTAACGTGTATATTAATTCTCTTTTGGAGGAACAGGATCAAAACCACTACCTCCCCAAGGCGACGGAACGTAAAGAAAATGTACAGTGTACATTTTTAGAGAACGGGTGAGCTGGCGCGTTGGCAACATTTTTAGTTGTCATCTTTTCCCGGAACAGGGTCGAAACCACTACCTCTCCAAGGCGACGGAACGTAAAGAAAATGTACGGAGTAAATTTTTAGAGAACGGGCGAGCTTGCGCGTTGGCAAAATTTTTAGTTGTCATCTTTTCCTGGAACTGGGTCGAAACCACTACCTCCCCAGGGGTGACAACTAAAAATACGCTTCACAGCTAACCAACCGCCTTTAAAAAAACCATGAACTTCTAAAGCTTCCTTAGCATAATGAGAACAGGTGGGTTGGTATCTGCATGTCGCAGGTGTCATTGGTGAAATAAATGTCTGATAGAATTTAATCAGTAATAAAAATGGATATGTTAAGAGTTTCTTCACGATTAGTTTGTCGTAAAAGTCGTGCCTTCTCTACTGTCATTTAGTTGAATTCCAGCTTCAGCCAATTCATCTCTGATTTTATCAGACAATGCAAAATCTTTATTTAAACGGGCGTCTTTCCTAAGGTTGATTAAAATTTCAACAGCACCAATTAGTTTATTACCGCCTGCACTTTCTTTTGAAATATTTATCAAACCAAGAACATCAAAGACAAAAGTTTCAATCGTTTCTTTTAAAAGCGCTAAATCTTCAGGCGTAACAGTCGCACTTCCATCCTTTACTTGGTTGATGAATTTTACAGCTTCAAAAAGTGAAGCAATTAAAATCGGAGTATTAAAATCATCATTCATCGCATCGTAGCATTTCTGCTTCCAATCTGTAATGTTGAATAAAGATGAAGAATTTGTCTTTAAATTATCAATTATACCAATGGCATCCATAAGTCTATGGAATCCCTTTTCGGCAGCTGATAAGCCGTCATCAGTTAAATCTAAAACACTTCTGTATGATGCTTGCATCATAAAAAAGCGAATGACACTTGGGTTATAAGCTTTAGACATAATATCATTGTCGCCAGAAAGTAACTCTGCTGGATTGATATAATTTCCAGTGGATTTACTCATACGAGCACCATTAAGCTCTAGCATATTGGCATGCATCCAGTACTTTACAGGAGCTTGACCTTTTGAAGCTTGGTTTTGTGCAATTTCACATTCGTGATGTGGGAATTTTAAATCCATTCCACCCCCATGAATATCAAAATAATCACCAAGATATTTAGTGCTCATTGCAGTACATTCTAAATGCCATCCTGGGAAACCATCACTCCAAGGAGAAGGCCAACGCATAATATGAGTGGGTTCTGCTTTCTTCCAAAGAGCAAAATCTTGAGGGTTTTTCTTGTCGCTTTGTCCGTCTAGCGCACGCGTGTTATGAATTAAATCTTCAAGCTTACGTTTGCTCAAAATACCGTATTCGTTAGATTCATTGTATTTATGAACATCAAAATAAACAGAACCATTTACAGTATAAGCAAAGCCATTATCTATAATAGATTGAATTAATTCAATTTGTTCTATGATATGACCTGTTGCAGTAGGCTCAATACTCGGTGGTAAAAAATTAAAAGTATTGAGTACATTATGGAAATCAACGGTATAACGCTGAACAATTTCCATAGGCTCTATGGCTTCTAATCTTGCTTTTTTGGTGATTTTATCTTCACCAACATCAGCGTCATTTTCTAAATGTCCGGCATCTGTAATGTTTCTCACATAGCGCACTTTATAACCTAAGTGTTTCAGGTAACGAAAAATCATATCAAAAGACATAAACGTTCTCACATTACCCAAATGTACATTACTGTAAACGGTAGGTCCACAAACATACATTCCAACATAGCCATCAGTTATGGGTTGAAAAATTTCCTTTTCACCAGTAAGTGTATTGTATAATTTTATGTGCTGTGTATTGTATAATGACATGATGCGATTTTTGAAAAATGAATCAATATATGATGTAAACTAATCTAGTAAATTTGACCTAAAATTGCGTGTCTAATTTAATATAGTCTAAAAGCTCTCTTCGAGTTTCTTTCTCATTAAATTTCCCTCCAAACTCTGAAGTAACAGTGCTACTCTCAATATCTCTTATACCACGAGAATTAACACATAAATGTTTGGCATCAATGATACAAGCAACATCAGCAGTCCCTAAAACATCTTGAAGTTCTTTTACAACTTGAATCGTTAATCGTTCTTGCACTTGTGGTCTTTTAGCATAATAGTCTACAATTCTATTCATTTTAGATAAACCTACGACGGTACCATTAGAAATGTATGCAATATGGGCTCTTCCAACTATAGGTAGCAAGTGATGCTCGCAAGTAGAATAAACAGTGATGTTTTTTTCTACAAGCATTTCACCATATTTGTATTTATTATCAAAGGTTGAGGCAGTAGGTTTCTTATTAGGATCTAAGCCACCAAAAATCTCATTAACAAACATTTTAGCAACTCTATTTGGTGTGCCTTTAAGGCTGTCGTCAGTTAAGTCTAAGCCTAAAGTTTCTAATATATGTTTAACATCACCTTTAATGCTTTCTATTTTTTCAGCGTTTGATAGTTTAAAGGCGTCAGGTCGTAAAGGTGTATCACTAGATGATCCTATATGGTCATCTCCTAAAGCATCAATATCGTTAAAATCACTTTCGATTTTCATTGTAATATAATTGTTAGCAGTTTTTAAAAACGAGTGGCAAAGATAAACAATAAAAATAGTTTGAATGAGGTAGGGGTTTTATAATTATAACTGTTATATAAGTAAAACCGTTAAAACTCCAATATCCTTGGACGAATTAACAATTGGTTTCCTAAAATTTTCTTAATTTTCGAAATTCTAATATTCTGAATTATCTATGAAAAAACTACAATTTATCTTTATGCTGATGCTCATACCTTTATGTGTGTTTAGTCAACAATCCATTCAAAAAAAGCCGTTGCCATTAGTTGAATATAATGACAATGTTAATATGCCATTAACGGCTGTTGAGCGTGCTCAAATAATTGAAGCCTATGGAGAATCTGCCGAAAAGCTTGTTTTTAGTATTCCTCATCGCTTAAAAAGCATAAAAAATATTCTTAGAAATAGGGTAGAGGTAAAATTAATAGTTAATAAAAATGAAAAGAAAGCTTGGCCTAAACTATCAGAAGTTTCTGGAGTAGAGAAAAGCAAATCATTTGATCGTAATAATTTTAATCCTTTAATGTACGGTTTCAATTTTAATACAAGATTTGGAGCTACGTATCAAATAGATAACACCAATTATTATATTATCATAAAATCTCAATATCAATAAAAAAATAAAAGCATGAAATACATATTTACTATAATCCCTCTATTATTTTCATCACTTTTATTCGCTCAAGATGTTAATATGCAAACCGCTACAGTTAATCAATGTGGAGGTGTTTTTTATGATTCTGGCGGAGAGTTTTCTAGTTACGATAACGATGAAAATTTTATATTGACTATTTGTCCAGAAAATCCTGGTGAAAGAGTTCGGTTAGAATTTACAGATTTCTTCACTCAAGGTGGAGGGACTCCAGATGTCATGTCTATTTTTAATGGTGATTCTGTTGCAGCTACTTCGTATGGAGATTTTTCAGGACCTGATAGTCCTGGTATTGTTCAAGCAAGTGTTAATAATACTTCAGGGTGTTTAACGATACAATTTATTTCTGATGGTGCAGGAAGTGTTAATGGTTGGGCTGCAACTATATCTTGTCTAACCGATTGTCAGACAATTAATTCGCAAATAGACTCTGCAAGTCCTGCTCCTAATGGAGATGGATATATTAGAGTTTGTCCTGATGAAGAAATAACCTTAACAGGTAGTGGTACGTTTTCTACAAGTGGAGCAGGAGCAACTTACGAATGGGATTTAGGCGATGGTAATACGATTGCAGGTCAAACGGCTACATTTTCATACCCAAACCCTGGGGTTTATATTGTAAACTTAAATATACGTGATGATAATACTTCAACTGATCCAGAGGGTTGTGATAATAATAATTTAATTAACCAAATAATTCAGGTCGGAACTGAGGCTGATTTTACAGGTACACAAGCAACTAATATAATACTTTGTTATGGTGAAAGTACAGATATCGTAGGTGAAGTAGAAGCTGTGGAATTTATTAATGATTGTGCACCGCCTGTTAGTGGGATTCTTGAATTACCTGATGATAACGGTGTGCCGTTTGATTCTTCTATCACTGTAGATTGTTATGATTCTGCTCAAACACTTACTGATGTGAATCAATTAGTTAGTGTTTGTATAACCATGGAGCATTCTTATTTGGGGGATTTAGAAATTCAAATTATATCACCTAGTGGACAAACCATTAATTTAGTTGATTATACAAATGGTGGTGGTTCTGCGAACTTAGGACAACCATGGTCTGTAGGTACTGTTGATGGAAATAGTGGTAATCCTACTCCTGGGAGAGGAAGCCGATATTGCTTTGTGCCAGATGATAGTTTAGATAGTTTAATAGAAGGAATTGTAGAAGGAGGAACGTTTGTAAATGGTGATGGTCCAGACACTTATGAAGACTCATATGTCCCGCCAGGTAGCTACAGTTCAGAAGACTCATTCAATGGACTTTTAGGGTCGCCTTTAAATGGGGATTGGACGATTAGAGTAGTAGATCATCTAGGCGCAGATAATGGTTATATTTTTGCATGGAGTATAGAGTTTGATCCTAACCTTCAACCTCCAGAGCTTTCATTTACACCTGTAATTGAGACTGAAGCGTGGGACGCAGACCCTACGATAACAAATACAGCAGGAAATGTTATTACAGTGCAACCACCTGCAGCGGGCCAATATTGTTATACATATAGAGCTACTGATGATTTTGGATGTGAATATACTGAAGAAGTGTGTATCGATGTTTTACCTGAGTTAATAACTGATGCACCACTCAGTTTATTTGTATGTGATACCGGTATTCCGCCTTACTTTTTTAATTTAGATTCCAATACACCAGTGGTAACTGCTAGCGCTACAAACGCTAGTGATTTGGTGATTACGTATCACAATTCACTTGCTGAAGCAGAAAATGATCTAGCGGCTATACCTACCGCAGGAAATTATGATGGCGTTGACGGTGAAACTATACATGTTAGAATAGAGTATTTAAATTCTGGGTGTTATGATACATATCCTTTTACTTTAAACGTGGCAGGTCAA
>NZ_ATMR01000183.1 GCF_000427335.1 Winogradskyella psychrotolerans RS-3 | reverse complement strand
GTTTCTATCCAGTCGTTTATTTTCTGTTTAAGGCTCAAATGGACACTTGTTTTAGATATTATTTTTTACAAAAATAGAATTTAATTCCTTTCGTTTAAATATTTATTCCAAAAGAACTAATTTGGACAAGAATTCAAACATAAAAACATTGCAAAGGAACATTTTATTTTCTTTTTGGCTATCGCCTTGAATCTGCTACCTTCCTGCTCCTCGCAGAAAGACACATTTACCAACCGTTTGTATCATAACACAACGGCCAAATTCAATGCCTATTATTATGCCAAAGAAAAAATTCTTGAATTAGAAGATGAAATAGAAAATGAATACCAGGAAGACTTCTCTCAAGTACTCCCTGTTTTTATACCATAGACAGTGCGACCATTGAATCCAAGGAAGAACTTCTGAAAGAAGCGAGAGAGATGGCTTCAAAAGCAGTGGATTGGCATAAAATAAGCAAATGGGTTGACCCTTCCTATTACCTGATCGGCAAGGTAGATTACTACCGAGGCCAGTATGAAGAAGCCCAAAACACTTTCAAATTCTTAAATGTTAATAGTGAGCAAGACGATGTAAGGCATATTGCATTGATTCAACTTTTAAGGTCTTTCATTGACCACAGACAATTTGAAGACGCTAGCTTTGTTATTGACTTCCTTTCCAAGGAAGAAAATATCATCGATGAAAACAAACAATACCTGTACAAGACTTTGGCTTATTACTATGAAGCTAGAGGAGAAATGGACTTGATGGCTCCTTCCTTATTCAAATCACTTGAATATACCAC
>NZ_ATMR01000182.1 GCF_000427335.1 Winogradskyella psychrotolerans RS-3 | reverse complement strand
AGCACTATGGCCATCAAAACAAGTGACATGTCTTCGATGAAACAAATTGAAAATTCCATGATGCCAACCGGTTTAGAGAAATCGATGAGTACTCAGGAATTGGTAGACTTGGTAGCCTATTTAATGTCATTAAAGAAGGCCAGCTAAGTATCGAAAATACTTCAAAGTAAAAAGAAAAAATCGGACAAAATCGACTTGAATCAAAAAAAATCATGGTTGGCTTATTCTAAACAAAAAGCAATGAAAAATCTTAACAATAGAAGAAAGGTGTTGAAAAAAATTGCAGGAACAGGGACTGGCAAGTATGCTAGTGCCTTCATTGTCTCACCGGCTATCTGCAGCAGAATCTCATTTACCAGTTGAATTAAAAGGAATGTAAACCATTCCGTTTGTCGATGGTGTTACAATGACATTGAATTTGAAGATTTGTGTAAGGCTGCTGTAGAGATTGGATTGAAATCCATAGAATTGGCGGGACCTGAAGAATGGCCAATTTTATCCAAATACGGACTTTATTGTGCCATGCCTTGGGGAGCCGGATTAGGCATAGAGAAAGGGTGGAATAATCCAGAGCTACATGATGAATTGATCCAAAGTTATGCAGAAGAAATCCCGAAAGTGGCTGCTGCTGGTTACAAGCAAATCATTTGCTTTTCAGGCAATAGGAATGGTTTGAACGATAATATTGGCATAACCAACTGCGCTATGGGTTTGAAAAAGATCATGCCTATTGCAGAAGAACATGGCATAATAATGTGCATGGAACTGCTCAATAGTAAAGTGAATCACAAAGATTATCAGGCTGATCACACTGCTTGGGGAGTTGAATTGTGTAAGGCTGTCGGCTCTGAAAACTTGAAATTACTGTATGACAT
>NZ_ATMR01000181.1 GCF_000427335.1 Winogradskyella psychrotolerans RS-3 | reverse complement strand
CCAATCAGCTAATAGCGCCAGGTTTTCTCCTACCAGAAAAATCCTTCTAGGTGTAAGTTTTGATCTTTAAGAATTTTAATCGCCATAAAATGAAAAAATCTATAAATATTATATTAGTTACCGTTTTCATGGGATATATGACGGGTTGCGATGATCTTGAGTATTATCCTACCGATCAATTGTCTGACGAACAGGTTTCGAATTCGCCTGAATTACTTTCCAACATTACCGTTGGCACCTATAGCCGCCTAAGAGAAATGCGGTATGTGAGAAACAGGCAGGCCGCACAAGAGTTCCCAGGCGATGATGCCGTTTGGGTGAAGAACAGTGGAGACAACAGAATGCTGACTTACAGTTACCAGCACATTGTAAATTCTTCAGTTTCTACCCAATTCTGGCAGGAAGCCTACTATGGCATCTTTTCAGCCAACAAAGTAATTGAAGCCATTGATGACAACGCCGATGAGGAAAACCTTCAGCTTAAAGGAGAAAACTTATTCTTAAGGGCATTTATG
>NZ_ATMR01000180.1 GCF_000427335.1 Winogradskyella psychrotolerans RS-3 | reverse complement strand
ATGTTTAATATATTTGGGGAATTGAATTTGTGAAGCTGAGTATGTAAAGAAAACTAATGCTTAACACTTGAGTATAGTGATTTTGTAAAATGCTTTTAAAGTATGAGATTAGAATAACTTATACATATTAATATATAAATTGAGTTTAGAGAGTTCGGTTTACTATATAATAGATTATACTTCTTAGGAAACTTTATAATTGTGTTTTGGAAATTAGATAATGACTGTAGCAGGTATTAATTTTAATTATTGAATTCAAAAGCTATAAATAGATAAAGATGCTGAGCTTTTTCTTGAAGTTCTTGATGAAAAGCTTTTGCTCTTAAGTAGAATGTAGATTCTTCTTAATTATAATAAAAGACAGTATTTTAAATTTTTGAATACTTACTTTTTCTTTTTAAATATGCTATCCAAAATAGTATTAATTCCTAAAAACAAAAAAGAATAGCACCAATACACAGTATAAAGGCTATAATAAGAAGCGGTATATAAAGTGGCTTTTCACTATTGTCTAATGCTAAATGTAATAATGTTGGACCAGCAAACATTAGACCTAAACAAATTCCTAATCGTTTTAATCCTTTAGCTAATATGTCTCTGTCTGTTCTATTGTCTTCTCTATTGTCTTCGTCCATGAGTAATGCTATCTCTTACGTTTTTATATTTGCTTAATAAAATAGATGCTTCTGATTCTGAAATATTTAGTTCAGTCATGATCATATTTACAGCTCTATTGACTAATTTTTCATTACTGAGCTGCATATCTACCATTTTATTTCCTTTTACTTTACCTAGCTGAATCATTACTGTAGTAGTAATCATATTAAGAACTAGTTTTTGAGCAGTACCAGCTTTCATTCTAGAACTTCCTGTTAGGAATTCAGGTCCTACAATAACTTCAATAGGAAACTGAGCTGTTAAAGACAACGGACTGTTATGATTACAAGTAATACAGCCTGTAATGATATTTTTAGAATTACATTTTTCTAAAGCACTAATAACATAAGGTGTTGTGCCTGAAGCAGCAATACCTATAACGATATCTTGTTCTGTAATTTGGTAGGCTTCTAAGTCTTTCCAACCTTGTGTGGTAGAATCTTCAGCATTTTCTACTGCTTTTCTGATCGCATTATCACCACCAGCTATGATACCAATAACAAGATCATGTGAAACACCGAAAGTAGGTGGACATTCGGAGGCATCAAGAATACCTAGTCTTCCACTTGTACCTGCACCCATATAAAAAAGTCGTCCTCCTGTATTCAATTTATTAACCACTTGTGAAATAAGGGCTTCTATTTGGGGTAAAGCTTTCTTTACAGCTAAAGGAACACTTTGGTCTTCTTTATTTATAGAATTTATAATCTTTTTAACAGACATGTTTTCGAGATTATTATAGTTAGAGTCTTGCTCTGTTGTTTTTATAAAAGTCATGCCTTAAAGGTAAGAAATAAATTTGGCGGATAGGTTGCATTAGCGGTAGTAACGGCATCCTTTTTACAAAATTCTACAAATGGTAACTATGGAATAGGATGCTATTAATTTTTAATCAATGCTAATTGAAACTTATAGGTCCGTAAAAAGATATAGTGGATGACGCGACCCACCATAAGTGGGTAATGCCCAAAATAATAGGTTACTCAACAGTGTAAATAAGTTCATCTACTTCTGATAATCTAAAATAACCAAAAGGAAAGTTATCTGGGTTTGTTGTATTAATACAATTCCCTCTTATAGTTGCGGGCTGAGTTTCGAAAGGCCCACCGCCAGAATCACCTCCTTGTTGGAGAAGTATAAACATAAAATCATAAAATTGACTGGAAACTCCATAATTTCTGATTGTAACGATATCTCCTGGTTCTAAATCTTCTTCGGTATAGAAGCCGAATATTTCGTTACCATCAGTAAATGTATCGTCATAGACGGCTAGCGTTGGCACTACAGGAATATCACTAATGAATTCGAAGAAATAGTAATTATTAATTCCTAAAGGATCATTATAGTAAGCTTTTAGTTCTATGTCCTCGCCAGAAAAACCACCTTCATTATTTTGTTCAACATAATCAATAGGTACAACAGATGTTAACGTTTCCGTAGCTGTATAAATTTCGTCTTCGTAATTAATTACCAATGTATAAACTTCATCTATAACAGGAATAAAACTGTTGTTGTTATAAATTCCGGTATTATTTTCTTCTATAAAATTGAAAATATTACCAGAAGTATCTGAAATTTGAATTAAAGCTCCATTAGCAGGAGGAATAATTTCATCGAAAAAAGGAGCAGACAAGGATAGTTTTATGCTTTGTTCGTTTGCTGCTGTATTTTTGAAATAATTTATGGACGCTTCAATTACTAATTTTGGTTCTGCCGTGTTTAAATCAACATCGATAACATCTTCACAATTGGTGAAAAGTGTTAACAAGAGACCTATATAAATTAATCTTTTCATGATTTAAAATTTAAAATTATAAGAGAATGATGGTACGATACCAAAAATAGCTAAACGTGTAGCTTCGTTGACACCTGTGTTTCTGTTTTCGCTAAATGAGATGCTAGCAGCATTTTTTCGATTATAGACATTGTATATTCCGAATACCCATTCACCTTTAAAATTTTTGGTGCTTTCTGGATTTGGGTTATAATTTACAGCTAAATCTAGACGATGATAGGATGGTAGCCTGCTTGAGTTTCGAGCTTCATAATTAGGAATAGTGATATCATTGTATTGATATTGTCCGTTTGGATAGGTTGTTGGCTGCCCTGTTTGAAAAATAAGATTAGAACTAAAGGACCATTTCTGGCTTAACTCATAACTTCCCGTAAGTGAAATATCGTGGGTTTTATCATATGGTGTGTTGTACCATTGGCCGTTATTAATTCCGGTTTCGATAGCGGTTCTTCCTGGTGTTCTTTGTTCTGATTTTGAAAGTGTATATGCTAACCAACCTGTAAATTTTCCTTCATTTTTTTTGAAAAGAACCTCTAAACCATAAGCTCTTCCTTCTCCATTAAGGATGACTTGTTCTATAGCGTTGTTGGCAATTAAATCTGCACCATCTACATAATCAATTCGATTTTGAATGGTTTTATAAAAACTTTCAACTTCTAAAGAATAGGCATTATTATTAAATGACTTAAAATAACCAATAGCCATTTGATCTAATAATTGTGGTTTGATGTATTTTCCACTTGGTGTCCAAACATCTAAAGGTGTCGGTGAACTTGTATTAGACAATAAATGTAAATATTGACTCATACGATTATAGCTCGCCTTTACAGATGAATTATCATTTAATTGATAAGCTATTGCTAATCGAGGTTCAAGATTTGCAAAAGATTGTATGACATCACTTTTACTAAACGTATCTGTTCCTATAGGATTCGCTTTCTCATAAATACCAAGTGCTGGATTGAAGTTTAGAGGACTATTATTTTCATATATATTTAGTTCATCTTGGCCTAATCTGTGAAACATACTTAAACGCGCTCCATAACTCACCGAAAATTTATCGCTTAGTTTATGTTCAGCGTCAATATAAATGGCATTTTCAAAGGCATATTTATCAATAAGTTTAAATGGATTAATACCAGACTCATCATCTATAGGTTTAATATCTCCTGGATTAAATTTATAATACATACTATTTAAACCATATTCTAGCTTAAAATTGTTACTTATATAATGTTTAAAATCGTATTTAAGGTTGAAGTTTCGTATGCCCGAAACCCAATCAAAACCAACAAAGCCTATCTGTAGTCCATAATAATAGTCTGAATAAATAAGAGATAAATTAGAAAATATCTTATCGGAATAAAGATGGTTCCATCTGAAATTTAAAACAGAGTTTCCAAATGAATTTTCGAAGTTGTCAGAAAATTTAAAAACATCACGGCCAAAATAACCTGATAAGTAAACATTGTTATTATCATTAATGTTGTAGCTTAACTTGGCATTTAAATCATAGAAATAAGCTACATTATCTAAATCAAAAAGCGGTAAGAAAAGATGGGCATAACTGCTGCGACCTCCAATTAAAAAGGATCCTTTGTCTTTTTTTATAGGACCTTCAGCTAATAAGCGACTTGAAATTAGTCCGATGCCTCCATTCATATGAAAAGATTTACGGTTCCCTTCTTTTTGATAAATATCTAAAACAGAAGACACGCGACCACCATATTTAGCAGGGATCCCTCCTTTATAAAGTTTTATATCTTTAATAGCATCAGGATTAAAAACAGAAAAGAAACCAAAAAGGTGAGATGAATTAAAAATGGTTGCTTCATCTAAAAGGATAAGGTTTTGATCTGCTGCACCACCTCTAACATTAAAACCAGAAGAGCCTTCACCAGCATTGGTAACTCCAGGTAAAAGTGTTATTGATTTTATAACATCAACTTCGCCTAGTACAACAGGCATATTCTTTATCGTTTTTATAGATAAAGAATTCACACTCATCTGTGGGTTTTTTATGTTTAATTTTTCAACGTCTTCAGTAACTATAACTTCATCTAAGCTTTCTGCTGTTTCATCAAGTTTATAGTTTTTCGTAAGGTTGCTGTTAAGTACTAAGGTTTCGGAAATGGTTTTAAAACCTAAATAACTTATTTGTACAGCGTAAGTTCCTGCGGGTAATGTAATAGAGTAGAAGCCATACTCGTTAGTAACAGTTCCGGTTTGTTGCTCAGGAATAATAATGTTCACTCCGATAAGCGTTTCATTACTTTGGTTATCTGCTACTGTTCCACTTAGGGTGAAGTTTTCTTGAGCTTGAAGTACTAGAGGACACAATAAAAAAGAAAAAGTATTCTTTTGAGAGTCAATATCATAGGTTCTGAGTGATGTGGTTTGATTGACGGTGTATTAATTCTTTACGAAGGCGACACCTATTTGTTTTACAATACTAAAAATAATTTAAAAGAATAAAAAAGCTTCCCGAAGGAAGCTTTTTTAACATAACATTATATACTGCTAGTTACGAATTTATGATTGAATTTAATATCGCACTTGGACGCATTGCATTCGAAATTAATTCTTCATTAGGAAGGTAATAACCGTCAATATTTACAGATTCTCCTTGGCAATCAATTAACTCTTTTACAATAGCTTCTTCATTTGACGATAATGCATTAAATATTGTATTAAATTCCGCCTTCAAATCAGCATCTTTAGATTGGTTTGCGATAGCTTCTGCCCAATATAAAGCCAAATAGAAATGACTTCCTCTGTTGTCTAATTCATTGACATTTCTCGAAGGTCCTTTTTTATTTTCTAATAATTTATCTGAAGCATCATCTAACGTTTCTCCTAAAATTCTAGCTTTTTCATTAGCGTTAACAACAGCAAAATGCTCTAAAGAAACGGCTAATGCTAAAAATTCACCTAAAGAATCCCAACGTAAATGGTCTTCTGCAAGAAATTGTTGAACGTGCTTAGGTGCAGATCCACCAGCTCCAGTTTCAAACAAACCACCACCATTCATTAAAGGAACAATAGATAACATTTTGGCACTTGTACCAACTTCTAAAATTGGAAATAAATCAGTTAAATAATCTCTAAGTACATTTCCTGTTACAGAAATGGTATCTTTTCCTTCTTTTAGACGTTTTAATGTGAAGTTAGTTGCATCAACTAGCGAAAGAATTCTGATATCTAAACCTTCAGTATCATGATCTTTAAGATAAGTATTTACCTTTTTTATTAATTCTGCATCATGTGCTCTTTTCTTATCTAACCAAAATACAGTAGGTGTTTCTGAAGCTCTTGCTCTAGTTACGGCAAGTTTTACCCAGTCTTGAATAGGTGCATCCTTAGCTTGGCACATTCTCCAAATATCACCAGCTTCAACTTTATGAGTTAATAATACTTTACCATTAGCATCGATAACTTCAACTTTTCCTTTTGAAGCTATTTCAAAAGTTTTATCGTGAGATCCGTATTCTTCAGCTTTTTGAGCCATAAGTCCTACGTTAGGAACTGTTCCCATTGTTGTAGGATCAAAAGCACCATTCTTTTTACAGAAATCAATAGTTGCGCTGTATACACCAGCATAACTACTATCTGGAATTACGGCTTTTGTATCTTGTAGTTTTCCTTCTGCATTCCACATCTGACCAGATGTTCTAATCATTGCGGGCATAGATGCATCAACAATAACATCACTAGGCACATGAAGATTTGTAATTCCTCTTTCAGAATTCACCATTGCAACATCTGCTCCATGCGTTAATTCATAACGAATATCTGCTCTAATTGCATCACGCTTTTCTTCTGGAAGTTCGCTTAATTTTTCTAATAAATTACCAAATCCATTATTGACATCAACACCAATTTTATCGAATGTTTTTCCATGCTTATCAAATAAATCTTTAAAGAAGATACGGACGGCATGACCAAAAATAATAGGGTCAGAAACCTTCATCATTGTCGCTTTCATATGCAATGAAAACAATACACTTTTATCTAAAGCATCTTCTACTTGTTCTTCCAAGAACTCAAGTAAAGCTTTTTTGCTCATTATTGTAGCATCGATAATTTCTCCTTGTAATAAAGCTAAATCACTTTTTAAGTTTGTTTTATTACCTTTTGCATCGGTATGTACAATGTTTATAGAAGTAGCTTCATCTAAAGTTACAGATTTCTCATTATGAGCAAAATCTCCTTTAGACATGGTTGAAACATGTGTTTTAGAATTAGGTGACCAAGCTCCCATACTGTGAGGGTTTTTCTTAGCGTAATTCTTAACGGCTTTAGGTGCGCGTCTATCTGAATTCCCTTCTCTTAAAACCGGGTTAACAGCACTACCTTTAATTTTATCGTAACGTAACTTAATTTCCTTTTCTGCATCATCCTTCGCTTCCTCAGGGTAACTCGGAATCTTAAATCCTTTAGCTTGTAATTCTTCAATCGCAGCAATAAGTTGTGGCACTGAAGCACTGATATTTGGTAATTTTATAATATTAGCTTCTGGTTTTTTTACTAATTCACCTAATTCTGCTAAAGCATCGGATACTTTTTGATCATCTGATAAAAAGTCTGGAAATGCAGCTAAAATTCTAGCGGCTAATGATATGTCTTTTGTCTCTATAACAATACCTGAAGACTTCGTAAATGCTTCAACAATCGGTAAAAATGAACGCGTTGCTAAAGCTGGTGCTTCATCCGTTTTTGTATAAACAATCTTTGCTGTTTTTGTCATATGTCTTGTAAATAAAATGAATAATATTTTGCTCGAAATTGAGCTGTGCGAATATACGAAAACGTTTGATTTTTATCGGTATAAGATTAATACTAAAGAGCGTCAAATTTTAAGAAATTGATAAATAAACACTTAAATTGTTTATTTAATCTTTTATCTTAATATTAAAGCTCTCTAATAAACCTGAAATGTTTTCTTTTGAAAAAGAAGCGTGTTTAATTTGATTTAAATTAGGGTTAATATTGAAATTATATCCTGAAATAAAGTCAGAATGTTCAATGTTAGTTCTGTCAAAGATAGATTGATGTAAATCACAATCGTTAAAGGCAACATGTTTTGCTTCAGTTTCAGTGAAATCAACTTGATGCATTATGCAATTTGTAAATGTTGTGTGATTTATTTTTAATTGATAAAAACTACTTAAATTTAGTGTACAGTTTATGAACTTGAAAGACAGTAAAAAAGTATTGCAATTTTGAAATAAAACTCCTAGTATTTTACAGTCTTTAAACGTGACATTGTCAAGTGTGGTATGCGCTACATTGGCATTACTAAAATTGCAATCTATAAAATCACATTCAGAAAAGATAATATTAGAAAGGTCTGAATTTTCAAAATTACAATTGGTAAATGTACAGTCTGTATACTCCGCTTTAGGTAGTGAGTTTGTAATGTAATCTTGCGTTTTATATTGTTGCTCTTCTATTAATGGTAGATTCATTTTACAAGAATACGAAAGAATTTAGTGTTGAGAAATAGAATTTTTACGAATTACATTAAATGGCGATAGAATCATTTTTACAAGTTAATGCCTACAGTTATAGGAATATTTATATTATAAAGAGCTAATTATAATATAAAACAAAAAGCCATATCACTACAGTAAAACTGCTCTGACATGGCTTTCATGAAAACGGTACTAACGTGGCCTATTTAGCTTCCACTAACTCAGCTGTATGACAAATGTCAACATCTTTTTCGGTTCAAGTGTTTCCGTTTCAAATCGAAACAGTTCATATCTTTCAAAATTTATTGACCTGATATTACTTTGTTTCTTAGGTTGTTTTTCTTGATGTTTTTCCTATAATCTTCAAATTAATGAATGTTAGGCCTAAAACATTGCTCATCCTTTTCGTGTTCACTTTCGATTCCACTACTTCTTCAGAGCTTTTCACTTTACAAACTTAACCTACAACATGGTGTGTTAGATTAATAAAGCTTCATGATCGTTTTACAAGCACTTGTGCTAACACAAGTTGCAAAGCAACCTCAAAAAACTACCTCAATACATAAAGAACTAATCTCTAGTAACAATTTAACATTAATTTGAAATATAATTCAAAACCAAACAATGTTTGTTATTAATTGTTTTACTAAATTAAACAAAAAATTCGAATTTCTATGTTTTTTAACATTTTAGATGTCAACAGTTTATGAACTTAGGTTATCAACAAATGTTAATAACCAAAAAAGCCTTCTTTATCAGAAGGCTTTTTATAGTAATATATAAGTTGGAATTATCTTCTAACTTCTTTGATTCTTGCTTTCTTACCAGTAAGACCTCTAAAGTAGAAAATTCTAGCTCTACGTACTTTACCACGCTTGTTAACTTCTACTTTTTGTAAAGCAGGTAAGTTAACTGGGAAGATACGCTCTACACCAATTGTTCCTGACATTTTACGGATAGTAAACGTTTCAGAAGATCCACTTCCTTTACGTTGTAATACGACACCTCTAAAAAACTGGGTACGTACTTTTTCACCTTCTCTAATTTCGTAATATACTGTGATCGTATCACCAGCACCAAATTTTGGAAAGTCTTTACGGACTACAAATTCGTCTTGTACAAATTTTACTAAAGAACTCATTTTATTTTATTTATAATAGTTGATTCAAAGCAACATTCACGATTCTCGCCAGAGGTTGGTCTAAATTGGTTTGCAAAAGTAGTACTTTTTTGTGTATTAACAATACTTTGACCGCGAAATTTTATTACGTTAATTTCTAGGTCTTGAATTTTACTTTAAACGTATTGAATTTTTAAGGTTTAGATTTTTAAAACTCTGTTAATGCTAATATTATCAGTCCTATAGCGAATAATGAATACGATAAATTTTGAACTATTAATGAAAAGCCTTGAACCATTAATATGGTGTCTATACTTGCGCTACCAGTGAAAGCAGTAAGCAATAAACTTCCTATATATGTTATGAAAACCAAAATATTGCCAATTAAAATTAGCCATGTTGCTAGAGTTTTCTTCTTTATAAAGAGAATAATTGCTGCAATTAATAGAATAAGAGTTGATAAACTATTAATAATTTGGCCTACTGTAAAAAGAATTTCTGTGGAATTATTCATAAAAGAACAGGTTTAATCTTCAAGTAAATCTGGTCGTCTTTCGTTAGTTCTCTTATAAGCTTGTTCTTCTCTCCATTTTTCAATTTTACCAAAGTTTCCACTGAATAATACTTCAGGAACTTTCATGCCGTCGTATTCTCTTGGCTTGGTATAGATTGGAGGTGCTAATAAGTTATCTTGAAAAGAATCCGTTAGGGCAGAGGTTTCATTTCCTAAGACACCAGGAATTAATCGAATTACAGCATCGCATAATACAGCAGCTCCTAATTCTCCACCAGATAAAACGTAATCTCCAATAGATATTTCGCGTGTAATAAACCTATCACGAACGCGCTGATCGACTCCTTTATAATGACCACATAAAATAATGATGTTCTCTTTTAAGGATGTTTGATTCGCAATGCTTTGATTAAGCTGCTCTCCATCAGGAGTCATATAAATAATTTCGTCGTAATTACGTTCTTGTTGTAATTTCGAAATACACTTATCGATAGGTGCTATAGACATCACCATTCCTGCGCCACCACCAAACTGTGTGTCGTCTACAGATTTATAGCCACCCGTTGCATAATCTCTTAAATTATGAAAATGGACCTCTACTAAACCAGCTTCAATTGCTCGTTTTAAAATAGAAGCTTCAAATGGACTTTTTAAAAGTTCGGGTAATACTGTTATAATATCTATACGCATATTTTCAATCTATAAGTTTGCAAAGATATGTTTAATTGATGTATTTTTTGGATAGTCTTTTGTAGATGTTTCTACGTCTTGTTTATATCGTTTGTACCAATGTGTTTGCGATTTAAAAAAGGGCTTAAACCAAATCGTAAAAAAATCCGGAATTAAAATTACGGATTTTTATAGTATTAAAACGTATGTTTTTTCTAAGTGTTTTTTGCAATATTTTAATTACAAATAAGGTAGTTTAAGACTTCTGTTTATTTAATTCGTCTTGTAACTGACGTCTTACTTTTTGCTCGCGTTCTAAAGCATTACGCCTGTGTTCCTCAAATTCTGACTCTACTTCTTCTAATTTGTGTTTTGCTTCGCGAGTTGCAGAATTGCTGCCTTTAAATTTATAAATAAAGAATAATAAAAAAGCTAAAAGGCCGCCGATAATACCCCACATTAAAACTTTGTAACTTGCTTTATTGGTTTGGATACCAAATAATGAGATGTTATCTTTTTCATTATTCGTAGCATTCAAGGTTGATTCTGTATTGGATAGATTACTTTTTAAGCTTTCTATTTCACCAACTTGCTTATCAACAATCGCTTGTGTGTCTACTAAATCTTTATGCACTGCTTTAAGAGAATCAAGCGTATGCGCTTTTAGCGCATAAAGCCATGTTTTCTTAACGGTTTTGTAATCTTGCCAACTATTAGAGCGTCTAATTACAAATTCAAATTGATTATCAATTGTACCACTATTAAGAGATAATTTCTCGTCGTCGTCGTTATCGGTTTGTGCGATAGTTGTTTGAAAACTAAATGCAACTAAAAGAATTACAGTAACTTTTGTTAAGAATTTCATCTTAGAGGTAATTTTGGTTGTGTTAGATTAATTGGTTGCCAAGATAATAATTTTATGAGGATATCATAAACAAATTATCAAACAAATAGCCTTTCAATAGTGAAAGGCATTTAATATACGGTAGAAATTATAGTTTAGATGTTGAATACTATAGTCTATCCTTAGTTTTATTCCTGTTGCATTATTAATTCACTATAAATCATAACGCTAATAATCAAAAAAATCTTGCCAAAGACAAGATTTTCATTTTTCCCTTTTTCAGAACGATCTAATAATAAGCATAGCGTCTTACCTTAGAAATATATTTTGCGAGTCTAATAACCTGTTGGCTATATCCATATTCATTATCGTACCATATATATAGTATCGCATTTTTTTCCATCTTTTCTAACAATGGTTGCTTTACTATCATAAATAGCAGGTGCAGAGCTACCGATAATATCACTCGAGACTAATTCGTCACTCATTTCATATTTAATTTGTTCTACCAAATCTCCTTCGAGCGCATATTTTTTCATAATAGTATTTATGCTTTCTACAGACGTCTCATTTTCTAATTCTAAATTAAGAATAGCTAAAGAGCCGTTAGGAACAGGTACTCTAATGGCATTAGATGTCAGCTTACCATCTAAAGCAGGTATGGCTTTGCTAACCGCTTGGCCAGCTCCGGTTTCTGTAATTACCATATTTAATCCGGCTGCACGACCACGTCTGTATTTACTATGAAAATTATCGACTAAATTCTGATCGTTTGTATAGGCGTGTATAGTTTCTAAATGTCCTGTTTTAATCCCGAAAGAATCTTCTATAGCTTTTAGAACAGGTGTAATGGCATTGGTTGTACAAGAAGCTGCTGAGACTATTTTAACTTTATCTGGGTTGTACTCTGTATGATTAACTCCATGTACAATATTAGGAATACCTTTTCCTGGTGCAGTAAGTATAACTTTATCGACACCTTTTGATTCTAAGTGTCTGCTTAAGGCGGCTTTGTCTCTAAATGCTCCAGTATTGTCAATAACTAATGCGTTATTAATTCCGTATGCAGTATAATCAATATCTTCTGGTGCATTCGCAGAAATAACTTTTACGGTTGTCCCATTAATTATTAAAGCAGAGTTTTTAAGATCTATATTTACCATACCTGAAAAATCACCATGTACAGAATCATTTCTCAACAATGAAGCACGTTTTTCTAAAACGGTTTCGGTAATGTCTCCTCGTGTAACAATAGCTCTTAATCTTAGTTGTGTACCTTTTCCTGTTCGTGTCATTAATTCACGCGCTACCAAACGGCCAATTCTACCAAATCCATATAGAACCACATCCTTTGGCTCTATACCTTTATTGTCTTTAGCATTGCCTAATTTAGAAGCAACAAAAGCAGTGGCATTGCCATATTTTTGATCTTCTAAATGGAATTCATAAGTTAATTTCCCAATGTCTAGTTTGGCTGGAGGTAAGTTTAATGTACTAATAGCTTGCGCAATTTCAACAGAATCGAAAATAGAAATAGGTTTCTGAACAAATTCTCCAGCATACTCATGCAGGTTTAGAATTTCGCTCACATTTCTGTCTATTAATTGGTTTCTGAATAATACCAATTCAATAGATTTATCGTACCATAAGTCACTGATAATTTTAATAAATTCTACAGTTGCTCTGCGACGATCTGCTTGAAACGCTAACTCTTTTTCGTAAGTGTCGTTAAATCCCATGTTTTCTTGGTTTAAGTGATTTAGATTTTGCGCAAAAGTAATATATTTCAAACGTTTTCGTAACACCTTTTGTCGAAAATAAAAACCCTTCAAAGAAATAGACTTTGAAGGGTAATTTAAGGACTAAATTTAAGTTTTTTACCTAAAATGATAAACCATTTTTTCACCTTCCTTATTGATAACCTCAATTTGAAGTGGTTCATTAACAGCACGTATTTTTATGGCATCTTGAGCATCATCTATAGAATATAATTTCTTACCGTTAATTTTAGTAATAATGCTACCTTCTTCAACTCCGTTTTTATTCCAAGATGATTTATAATTTTCATCTAGTTTATTAATTTTTACTCCATATTCCGTTTTGTTACGCTTTAATTCCTTTTCTGAAGCATTTTTTATAAGACCAATTGTTGGCAATGTATAGATTGCTGGTTTTAATAAGGTCACAGGAAGTGTTGCTTCATCACCATCTCTAAGTAAGGTAACATTAACGACATCATCCGGACTCTTTGTTTTTAAATACCCTGTTAAATCTGAGAATTTATTTATTTCTACATTATCTATTTTTTTTATAATGTCGCCAGATTGAATACCTGCTTTTTCTGCACCTGTATCTTCCTGTACTTCACTAACGTAAAATCCTTCTGTTGAATTTACTCCTAATTCTTTAGCAGCCCTACTATTTAAAGCCCCACCTGTAACACCAAGAATACCATTTTGAACATTACCATATTCCATTATATCATTCACGATTTTACGAGCAATATTACTAGGCACAGCAAAAGAGTATCCTATATAAGAACCCGTTTGCGATGAAATAGCAGTATTTATACCTATTAGGTCTCCATTAGTGTTAACCAAAGCACCACCTGAATTACCGGGATTTACGGCAGCATCCGTTTGTATAAACGATTGCATATTCTGACCAGATAAATCTCTAGATTTTGCACTAATAATACCAGCTGTAACCGTAGAGTTAAGATTAAATGGATTACCAACGGCTAAAACCCACTCTCCAATTTTTGCATTATCAGAATCACCAAATGCCATAAATGGTAAATCTTCATTTGCTTCAATTTTTAGTAAGGCAATATCTGTAGTTTCATCTGTACCAATCAATTCTGCCATGTACGATTTGTTGTTATTTAAAGTAATGCTGATTTCGTTTGCATTTTTAATAACATGGTTATTGGTAACAATATAACCTGTGGGAGAAATAATGACGCCACTACCAGTACCAATTTGGGCACGTTGAGAACTACGACCATAAAAATAATCGCGCATATTTGTTGGTGCATTTACAATTGCCGTGTTTTTTACATGCACAACAGAGTGTATAGACTTATCAGCGGCTTCAACAAAATTAGGAGCTAATGTAGTCGTATTGTTTAGGGTATTAACGGTATTACTTGCAGGAACAAACATGGGGAATTCAGACGACTGTTCAACAGCTACAGATTGTGTTTCATTCTCAACAAAAAGTTTGTAACCACCCAAAGTCAATAGACCACCTAATGCAGAAACAAACACCAATGTTATTATCTTCTTCATAATTTTCAGATTTAAGTTTAACTATTTAATTAGTATTTTATGTTTAACTAACGATTAAAATTAGAAATTTATTGATTTCGTTTTTGATTTTAACGACTATTTAACGTCAAATTTAACGCCCTCTTAACACCACAGAATACAGTCTAATATTCTTATATTTGTGGCTTATTAATAACTATGACATTTTATAAATATCAAGGAACAGGTAACGATTTTGTAATTGTAGATAATCGTTTACAGTTTATAGACAAAAAGGATACCAAACGTATTGCAACCATATGCGACCGACGTTTTGGCATAGGATCTGATGGTTTTATACTGTTAGAAAATGATGAAAAGGTAGATTTTAAAATGGTCTATTACAATGCAGACGGAAACGAAAGCACGATGTGTGGTAATGGTGGACGTTGTATTGTGGCTTTTGCAAAATTTTTAAATATCATTAAAAACGAAACTGAATTTGTAGCTATTGATGGGCTTCATAAAGCTAAAATTGAAGACGGTTTGGTGCACCTTCAAATGCAAGATGTTTCTGAAATTGAATCTTTTGATGATCATATATTTTTAGATACAGGTTCGCCGCATCATGTTGAACTTGTTTCAGAATTGAAGAATTTTGAAGTTAAATCGAATGGAGAAAGAATCAGAAATGGTGCACCTTATAATGAAGCTGGATCTAATGTGAATTTTGTAGAACAATTATCTATAGAAAATTTTGCCGTAAGAACTTACGAACGTGGAGTAGAGGATGAAACCTTATCTTGTGGTACAGGTGTCACCGCAGTTGCATTAGCCATGCATAAAATAGGAAAAACAAAGGCTGATAAAATTAGTTTGCAAACACAAGGCGGTCTGTTGAATGTGACGTTTAATTTTAATGAAAACGGTTACGATAATATTTGGTTGATAGGATCGGCTGAACAGGTTTTTAAAGGTGAAATTGAATGGTAAACCTAAAAGGAGAACATATTTATTTAAGAGCTTTAGAGCCTGAAGATTTAGACTTTGTTTACCGTATTGAAAATGATACAACGCTTTGGGAGTTAAGTGATACACAAACACCTTATTCAAGATTTTTAATAAAACAATATCTTGAAAATGCACAGCAAGACATTTTTGAAGCTAAACAATTGCGATTAGCTATTTGCGATACTAGTGACAACACTATTGGTTTAATTGATGTGTTTGAATTTGACGTTAAAAATAAACGTGCAGGTATCGGCATCCTTATTCAAGATGAAGAAAATAGAAATCGAGGCTATGGCAAAGAAGCACTAGAATTATTAGTAAATTATTGCTTTCAAACGCTGCATTTGCATCAGGTTTATGCTAACATTTCCGAAAGCAATTCTGCAAGTTTAAAGTTGTTTAAAAATAATGGCTTTGGAATAATAGGATTAAAAAAAGATTGGAGTTTCGATGGTGAAAAGTACACCAATGAATATATTTTACAACGAATTAACGCTTAACTATGTATATTAAAAAAATTCTTTGGGCAGTTGCTCTCATTGGCTTGGTCATCTTTGGTGTAATTGCTTACTACATTTATGGGACAATGTTTTCACCTAACACCAATTTCGAAAATGAAACAGCCTATATTTATGTTCCAACTAATGCAAATTACTCAGAAGTAAGATCACAATTAGAACCACTTTTAAAAGATATTGGTGCGTTTGATGCTTTAGCAAAACAGAAAAAGTACGTCACCAATATTAAAGCAGGTCGATTTGCTATTTCTAAAGGCATGAATAATAATGATATTATTAATTCTATCCGAAGTAAAAATCTACCAGTCAAAATAGCATTTAACAATCAACATAGTATAAAAGATTTAGCAGGAAGAATCAGTATGCAGATTGAAGCTGATAGTTTAACCTTAGAAAAGGTAATGATGGATGAGTCATTTCTATCTGATAACGGATTTTCAAAAGCAACAGCATTAGGTATGTATTTGCCAAATAGCTATGAGTTTTTCTGGAATACTTCTGCTGAAACATTTAGAGATAGAATGTTAGTAGAATACAATCGTTTTTGGACAGACGCCAGAAAAGCGAAAGCTAAAAAATTGAATTTAACTCCAAATGAAGTTATTACATTAGCATCTATTGTGCATGAAGAATCTAAACAAGCAGACGAGCAACCAAGAGTAGCTGGTGTGTATTTAAATAGATTACGAATTGGGATGCCATTACAAGCTGATCCTACGTTAAAGTTTGCAGCTTACCAGTTGCCTCAATATCAAAACATGATTATTAGACGTGTATTAAACATTCATAAGGAAATTAATTCACCATATAATACGTATCAAAACTCAGGTTTACCTCCAGGACTTATTGCAATGCCAGATTTATCTGCAATAAAAGCCGTTTTAAATCCTGAAACGCATAGTTACCTTTATTTTGCAGCAGATGCTAAACGCTTAGGCTATCATAAGTTTGCTAAAACATTAGGACAACATAATAACAATGCCAGAGAATATCATAGGTATTTATCGTCTCAAGGGATTAATAAATAAGGTTTGAATCACGCTTTTGTCTATATTATAATTTTCTTTTTGGCAAGTGCTTCGCTTTTTTCACAATCTAAACTCAATCAATTTTTAAAGCCTAGCGATACATTAAATACATCGCGCAGAAATACTGTTGTAATTTCCGAAGCTGCATTAGCGACAACAACATTAATTGGTTTAAATCAATTATGGTATGCAGATTATTCACGTTCAAATTTTAAAACCTTGAATGATAGTGGAGAGTGGCTACAGATGGATAAATTAGGACATGCGTTTTCATCTTATCAATTAGGAAGGCTAGGGGCTAACACACTAAATTGGGCTGGAGTTAGTAAAAAAGACCAATTACTTTATGGTTCTACATTAGGTTTGGGATTTCTAACAGCAGTAGAAGTTATGGACGGGTTTTCTGAAGAATGGGGATTTTCTTGGTCAGATATGGCGGCAAACGCAGCGGGAACAGGATTACATGTGGGACAAGAACTACTTTGGGAAGAGCAACGTATAGTCTTGAAGTATTCGTTTCATAGAACTCAATTCGCTAAGCAACGTCCAAATAAATTAGGTAGTGGATTGGCGGAAGAGTTTTTAAAAGACTATAATGGACAAACGTATTGGTTAAGCGCCAATATTAATTCATTTCTAAAAACTGAAACCATACCAAATTGGTTAAATGTCGCTTTTGGTTATGGAGCCGATGGTATGTTAACAGGTGAAGCATCTGATCTTTTATTTTTAAACCAAAATAGACAACGTCAATATTACTTAAGTTTAGATGTTGATTTAACCCGAATTAAAACAAATTCTCACTTCCTAAAAGCACTATTTGACGTTTTTAACGTTATTAAGCTGCCTTTTCCTGCAGTAGAATTAAACAGCAGTGGTCGGATAAAATGGCACCCTGTCTACTTTTAAGTTAATTTTTTAACACTTAATCGGTTGATTTTCAGTAATTGAAAATATGTTGTATATTTGCACGCGAATTTTGTATGATAGTTTTTTGAAACTATTTTACTGTAAAAATTTAACTGTTATGATTAAAAATAGCGTTAAGAGTATAGTAATACCATTTTCAATTTGTGTACTTATGGCATTAGCCTTGTACCCAAATGCATCTCTTAATCCTGATATGTATTCTACAGAAGGATTAATACTAGATTATAACATTTCTGAAGAAGTGGCTATGGTCACTGAAGACCATAATGTAAAGTACAATTTGTTTACTCCACATTTAGGTAAATCTTTTGAAGGATTTAAAGAAGCCTTAGCTTTTAAAGAATCTAGAGGTGATTATTTTACGGTAAATACTTTGGGGTATTTAGGAAAATATCAATTTGGTGCAGAAACATTAAAAGTTATTGGTATTTACAACCCTAATCAGTTCTTATATAATCCAGAATTACAAGAAAAAGCATTCATAGCAAATGCAGAACGTAATAAATGGGTGCTTAGAAAAGACATTAAGCGTTTTGAGGGCAAACAAATTGCAGGTATAAAAGTTACCGAATCTGGTATTTTAGCAGCTGCTCACTTAGCAGGTCCTGGAAGTGTAAAAAAGTTTTTACGTAGTTATGGAGTTAATAACCTTTCTGATGCTTATGGGTCTTCTGTAAGATATTATATGAAAAAGTTTTCTGGTTATGATACGTCTATGATTACTCCAGATAAGAAAGCAAGAGTAACACTCTAATTTCAATTAATCTTTCTGAATAATAAATATAGCAGGCCTCTTATGGAGGTCTTCTTTATTGTGTTTCCAGTCGTTGGCAGTTTTTGTTTTTATAAACTCGGTAGGCAAAGTTAAATCGCATGCGACGCAGACTCGTGTATTTGGATGTAGTGTGCTCGTTAAGTCTTCAAGCATTTTCATGTTTCTATAAGGAGTTTCAATAAAAATTTGAGATTGGTTATGTTCAGAAGATAAGCGCTCTAAAGTCTTTAGTTTTGCCTTTCGTTCACTTTTGTCAATAGGTAAATAGCCATTAAAAGTAAAACTCTGACCATTCATGCCAGAACCCATTAAAGCTAATAGAATAGAAGAAGGGCCAACAAGTGGTACAACTTTTATATCCATTTGATGGGCTAAACCTACAATATCAGCACCAGGATCTGCAATTGCCGGGCAACCAGCTTCAGAAAGTAATCCGATTGACACTCCTTCTAAGCAAGGGTTTAAATAAGTATTGCGCTCTGCTTCTGTAGTATATTTATTAAGTACTTGAAGCTTTAGTGACGGTTGTGATTTACCGGGTGAAATGCGTTTTATAAAACGACGTGCTGTTTTTTCATTTTCAACAATATAAAAGTCAATATCCTCAACTATTTTTTTAATTGAAATTGGTAAAACCTCAAGAGGTGGGTTGTCGCCTAATCGTGTAGGGATAAGATATAATTTTCCTTTAGTATTGCTCATTAATGTATGACTAGTTTATAGGTGTTTTGTATGTCGTTTTCCGAATTGATTTTTAATATATAAATACCTTCAGACAATTCAGTGGTGTTTATTGTTAAAGTAGTGTTGGTAGTGCTGTTAATCTCCTTTACCTTTTTTCCTTGTATATCATAGATATAGATATCAGTTAAAAGGTCTGTGTTGTGATTTGAACCAAAATTAATATGTAAGGTGTTCTTAGTAGGATTGGGATAAATTGATACTTCAGAAAGTAAATTATCGTTATCGCTTAAAGTAGCGTCTGTAAGTTTATAAATAGTACCACCAGAAAGATCTGAAACATATAGTTCTCCATTCACATCTTCACCAAAAGCTGACCATTGCCCTGAAAATTGTTGAAAAGTTTTAGTCCATAACTCATTAGTCTCATCATAAATTAAATATCCGATTTCCTGACTACAAAGGTCAGCAAAGAAATACCAACCAATAAAATTCGGGTAATTAGTACCTCTGTATCTATAGCCACCAGTAATGGAGCATTTAATTTCACCATCTCCAAAATGGTAATAACCGCTCACAGGAAAAGTATAAGTGCTTTGGTCTATACAACCCGTTGTGTTATAAGTATCATTACCTTCGTAGCATTTCCATCCGTAGTTTAATCCTGTAGAAGCTTCTGCTGGAGAAACGCTATTAATCTCTTCATATTCACTTTGACCTACGTCTGCAATCCATTGATCGCCATTTAAACGATCGAAAGAAAACTTCCATGGATTTCTAAGTCCATAAGCCCAAATTTCGGGTCTAGTATTGGAATCTTCAACAAACGGATTATCAGAAGGAATACCGTAATTTTCTGTTTCTGTAACGGTATCAATATCTAATCGTAATATTTTACCAAGTAAGCTTAATTTATTTTGGGAGCGGTTTTCTGGATCTCCGGAAGAACCACCATCACCAGAAGAGATATAAAGATAACCATCAGATCCAAAAGCTAAATCTCCACCATTGTGGTTAGTGTATGGTTGGTCATAATTAAGTATCGTGAATTCAGAATCTGGGTCTACAGCTTCAGAATTTGTAAAATCTTTTGTGAATCTAGAGATTACAGTGTTTCCAGAATTGTTAATGTAGTTTACAAAAAAATAGCCATTAACAGCATAATCGGGATGAAAAGCCAACCCAAGCAGACCTCTTTCGTTTCCTGTATTAATTACAAGATTATTAATATCTAAAAATGGAGTGCTTTGTAACGTGCCATCGGCATTAATTATTTTTATTTGTCCAGCTTGCTCAACCACGAATAACCTATCATCACCAGCGTGCTTAATGCTTACAGGTTTATTTAAATTAGAAGCAAAAAGTTCTAACGCGAGTTCTTGAGCGTAAGTGTTTGGTATAGTTGTAAGTGCAATAAGAAGAAGTGTTATAGTCGATTTCATAAACAATGAACATTTAAAATACTAATTTACGAAAAAAAGACTTTACTAAAGTTGAAAATGTTTGTGTTATACACCTGGTTTCTTAACTAACAAATCACATGTTTCATTAATTAGGGTGAATACATATTCAAAACCACCTACATCTCCGTAATATGGATCTGGCATGTTTTTATTTTGAATAGAGGAATTAGCTTCAAGAAACAGCGTTACTTTTTCGATATCATCCGTATTTCTAGCTAAGCTAATAATGTCAGTATAGTTTGATTGATCCATTGCATAGATATAATCAAATGCATCAAAATCGGACACTTTAAATTGTCTTGCGCTTTGTGTACTAATATCTAAACCGTTTTGTTGAGCAACAGCAATTGAGCGTCTATCTGGAGCATTACCAATATGATAAGCGGCTGTGCCAGCAGAATCAACATAATAATGATCTTCAGTAAGTTTAGATTGCATGATGCCATGAGCTAATGGTGAACGGCAAATGTTACCTAAGCACACCATTAAGATACGAGTCATAATAAGATGTAATTAAAGGGCTAATTTTTTAGATAAGTCTTCAACGTATTTTCTAAATTGTTTGTCAGTTGATGATAAGTTATCAACCGTTTTACAAGCGTGAAGAACGGTTGCGTGATCACGTTGTCCTATTTGAGAGCCAATACTAGCCAATGATGCTTTTGTGTATTTCTTAGCAAAAAACATGGCTAACTGACGTGCTTGTACAATATGACGTTTACGTGTTTTAGATTGAAGTGTGTTAACATCCATTTGAAAATAATCTGAAACTACTTTCTGAATGTAATCAATAGAAACTTCACGTTTGGTGTTTTTAACAAACTTCTCTACAATATCTTTTGCAAGACTTATGGTAATTTCTTTTTTGTTAAATGATGACTGTGCTATTAATGAAATGATGGCACCTTCGAGCTCTCTAACATTCGTTTTAATATGCTTTGCAACATATTCAATAATGTCTTCGGGCATTTCAACACCGTCTCTGTAAAGTTTGTTCTTTAAAATAGAAACTCTAGTTTCAAAATCTGGAGTTTGTAATTCGGCAGAAAGGCCCCATTTAAAACGCGATAATAAGCGTTGCTCAATATCTTGCATATCTACAGGAGCTTTGTCACTTGTTAAAATAACTTGCTTTCCGTTTTGATGCAAATGGTTAAAAATATGGAAGAATACGTCTTGCGTACCTGTTTTACCAGATAAGAATTGAACGTCATCTATTATAAGCACATCTATAATTTGATAGAAGTGAATAAAATCGTTTCTATTATTCTTTTTTACAGAATCGATATATTGCTGCGTGAATTTTTCAGCAGAGATATATAAAACTGTTTTTTCAGGATATTTATCTTTAATATCAACACCAATAGCATGTGCTAAATGTGTTTTTCCTAAACCAACTCCACCAAAAATTAATAAGGGGTTAAAAGATGTTCCTCCTGGTTTGTTAGCAACTGCAATACCTGCATTTCTTGCTAAACGGTTAGAGTCACCTTCTAAGAAGTTTTCAAAACTATAACTTGGATTAAGTTGTGATTCGATTTTTACATTTCTAATTCCAGGAATTATAAATGGATTCCTAAGCTCAGGACTTTTATTATTAAAAGGCACATCTACATCTTGAGATTTTAATGCCGACCTGTTTGCACTTGGGATTTTTTCTGTAAAAGGTTGTTTGTTGCCATAGGTGTTTTCCATTTTAATAACGTACACCAATTTAGCATCTTCACCTAACTCTTTTGTTAGTGATACCTTTAAGATTTTCACATAATGCTCTTCTAACCACTCATAGAAGAATTTACTGGGAACTTGAATGCTCAATGCATTACCGGAAAGTTTTACAGCATCTATAGGTTCAAACCAAGTTTTATAGGCTTGTGGTTGTATATTATCTTTAATAAAAGCGAGACAATTACTCCATACAGATTGCGCTGTGATCTCCATTCTTTAAGTTAGGTTTTTCGTTGTTAGTTATATTAGCAAAAAAAGAGAATTGGAATTCTCTAGTAGTTTTTCAACAGGGCAAATATGTGAACAAAATTCTTAATAAAAAATCAAATTAGATAGAATATTTAGATTTTTTTCTCATGTTTAAAACAATTTAAAATTACAATATTTTTTCTTAATCAAACATTTATATATGAATTATAATGAAACTATTATTAGAGTACGCTACGGAGAGACTGACCAGATGGGAGTTGTATATCATGGCAATTACGCAGTGTATTTCGAAGTAGGTAGAACCGAGTGGTTGCGCGAGTTTGGGCTTAGTTATAGTGGGATGGAAGCTGATGGAATTATGTTGCCGGTGGTTTCTTTATCTATAAATTACAAAAATTCAGCACGTTATGATGATGTGCTTAAAGTAAAAACAACACTCAAAAAGATGCCTACAGCCTCTATTGAATTTGAGTATGAATTACGAAATGAATCTAACGTTCTGTTAGCCACTGGAAATACAATTTTGGCATTTATCGACGTCAAGCGGAATCGACCTACTAGATGCCCAAAATATCTTTTAGACAAACTGCGAAATTATTCGTTATAATTCTTTGATTTCAACTCCGAAAAATTGATCGAATAAATCAAAAACTTTAGAACTGTGGGTTTTTCTGACAGATATTTCTAGTAAACAATTTAATTCTAGAATTTGATTTGTGATATTAACATCGTTTTCTTTTAAAATTCGCATCACTTTACTCATGTTTTTATATTCAAAACTGAGTTTAAATTTTTTATTGATGGTGCGTTCCACAATTTTTGAAGCTTCTAATGCTAATTGTGCTCCTGTTCTGTAAGCATTTATTAAACCACCAACTCCTAGTTTAACACCTCCATAATACCGTATGACTACAATTAGGATGTTGGTGACTTCAAAAGATTGAATTTGTCCGTATATAGGCATTCCTGCAGAATTGTTAGGTTCTCCATCGTCATTGGCTCGGTATTGAATCGTTTCTGTTCCTATTTGGTAGGCATAACACCAATGTCTGGCAGAATAGTGTTCTTTTTTTAAATGGTCTATGTGTTGTTTTATTTGCTCTTCGTCCGTTACAGGAAAAGCAAATCCATAGAATTTACTATTCTTATCTTTAAATAATTCTCCTTGTGCTGGTTTTGTAATTGTTTTATATAAATCGTCTTCCATTATGCTAAAGTGACTAATAGTATAGAAATTAAGGCTAACATAATTCCTATCCAGTTTTTCTTAGATATTTTTTCTTTAAATAAGACTAATCCTATTAATGTTGAAAGCGCTAAAATCGCAATATGATTAATAGTAAATAAGGTAGAGCTTTCTGTGTTTTCAACACGTAAGGCCATCAGTAAAAAATGAATGGATCCATAGTTTACGATACCTAAAGCGATACCAAAAGGAATACTTATAAACTTGAATCTAACTTTAGATTTGAATAAGCTTCCTAATAAAAGGATGACGCCAATGATTGCTGCCATTGCAAAAATGGTAGCAGAAAATAAAGCTATTTTATCATTTGGTGCAAAATAATTTATTGACGTATCAATAATACCCGAACCTAAAAAGAGGATAACAGGTAAATAGATAGACTGTGTTAATATCGTATTATCTTTTTGTTTTACAGATGTTAAGTAAACCGCAACTAAAGCTAATAGTATACCTATGATTTTTTGAGCACCAACACTTTCTTTAAAAACAATGATTCCAAAAATAACCGGAATTATAACGCTCATTTTGCTAGCAACAGAAGCTACGGAAAGTCCATTTTTCTGTGCTGTTAATGCCATAACGTTAAAAATTGCAATAAACAAAAAACCTAAGCATATAGCCGGAATAAACCAGTTGGTTTTTATGATTTCAGAAGGTTCAATGCTTCCATTATAAAGTAGAAAGCCTAAAAAGCAAGCGGTAAAATAATTAACTACAATACCGTGAAGCGTATTGACTCCGTATTTTTTAAAGAGTTTAAAAACAACAAAAATTGCTGTAGATGCTAATATGCTAATAAGTAAATATATCAAAAGAGCTCTTTGTTTGTTTCAAAAAGAGTGGTTATATCTTCTTTGGTTTCATCTATATTCCATGTATGGAAACCCATCGATTTAGCGGTATCTGTATTAGCTTTGGTATCGTCGATAAACAAACATTCGTTCGCAATGAGATTGTTTTGCTTTAATACAAATTCAAAAATATCTGTATTTGGTTTTCTAAGTTGAATTTCTTGTGATAGGTAGAATTTATCAAAGCAATTTTTAAAATCTTCAAAGAAAGGTACATTGGCTTTTATAAAATCGATATGCATATCATTGGTATTACTCAATAATATGAGTTTATAATCTTTTTGACGTGCTAGATCCTTAATAAAATCTAATCTATGATTCGGAAAATCCTTTAGTATATAGTTCCAAGCGTCGATAAGATTTGTTTCACTAATTTTAGAGAATTTAGTTTTATAAAACTGAATAAATTCTGCAGTTGAAATTTTTCCAACTTCGTATAACTCATTGGTTTCAATTGTATCAGCGTCAAAAATATCTATGTTAAATAGGTTTAAGGCATTTTGCATGGCACCTTGTTTGTCAAGGTTAATGAATACATCACCAAAATCGAAAATGAGCGTTTTAATCTTTTGCATATATTTTTAATAAATCATTTTTAATTTTAGATTCAGAAATAAATTTCCCTTTGAATTCTGGCGCTTTTGTACCGTCCTTAAATTCAACTGTTCCCGTAAAAACTCTAGCCTCATCCCATAACTCTTCATCTATAAAGGTTTGAAGTGTTTTTGCTCCACCTTCAATAATTATTGAATTAATTTGAAATTTAAATAAAGCATCACATATTTGTTTTGCTATTGAAGTTTTCGAATTCCAATCGATTTGGGCATAGGCAGCATTATAACCTCTTTGTAAAGGTCGGGAAATTGCCCAACCTTTTTGATTCTCGTCAACTTTAGGAAATAAATCATTTTCACCATGAAAAATTATATTTTCGGCTTCATCATTAAAAACGGAATAACTTTTATCTAATTTCAAATTCCTGTCCAAAACAACTCTTATGGGATTTTCTCCTGTCCAATCCCTAGTGGTTAGACTCGGGTTATCCTCAATAACGGTATTAGTTCCTACTAAAACAGCTTGCTCTTCTGCTCTCCATTTGTGCACGAGTTGACGTGAATATGTATTTGTAATCCAAACAGGTTTTTTTTCGTCCTTAGCAACAGGCGCAATAAACCCATCGCGAGTTTCAGCCCATTTTAATATAATATAAGGACGTTTTTTATTATAAAAGGTAAAAAAACGTTTATGAAGTGTTTTGCATTCTTTTTCTAAAACACCAACAGTAACTTGGCATCCAGATGCTTTTAACTTGGCAATACCTTTTCCGGCCACTTCAGGATTATCATCAATACAACCAATCACTACATTTGGGATGTTATGCTTTACAATTAAATCGCTACAAGGTGGGGTTTTTCCAAAATGGCTACAGGGTTCTAATGTCACGTAAAGTGTGCTTTTGCGTAATAGAGATTTGTCCTTAACGGCATTAATAGCATTAACTTCTGCATGGTTGCCGCCATAAGCGCTTGTATAACCTTCGCTAATTATGCTGTTATTATACACAATAACAGCACCAACCATAGGGTTTGGCCTTGTAGTGCCCAATCCGTTTTTGGCAATTTGTAAACAGCGTGATATGTAGGTTTCGTGAGTTGTCAATTAGAACTTTATTTTTACATCTTGAATTTCATCAACCGAATATATTGAAGAATAGCCCAGGATTTTATATTTTATTTCACCTTTAATATGCACTTTTAGTTTTTGAAAAAGTAAACTACCTAATAAGCTTCCCAGGTTTTCATCAGTCATTATACTATCGGTTGCTATCTTAACCGTTAGCGGAATTGTAAAATTCTCTCGTTTAGGAACATCAAATTCATCCGAAATTACAGACGCCAATTCCAAATCATTAATATATACTTTAAGATCGTCTGTTTTTAACGTGCCACCAACATCATTTTTATTTAGAAATAAGGCTTCTGTTCTGATGGTTATGTTTTTAGAGTTAGAATCAATAACCTTAAAGTTTTCTAATCTAACAAACTCTGGCTTTTTTGTAAACGAACAGTTAAGAAGTAGTGTAAAAGTTAGGGAAAACATTAAGAGTCTTTTAAACATAAAATTGTTTTTATATGTATTTTTGATTTTGTCTAAAAAAGTTAATTCAGTGCGTAAAGATACTATTGTTATTCGAGAAATTGAAGCCAAGGACAATCCTAAAATTGCTAAAGCAATTCGGGATGTTTTAATCGAAATGGGTGTTCCTAAAGTTGGAACAGCTTATGAAGATGAGGCTTTAGATTGCATGACAGAAACCTACAATGAACCAAAGAAAGCTTATTTTGTTGTAGAACGTGGAGATGATATTATTGGAGGAGCCGGAATTTCGCCTTTAGATAACTATGAAGGCAATGTGTGCGAATTACAAAAAATGTATTTTATGCCAGAGGCCAGAGGTAAAGGATTGGGAAGTGAAATGATGAATACATGTCTCAACTTTGCTAAACAATCTGGTTTTGATTACTGTTATTTAGAAACTTTGCCATATATGGAAGATGCTCGTAAACTTTACCGAAAAGTAGGTTTTAAAAGTTTGGAGAAGCCAATGGGAAATACGGGGCATTATTCATGTACCGTTTGGATGCTTAAAAATTTGTAATATGCTTTTAAAAGACCTTCAGAATATATTTCATATAGAATTAGATGCTATTTATGGTAAACATGAAGTAGATAGTTTTTTCTATTTGTGTATAGAGCATTATTTGAGTGTGCTAAGAATTCAGTTGACATTAGAGCCAGAACTCACCATCACAAAATCTGAAACAGATACGTTTTTTAAAACATTAGAAGATTTAAAACAACAAAAACCTATTCAATATATATTAGGTGACACAGAGTTTTTCGGATTGCCATTTAAGGTCAATGAAAATGTGTTGATTCCTAGACCAGAAACTGAAGAGTTAGTTGATTTGATAATTCGTTCGGTCTCTTCGAGTACAGTCGAGAAGTCTCTGAAAATCCTTGATATTGGCACAGGTTCTGGCAGTATAGCAATTTCGCTAGCTAATAAGATAAGAAACGCTAAAGTTTATGCTTTAGATGTAAGTAAAGAAGCGCTAAAAGTCGCAAAGGAAAATGCTGAAATCAATAACGTTGAAATCAAGTTTACTGAAGCAAGTATTTTAGATGAATTTAATTGGGATTTGTTTTTTAATGATTTGGAGTTTGATATCATTGTATCTAATCCACCATATGTAAGAGAATTAGAAAAACAAGAAATACAACCTAACGTTTTAGATAACGAACCGCATTTGGCTTTATTTGTAGATGATAATAACCCTTTAATATTTTACAAAGCCATTACTGATTTTGCTGTTAAAAAGTTAAAACCAAACGGTAAATTATATTTTGAAATTAACCAATATCTTGGAGAGGAAACAAAACAGTTATTAGTTGATGCTAATTTTGAAAATGTTGAGTTGCTAAAAGATTTGAATGGGAATGATAGGATGTTGAAGGGAAGAAAGAGCTTTGTCATTCCTGCACAGGCAGTAATCTATTAAAATAAAAATAAGTTTCAACTAAAAAAAAGAATCCTGCCTGTGCAGGAATGACAATTATAATGAACACAAAACAACAAATAGAATCACTCAGAGAAGAATTGCGTCAGCACAATTACAATTACTATATTTTAGATGAAGCGACCATAAGTGATTACGACTTCGATATAAAACTAAAAGAGCTTCAAGCTTTAGAAGAAGCTAATCCGGAGTTTTTCGATGCTAATTCACCAACGCAACGTGTGGGAGGAGAAATTACTAAGAATTTTAAAACTACAGTTCACGATTCTAGAATGTATTCTTTAGATAATTCGTATTCCAAAGAAGATTTGTTGGATTGGGAAACACGTGTTAAAAAAATGGTTGATGGCGAGGTTAGTTATACATGTGAGTTAAAATACGATGGAGCTTCCATTAGCCTTACATACGAAAACGGTAATTTATTAAGAGCAGTTACGCGTGGCGATGGAGTGCAAGGAGACGAAGTAACCGCAAACATAAAAACTATTAACACAGTGCCATTGCAATTAAAAGGCGATTTTCCTGAACGTTTTGATATTAGAGGAGAAATTGTGTTGCCAATAGAAGGGTTCTTAAAAATGAACGAGGAGCGTGTTGCTAATGACGAAGAACCTTATAAAAATCCTAGAAATACGGCTTCAGGAAGTTTGAAATTACAAGACAGTTCTGAGGTTGCCAAACGCCCTTTAGAATGTTTGTTATATAGTATAGTTGGAAACAATCTTAATATTACATCGCAATCTGAAGGTTTAGAAAAAGCCAGAGCTTGGGGTTTTAAAGTGCCACAAGAAGCAAAATTGGTGAACAGCATTGATGATGTTTTAGAATACATTAATTATTGGGATGAAAACAGACATAACTTGCCTTATGAAATTGATGGAGTTGTTGTAAAAGTGAATAATCTCTATCAGCAAGATGAGCTAGGCTTTACAGCAAAAGCACCACGTTGGGCAATGGCTTATAAGTTTAAAGCCGAGCAAGTGTCTACAAGGCTAAACGAAATTACCTATCAAGTAGGTCGTACAGGAGCTATAACACCAGTTGCTAATTTAGAACCTGTGCAATTGGCTGGTACCATAGTAAAACGAGCTTCACTTCATAATGCAGATCAAATTGAAAAATTAGACATTAGAGTAGGAGACGAGGTATTTGTAGAAAAAGGTGGTGAGATTATCCCAAAGATAATTGCTGTGGATTTATCTAAGCGACCATTAGATTCTGTGCCAACACTTTATTTAACGAATTGTCCAGAATGTGAAACTGAACTCGTTAGATTAGAAGGCGAAGCAAAACATTATTGTCCTAATTATACGGCTTGTCCTCCGCAAGTTATTGGTAGAATTCAACATTATATATCTAGAAAAGCAATGGATATAGACGGTTTAGGAGGTGAAACGGTAGCATTGTTAGTTAAGGCAGATTTGATTACTAATTATTCAGATTTGTATGAGTTGACGGTGGAGCAAGTGGTTCCGTTAGAACGTATGGCAACAAAGAGTGCAGAGAACTTGGTAAATGGAATTGAAGCTTCAAAGCAAATTCCGTTTGAGCGCGTACTATTTGCATTAGGAATACGTTATGTAGGAGAAACAGTTGCCAAAAAATTAGCCAAACATTATAAGTCTATTGATGCACTAATGTTTGCTTCAATGTTAGATTTAGTTACGGTTGATGAAATAGGAGAGCGTATTGCACAAAGTGTCGTTGAATTTTTTAGTTCAGAGGATAACAAGCAAATTATTGAACGTTTAAGGTTGTTTGGTGTACAATTAGAAATTTCTGCAGAAAAACTAGCCAACCAAACCGAAAAACTAAAAGGATTATCTATAGTAGTTTCGGGTGTTTTTGAGAGTATCTCAAGAAATGAACTTAAAAAACTGATAGAAGATAATGGTGGAAAAGTGTCTTCATCTATCTCATCTAAAACAAGTTATTTAGTTGCTGGTGATAAAATGGGGCCAAGTAAGCGAGTAAAAGCTGAAAGTCTGAATGTTCCAATACTAACGGAAGAGTCGTTTTTGAATAATCTTAAGTAATTTCCTACAAAAATATCGTTGTTTATTCGATGAAAAGCATAATTTTAACGTTTATATGTAAAAAAAATGTTTATATTTGCTTTGTTAATAAGGGATGATTAATGTTATTAAATAAAATTTTAAAAGTAGTTTTACTGCTCTTAGGTGGTACCTATATTTTACTTCAAGGCTTTGCTTTAGAGGTAGAAGGAGATACTATAGGAGCTATTGCGTTCATATTACTTACAGTGTTATATGTAGGTTGGACCAAAAATAAATCAAAATTATTTTTATTGTTTTTGGTTGTTTTTACTTTAGCGCAAATATTAAGTTTTGTCGGTTGGTATAGACCAGGGCTTAGGAATGGACAAACTGATTATTTATATTATATAGTAAACATACTTAGTATTATTTCTTATGCTTTACTTATTGTTAAAGTGTTTATTCACTTAGATTTAAAAACAGTTTTTTCTCAACTAACAGTTCCCATAATCATACTTGTGATTTTAGATATATTTTGTGTGACATTAATATCAGGCACTACAGAAAATTCATTTAACTTTTATGAGTACACTTTAGAATATGTTTATAACGCTGTTATAATGCTGCTTTTATCAATTGCGCTAATTAATTACATGTATAGAAATAATTATAAGGCAATGCTTTTTTTAATAGGTTCAATCTTTATCATGTTTTCAGAAATTATTCAATTAGCTTATTTTTATATCCTTAAGGATGATAATTTGGGCTATGTTTACTCTTCCTTTTTAGTCATAGCATTTGTCTTTTACTACTTACAGTCACAGCATTTAGTTACGGAACCAACACCTGCATATACAGATGATCTTATTGAAGCCTAAATCTTAAATAAGAAAAGGGTTTAAACTAAATATATTATTTTCGATTTGTGTTTTTAAGTAATACTTAGGCGCTAATTAAACTATAATAGAAGCTCCTTCAGCAGATACTTTTTTACCTGGTTCAAAATAAAAGTCAATTTTACCAAGATATAGACCAAAGCAACCCACTTGGTTTACTAATACGTTTTTACCAATACTGTTGGTTTCTATGGTTGGTTTTGGTAGGAAGGTATGTGTATGTCCTCCAATAATTAAATCGATGTCTTTAGTAGCTCTTGCTAAAGTAATGTCACTTACTTTATCCGGATTATTTTTATATTGATAACCAATATGAGACAAACAAATTACCAAATCACAAGACTGTTCTTCTTTTAAGATGCGAGACATGTCTTGCGCAATCTCAATAGGGTTGTAGTAAACGGTTTCCTTATACATCTCCTTATTTACTAAACCATCTAGTTCGATTCCTAAACCGAATATGCCGATTTTTATACCATCCTTAATGATGATTTTATAAGGCTTAACATGTGTATCCATTACCGTGTTAGAAAAATCGTAATTGGCCGATACAAACTCAAAATCAGCATGTGGAATTTGAGCATAAAGCCCGTCAATACCATTATCAAAATCATGATTACCAATAGTTGCGACATCGTATTTTAGCATGCTCATTAGTTTAAACTCTAGTTCACCACCATAATAATTAAAATAAGGAGTTCCTTGAAAAATATCGCCTGCATCTAACAATAGCGTATTAGGGTTTTCCATTCTAATAGACTCAACTAAAGTCGCACGTCTTGCCACACCACCTTTATTGGCATTTCTTCCATCCTCAGGACCAAAAGGATCAATGTGGCTATGCACATCGTTAGTATGTAGAATAGTGATTTTTTTTGTTCTTGGCGCACTAAAAGATTGTAAACCTAAACCACCAACACCAGCCAAAACTGTTGCAGCTGTAGATTTTTGAATAAATTGTCTTCTCTTCATGGCTTAATCTTTTAATTTTATAAAACGTTGATCTTGTTTAGGGTTTAATGTATCTGTCTTTTTAAAGTTATCAATTAATACATTTCTAATTTTATAATTTAAGACATAGAGACCTTCATTGGTTTGAAAAAAGTCCATACCATCACCACCATTATAGAGGTAATCATTAGTCGCTATATAATATGTTTTATTAACATCTATTGGTTTACCGTTAACAGTAGCCGAACTAACTTCTGAATTTTTATCTAAAGTTAATTGCAGTTGATGCGATACAGGATGTGCGCGTTTGGCCTTAGAAAGATATACCATCATTTCATTAACCTGCTCTCCTTTAAGAGCAACTACAACGACTGAATTTTCAAAAGGCATAATTCCATACGCAGTTCTGGTTGTAACATTTCCTTTAGAAAGGATGGATCGAATACCTCCATGGTTGAGTAGAACAAAATCAATGTTTTTTTTAGATTGTTGCATAAAGACAGGATTACCTTCGCTATATACAGCATCAGCCATTAAATTTCCAATCGCGGTATTAAATTCTCCATCAGATTTCGTATATGTTTCTGGAGCATAAGAAATGATACTATCCATATCTTTATTAACGTGAAGCCTGTAAGGAGTTATAAAGTCTTCTACGGCTTTATCGGAGGATAGGCTATCGTCGATATCGATTCGTTTGCCTTCAATTTTAGAAATATTTGATGATGCACAAGAAAAAATGAGCAACAATAAACAGAGTTTTAGAATATGTTTACTAGTCATTGAATAACTTATAAGAAGTTTATAATAAAATGTAAGTGCTTTTATTAAATTTGCACAAAGGCTAAAGGTAAATGATTTTAAAAGCATTTAAAGAAAAATCTAATCGAAAATATGTCAATAATTTATTGGCAACTCGTCAATCGACTGTTAATAATAACAAAATAAAAACAGTTGCGGTGCTTCTTAATGCGAACGAATTTCATGAATTTGAGGTTTTTAGAGTTTATTTTAAAGAACTGGGTTTAGTCTCACCAAAGCATAAAATTATTGCTTTTACTTTAGACGACAAATTAGAACACAATAAATGGAATGTACATTTTAGTCCAAAAGACTTTGGCTGGAAAGGAAAAATAAAAAATCTCGACTTAGAAGCTTTTATCAACGAGCCTTATGATATGCTTATTTGCTTTTTTAAAAATGAAGTGTTGCAATTAAACCTCATGACGGCAGCGTCTAAAGCGAATTTTAAAGTCGGAATAAGTAAAGAAGACGAACGTTTATATGATTTAATAATAGATGTAGAATTAAGGGATATCAATATTTTTAAGCAAGAGTTAAAAAAATACTTAAATATTTTAAACAAATTATAATGACCAAATTTACAGGAACTGGTGTGGCATTAATCACACCATTTAACGCAGATTTAAGTATCGATTTTGATGCATTAGAGCGTTTAGTAGAGTATAACATTGCCAACGGCACGGATTATTTAGTAATTAGCGGAACCACTGGGGAGAGTGTTACCGTTACTCCAGAAGAAAAAAAGGAGTTAATAGCGTTCATTGCTAAAATTAATAATGGAAGATTACCATTAGTTTTAGGTATAGGTGGTAATAATACTGCAAATGTTATCAATGAAATTAAGTCAACAGATTTTTCTGCTATTGATGGTATTTTATCAGTTTCTCCTTATTACAGTAAACCGACGCAAGAGGGAATTTATCAACATTTTAAAGCCATTTCTGCCGTAACTCCAATACCAATTATTTTATATAACGTACCAGGTAGAACATCGTCAAACATGTCTCCTGAAACAACGTTGAGGTTAGCTAAAGATTGTGATAATATCGTTGCGGTTAAAGAAGCAGGAAATAATGTGCATCAATATTTAGAATTATTAAGAACTAAACCTAACGATTTCTTAGTGTTATCTGGTGATGATGACTTAGCATTAGGTGTCGCTTTAGCTGGTGGCTCTGGTGTTATTTCTGTTATAGGACAAGCATTACCTAAAGAGTTTTCGGAAATGATTCGTTTAGGGATTGCAGGTAAAGCTAAGGAGGCTTATGATATCCATTTTAAGTTAATGCCAATAACCGGACTTATTTTCTCTGAAAACAATCCTTCTGGTATAAAAGCAGTTTTAAGTGCTTTAGAAATTTCAAATTTACATGTGCGTTTGCCACTTGTTGAAGCGACAGATAACTTAAAGGCAAGGATTAAATCAGAGTTAAAAACTCTAGGAAAAAGTTAAACTTAATATAAATAGGTATTTAGGCTAGATACAACGCTTAATTTAGCGGACAATAATTGTTTTTTAAATCCGTTAATAATGCTTACTTTTGCATTCTGTTTAAAATTTAGGGAATTAGCTTGTTATTTAATAGCACATTCTATTTTACAGATGCAAAGCAATTAAAGTGACCAAATGAAAAGAGGACTTTACATACTACTTATCAGTATTCTATTTATTTCTTGTAGTGACTTTCAGAAAACACTAAAATCTGAAGATACTGCTGCGAAATTTGAATTGGCTACAGAACTTTATGACGCTGAAAAGTGGAATAAATCTTATAGATTGTTAGATCAAATACTTCAACAATATAGAGGAAAACCACAGGCCGAAAAATTAACCTTTATGCATGCGATGTGTTCTTATCAATTAGGAACGTATTACGAAGCAAGTTATCACTTTGATAAATTTACAGATATTTATCCTCAAAGTGAAAAAGCAGAACAAGCTTCGTTTTTAGCTGCCAAAGGGTATTATTTTAATTCTCCTGCGTATTCTAAAGAACAGAAGGAAACGGTTGAAGCTATAGAAAAATTACAAATTTTCATTAATGAGTATCCTAATTCACAATATTTAGCTGACGCTAATGAATTAGTTAAAGAGCTAGATTTTAAACTAGAGAAAAAAGCTTTCGAAATTGCAAAGCAATACAATATAATTAGAGAATACAAGGCTTCAATTAAATCGTTTAATAACTTTTTACTTGAGTTTCCTGGTGCTTCTTTAAGAAGTGAAGCTGTTTATTACAGATTTGATTCGGCATATAACTTGGCTATTTTAAGTATTGAATATTTAAAAGAGCAGCGTGTAAAAGAGGCTATAGGTTATTATAAAGTATTACAGAAGTCATATCCAGAATCAGAATATATGGAAGCGGCTACTTTAATGAATGAAGAATTACAAGAACAATTAAATACGTTTACGACTAAAAGTTAAACATTATAACGATGGATTTAAAAAAGACAGATGCACCAGTAAGTACAATTACTTACAACAGAAACGAAATAGATGCTGCAACAGATAATATCTATGAAGCAATTTCTGTAATTTCTAGACGTGCAGAGCAGATTAATACTGACATCAGACGTGAGTTAATAGACAAACTAGAAGAGTTTGCTACATATAATGATAGTCTTGAAGAAATTTTTGAAAACAAAGAACAAATTGAAGTTTCTAAGTTTTACGAAAAATTACCAAAGCCACACGCTTTAGCAGTAAAGGAGTGGTTAGATAATAAGATCTATCACAGAAATACTGAGGATCCTCAACCATAAATCTAAAGCCTTAGATGTCTATTCTAAAGGATAAGAATATTTTATTGGGCATTACTGCTGGTATTGCCGCTTATAAATCTGCCAGTTTAGTCAGATTATTCATTAAAGCAGGCGCTAACGTCAAAGTCGTTATGACGCCTGCTTCTAAAGAGTTTGTAACTCCACTTACGCTTTCTACATTATCAAAAAATCCGGTGTATTCTTCTTTTACAGATGAAGAAGACGATAACCAAATATGGAATAACCACGTCGATTTAGGCCTTTGGGCAGATCTCTTTGTGATTGCTCCTGCTACAGCAAATACGATGGCTAAAATGGCAAATGGTGTTTGTGATAATATCCTTCTAGCAACGTATCTTTCTGCTAAATGTTCAATTTATTTTGCACCTGCAATGGATTTGGATATGTATAAGCACGATTCTACGAAAGCTTCTTTTGAAAAACTAACATCTTACGGAAATAAACTTATTCCTGCCGGAACGGGTGAACTCGCAAGCGGTTTAGTTGGTGAAGGTCGTATGGCAGAACCTGAAGAAATTGTAGCTTATATTGAAAATGATATCTTAGATCAATTACCTTTAAGAGGGAAACGTGTATTAATTACCGCTGGTCCAACTTATGAGGCTATAGATCCTGTACGTTTTATTGGCAATCATTCTAGCGGAAAAATGGGCTTCGAAATAGCAAAGGCTGCCGCTAATTTAGGAGCTGAGGTTGTTCTGGTAACAGGTCCAACACATCAAAAAATCACACATCATCTTGTTACGGTTAAACCTGTAATAACTGCAGAAGACATGTATAATGAGGTGCATAAGCATTTCAATACCTCAGATATTGCTATTCTTTCTGCTGCAGTGGCAGATTATAGGCCAAAGAATGTAGCTGATGAGAAAATAAAAAGAAAGAAACCACGTTTACTATTGAGTTAGAAAAAACTAAAGACATTTTAAAATCCCTTGGTGAGATTAAAAAAGATCAATTTTTAGTTGGTTTTGCATTGGAAACTAATAACGAATTGGAACACGCTAAAGGAAAACTGATATCTAAGAATTTAGATCTTATTGTTTTAAATTCATTACAAGATAAAGGAGCAGGTTTTGGAGTGTCAACAAATAAAGTTACATTTATAACGTCTTCTAACGACATTATTGAAAATGAATTAAAATCAAAAGCAGACGTTGCTCAAGATTTAATGCACCTTATACTAAAACAAACTCATGCGTAACCTATTTTTTTATTTGCTTTTTTAGTGACCTCTGTAACGTTTTCTCAAGAGTTAAACTGCACAGTATCTGTGATAGCGCAGCAAACGGGAGCTGAAAATGACGTTTTATTTAAAACCTTAGGAAACCAACTTACAGAATTTGTAAATAATACCAAATGGACTAAAAAGACTTTTGGTCAACAAGAGCGTATTAATTGCAGTATGGTAATTAACGTCACAGAACAAAGCAATAATTTGTTTTCAGCATCGATTCAGGTATCGTCTTCTAGACCTATTTTTAATTCCACGTACAGTTCTCCTGTTTATAATTATAATGACAGAAATTTTAATTTTGAATATTTAGAATTTCAGAATTTAGTTTTTAATGAGAGTCAGTTTGAGTCTAACTTAATTTCTGTGTTGTCATTTCATGTCTATATGATTTTAGGAATAGACGCAGATACGTTTGAGCTTAATGGAGGTAATGAGTATTTCAGTCAAGCGCAAACTATAGCGAGCTACTCACAACAACTTAATGGTCAGGGTTGGAAATTAGAAGACGGCTTACAGTCGCGTTTTGCTTTAATAGATAATCTAATGTCGCCTTCTTTTAAAAATATGAGATTAGCGATGTATAAATATCATATTGAAGGTTTAGATATTATGAGTGAAGGCGCAAAAGAAGGAAAGTCTCAAATAATTTCTGTTTTAGATGCTTTACAAAAAGTGCATAGAGCAAGACCAAATTCATTCTTAATGCGTGTATTCTTTGATGCTAAAGCAGATGAAATAATGGACATTCTTTCAGGTGGACCAAGTGTTAATATTACAGATGCAATGGATATCTTAAATAGAATTGCTCCAATGCATTCTCAAAAGTGGAGGAATATTAAGTATTAGTCTTTGTTTTACAGACTGTCTTTTAAGTTATTGCATCTAGTCGAAGTGCTTTAATACCTCAAACATATTTCCACTATAATTTCATATTACTTAGCCTTAAAAACTTAATTTTGTAATACCAATAAATTTAAGCGCTTGTTAACATCACTTTACATAAAAAATTACGCACTCATCGATGAGTTAAATGTATCCTTTAATAATGGTTTAACTATTATTACAGGAGAAACAGGTGCAGGTAAGTCTATCTTATTAGGTGGTTTATCCTTAGTTTTAGGGAAACGTGCCGATCTGAGTCAGGTGAAAACTGCAGAAGAAAAATGCATTATAGAAGCTGCCTTTGATATTGCCAATTACGATCTAAAGGCACTATTTAAATCCCTAGATTTAGATTATGACGTGCACACTATTATTAGAAGAGAAATTTTAGCATCTGGAAAGTCTAGAGCATTTATCAATGATACTCCTGTAACTTTAGAGAGTTTAGTTGCGTTAAGTAGTTATTTAATTGATATTCATTCACAACACCAAACACAACAGTTAACACAAGACGATTATCAGTTTAAAGTTATAGATGCCTTAGCGGATAATAAATTGAATTTAGAAGAATTTTCTAAAGGTTTGAGTGTATTCAAAAAACTTCAAAAAGCATTAGCAGTATTAAAACTGTCTAAAGCTGAATTGATAAAAGAGTACGATTATAATCTGTTTTTATCCAATGAATTAAATGAAATTAATTTAGAGAAAATTAATCTCGAAGATTTAGAAAATCAATATGAAGAACTTAACAATGTTGAAATCATTGGTGAGAAGCTAAGTAGTGCTAAAGCCATTTTAGATGCCGAAGGACTAGGCGTAATTGATCAGATTAATTCTGCAAAACAAGAACTATCAAAAATAGCCACTTTTGGTAAACCTTACGAATCTTTAAAGGAACGTATCATTAGTGTAGGGATTGAATTAGATGATGTACTTATTGAAATTGATAATCTTGAAGATAATTTATCTACAGATCCACAAGAATTAGAACGTATTAATAGTAAACTTCAAATTGTAAACAATCTATTTCAAAAGCATTCCGTTTCAGAAATCGAAGACTTAATTACAATCAAAAAAGATTTACAATCTAAAATCGATGACACTGAAAGTTTAGATCAAACGATACTAGATAAAGAACAAGAGATTTTAAAAGCTAACGAAAAATTAAATCAAATTGCTTTAAAGATTTCAAAAAACAGAAAAAAAGTAATTCCAGTTTTTGTATCTAAGTTAGAAGCCATTCTTTCAGATTTAGGAATGCCAAATGCTAAGTTTAAAGTTGAATTAGAGCCAACAGATCAGTTTGTAAAAAACGGAAAGGATAGCTTGCAGTTTTTATTTATGGCAAATAAAGGTTCTAGCTTTAATGAGCTTAAAAAGTCGGCATCTGGTGGGGAGTTATCGCGTATTATGTTAGCTATAAAATCTGTTTTGGCAGAATATATTCAGTTACCATCTATAATGTTTGATGAAATTGATACCGGAGTTTCAGGTGAGATTTCAAATAAAATGGGAGACATTATGAAGCAGATGAGTAGTAGCATGCAAGTGTTTTCTATTACACATTTACCTCAAATTGCGGCGAAAGGCAATTCGCATTTCAAAGTATTTAAAACAGATATTGATGATATTACGCATACGCAACTCAAAAAATTAAACGAAGACGAACGCATAGTTGAAGTCGCACAAATGCTAGGTGGTTTAACAATTACAGATTCTGCCATGGCACATGCGAAACAATTGTTAAACTGATTCAATTGAATAGATGAAACACTATTTTATGATCCTATTGTTTATAGGAAGTTTTGCGTTTATAGGTTGCGCAGATGATGAAGATCCATGCGATGTAAAGCATGTTATTATTAATGGCGAATGTGTTCCAGATTATATTTTTCCAGACAATCAAACCATACAAAATGGATATAAATATTATCATCAAGAATTTGGGGTGATTATATACAAAGACGGAAATTGGGTAGATGAATGGGATCATATTATAGACGACCTAAAAATGTGAACCAATTAATACGTTTAAAGTTTAATTAACTTTGAAATCTTTACAATTCAACAAACTATCAACTAAATATATTGTAAACATGTCATACAACTTACTTAAAGGAAAGAGAGGAATCATATTTGGCGCATTAGACGAAAACTCTATTGCCTGGAAAACAGCAATACGCGTTCATGAAGAAGGAGGAACATTTGTATTAACCAACGCACCAGTTTCCATACGTATGGGACAAATAGATGAATTAGCAGAAAAGACAGGTTCACAAATTGTTCCTGCAGACGCTACTTCAGAAGAGGATTTACAAAACTTGGTAGCACAGTCTATGGAAATTTTAGGTGGTAAAATAGATTTTGTATTACATTCTATCGGTATGTCTATAAATGTAAGAAAAGGAAAACATTATACGGATCAAAACTATGCTTGGACACAAAAAGGAACCGATGTTTCTGCTATGTCTTTTCATAAAGTAATGCAAACACTTTATAAAGCAGATGCCATGAATGAATGGGGAAGTATTGTGGCGTTAAGCTATATGGCAGCGCAACGTGTGTTTCCAGATTATAATGATATGGCAGATAATAAAGCCTATTTAGAAAGTGTGGCGCGTAGTTTTGGCTATTTCTTTGGTAGAGATAAAAAAGTAAGAGTCAACACTATTTCGCAATCACCAACACCAACAACTGCTGGGACAGGTGTTAAAGGATTTGATGGCTTCATTGCATATGCAGAAAAAATGTCACCATTAGGAAACGCAACGGCAATGGATTGTGCCAATTATACAATAACATTATTTAGTGATTTAACCAAACGTGTCACACTTCAAAATCTATATAATGATGGAGGATTTAGTAATATGGGGGTTAGTGATGTGGTTCTAGAAAATTTTGTAGAAAAGCAATAACACGTAATCACTTTACTTTAACTTATCTAAGCTTTTACATTACCTTAATGTAAGAGCTTTTTTTTGCCTTAAATTTAATTTAGGCGTCATATTCTATTGTTTGAAAATACTTACAAGAATAAATCAGTGTTTTTTGTCGTTTATATTTGTGTTTCAACGATTGTGTTGTTAAAGCTAATTATATTCTAAAGATTTAACATATTTTTAGAGAATAACTAACTTAAAATTTATTTTATGAAAAAAATTACATTCTCAATTTTATTTTTTGGACTATCCTTACTAGGATTTTCTCAGATCAGTCAAAATTTCGGTACTACAGGAGTAGATAATGACGCGGTTGTCCTTACAATTAACAGCGCAGATATTACTGTTAATGGTGCTGACCCAATTACAGCTATTTCATTAGCTACATTTACTGTTCACTATAATAGTGCAACAGGTGGTACAACTTATTGTGGGGATTGGTATGATTTTGATTTAGCAGTTATAGGTGGTGCCTCAGACGGAACAACGATTCCTGCTGGATGTGATGCTGACTTTAACGGCTTAGATGTTACGGGTTTTACTACTATAACGCTTACTTCGAATGATCTTGACGGTTATTTTGATGTAATATTTTTTGATATAGATTTATTAGTTAGCTTTGATGCATCTAGTCCACCATCGTGTGATGCTATGTTATCTGCAACTGAAAATGTAACTTTAGAAGGTGACATTTCATGGTCAGAAGCTTCAGGCCTAATTGATGGTTATGATGTAGCTGTAGGAACTGCCTCTGGATTATCAGATGTTTATTCTGAAACATTAGGTAATGTTACTACGACTAATATTGGTGCGTTATTAGAAGGTACTACGTATTATGTAACTATTACACCATTTAACAGTGTAGGGGCATCAATTGATTGTGCAGAACAAACATTTGTCACATTTGTATTTCCTGTCAATGACGACATTGCTGCAGCCATAGCAGTTACTGTAGATGAAGGATTTTGTGATGGTACAAATACTAATGCAAATAATATTCAAGCATCAGGTTCTGCTGAAGCATTTGGATCTTGTTTTCAAGGTACAGAGGCGCTTAGTGATGTTTGGTTTACATTTACCGTTCCTGCAGATGTTGCAACTGTAGATGTTTCTACTGATTTTACAGGCGGAACTTTATTAGATACTGAATTGGCAGTTTATTCTGGTACCCCTGGCAGTTTAGTAGAAATTGGTTGTAGTCAAGATGATGGTGCTACTATTTTATCTAATGGATTTGCTTACAATTCATTAATTACGGATTTAGCAGTGATTGTTGGAGAGACGTATTATGTACAAGTTGAGGGTTATACTACGCAAACGGGATCGTTTTGTTTAGATATTTCTACAAACCAAGTCTTAAATACAATAAATTACGAAAGTGAATCTGCATTCACATACTATCCAAACCCAGTTAAAAACACATTATCATTAAATGCTCAAAATACAATAGAGCAGGTTGCTATGTATAATATGTTAGGTCAAGAAGTATTAAGAACTAATCCTAATGCTGTTGATAGTGATTTAGATATGTCTAACTTGGCAACAGGTGCTTACTTTGTTAAAGTAACTATAGCTAACGTTACAGAAACAATTAGAGTGATTAAGCAATAAGCATTAAACACTTTATTAAATACAGGAAGCCGCTAATTTTAGCGGTTTCCTTTTGTTTTAAACTTTATTAAATCTCTAAGTTATGCCGTATTTATAGCGTTGAAAATAAAGAATAAATAAATTCAAATGTTAAACGTTTAAATTTACATAGATGTTTTAGTGCTAAAACGGGTTTTTTTGCGTTTAAACGATTTGAAGGTTAAACCTCAGATTTATATGAATAATTAACATATTTTTAAAGAATTACTAACTAAAATATATTTTATATGAAGAAAATTACATTAATTATGGCGATTTTGTTTACATCGCTTTCTTTTTCTCAAGTTACCATAGGTACAGGTAACGACGGTGGGACTTTTGAATCACCTCCAGTAACAGCTTATTATGGTTATTCTTATGGTCAATCTATTTATTTGGCTTCGGAAATAAATTCTACGGGTGATATCACATCGATGGATTTTCAGCTTATAACAGGAGCCGATATGTCATCTGCAGATGAAATGGTAGATGTTTGGATTGGACATACTACTAAATCCTCATTCGAGTCTACAACTGATTGGGTAGATGTTTCAACTTTAACACAAGTATTAACTAACGGAACCGTTACAATAGCAGCAGATGTTTTAACAGTTACATTTAGTACTCCGTTTACCTATAATGGAACAGATAATCTAATTATTGCTTTTGATGCAAATGAAGCAGATTATGGAGGTGGATCTGATCGTGTTTCTGCAACAGATGGTCCTACAGCTAATTTGTCATTAGTTTATAGAACAGATACTCCTGCAAATAATCCAGACCCATTAGCTCCACCAACAGGAGTTAGATTTCAGTCTAGAGGTAATGTTACTTTTAATGGAATAAGTGCGTTATGTGCACCAGCAGCAGCTACTGCTTCAATAGTTGAAGATTGTGATAACGCTCAATTCTCAATATTAGTAGATGTAACTGATTTAGGAGACTCTACCAATCTTGAAATCACTAACGATGCAGGCGTTGCTTCAACAACAGTTACAGCAACAGGTGAAGTTACTGTAGGGCCTTTCCCTATTGGAACACCTGTAGTGTTAACGCTTGAAAATGAAAATGAAGATACTTGCGATGTTGTGCTAGACTCAGTTTTAGATTTTTGTCCAACTGCAGCTACGACATTAGATTATTACAACTTACAATGGCCTGCTGCATTAACATTTGCTGAAAATGAAGCGGCTGACCAATTGGTTTTTGCACAAGTATACGAAGCTGGTTTAACTGACACTACTACGGGTGCAGCAGCAGGTATTGAGGCGTGGATTGGTTACAGTGATACAGATACAGATCCATCTGGTACAGGTTGGACTTGGGAAATTGCACCATTTTTCTCTGAAGAGGCTGGAAATAACAACGATCAATTTGCTGTAGCTATGCAAGATCTTGGGTTAACCGAGGGAACTTATTATTATGCTAGTCGTTTTACTTTAAACGCAGGTCCTTATATGTATGGAGGTTTTGAAGGAGCATGGGATGCAACAACTAATCCATCGGGTGTGTTAACGGTTACAGCACGTTTAGCAGTTCCTGGTGACGATTGTGCAAACCCAATTGTTATAAACACTTTGCCATATAACACTACAGACGATACTGTTAATTATACTAATTTTTTCGGGAATGGTGATAGTGTTTGTAATGCTAATTATTTAAGTGGAAATGACGTTGTTTATACATATACACCAAGCGCAGATGCTAATATTAATTTAGATTTAACAGAATTAACAGCTACGTGGTCTGCTATTCATTTATTAGATGGATGTCCTACGGATGAAGCAACGGCTTGTGTAGGTTTTGCAGGTTCTAGTGGTAGTGCTGATAGAGGTATTGAAGGTGTAGATGTTGTTGGAGGAACTAAATATTATATTGTGATTTCTACATTCGCAACACCAAATTCTGTGGGTTACACTTTAGATATTACAGAAAACACTTGTGCCAATGCAACGGCTACATATACTGTAGTTAGTGATTGTGGTACTAGTGGTGGATTTAATATCGAAGTAGATATTACAGATATGGGAACAGCTACTGCTGTTACTGTAACTGACGACCAAGGGAATGATGCTCAAGCAGCAACAGAGGCGACAATTTTAACATTTGGTCCATATACAAATGCTACAGATGTAGTGATTACAATTGCAGATGATAATGATGCAACGTGTGAGCAATCAAGTGAAGCATTAACACAACTAGCATGCCCTCCTGTAAATGACGATATTGCTACTGCAATAGCAATTACAGTTGATGAAGGGTATTGCGATGGCACAAATACTAATGCAACTAATTTGTCTGCAACTGATTCAGGAGAGACAGTAGGAGATTGTTTTGAAGATGCAACAGCAAATAATGATGTTTGGTTTACTTTTACAGTTCCTGCAGGTGTTGCTAGCGTTGATGTTTCTACAGACTTTGCAGGTGGTACTTTACTAGATTCTGAATTAGCTGTTTATTCAGGTATGCCAGGTAGTTTAGTGCAAATGGATTGTAGTCAAGATGAAGGAGTTACAATTTTATCAAATGGATCTTCTTGGAATTCTCTAATTACAGATTTAGCAGTAACAGTTGGTGAAACGTATTATGTACAAGTAGATGGTTATAGTGATACTAGACAAGGTTCATTTTGTTTAGATATCTCTACTAACCAAGTATTAAGTACTATTAATTACGAAAGCGAAGCTGCTTTCACATACTATCCAAACCCAGTTAAAAATACATTAACCTTAAATGCTCAAAATACAATAGAGCAGGTGGCAATGTATAATATGCTAGGTCAAGAAGTATTAAGAGTAACACCTAATGCTGTTGATAGTGATTTAGATATGTCTAACTTGCAAACAGGTACTTACTTTGTTAAAGTAACTATAGCAAATGTGACTGAAACTATACGAGTGATTAAGCAATAAGCTTATTAACTTTATAATTCTTAAAAAGCCGCTAATTTTAGCGGCTTTTTTTTGCTCTAAAATCAATAAAAGGCAGTTGGGTTCATTTCTAAATTTTGAATTTATTTTAAGCTATCGTAACTGTTAAAAATTGTGTTTGGTTTAATTACCTTTGTGACTTATGAAGGCCATTGATTTTTCATTTATTATTCCTGTTTATAACAGACCCAACGAAATTAAAGAACTGCTAGAAAGTTTTTTAAATTTTGAAGGTCAGCATACCTATGAAATAGTAATCGTAGAAGATGGCTCAACCGAAACATCAGAACCTGTTGTAGAGTTGTTTAATCATCAGCTCGATATTTCTTATTATTTTAAGGAGAATTCAGGGCCAGGAGATTCTAGGAATTATGGTATGGAGATGGCTAAAGGAAATTATTTTATCATTTTAGATTCAGATGTACTGTTACCTTCAAATTATTTAATAGAAGTGAAAACGTTTTTAGAGACCTCATATTATGAATGTTTTGGTGGTCCGGATGCTGCTCATAGTTCGTTTTCTAATCTTCAAAAAGCTATAAATTTTGCCATGACGTCTTTTATTACCACAGGAGGTATAAGAGGAGGGAAGCAAAATGTAGAAGACTTTCAACCGCGAAGTTTTAATATGGGTTTGTCTAAAAAGGCTTTTTTGGCTTCAGGTGGATTTGGTAAAATTCATCCTGGCGAAGATCCCGATTTATCCTTACGATTACGTAAATTAGGTTTTAAAACCACTCTGATTCAAAATGCATTAGTTTATCACAAACGACGTATTTCTTGGTCTAAGTTTTACAAGCAAGTTCATAAATTTGGTATGGTAAGACCTATTCTTAATCAATGGCATCCAAATTCTAAAAGTATAGTCTATTGGTTTCCCACACTGTTTAGTTTAGGTTTTATAGTTTCAATTGTAATGGCGATTTTTCAAATGCATCTTCTGTTGTATTTTTATGAATTATATTTTGCTACAGCTTTTATATTGGCTTTAACGTCAAATAGAAGTATAAGTATTGCTTTTCAAGCGTTGTTAGCTATAATTATTCAGTTTTTTGGATATGGCCTCGGTTTTTTGAAATCGACATTTAATTTGGTTATATTAAAAAAGAAACCTGAAGACTCATTCCCACAACTATTTTTTAAATAATAAATGAAAACGAAGAAGAACTTAAACATACTAGACCATTTAAAAAAGAAGAACTTTAAGCGGTTTACTTTATTTTTCGTGGTGGCCTTCGTGTTTCTTATTTTTTCAAAATTGTCTAATGACTACAAACAAACCATAAAATTAAAAGTTAATTTGGTTAATGTTGATGACGAGATACTCTTAAAAAATGATTCTACGAACTATATTCAAGCTTATGTAGAATCAAAAGGATTTTCATTAATGCCCTTTATGTTTAATAACTCTAAAGAATTAGAAGTAGATGCAAAAAATGAGGTGACTTTAAAATCTCAAAATTTTGTATTCGATGTATTAAAGCATAAATATCTTATAGAGAGTCAATTGGGTAGTGCTTACGAGGTTATTTCGATAATGCCAGATACACTATTAATTGCCTACTCAAAAAGAGCTTCAAAGACAGTTCCTATAAGATTTAAGAAAGCTATTAATTACGCTGTAGGCTATGATTTAAAAGGGGAATTTAGTTTTAATATAGATAGTGTAAAAGTAGTAGGCTCATTAGAAGAGGTGGACAAAATCGATTCTGTAACTACAGAAGCTTTGGTGCTAAATGAGATAAAGAGTGATATTAAACATATTGTGAGGTTAGATATTTCCGAGTATGATCATATTGATGTATTTCCAAAAACACTAGAGGTAACAGGTAATGTTACGCGTTTTACTGAAGGCATAATAGAAGTGCCTATTGTAATAACGAATCAGCCAGAAAATATTACAATTAATTACTTTCCTAAAGCTGTTACACTTTCGTATTATGTAGATTTAGAAAATTATGATGTCGTAAAAGCTTTAGACTTTAAAGTTGAATGTAATTATGCCGAATTAGAAGAAAATCAAACTTTTCTAATACCAAAAGTGGTTAAGAAACCCAATTTTATAAAACATGTTAATATAAAACAAAAACAAATAGATTTTATTGAACTCTAATTATGATAGTAGGATTAACAGGCGGAATTGGCAGTGGTAAATCCACTATTTTAGAATATTTTAAATCATTCGGGATTCCTGTGTACATTGCTGATGACGAAGCAAAAAAGCTGATGAACCGCTCAAAAGTCATTAAGCGAAAGTTAATAAGCTTATTTGGGGAAAAGGCTTACGTTGATGACATCTTGAATAGACCGTATTTAGCTTCAAAAATATTTAATGATAAGACGTTGCTTTCTAAAATGAATGCTATTGTGCATCCTAAAGTAGCATCGCATTTTAAACGCTGGCTTAATAGCCAAGATTCAGAATACGTTATAAAGGAAGTCGCCATTATTTTCGAAAACAATCTACAAGACCAATACGATTATATTATAACGGTTGTTGCAGATGAAGATCTACGAATGCAACGCGTTATGAAACGTGATAATGTATCACAGGAAAAAGTTAAGGCTATTATGAAAAATCAATGGTCTGATGCAGATAAAATAGAAAAATCTGACTTTGTTATTGTTAATGATGATCTTCAAAAAGCGAAGAAGCAAGTGCGAGATATTCATAATATGCTACTTAAAATATTAAAACACTAATTATTTACTTTCATTTGTTAACGTTAGGTTAAACCTAATTTATACTAAATGTTAAAATGTTAAATTTGACTGATGAGCAAAAAGCTATTTGTGTTATTGATAGTTTTAATGAGTTTATCTCTCATTGGGATTATTTTTGTACAATCATTTTTTATAAATAACAGTATAATAAATGAAGACAAAAACTTTACGTTTAGCGTAAAGCGTTCACTAAGTTACGTTTCTAAAGCAATTGAGGAATATGAATTTAGAAATTATTTCGATAAAATAGGACCGTATCTAAATAAAGAGAATAAGATGGATTCTTCCATCATTAAACAATTGTTAATTGCGGAAGATGATGATATTAATGATAAAACCATTGTACATCGCAATACTGTTTTAGAAGAACGTTTTAAGGTGCCTTCATTATTTAATGAGATTGATGCGGATAGTTTTAGTATCAGTAAGTTATATAGTGAGCGTATTACAGAGACTTATAATATTACAACTATTGATGGCGTAAGGAGAATAGACCCAGAAACTAGAATAAGAGAATATTCTTCTTTAAATGCTTTTGATAAACAGTTTTATGAAGATTCTTTTAAAGATTTATTAAAAGACAAATTGGTTTATAACCGTGTTACAGCAAAACAGGTTGAAACTTTTTTAAGACGTGAATTAGAAGACGAAGGTGTAAGTTTAGATTTTGAATTTGCCATTTATGACAATGATTTAGCAACAAAAGTGCAGTCTCAAAATTTTGAAATGTCACCAGACGCTCATGGAGTTAAGATATTTTTAGATAATAATAATGAAAGTAGTTATAATCTTTGGATTGATTTTCCTGAAAGAAAGAAGTATTTAATATCATCAATATTTTGGATGATTATACTTTCAATAATATTTACAGGTGTTATAATTATTGCTTATACTAGTGCTATTTATCAATTAATAAGACAACGTCAAATATCACAGATTAAGACGGATTTTATTAATAATATGACGCATGAGTTTAAAACACCAATTGCCACAATTAATTTGGCTTTAGACTCAATAAAAACCCTAAAATAATCAATGACCAAGAAAAGGTGTTGCGATATTTAGGAATGATAAAAGAAGAGAATAAGCGTATGCATGCCCAAGTAGAAAATGTGTTGCGTATTTCTAAGTTAGATAAGAATGAGCTAAATATAAGCAAGGAACGTCTAGATTTACACGAGCTAGTAGAAGATGCCATTACGCACGTAGAATTAATAGTTGAAGATAGAAAAGGTTATGTAAAAACACATTTAAAAGCTGAACAGACATCTGTTTTGGCAAACGATACGCATTTTACAAATGTTATTGTTAATGTATTAGACAATGCTATTAAATACTCGGATGATGCACCAAAAATAGATGTATATACAGAAAATGTAGGTAACAATATCATTGTAAAAATAGCAGACCAAGGTAACGGAATGTCTAAAGCCGTTGCAAAACGTGTTTTTGAGAAGTTTTATAGAGAACATACAGGAAATGTGCACAATGTAAAAGGACACGGCTTAGGTTTGGCATATGTTAAGAAAATAGTAGAAGACCATCAAGGTCATATATCAGTAGAAAGTGAAAAAGGAAAAGGCAGCACTTTTATAATAAAGATGCCGTTAATATCATAAAAACGAATTATGGAAGAGCAAAACAAAAAAATTCTTTTGGTAGAAGACGATCCCAATTTTGGAACTGTTTTAAAAGATTATTTAATGATGAACGATTACGACGTAGTACATGCTAAAAACGGCATGGAAGGTTTTGAAAAGTTCAAGAAGGACGATTATGATCTTTGTATTTTAGACGTTATGATGCCTTATAAAGATGGTTTTACATTAGCCAAAGAAATTAGAGAAAAAAATGAAGATGTGCCTATCGTATTCTTAACGGCTAAAGCCATGAAAGAAGATGTACTAAAAGGTTATAAAGTAGGAGCAGATGATTATCTTAATAAACCTTTTGATAGTGAGGTTTTATTAATGAAGATTAAAGCGATAATGCAACGTAAAGCAAAAGATACTGTTGCAGATAGTAAACAATTTGAATTTAAGATTGGTCGTTTTGATTTAAACTCTAAACTACGTTTCCTTAAGTTTGATGGAGGTGAACCTTCTAAATTATCTCCAAAAGAAAATGAATTGTTACGCTTATTAGCATTACACGAAAATGATTTAATGCCGAGAGAATTAGCATTAACAAAAATTTGGAGAGATGATAATTACTTTACATCTAGAAGTATGGATGTGTATATTGCTAAATTACGTAAATACTTAAAACCAGATCCAAATGTTGAGATTTTAAACATTCATGGTGAAGGCTTCAGATTAGTTATTAATAACAAATAAGCCTTTACTTTATATATAAAGAATCCAGTTCATTGAGCTGGATTTTTTGTTTCTATACGGCCGTGTATTACTTAATTTGAGTGTCTATATGGTTTAGGATGGCTTCAATGTTAGTCTCATAATCGAACCAAGTAATTGCGTCGTCTTTTCTAAACCAAGTAAGTTGTCTTTTTGCAAAGCGTCTTGTGTTTTTTTAATTTCAGAAATAGCAAACTCTAAAGTAGATTCACCTTCAAAATAAGCAAACAACTCTTTGTACCCAACCGTGTTTAATGCATTAAGATCTTTATACGGCAAAAGTGATTTAGCTTCTTCTAGTAGGCCGTTAGCGATCATTATATCTACACGTTGATTAATTCTATCGTAAATCATAGAGCGATCTGCACTTAAGCCAATACTAATGGTTTTAAATTCTCTATTCTTTTCTGAATTAGTAAGAAAAGAAGAATACGGTTTAGCTGTACCAATACAAATTTCTAAGGCTCTAATAACGCGTTGAGGATTATCTATGGCAATTGTATTGTAAGCTTCTAAATCTAAGGTCTTAAGCTGTTCTTGCAATGGAATTAAGCCGCTATTTTCTAGTTGAAGGTTAAGATTTTCTCTAATATTGGCATCCACTTCTGGAAAATAATCTAAACCTTTGGTTACAGCTTTTACATATAATCCAGAGCCACCAACCATAACTACAATAGGATGTTTTTGATGTAAATCGTTGATTTTAGAAATCGCTTCCCGTTCAAAATCACCAACACTAAAATACTCTTTAATTGATTTATGTTGAATAAAGTGATGTGGAGCGGCACTTAATTCTTCTTTGGAAGGCACCGCAGTTCCTATAGCCATTTCTTTAAAGAATTGACGAGAATCTGCCGATATAATTTCAGAATTAAAATGTTGAGCCAGTTTTATACTTAACGCCGTTTTACCAATAGCAGTCGGGCCAACAATGGCAATTACAAAGTTTTGGGGTGTTTTAGACATTATAATATCTACAAATTAATGGTGAAGTGGGTGTCCGCAATTATAACAAAAATCTGCATTATCTCTATGGTTTGAAACGTTGCAATAATCACAGTGTTGCGAGTTAAGATGAACTTTTATATTATCATTATCCAATTTCACTGCTTCATTTTTATTTTGCTCTAAGGCTTCATTTTCTTTGTCTGCTTTTTGGTTAGTTCTAACGTATTCGGCAGAGACAATTCCGGTAGGTACAGCGATAATACCGTAACCTAATATCATGATAAACGTTGTGATGAGTTGGCCTAGTGCGGTTTGTGGTGCGATATCACCGAAACCAACAGTGGTAAGGGTAACCACACACCAATACACACTTTTAGGAATATTATCAAAACCGTTAGCCTCTCCTTCAACTAAATACATAATGGTACCAAAAATTACAGAAGAAATCATGACAGCAAATAAAAATACCATAATTTTTACACGACTTGCAACAATGGAATCTTTGAGTTGGTTTGAGGCGCCTAAGTATCTCGCTAATTTTAAAATTCTGAAAACTCTAAGTAATCGTAAGGCTCTTAGTGTTACTAGAGCTTGAGATCCTACAAAGAAGAATGATAAATACATTGGTATAGTCGATAAAAAATCGATGATACCGAATGGACTAAAGATGTATTTAAGTGGTTTTTTTACAGAAACAATCCTTAAAATATATTCAATAGAAAATAATATGGTTACAATCCACTCTCCGATATACAGGAGTCTATGGTATTCTCTGTCGATACTTACCACACTCTCTAACATTACTAAAACGATACTGAGTATTATAAATACTAACAATAAAATATCAAAAAGCTTCCCAGAAGGAGTATCCGCTTCATAGATAACTTCGTGAAGTATCGATTTCCAAGTATGTTTCTTATTCGATTCCATATTCTAAATGTACGAAAAGTTAAATTATTGTTTTTCTAAAATAATAACAGTGTTGTTTTGAAGTTCGACAACTTTATCCATAAACGACTTTAAATACGGATAATATTCAGCCGGATAAATTGGCAGGCTAAATGTAACTTTAAAATAAAGTATAAGCTCATTATTTTGTAGCTCTGCATTAAATATAAGATTACCAGAGTGATTTGGTAATGCATAATTAACAGTCTTTGGAATTTCGAGAACTTTTAAATTTTCATTAAGATTTATTTTCATACTATAGTTATAAACGTCTTTATAACCAAAATCGATAGGGTAGGTTCTTTCCTGAAGTTGAAAGGGGTTTTTTTCAAAAAATTTAATGATAAACGGATTCAAATATATTTTATTACCAATAAATTCGGGTTCAAGAACAATATCCATGCTCTCATTAAAATTTGATTCAGACGTATTGAAATTGATAACTTCTAGATTATCAATAGTTATGTCTGTGTGATTATTTATTTTTTTATCTAAATAAGTAATTGGATTCTCGTCATATCGTTGTTTAGGATTGTGAGAATGGTAACCTCTAAATGTACTTTGAATATTACCAATTAATTGTTCATCTTCTAAAGAAGAGAGCGCAACACGATGTATTCGCATAGAAAAATCTTTAACGGTAATGTTTTCCCAATAACTACCATTCTCAAAATCCATTAGTCGTCCATATTGGTTTAAAGCTCTAAATGGTAGTTCTCCATAGGCTAGGTAAGGGTCTGTGGCATCTAAAAAATAAATTTCATCATCTATTATAGCTTTGACTATTACATAGTTAAAGTCCGTCAGTACAGGATATACTTTCGTAGCTAAACCATTTCCTCTAGTGGACATTAAAACAGGAAAGACCTTAATATCTTCACTAGACAAGAGGTTCTCTAATAATAGATTTATTTCGAATGCGCTACCTACTTTTTCTTTAGTCAGTGTTTTTACAGAAACATCATGGCGGTCAAATTTTCCATTCCATTTATAGTTATTAATAACATGCTTGTAAATCGATTTTGCTTTTGTAAGGTTATCGGAAATGGAAGAAATAGAATCGGGTAAAACACCTTTTACGAGACTCCTTTTGCTGATTTGTCCTCCGAAATCGGAATCAATTTTTAACTCTTTATCAACGTCTTTCCATGTTTTAGACATTTCATCAATTTTACCATCAAAGGTCCTAAAAACACTCATTTCATATTCTACTCTAGAAATATAATTTAGAGCAGTGGTTGTATAATCTTCAGGTTTATAAGCAGGAATATTTTTCATAATGAATTTAGAAATAGTACAATCTGCGCTTGCTCCATATCCAAGTACTAAACAATTTCTTTTTATACTCAAATCATGTGTGTCTAAGGGGATGTTACCCACAAGTTTTTTATGGTATTCATAATTAGCAGGAATACTTGTGTTGTATTCACTGTATAAAACAGGATCGTTACCTTGAAAAAACCATGGTTGATATTTAGTTGTAAATCGAGATTGTGTTTCGTAGCTTACGGTTATTACACTTCCTACTTTTACATTAGGCAAAACAAATTTAACTAATGTATAATTTTCGTTTTCCTCTTCAAAAATGGCTGTTTTTGTTAAATGTGTTTTTACGATTTTACCATTTTCTAAGTTATAGGTTGTGCCTTTTATATTTTTAATTTTTTCTTTAGAAGATTTTCCTTTGTAAAGTTGAACCTCAAATTGGCCTCTATCAATACCTTCTGTTCTTAAAATCTTAATCTTTTGTTCGGTTTGAAATCTTAACCAAAAGCTTTCTTCATCTATAAAACTATTTCCGTAATCATATATAACCAAGGCATTTGCTGTAGAGTCTTTAGAATAAGAGTTGAGTTCTAAATCACTTTTAGTAACGGTCATAGCCACATTATAATCTTGGGAAAAACCTAAAAAGTAATTAATAGTGCTACAATTGTAAATCTATAAATCATATATTTCAATTTAAATCAATAATTTTGAGTCTTTTGTTTCGCCTCATATAACTTTGAATAATATGCTGCGTATCTCTATTGTTTTCCATTGGAGTAATAAGAGATGCTAAGATAGCTCTATTGTTAATTTGATGGTTTAAGTCAAAAAATCCCATCCCTTTAAAAATTCCATTCTCAATTAAAAACACACTTTTTTCTTCAATACTCCGACCTTTATCAATGATAAGCATGTCTTTATTTGCGTAACTAAATTTCTCTATAAGTGTATCTACGCGTTCATTATAGTATTCTATAGGCTCTTCATTAATGCAAGCTCCAAGACATTCTTTTACTTCATATTTAAAACAGCTTGTTTTTGTGTCATATAAATCAGTGAGTTTTTGACACAAATTAAAATCTTCTGCGGCTTTAAACATAAAATGTTTCGCACTAGCTCTATTGCTAAATGTTGTAATAGGATTGTCTTCTCTATTGGATTTATCGATAAAAAGGTTGACATAACCATTCTTGTCGGTAGAACTATATAAGGCGTGTGTAAAAACAGTTCGTCGTAAGGCTCTATTAAAAATAGGTTTGTTTGCCTTTATTTCGGCACTTTCTTTTAATAATGCCGCTAATTCACTTCCTGTTTTTTCATAAGTTACAGTACTAACTAATTTTTGAATTTTTTTAGACTTAGAATTTGTTCCTGTAAAATGCTGTATAATGCGTTTTCTAATGTTATTGCTCTTACCAATGTAAATGATTTCACCGTTTGCATTGTGAATGTAGTACACACCCGTATCCGAAGGTAGTTCTTCTATAATATCCTTAAGATTGGTAGCGATGTTAGATTTCTTTTCAATCTTAATAGCATCCTTTACAATGACCTTATCTAGGTCTTTGTTCAGTAACATCTTAAATAACTTTACAGTAGCCATAGCATCACCATTAGCTCTATGTCTATCGCTCATTGGGATTCCTAAAGCACGCGTTAGTTTACCTAAGCTATATGATGCCATATCTGGTATGAGCTGCTGAGAAAGTTCCACAGTACAAAGTGTTTTCTTTTAAATGGAAAGCCTAAACGTTTAAATTCAGTTTTAAGGATTCTATAATCAAATGATGAGTTATGGGCGACTAGGATGCAATCTTCCGTAATCTCAACAATGCGTTTTGCAACCTCATAAAATTTAGGTGCATTTTTAAGCATGTTAGAATTAATGCCTGTAAGATTAACTACAAAAGGTTGAATTTCTCGTTCTGGGTTAACTAATGAAATGAATTGATCTGTTACTTTATGGCCATCAAATTGGTAGATTGCAATTTCTGTAATGCCTTCTTCATTGAACTTTCCACCAGTGGTTTCTATGTCTAGTATTGCGTAAATGTTGTATCGTTTTTAATGTTTAGTTCTTGCCTGAAAACCGATGTTTTAATCTCTCGGGAGCTGATGCGGCTGAGAACTAATTAATTATAGTTTCTTGTTCCAAAGATACTACTTCCAACGCGAACCATAGTACTTCCGCAGTCAATTGCTAGTTGGTAATCTCCACTCATTCCCGTGCTTACTGTTTTGAGTTTCGGATTTATAGCTTTAAGTTCTGTGAATGTGTGTTTTAGGGATTTAAATTCGTTTTCAACTTGTGCCATATTATCTGTAAATGTGGCCATTCCCATAACACCAACAACTTTAATATTCTTTAATTCAGAAAATTCATCGGATTGTAAAAGGGTAGAAGCATCAGAAGCGGACATACCAAATTTACTGTCTTCTTCTGCTATTTTAATCTGAAGTAAACAGTCTATAATTCTATCGTATTTTTTGGCTTGCTTATTAATTTCATTTAATAATTTAAAGCTTTCGACTCCATGAATTAAACTCACAAATTCAGCCATATATTTTACCTTATTTCGCTGAACATGACCTATCATGTGCCATTCAATATCTTTTGGCATTTGTTCATGCTTTTCAGCCATCTCTTGGATTTTGTTTTCTCCAAAAATGCGTTGTCCAACGTTGTAAGTTTCCATTAAATCGGACACAGGTTTCGTTTTTGAAACGGCAACAAGTGTAACGTGTGCTGGTAAGGTTGATTTTATGTTATTTAGATTGTCTTTAATACTCATTTTTAACGTTTGTTGTTTAATTGTTCTTATTCAATAAAGAACAATTAAGCGTGATTTTAATATTCATAAATAGTGATTCCACTTCTCAACTTCGGCAGAATATAAGTGCTTTTTGGAGGCATTGTTAAGCCTTCATCTGCAATCTCTTTCATTTGTTGCACATTAGAAGGACACATCCCAAAGCCAACGACATATTCTCCACTATCTACACTACTTTTAATGGTAATCATTTCATGTTGGCCGTTAACATACGAAATTCTATTATCATGTCGTAAATCATTAATTCCTAAAATAGATTGAAGGATCGTTTTATACAGTAATTGCGCATCTAATTGATCTAATGCGGTATTAAATTCATAAGCTGTTTTTCTTAAATAAAGCGAATAAAATTCACCATCCAAATACATGCTAAAATGATGTGGTTTTGATGGTTTATAAGGTATTATTCCTCTATTTTCAATACGATAGGAAGCATCTAGTTGTATTAAAAATTCTTTTTTAGTTAAACCGTTTAAATCTTTTATCAATCTATTGAATTCGTGAATCACTAAATCGGATTCCGAAATTAAATACGACATAAAAAAGTTATAAGACTCACTGCCATTATGATTAGGATTCTTTGCTTTTTCATCTTTGTATAATAGGTAAGATGAAGCCGATCTATGATGACCATCAGCAATATAAATTGTTTTCATTTTTTTAAATTCACTTTGAATCGTCGCGATAGTCTTTTCATTATCAATTTTCCACAAGTAATGGGTGTCTCTATACGTCATGGTAAATTCAAACTCGGCATGTTTTTTTTGAGTTTCCTTTATAATATCCGCAATTATAGCATTGTCAGGATAGGTTAATAAAACAGGCTCAGCATTAAAGCCAACAGTTTGTAAATAGCTTTTAAAAGTTTCTTCGCGTTTGGCAATAGTGTCTTCATGCTTTTTTATGATGTCGTTTTCATAATCTTCTGCGCTTGTAGCAGCGATAATTCCACTAAATTCTTGACCATGTCGGTTCACAATTTTATAAACGTAAAAAGAAGGTGTGCTATCTTGAATAAAAATACCATCCTCTTTAAATTCTAAATACCTGTTTTTAACGAGTCTGTAACGTTCTTCTCCTGTAACTTCTTGATCGTATTTATATCCAGGATTAACAATATGAAGAAAACTAAACGGATTATATGCCATTCGAGATTCGCGTTCATCAATCGTATAACTTTGATAAGGACGTGCAGCAACAAGTCCGACAATTGCTCTTGTAGGTCTTACGGCTTTGAATGGGATTATTTTTGGCATTTTTTTTAGTGAAAAGTGAAAAGTGAAAAGTGTTGAGTAAAAAGTTAAAGTCCTTTTTAGGTAATTTCACTTTAAATTAAGATTCGCTTGAACCGAATTTTTTAGGATTTAATATCATATAGTTTAAAAGATTAGCTACGTCTTGTGATTCTTTTAGTAAGTTGTTATAGGTCTCATTTGAAATATAATCACAAGCTAAAGCAAATTCTAGCCAAGTTTGTGTTTCCCCATTTTCAGCATCACAATCTGTAAGCTTACTTATAAAGTGTTTCGGATAGCGTCGTTTTCGATAGGCTTCAGATAAATTAGCGCAAACACTTCGAGAAGATCTTCTAATTTGATCAGTAAGTGAATACGTTTCTTCTCTAGGAAATTTCTTAGAAAGATGAAATATGTCCATTGCTAATTTAAAACCTTTTTTGTAAGCTATTAAGTCTTGTACTTTCATTAATTACTGTATTAATTGAGTAATCTTACTTCACACTTCACACTTCACACTTCACACTTCAGGCTTTACACTTTCTATTTCAAAAATTGCGATGCGATTTTTTCCGCCTTCCGACTTTCAGTATAGTCATAAAAGCCCTCACCTGATTTGGCGCCTAATTTCCCTGCCATAACCATGTTTACTAATAATGGACATGGAGCATATTTAGGATTTTTAAAACCATCATACATTACGTTCAAAATAGATAAACATACATCTAAACCAATAAAATCCGCTAATTGCAATGGACCCATTGGATGTGCCATACCTAACTTCATAACGGTATCGATTTCTTCAACACCAGCAACTCCGTTGTAAAGGGTTTCAATAGATTCGTTAATCATTGGCATTAAAATACGGTTGGCCACAAAACCAGGATAATCATTAACCTCAGTTGGTACTTTACCTAAGGTTTTAGATAAGTCCATAATCGTAGTCGTTACGTCATCGCTCGTACTATAACCTCTAATGATTTCTACCAATTTCATAATTGGCACAGGATTCATAAAGTGCATGCCTATAACTTTCTCTGGTCGAGATGTGACAGCTGCAATTTGAGTTATAGAAATTGAAGAGGTATTCGTAGCTAAAATGGTGTTTTCACTACAAACAGCATCAAGTTGTTTAAAGATTTTTAATTTTAAATCGATGTTTTCTGTGGCTGCTTCAACAACCAAATCAACATTTTTAACACCATCTTCTGTACTCGTAAATGTGGTAATATTTCCTAAAGTTTCTGCTTTATCAGCCTCGCTAATTTTTTCTTTAGCGACCATTCTGTCTAAATTTCTGGCAATGGTATCCATACCTCGTTTTAGAGACGCTTCACTAAGATCTATAAGTTGAACTTTAAATCCGGATTGTGCAAAAGTATGAGCAATACCATTTCCCATAGTACCTGCACCTATTACTGCTATGTTTTTCATTTCTGATGTATTTGTCATTGCGAGACTTTTTTCAAGTCGTGGCAATCTATTTGATTAATAATTTAATATTGAATTTGAATTTCAATTAAAAAAGTTGATCATATTCAGTCCTCAGTCCTCAGTCCTCAGTCCTTAGTCGTTATGACGTTTCGTTTTTAAAACTGATTAATAATCATGTTTGCTACGCGCAAGGCTTCAGTACCGTCGTGCAAAGTAACAATTGGCTTTGTATTGTTATTAATGGCATCTGCAAACGCTTCTAATTCGTCTAAAATAGCATTGTTGTTTGCTATTTCTGGATTGTCGAAATAGATTTGCTTTTTAATACCTTCCGCATTCTGAAGAATCATATCAAAATCACCAGGGTTTTCTGGAGCATCTTTCATTTTAACCACTTCACATTTCTTTTCTAAAAAATCTACAGAGATGTAAGCATCTTTTTGAAAGAAACGTGTTTTTCGCATATTTTTTAATGAAATACGACTTGCTGTTAAATTAGCGACACAGCCATTTTTGAATTCGATACGTGCATTAGCAATATCTGGTGTTTCACTAACAACCGAAACTCCACTTGCCGAAATATGCTTAACCGGAGATTGCACTACAGAAAGAATAATATCAATATCATGAATCATTAAATCTAAAACCACTGGCACATCTGTACCACGAGGATTAAACTCAGCAAGTCTATGACATTCTATAAACATCGGATTCTTAATCTGATCTTTAACGCCAATAAAAGCAGGATTAAAACGCTCTACATGTCCAACTTGACCTTTAACGCCGTGTTCTGCAACTAGAGTTCTAATCGTTTCAGCCTCTTCAACCGTATTGGTAATCGGTTTTTCTATAAAAATATGTTTTCCTTTTTTGATGGCTAGTTTAGCACAATCATAATGGGAAAGGGTAGGAGTTACAATATCAACGACATCAACGGCTTCTATTAAATCATCAATAGAATCGAAGTATCGATAACCAAATTCCTCTACAACACGTTTAGCGTTTTCAGGATCAGCATCATAGAAACCAATAAGGTCGTATTTATTGGATTGGTTGAGTAATCTCAAATGAATTTTACCAAGGTGACCAGCACCAAGCACACCAGCTTTGAGCATATTTTTTATGTTTTTAACAAAAATAGTGGATTTGTATTAGAAAATTCGCAAAGAAAGTCTAAAAGTTCGTTGTAAGAATTGTCAGCATTATAATTGATTCTAGCCATAGGATACATCGCACTTAAAAATCTTTAAAAAACTAGTATTCGTAAAGCCTTAATTTTGAAGATAAGTAACGAATTTGGATTAAGTTTTTGTGGATTTGAACTTTAAGAGGTTGGAATTTGCTTTTCTTTGAAGTATTTTAGCGTAAACTAAACTACGCTTTGAAAGATACATTCAAGCATCAAGGGATGCGCCAAAAACTTGTTGAAACACTTATAAATAAAGATATTAAAGATAAAGATGTCTTAAAAGCGATTGGTAAAATTCCGAGGCATTTGTTTATGGATTCTGGTTTTATTGATCATGCGTATCAAGATAAAGCGTTTCCTATTGCTGCAGACCAAACGATTTCTCAACCTTATACTGTAGCTTTTCAATCTGAATTATTACAAATTGAACCAGGACATAAAGTATTGGAAATTGGGACCGGAAGTGGTTATCAAACAGCGGTACTTTTAGAACTTGGAGCTAGAGTTTATAGTATTGAACGTCAACAAGAACTCTTTAAAAAGACGTCTAAATTTTTACCTAAATTAGGTTACAGAGCCAAAAGTCTCATTTTTGGCGATGGTTATAAGGGCATGCCTGTTGAAGCTCCTTTTCAAAGCATTATTGTAACAGCTGGTGCTCCTTATGTTCCTAATCCACTTCTTAGTCAATTAGCTATTGGAGGACGACTTGTTATTCCTGTGGGAGATGATGTGCAAGTGATGACCTTATTCATCAGAAAAGGCCCTAAGGATTTTGAAAAACACGAGTTTGGCGATTTTAGATTTGTCCCAATGTTAGAGGATAAGAATTAGTTTTTTATTTTAAGAGCAAAGAGCAAAGAGCAAAGAGCAAAGAGCAAAGAGCAAAGAGCAAAGAGCAAAGAGCAAAGAGCAAAGAGCAAAGAGCAAAGAGCAAAGAGCAAAGAGCAAAGAGTCTAGACTTTATAGAGTCATAATTTTATTTACTGAACTATTTCTTTGCAGATTTCAATAGTGAAAACCTAATTAAATAGATAAATTATAAACCTAGAAACTCTAAATATAAGGTTACTAATTAGTCGCGTTCTTAAAAGACTCTAAGCCTCCTACAATAGGCAATGTTAATGATGTTTTGTCTAATTTAATAGTCAACTCAGTTCCTGCTTTGGGATGTAACGTAAATTCTTTGTCGCTCGAAAATATCATAAAACCAATTTGTTGTCCTGCTTTAATGATTTGATCATCTGGTTGTAAATCAAAATTTACGGTATAAAATTGTCCAGGTTTTAAATCTTCTTCTTTTGTTAAGGATTTGTGATTTTTAGGATCTGCCCAACCTCTTGTAATTAAATTGTCCGTAATCTTGATGTCTTTTCCTTCTTCCCAAGGCAATGACACTAACCAAACCGAAAGATTTACAGCAGGTTGATTACTAGATAACGTAATACTCACTTTGGCTAAACCGGAAATATGAAGACCTTCTTTTAAAACGGGTGTGACATATAATAGTCTGTTTATTGAAAAAGCTTCTTTTGCAAGTTCACTGCCAGAAATTGTAACATCATCAGTTAAAGATTCAAATCCAATAGTACCAGGATTATGTGTTAAATTTCCAGGTAATACTCCAACTACTTTTAAATTTAAAGTTACAGGTGAAGCTTCAGGATTTGGATAATCTTTATATGCCGTAGGCATTTGCGGATCATCATTTTCTCTTACGATATAAGATTTGTTTTCCTCCTTTTCAACACCATTATCAATTCCATGAAGGTATTTTGTAAACCAACGGTTCATCATCGCCGTTGGTGGTGGTCCACCATGTCCGTTTTGGTGATAGTAAATCTGAGTGGGTAAGCCTTTTTCTTTTGCAGCTTTATAGATGCGGTAACTATGCTCTGGCATTACATTCCAATCGTTAAAACCATGAGACATAAGTAACGCAGCTTTCATGTTATCCATTTGATTAAGGTAATCTCTTCCTTCCCAAAATTCGTTATAATCGCCAGTTTCTCTATCCATACCGTTTTTCATTTCGGTATCTCTAATGGTTTTATTATTATATGGTCGATTTTCTTCTTTGCCACTATGCACAAAATCATAAAGGACATCAATATCTTCTCCCAAATATCCTCCAGGTGAGCGTACTAAGCCATTAGAGCGGTAATAATGATAATACGACGTGTTTGGCGCAATAGGAATAATAGCTTCTAAGCCTTCAACACCAGTTGTTGCCGCAGCTAAAGGTAAAGTGCCATTATATGACGTTCCAGTCATTCCTACTTTTCCTGTGGACCAATAGGCTTCTACTTCTTCGGTTCCTTCACGTTCGGTGTAGCCTTTTGCTCTGCCACATAACCAATCGATTACTGCTTTTGGAGCTAAAGATTCATTTTGCCCACCAATAGTTGGTGCTCCATCTGATAAACCAGTTCCAGGTGAAGAAGAATGGACGACTATATAGCCTCTTGGAACCCATTTTCTTAAGTGAGAATTAGAGATGATTGGTCGTTGCCCTCTGCGTGTGACTTCGGGATGAACGCGTTCTTTTGCCGATTCACCTAATTCGATATTAACATCCCACATAACTCCAGGTAAATCAGCAGCAACTCCCGCAAAATAAGGACTTGTAACATAGATTATTGGTAGTTTTAGATTTTCGGTTTCTGTTTGTTTCGGACGTGTAACTGCAACATGCATGCGGTCTGGTTGCCCATCTCCATCTGTGTCAAATTCTGTTTCCACCCATAAATCGTGGCGAATCCATTGGTCTGAATCACTAAAAGCTTCAACAATTTGAGCTTCTCCATCTTTAAAAACAGGTGTTGCTTTTTCTGTGGTGGTTTGCGCACAACTCAAAATTGAAAATGCCAATGCGAAAGCAAATAGTGTGTTTGATTTTAGTGAAAATACCATGTGAGAATATAATTTTATAAGCGTTTTGATAAAAGTAAGAAGTATAAATTAAACTTTTAATGCTTATTAGGAATAGTTTGATGTTTTCAATGGGAATATCTTTTACGTTCTTAAATTTGGAATAAGGTATCCTAAATAGAAAAACAAACTCCAAATAGATATAGCAAAGACGCTACAATTTTTGGAGTTTGTTTTTTTAATCCTATTTGTTTATTTGATGCTCCCAACTTGCACCACTAATATCTGTCATTTTTAAAGTGTACGTTCCACTTGGTAACTTCAGAATATCGGAAGAATTGAATTTCATTTTGGCTTTGGCGCCCAACGGAGCGATTAAGCTATGTTTACCAGGTTTTACTTTTGCGATATAATAATTTTCAATAGCATGTTCTGGTAGTTTAGCCAATTGATCTTGAGTATAATTCATGACCACATTGTTTTGGGCATCTTTAAGTTCTATGCCAATAATCCAAGCACCATAAACATCAACACCTTCAACTCTAAAAACATCAAAAGAGAGACCGTTTTCATTCAATTTGCCTTCTGTAATTTCAAGTTTAGGTTTTACAGATTTGTTGTGTAAGGTTCCCCAAAGTCCACCATGAAATACTTGATTGGTATATAAGGTTAACCCAAAAATGAAGAATGAACCCACAATAACAACCTTAGCAAAAATGCTGTCTTTAATAGGAATTAATCCCGAGCCTAACCATGCAAACCATTTCTTTTTGTAAAAGCTACATTTCTATTCATTAAATAATTATCCAATGAAACACGACCACTTCCTGTTAAAAACAAAAGGAAACCCGTTGCAATACCAAGGACTCCAATTTGCCATTCGTCTAAGCACGTGGTTCCTATCCATCCGGAACCTAATAGAATGCCCATTGCCAAACCAAACACACCGATACTCATAAGTCTAGTGAATAATCCGAAAATAATGAATAAACCTACAATACCTTCAATAATGGTAAAAGCGACCATATTGTAATATAATATATCAGGGTTTTCTACTAAATATTGAATAATAGGTTTTATGCCTAAGGCGTTTGGCAGAAAGTGGTTAAACTTTTCACCGATATAACCAGGTAATTCTGGATCTAATTTGTTTGCTAATAGTGTTCTTCTAAAAAATGCAGAAAAATAAGTCCAACCAATGACCATTCTGACTGCAAGGGCTAAGAAACCCGAATCGTTTTTAATATGTAAATTCATGTTGTATATCTATAATGTAAATAATAATTTTCTGCTAGCAGAGGTTGCTAGACTTCAGTTTGAAGAAAATTAATTATAGATACGCTTTATTGTTTTTGAAGAGAATATAGTAAGGAGCTAAAGGCGGAATATCGGCTCTAGCGTTGTAATATTGAGTTACGGGTCTATCAGAAAGTGAAGCAGTATTACCATTGAATTGCGGAAGTTTTACCAATACTGCTTGCGATAGTTGAAGGCTATGATTAGACTTTGAAATGCCCAATTCCGCATCTGTAGAAATATCACAAACACTACTTTTTAAGGAGGATATACTTTTGTTTGAAACTTCCGTTTTGGGAGTTTCAACAATATCTTGAATAGAATTTCGGACTTTACAAGGTGAAAACACCAATAACACAGCCAAACCTATGATGGACAGGATAGACGTCAATTGTTTTATGTGGTTTGGGATTTTCACTGGGTAAATATGAGGTTTAGAAAATTAAAACTTTAAAAGATTTGTTAATTATTGTTCTTACAAGAGTTTACTGAGCACTTTTCTCTAAACTAAAACGGAAGCGATTAGTTTGAACTTTTTGGTAAATGGTCTTCTGGAATCGGAATTTCCTTAGATTCTTGATTCCAATATAGGTTAACAATCCACCATCGTTTTCCATCGTTAAATAACTGTATACTGTTAATGCCTCGCATTAAAGGCGTGTCGTCGTTTTTACTATTAAAAGCTTCATAGGTACTAAACACATGTGCAATATTTCCGAAGGTTTGGGTTTCTCTTTTTATTTCTAACTCATGAAAACCATTATCCATTAACCATTTTTCAGAGAACTTAATGTAATCTTCAGACGACATATAGCGCAAGGTGGTTTGCTTTTTTTCATTCTTACCGGTTGCAATCAGTTTTGCATCTTTATAAAATAGGTGTTTAAATAAATCCCAATTCCGAGCTTCTCCTTTATCTCCGGAAATTACAGCGTATAAAGTAGCGACTGTACTATCTATAGAAGCGACATTTTTTGAATAATCTTTTTTTTCTTGGGCTGAGATACCAGTAAAAATTAAAAATGCGATGAGTAAAAGAATGTTTTTCATATGATAAAGTTAAAAGAATTTTAAACCAAAAACAATAGCGTCGCTTTGAAATCCGCTTTGGTACGAACGAAGATAATCAACACGTAATAATCTCCATTTTCCCCAGCCAATATTATCTAAACCAACGGAATATTCTTGGTAAGGTTTAAAGTCTGGGGTAGCTAGTAAATGTGCTCCTACAACTAAATTAAAATTCAACTTGTTTAATAATGGCATTTTTCCTAATAAAAATCCGTTGAAATCGTGTTCTACATGGCCTTCAAAATAAGCGTCATTTGTACTGGCAGAATAATAGTCTAAGTTGTTAAAGACATTAGTGTAATTGCCATCAAAGCTAGTATGGGTTTGGTTACCATTAAAATGTTGGTAGTCCATAAAAGCAATATCATCGGCATTAAAAAAGGTGCCGGCTTTTAGGTTATACTTCAATCGGCCTTTGTCCTTAATGTTAAACGACTGTCTTAAACTTGCTTTAATTTGGTCAAAATTATAATCGCTATTTGTGGCACCAAAGCCTTTTTCATAGCCTAAATATAAGGTTGGATAATCGTCGTTACCTACATTATATTTAGCATCAGGATAACTTAAATATTCTTGTCCGAAATTAATACGTGCATCAATATTCCCTTTTATAATATGGTGTGTTTCAAAAGGAGCAATTCCAAAGGCTGTTTCATTTAAAGGATTATTGCTAGTATAAACATCATTTTCTTCATTAAAAAAGGTTTGATTGGTAGTGTTGAAAAGGGCTTTTCGTCTTTCAAAACTCAAACCAGCATACAATCTGAAGCCGTTAAAAAGCTCTTCTGAATAGTTTAAAGCGGCATAACTTTTATCATATAATTTGATGTAATTATCTTCAAAAAACAACGTACTTACAGAATTGATTAATGGAGAAATAGGATTAGAAGGATTAAACTGTTCCGCAGAAACACCACCAGATAAACTTAAGAATGAATTACTAATGCTATTAAATTTATAGGTTAATGAACCTGTGGCACGTAAGCGTTCATCAGAAAAGCCATATTGAATATCTCCACTTGCTCTAAAGAAGCGGTTGAAATCGTCATAATTCTTAGTGTAAAATACATTTGCTTTTGCGGTATAGCCCTGAACGGTGTTGAATTGCACTCCTAAAATCGGAATGCTATAACCTAAACGATAATCCTTATGAGAATTTTGATAGGTGTAACCTAAGACCTTACTTAGTTTAAATTTGTTGTTAACACCATCAATAGAATCTAAGTACGGCTTAGACTCTCGTAAAACTTGAATACTATCTTTTCTTAGGTAATCTGTACGTTCTTCTGATGTTAGAGGCACAGGTCTTATAGCATTCCAAAATATAGAATCTTTTTTATTGGCTTCTTTTTCGTAGGCCACAATTTCTCGACTGAAATCTTTTCGGGTTAATCCTGTATTGAATTCGTAATTGCTGTAAACAGCAGTAAAACGCCCTTCACCTTTAATTCCGAATAAAGCATATTTAAAATCGATACTTTGTGAAATTTGAGCCCAAATATCATCAGATTCGGAATACGAATAACTCTGTTGTAGAGAGATCACATCAACCATTGGAATACGCGCTTGAACACCTGTAACATCTAATTCTATAGCGAATATATCCCATTGGTCTTCTACTATATAAATGACCCCAGAGAACACAGGATCGTTTTCACGTTTTGGCGTGACTTTTACTTTATTAATAAGATTTCCTCTGTCGTCGTAAAAAACACCTTCAAGCTTATAACGATAATAACCAAAAGCATTATTAGCGATTGGCGAAATAATTTCGTTACCAAAACTAATGGTATTATTATAGAAATTAAAATCAACATCTAAAGCACTATTAAAACTAAAACCATTGCTATCTCCACTGATTTTGGATGCTGTAATTTTTTCTTTAAGCTTATCAGGATTTAGAAACTGAATTTTAGAAATCGTTTCAGATAAATAGATGATTCCACTTCGTGTAGAATCTAAGCCACCGCCTAAATCACCAACTTCTTGACCCATTATTTTTTCAGGAGCATCCTTAATTTTAATTAAGCCTCTAGAGTAGAAATCGGCTTTAAATGAATTTATTTTTTCGAGATTGGCTTGTCGTTGGGCAATGGCTTGGCGCATTATGGCATTTGCAGGATCGTTTTCAGAATCGATAACAACTTCATTAAGCGATACAGATTCTTCTGCTAAAGTGATATCTAATTCAAATGGAAATTTTTCTATCGTAATGGTCTTTTTTACCGTTTTATAGCCGAGATAACTGTAAACAATAGTGTAGGTTTTTGGTGTTGAAATATTAAGCTCATAATAACCATCATCATTACTCGTGGTACCTTTATAAGTGTTCTCTATTAAAATGTTTACAAAAGGAAGTACTTCATTGTTATTGTCTGTAATATTACCGGTGATTTGTGCGGACACTAATGTACTTATACAAATTAAGAAGGCGCTGAGTAGTTTTTTAGTCATAGGGAGTGATTGATGAAAATAAAGTTTATTTCGAATTTTTACTTCTATTCACAAATTTTGTGCCTAAAGTTGAAAAATTCTTGTGGTACATATTTATAACAGACGCAAATAAATTGCAAAAGGTTGCACCAAACTTAGACTAAAAATAGAATGGTAAAAGTTATAGGAATCTTAAAATTATCGTTTTGACTAAATAAAATTACAAAAAACCTATATTATATAGACTCAAAGTGTCGTTGAGGACTATTCTTTGTTGAGATTTTTGGTAATGGTTTTTGGATTGGGTTGAAGCGCGTTGTTAACCCATTTTAAATTCACTTTAGTAGTGCTTGTCTTCTCCCAAGTAGGTTCATTTTCGAGATCATCCATTTCTGAATATTGTCCATGTTCCTGAAAATAAATTATTTTGTCTTTTTCTCCTTTGGAATCATTAGGAAAAATTAAATTCTCTGATTCCCAAAAACCAATATCTGCACTAGAAAAAACGTCAATGACTTTGTATAGGTTGTTACTGTCTAGAAAGAGGTAGTATCCGCCAGAATTTGCTCCACAAGATTCTGGGAGGTAATTAATAAATAGAATATTATCAATGCTTTTAACGCCTCGATTATTATAGAGGTTTATCTTAAAACCGTAATTGCTTCCAAGAAATTCTGATTTATTTTCAAAATATTCAGTCTTAGAGTTAATAAGTACCCTTGTAATAATATACAAGTTCTCTTCAACCATTTCTGTAGCAAATAGAAATCTAACATTATTAGCTTTCTTTTCTACTATTGAAATTAGACCACCTACAACATAACCTTGTTGGTTATTGTGTTCTACTTTATACCATGGAGAGTTTATACCGTTATATACAAAAGATTCGGAACTCTTTTCTATAATTCTTAGAGGTTCTCCTATGGTTAATAATTTAACAACATCAGAGTCAACAGAAGGAGAGTTTCTTAATTTTACATTATCGCCAAATAAATATACAATCTGGTCTATTTTAAACTCTTGATTAATTTCTAAGTGGTTGCTGTCTTGAGCGAAGCTGAAGTTTAATGTTAAAACAAATAAAATTATAAACTTGTTCATTTCTAATAAGTACTATCGGAAATCTTTTTTGATGCGATCTAAGTTTCGCTTGTTGTCACGATCTTTAATGGTCTCGCGTTTGTCGTAGAGTTTTTTACCTTTTCCTAATCCAATGATAAGCTTAGCTAAACCTCTGTCGTTAAGAAACAATTTTAAAGGAATAATAGCATTACCTTTTACATCCATTTCTTTCTTAAGTTTTTTAAGCTCTTTTTTATTGAGTAAAAGTTTACGTTCGGCTTTTGGTCTGTGGTTGTAATACGTGCCGTATTTATATTCTTCAACCGTCATATTAATAACAAACAATTCGCCTCTGTCATTAAATTCACAAAAACTTTCAGCAATAGATGCTTTACTAGATCTTATGGATTTAATCTCAGTTCCGGTAAGTACAATTCCAGCCGTATATTTATCTGATATCTCGTACTGAAATTTTGCTTTCTTATTTAATATGTTGATCTTTTTTTGCATGGGTGTCAAAGATAGTTTTTAAAGTGATAAGTTAAAAAGTTTTGAAGTAACAAAGTTTCTAATATTACGTTAATGCGTTGTTTTAATTGTAATCTTATCTCTAGTTTTGCGACATTAATAGTTATAAAAGAATTCTTAATGAAAAAATATATTGTTGTCTTACTTGTCGTTTTATTATCGAGCTGTAAAAATGAAAATTCAAACTCCATTAAAACAGATAATGAATCTAATCAAAAAACACTAACAGCAGAGGATATAATTACCAAATCTATTGCAGTTTCTGGTGGTGAACGTTTTAAGCAATCGAGTTTAAAGTTTGAATTTAGAGACACCTATTACCAAGCGCTACGTAAGAATCATGAGTTTCTTTTAGTGCGTGTTCTAGTAAAAGATAACGATTCTACTTTTGATATGTTGAGCAACGTAGGATTTGAACGCTATCATAACGACGCTTTTGTAAAACTTGAAGATTCCATTGCTAATGTATATTCTGCATCGGTAAATTCTGTGCACTATTTTTCTGTATTGCCTTATGGTTTAAATGATACCGCTGTTAATAAATCACTTTTAGAAAGTGAGCAAATTAAAGGCAAGGATTACCATAAAATAAAAGTAACTTTTAATGAAGACGGTGGTGGTGAAGACTATGAAGATGTTTTTGTGTATTGGGTTAATAAAGAAACTTTTAAAGTTGATTACTTAGCGTATTCCTATGCTGAAGTTAGTGGTATTGGTATGCGATTTAGAGAAGCTTATAATGAACGTTATGTCACTGGATTGCGATTTGTGGATTACAATAATTATAAACCAGAAAACACTACAATTCCAATAGGAAATCTAGCAAAAGCTTTTGAAGCGAATGAGCTAACATTACTATCTAAAATAGAACTCGAAAATATAAAAGTTGATTTAGTTAACAACTGATATTTCAGAGGTTTTTCCACTTTTTGATATGGTAACTATATAAAGATTGGCATTATTGTCGTCTGCTATATCTTCATATTTTTCACTACCTAACAAAGCATTTACAAACTTTGGAGTCGTATTACTGTGACCAACAACTAATACGGTTTGTCCTTTCGTTTTTTCTATGAATTCTTCGATTTTCATATCAGAAGGATTATAGAATTGAATGTCTAAGTTATTTGCTTTTGCAGTAGGTAAAGCAGTTTGTTTGGTTCTGTTGTAATCTGTGGAATAGATCGCATCAAATTCTATAGCTTTAAAATGAACTTCCCAATTCTCGGCACGTTCCAAACCTACTTCATTAAGATTGGGATTTTTGTTTGATTTATCCGTGCGATCTTTTTCAGCATGTCTAATTAAGTAATAAGTAGATACGTCTTCTTTTTTTTCTGGTTGCTCTGCACAAGATGAGAATACAAATAGTGAGATAAGTGCAATTAGAATTAATTTATGCATAATGATATAGATTAGTTAATTAAGGCTAATTTACTACTTCTATAATAAACAGGTAGATTGAGAGAAACAATAAGATAACCTTAGGCCAATTCTAAAGCAATTTCTATCATACTTTTAAAAGTTGTTTCCCGCTCTTTACTTGTAGTATGTTCTCCTGTTACTAATGAATCTGAAATGGTTAAAATAGCTAAGGCATTCACATTATGTTTTGCAGCAACGGTGTATAATCCAGCGGCTTCCATTTCTACGCACAATACTCCAAATTTAGACCATTTCTTATAAGCTTCTTTATCATCTTCATAAAAGATATCTGACGATAAAACGTTACCTGCTTTAATAGGAATGTTTTTAGCACGAGCCGCTTCAGTAGCTTTTATAAATAAGTTGAAACTTGCCGTTGGTGCAAAGTTAGCTCCGCCAAAACGAAGTTCATTAACACCAGAATTAGATGAGGCAGCCATAGCCAACACAACATCTCTTATTTCTACATCTTTTTGATAAGAACCAGCGCTACCAACTCTAATTAGGTTTTTAACACCATATTCTGTTATAAGTTCGTTGGCATAGATTGATATACTTGGTACTCCCATGCCTGTTCCCATTGTAGAAACACGCTTGCCTTGGTAGGTGCCTGTATAACCCAACATACCTCTAACTTCATTAAAGCATTTAGGATCGTCGAAAAATGTTTCAGCGATCCATTTAGCTCTTAATGGGTCTCCTGGTAATAATATAGTTTCTGCAATTTCGCCTTTTTTGGCTCCGATATGTACACTCATGTAACAAAGTTAAGCAAAGTGTTTTAATTAATATGCTGCGTTTGACATTAGATTATTCATCATAGCAACTCCAGATGAAGCTCCAATTCTGTCGACTCCAATATCTACATATTTTTGAGCCGTTTCTGCATCTCTAATACCTCCAGAAGCTTTTATCTTAACTTTATCTCGTACGGTTTTACGCATGATTTTGACAGCTGTAAGGGTCGCTCCGCTTTTTGAAAAACCAGTAGACGTTTTTATAAAATCGGCCTTAGCATCTATACAGATCTCACAAGCTTTTACGATTTCATTTTTTGAAAGTTCACTAATTTCGAGAATTACCTTAAGCGTTGTATTGCCAATGGCAGTTTTAATTTTGCTGATATCTTTGAGAACAGCAAGATAATTCTTGCTTTTAAGACGGCCAATATTTATGACCATATCAATTTCTGTTGCACCTTGTTCAATAGCCGTTTTGGCTTCAAAAATTTTGGCTTCTGTAGACATCGCTCCTAAAGGAAAACCAACGACGGTACAGATTTTAACTTCAGATTGGCCTAAAGCTTGTTTTGCGATTGGGACATAACAGCTGTTGATACAAACTGAGTAAAAATTATATTTTAAAGCTTCTTCGCAAAGTTTCAAAATGTCTGCTTCTGTGGCAGCGGCACTTAATAAAGTGTGGTCTATGTATCTATTCAATTTCATCGTATTATAAGTAGGGTTATAACATAAATTAGCTATAGTAATTATCTACAACGTAGAGGGATTACTAGTTATTAATTAAAAAATTTTAAGTAGTGTTGGAATTAAATAGCTCGACAAAACTAATCATTTATCCGTTAAAAGGCGGGTTAAAAAAATAATTTATCATGTCATTCGTCGAAAAATTGTTGATAACTCTTAAACTATTTAATTTTTAGGACGATAGAAACTTAATTAAGTAGGATTTTTTTTACTTAACTATTTTTTAAATTAAAAAAGTTTAAAAAGAAAGAGCAACACTCCTTTCAAAATGCTTGAAACTTGTGTTGCTCTTAACCAACCAACCATTATAAAGACTATCTAAAACCTATAATGTTACACGGTTTTAAATAGTCTCTTCAATTAAATCAACTTGATTTCTAAATACAAGTTGACCATCAAATTCATCGAGTAGAATAATACTATCAGTGGTTACTTTTCCAGATAATATTTCTTTACTTAATTCATTTAAAACATCTTTTTGAATCACACGTTTTACAGGTCTTGCTCCATATTCTGGGTTATAACCTTTATCAGCTAAATAGTTTACTGCTTCTGGTGTCGCATCAAACGTAATGCCTTGTTTTGCGATCATTTTAGTAATACCTTTTAGTTGTAAACCTACAATTGCTAAAATGTTTTCTTTAGATAAAGGTGTAAACATTATAATATCATCAATTCGATTTAAAAACTCAGGTCTTACACTTTGTTTTAATAATCCTAAAACATCAACTTTTGCAGCTTCAATTGCTGAAGGAATATCCTTAGTGGCTTCAAAACGCTCTTGTATAATCTCACTTCCCATATTAGAGGTCATAATGATTATAGTGTTCTTAAAATCTGCAATTCTACCTTTGTTGTCTGTTAAGCGACCTTCATCTAGTACTTGTAATAAAATATTAAATGTATCAGGATGCGCTTTTTCAATTTCATCTAACAATACTACTGAGTAGGGTTTTCTACGTACAGCCTCAGTTAATTGTCCGCCTTCGTCATAACCAACATATCCTGGAGGCGCACCAACCAATCTACTAACGGCGTGGCGTTCTTGATATTCACTCATATCAATACGTGTCATCGCATTTTCATCGTCAAACAAATATTCAGCTAATGCTTTTGCTAATTCTGTTTTACCAACACCTGTAGTTCCTAAAAACAAGAAGGTTCCTACTGGTTTATGTGGATTTTGAAGTCCTGCTCTAGAACGACGAACAGCATCACTAACCGCTTCAATAGCTTCTTCTTGTCCGACGACACGTTTGTGTAATTCATCTTCAAGTTTTAGTAATTTTTCACGATCACTTTGAAGCATTTTGGTTACCGGAATCCCAGTCCATTTGGCAACAACATCTGCTATATCTTCATAAGTAACTTCCTCCTTTATCAGAGATGTACCTTGCTGTTCTGCTAATTCTTTTTGGAATTTTTCAAGCTGCTCTGTGGCATCTTTGATTTTTCCATATCTAATTTCTGCAACCTTTCCATAATCACCATCACGCTCTGCGCGTTCAGCTTCAAGTTTAAAATTTTCAATCTCTTCTTTTATATTCTGAACGTTATCGACGACTTCTTTTTCAGACATCCATTTTGCATTCAGCTCATTTCGTTCTTCTTTAAGATTTGCCAAATCTGACTTTAAACTTTTTAATTTGGTTTCATCTTTTTCACGTTTTATCGCTTCATGCTCAATTTCTAATTGCATAATTTTACGATCTAAAACATCTAATTCTTCGGGTTTAGAATTGATTTCCATTCGTAATTTAGATGCTGCTTCATCCATTAAGTCAATGGCTTTATCTGGAAGAAAACGATTGGTAATATAACGTTGCGATAATTCTACAGCACCAATAATAGCTTCATCTTTAATTTGAACTTTGTGATGCGCTTCATATTTTTCTTTAATACCTCGAAGAATAGAAATCGCACTTTCGGTATCTGGCTCATCTACTTTCACCATTTGAAAACGACGTTCTAAAGCCTTGTCTTTTTCAAAATATTTTTGATACTCGTCTAAAGTCGTTGCTCCAATAGCTCTCAATTCTCCACGTGCTAAAGCAGGTTTTAAAATGTTAGCTGCATCCATGGCGCCTTGTCCGCCACCCGCACCAACGAGTGTATGAATTTCATCGATAAATAAAACGATGTCTCCATTACTTTCTGTAACTTCTTTAATCACCGCTTTTAGACGCTCTTCAAATTCTCCTTTAAATTTTGCACCAGCAATTAAGGCTCCCATATCCAAAGCGAAAATCTGTTTGTCTTTTAGGTTTTCAGGAATATCCCCATCAATGATTCTGTGCGCTAAACCTTCTGCAATAGCGGTCTTACCTGTTCCTGGTTCACCAACTAAAATTGGATTGTTTTTGGTTCTACGAGATAAAATTTGAAGGATTCTTCTAATTTCTTCATCTCTACCAATCACAGGATCTAGCTTTCCGTCTCGTGCTAATTGATTTAAATTCTTCGCATATTTATTAAGCGAGTTATAAGTTTCTTCTTGACTTTGAGAGGTGACACGATCTCCTTGGCGTAATTCTTCGATAGCAGCATTTAAGCCTTTTTCTGTAACCCCTTGATCTTTTAGGATTTGAGCGATTTTACTTTTAGATTTAAAAATAGCCAAAATGAGATGCTCAATAGAAACGTAGTCGTCATTCATCTTTTTAGCAATGATAGCCGCTTCGTTTAACGTTTTACTGGCTTCTCTCGATAGCATAATATCGCCTCCTGAGACTTTAGGGAAACTTTCGAGTTCTTTATCTAATATTTGTTGAAGCATTGCAATATTAACATTCAACTTTTTAAGTAAGAATGGCAATACATTTTCATCAACATTAAAGAGCGCCTTAAAAATATGCTCATTTTCTATTTGTTGATGACCAAAACCTTGAGCGAGCTGCTGCGCTTGCTGAATGGCCTCTTGCGATTTAATGGTATAGTTATTAAAATTCATCTTATTATGTTTTTATATAAGTTGGGTGAAGACGATTGAATCATTTCCTACTTCCAAACCCAAACTAAAATTATATAATTAAGTGTTGTGTTCATATATACTTTGGCAATTATCTTACCAATCTAAATTTGTAAGAATAAAATGACAAAATGACTGATTTACTGCTTTTTGAAGTGACGTTTTGACTGTTTGCAAGCTATTCTATTTTAGAATCTCTTATAAAGAAGAAGTTCAATTAAGTTTAACTTTAAACGAAAAATGCTGTGGTATAGGAAAAAATGTTGTTTAAAGCTGTTTTGTCTGCTATTTTTCAACTTAAACTATAAATGACTATTTTGAAAATGAAAATGTAATACTAAACTAGTCGATATAAATAGTCGTATGATATCAGAAGATTAGATTCAGTTTTTAAAATGTAAAGTCAGTTATGATATATAGGATTAGGAATAGAAGGTTGCTTTATGAATTTGACTTGGAAAGTTGCGGAATAGATACTTTTAAATTTATAAAGCAATAAGACTTGTAAGTTTCTAAGTTATACACGACATTTATAATATGGGAATTTTTAATAAACTATTTAGCGGTTCGTCCGAACCAAAAGAAGAGAAGGTGTTACCTTGGTTACCTTTAAATACGATTGATCAATTAGATACTATTCTAGATAAATCTAAAACCAAAACGCAATTAATTTTTAAACACTCTACACGTTGTGGAATTAGTAGAATGGTTATGAGTCAATTTGTTTCTGAATATGATTTAGAAATGGATGTAGATTTATACTATTTAGATTTGTTGAGTTTTTAGAGATGTTTCAAACGAAGTTGGTTATAAGTTTCAAGTGATGCATCAATCACCTCAGTTTATAGTCATAAAGAATGGAGTAGTGGTGTCTCATGCGTCTCATGGTGCTATTAATGATATGGATTTAGCTAAGTTAGTATAACGATTTTGTTTATTTTGAAATAAAAAACGTCAACATCTGAAAAATCTGTTTTTTAGTTATTTGTCATGTTACTCACAGTAGAAATGCTTCAAAAATAAAAGGTGTGAGTTTTTTGATTACGCCTAATTTAAAAAGAGGCTATCTTTTAGATAGCCTCTTTTTGTTTTTTTAATTTTTTTAATCTCTAATAATTAGTATTTAATTATAATCTTCTTATTAAATGTACTTGTTTTTGTTTCTGCTTTAATGATATAAGTACCTTCAGAAATATGTTTTACAGGAATTTTAATTTCGTCTGACATTGGTAAATTGGTGGTATTCCAAGATGCTATTGTTTGACCAGCGACATTAATTAAGTATAACTGTTTAACGGCAACAGAAGGAGGTGTCTTCACATAAATTTCGTCAGTATCATGTAGGTATCTCACCATAATATCTTTAAACTCTTCCTTAATAGTAGATAGTGTCACATCTTCTTGGAATACTAAGAAGAATCGATCACTATAGGTGCCGGCTTCTAAATTCATTTGGAAGTTTACGTCATTAAATCGAGTATAGGTGCCTTCAGCAGCATCGAAAATATAGACATCAATAGCGTCGTCAAAGTTCTCTAGTTCTGTAAGTCCTATTTCAATATTACCTTGTTCTCCAAGAACCATTTCTAAAGGATATACTTTGGTCTCTTCGAATTCACCAACACCTTGGATGACATAGTTTTGTCCTTCTATTAAGAATGATAAATCACTTGGAAAATCGTCTGCGTTTAGTGCATCATAACCGTAATCGATACCATCTGTCGCAACATTATCTGTTGTGAATCCTAAAAGTAAATGTCTCACGGCACCTTCAGGAGTAGTAAAGTTAAAACGTAAACGTCTTATTACACTTTCTTCATCATTAGGAATGTTAACATAATCTTCGTTACCATTGCTAGACCTTAAGAATATAGATTGCGAGCCTTCTTTCTTAAAGATACGCTGCGCATTATTAAAAACTAATGTACCTCCATCACCATCAGCTTCAACAAAGAAACCTTGTCCTACCGGTATATAACGACCAGGTATCTTAGAAGCAGTTCCACCGCCATCTCCACCTATTTCTACGGGTGTAGTTGCTGGTACACCTCCCGTTTTGGTTAAGTAAGAGTATCTGCCGAGGTATTCTGATAAAATATGACTAGGATTGTTTGGGGCTTGTTCCCAGAAAATTAATGCAGATCCATCAAGTAGCGCTGTTTCATTGTCATCAATAAAAGTATGAGCATCTATTGCAGATGGATAAGGATTACCTAAAAGCGTTTCATTATCTGCACTAATGGCGTGTGTAATAATACCATTATTTGGCTGACCACTAAAGGTGTAATTTTGCTCTGAAGTTCCAACTCCACTACCTTTCATAGTGTATCCTAATCCAACACTAATACCAGTATTTTCATTAATACGGTTCCAATCGGCATAAGCACCTGTTAAGTTAGCGTAAGTATATAGCCAACGGCTACTTATAGTTGCAGGATTTGTGCCAGGAGCATCATTGTTTGTAGTCCATGATACAGGGGTTATACCATCATATAAAATCGATGCTAAAGCATAAGTTCTATTTATTGCACTACCCGCGTTACTCACAGGGCTTCCCCAATAGTTATAGTTGAATTTATTACCAGTTCCTTGTTGGTCACGTTCTAGTTTACCTGTTCCACTAAAATCAACTATACTTCCAGTAGGTTGTAAGAGTTGTGATTCATCTTCTAAGTCTAAAGTACCATCTATTTTTAGGTATTTACTTACGGTTATAGGGTTACCATCGGCAATGGTTAATGTATTATTATCTACCAAAAGTCCTAAGACTTGTGTTGGTCTGTTAGATGTTACATTATGTTGCGTGCTTACAATATTCCAAGTCACACTATTCGTATTAGGAATCATTAGGTCTGATCCATTTTGCCATGTACTAGCAGTATCCCAATCGGTTGTTGATCCAGAACTTAGATAAGGTAATGGTGCCGATTCGATTTGATGTGCTGTCATGTTTCTAAGTTTACCGTCAATACCCCCTACATTTGCGATAAGGTGTCCTCCCGTAATATCAGAATTAATTTGATTCATTTGGTAGTATGCTGATAAGTCATTCCACGATAACCCTGAAACATCTATAGGCACTATAGAACCACGAACCGAGCCACTGTGATTTTCAATTTCTTGATTCATCATATCGCGAATTTGTTCTTCTGTTAAGGCAGTATCCCAAATTCGTAATTCATCTAACCAACCATTAAAATAATTGGTTGGTGTATCGCCTGGACGATACATGGCACCAAGGAACATATTATAGGCATTTGGTGCAGGACCAGAAGCGTCCATATAAGTTTTAAAATCTCCATCGATATATAATGTATATCGAGTACCATTATATGTAACAGCAACATGGTGCCATTTTCCATCCATTACATTGTTGGCTGTAAGTCCACCAGCATTAGCTCTGAATGTAATATGATTATACTGAAGACGTAAATCATAGCCAGTTGCAAAATTACCTGCATCTCGTTTCGATAAAATTGTTTGAATGTTACTACTATTAATAACATTTGGCTTAATCCAAACTTCAATACTAAAGTTTCCAGTTAAGTTATAGTTGTTAGAAAAATTAACACTATCATCAGATCCATCAAAAGTCATATAGGTATCACAATCAGGTAAGCTTACCGTAAGTGACGCTGTATCGTCTACGCAAGGAGCTGCATTATTATAAGTCCAAGTAATGGTGTAATCAGAGCCACTTTCTCCTGAGAATTGAGCATTTGGATTGCTGACATCAGAGAATGAATAAGGGCGTCCTGAAGGCACGGATACTGCGGACCAAGTTCCATCGCCATAGCTACCATAACCATATAATTGAAGGGTTGTATCACTACAATCATTTATCGTGGTTAAATTAGCAACATCAGCATTAACAAAAGGTTCCACATTGATAACTACGGTATCAGAAGCTATATTGCAAGGACCTGATGCATCTGGATCTTGGGTCGTAAATGTAAGTGTTACTGTTCCTGAGGTTTCACCTGCGCCTAAAGTATATTCTGCGTTTGTTAAGCTTGGGGTGTTAAAGGTACCTGAACCACCAGACCATGTGCCTAGTGTATTTGACGTGGCATTTAAACTGACAACAGGATTACTAGAGCAGGTTGTGATATCGACACCTGCATCAACAGTAGCAGCTTCATTTATAGTCACAACAACAGTATCTACACCAGGGTTGCAAACACCTGCTGGGTTATTTGATGTTAAGGTCAATGCTACACTTCCATTAGAAATATCAGTTGCATTTGGGGTATACGTTGTGTTTAATGCCGAAGCATTTCCAAACGTACCGCCAGTACTTGTAGACCATGTTCCACTTGTTGCGCTTCCACTTAAAGCACCATTAAGGACAATACTATCTGAGCTACAAACGGTGAAGTCTGTACCAGCTTCTGCAATAGCAGCTGGGTTTACTGTGATTAGAACCGTATCAGTTGTTGCTCCACAAGGTCCTGAAGGATTATTTGTAGTTAACGTTAAAGTAACAGTTCCACTAGTAATACTTGGTGTATATGTCGCGTTTAAATCTGATGTGCTAGAGAAACTACCACTCGGAGCACTCCATGTTGCTGAACTTGCACTACCACCAATTACACCACTAAGGGTAACAGAACCATCTGCACATATCGTTTGATTAATACCAGCATATACAGATGGTGATTTATTTATAGTAATGGTCATAGAATCACTTACAGTATCACAAATTCCATCACTAGGAGTGTTGTTGTAGGTTAGCGTTACTGTACCATTAAGAATATCTAAAGCTCCTGGTGTATATAGTGGACCACTAAATGTACCATTTCCAGAAGTGCTCCAAGTCGCCACAGCATTGGTTCCACTAAAATTACTGGAAGAAAGGTTAACATTTTCACCTTCACAAATTGTTACGTCAGTAGGAACAATAACTGTTGGAGGCTTGTTAATGTTTATGGTGACACTTTCATTTAAACTTGTACCACAGTTATTGTTGCCTGGATAAGTACTCGATTGATACCTTACTCTATTTAAAGTGTAAGTAGTTGTAGTCGTTGGGTTAACTGAAACGGTTGTAAAACCACTATTATCAAGCGTTACCCAAGGTTGATTGCCAGAACCGTCATTATATCTAATTTGAGCATTTGGAGTACCTGAAAAAGTTATATTTGTAGAGTCTCCTTCGCAAAGCGTAACCTCTGAAGAAGTTATTTCTGCTTCTGGTTCTTCTAAAATATGAATTTGCATCGTACTTTCAATTGGATCACACCATGGTGGAAAACTAAAGGTTGACTCTAAACTAATTGTTATAATATCTCCTGGTTGAGCTGAAGCAGGAATTGTATAAGTACTCGTTTCTGAATAATCATAAACATCAGTACATGTTGGAGTACACCAGGAACACCACCATGGTCTTGTACAAACTTCTCCAACATATCCAGTCGAAAATGAACCTCCAGCTCCGTTGTCACTCCAAGTCCATTCGTTGTAATTTAATCCTCCAGCATCACCATCCATAACTACCGATGTTGTTCCAGCACAAACATAAATATCAACACCAGCATCAATATTAGTTACGTTGAAATTTAGAGATACATTTTGAGTGTCTACACTTGAAGATCCACATGCATTAGTTGCTATAACAGATATAGTTTCATTTTGGTTAAATCCAGGATTGAACTCAATGACAATTTCATTAGTAGATTGTCCAGAAACTATAGAAAGTCCAGTTGAAACAGTCCAATTATAAGTGTCAACATTAGGGTCAGGAGTAACAGTATACGTAGCTTGTTGTACGACACAAAGAAAAGCAGTATTACCACTTATATTTGGTTGATTAGGGATACCGTCATTTACTGTTATTAAACCATTTATAGATTCTCCTGGACCACAACCTGTTGTTGTTAAAGTGTAATTGTAATAGCCAGGTTGGTTACTTGTACCACTAATAGTATATATGCCAGTTCCTGCATTATATGAACCACTGATTCCAGCAGGTAAACTAGGTGAACTAGTTAAAGTTGCTCCAGTTGCACCAGAATTTAATTGAAATTGCAAATTTAAATTATCTGAATTGTTGTTACAGATACTTTCATTTTCTGAAGGAGAAATTAAATTAATTGTAGCATCTAGGCCAACGGAAATAGTACCTGTTGCTGTAGTACTACCACAACCGGTAGGTGTAATAGTATAATTAAATACGCCGATTTGTGTTGGTGTACCACTAATAGTAAATGTCCCTCCTGTATAACTTCCACTAAGCCCTGTCGGAATACCTGTAACAGATGCATTTGTAGCATTATTAATTATGTAAGTAATATCTGTCAATGAAGTGCTATTACACACGGTTTGAATGTTGTTTCCAGTTATTAAATTGAAAGTAACATCTGAGTTTATTGTTATAGTAACACTCTCTGTTGCAGGAATAGGATCAGCACAAGTAAGGTCTGAAATTACTTCTACTGAAATTATATCTCCATCAAGAAGTGAACTTGTAGTGTAAATTGCGTTAGTTGCCCCAGGAATAAGACCTATACGACTGTTGTACCATTGGTATGTTGGTGTTATCCCTCCGTTGGTTAAATCAGTAATAAAAAAGTCAACATCTTCTCCCGAACAAGCTGGATTTGCTGAAGTGTTTAAGGTAAATTCTACAGGTCGTATTGGATTTACTGTCATTATAATCGTATTACTAGTGGCTAATGTATCACAAGGTCCAGACGTAATCTCTACATAGACATCGTCTCCATTGGCTAAAGTCGTAGTCGTGTACGTAGCACTATCTGTACCTACCGGAGTTCCTGCTACATACCATTGATAACTAGGTGATGCACCTAAATTAGTACCAGTAGCCGTAAATGTTACAGATTCCCCTAAACAAGTTGGTGAAACAGGATTCGAAGTGATAGAAGCTGTTGCTCCTTGTACTTGGTCTAAAACAGTTACGGTTGTTGTACATGTATCGGTATTACCACTAGCATCTGTTACGGTAAAAACTACCGTATTAACTCCAATGTTAGAACAATCAAAATCTGTAATATCAGTATCAAAAGTTAAGCCACCACAAGCATCGGTTGATATATTATTAACTGCATCTTCAGCAATGCTAGCATTACCCGATGCATCTAAAGTTACGTTAATTGGCTTACAATGTGTCATTGGCGCTTCGTTATCTTCAACAACAACGTTAAAATTACATGTTGAGGTTAAAGTTCCGTCGTCTGCAATGGCAACAATATTGGTTGTTCCTACAGGAAACGTATAAGGAAATGTGATAGGAGTTCCATCAATTTCGTAGCTTATAATCGGTGATGCGTTACAAGCATCTGTGGCAGTTGCAGTAAATGACAAGGTAGCATCACATTGATCAGGATCTGTATTGTAAAATGGATCTACTGAAGGACAGCTGATTACAGGTGATGTTACGTCTACAACTGTAATCAGTTGATCACAAGTTGTAGTGAGTCCTGCACTATCGGTCGCAGTCCAGGTTATAAAGTGGTTTCCAATAGGTAAAGGATACAGTGATGACAAATTATTAATGATGTTGTAAGTATTTCCACAATTATCATCCATTGTAGGTTGTATTAAACCAGGAATTGAAGAGACCTCACAATAAATATCTGCATCTACAATTATAGAAGCAGGGCATATAATTGTAGGAGGTTCACTATCTATAACAGTAACTGTAAAAGTACATACGGAGCTGTTTCCGTTCTGATCTGTTGCTGTAAATTCTAGAGTTGTTACTCCAACCGGAAAATCATCACCAGAAGTTAAACCAGTGCTATCTGTTTGTACCACTGTTACTATACTACAATTGTCAGTTGCTGTTGGAATCGTAAAATTAGCTACAGCAGAACAAAGTGTAGGGTCATTATCTAAAGTCAAGTTTACAGGACATGACGTAAATGTAGGCGGGGTTGCGTCGATTATAGTAATGATTTGTGTTCTAGTTACTGCATTATTACCACAAGCATCAGCTATATTCCAAGTTCTTGTAATTGTTCCGTTATGTGTACTTCCGGATAGCGCCGAATCTGTACCAGCTATATTTCCACCAGTATCGCAATTGTCTGTCCAAGCTAGGTTGGCCATAGCGGGAATGTCAGAAAACAATTTACGGTAACATCAGCAGGAGCAACAGCTAGTGAAGGAGCAACGTTGTCATTAATAGTAATGATTTGCGTTCTTGTAATCGCAGCATTACCACTTGAATCGGTAATATTCCAAGTCCTGGTAATAGTTCCTCCACATGTACCACCAACTGAAATAGAGTCTACACCAGTTATGTTACCGCCAGCATCACAATTATCTGTCCAAGCTAAGCTTATCATCGCAGGTGCGTTAGTAACACATACTACAGTGATATCTGAAGGTGCAGCTGTAAGTATTGGTGCTGTATTATCTGTAATAATTACATTTTGAGTTTGAGTTGATGTATTTCCGTTACCATCATCATATGTCCAAGTTACTATAGTTGTGCCTTGAGTGGTAATCGGAAGCGTAGCATCATGAGTTGTCGTTACGGTTCCACCACAGTTATCAGTCGCTGTTGGAGCAGTTAAAGAAGTGACTTCACATTGATGCGTAACGTCAGTTAAGGTTGCAGCATCAGGAATAGGAGCAGTAGTATCTGTAATAACCACATTTTGAGTTTGCGTAGAAGTATTACTATTCACATTAGTATAAGTCCAAGTCACAACAGTTGTACCTTGAGCCGAAATAGGAAGCGTAGCATCATTTGTTACAGTAACTGTTCCACCACAATTATCAGTAGCCGTTGGTGCGGTTAACGACGTGACTACACATTGATCCGTAACGTCAGTTAAGGTTGCAGCATCAGGAACAGGAGCAGTCGTATCTGTAATAAACACATTTTGAGTTTGCGTAGACGTATTACTATTCACATCAGTATAAGTCCAAGTCACAACAGTTGTGCCTTGAGCAGTAATAGGAAGCGTAGCATCATTTGTTACAGTAACTGTTCCACCACAATTATCCGTAGCGGTTGGAGCAGTCAATGAATTGACTTCACATTGGTCAGTCACATCAGCTAAGATTGCAAGGTCAGTAACAGGCGCAGTATTATCATCAATAATAACATTTTGTGTTTGCGTAGAAGTGTTTCCGATAACATCCGTATATGTCCAAGTCACAACAGTTGTACCTTGAGCAGTAATAGGAAGGGTAGCATCATTTGTTACAGTTACTAGTCCACTACAATTATCCGTAGCGGTTGGAGCAGTTAAAGAACTCACTTCACATTCTGAGGTGATGTCAGCTAAAGTAGTAGCATCAGGATCCGGAGCCGTGATATTATTAATAACGATATTTTGAATTTGAGTAGATATATTTCCGTCACCATCATCGTATGTCCATGTGACTACAGTTGTGCCTTGAGCAGTAATCGGAAGCGTGGCATCATTAGTTACAGTTACTGTTCCACCACAATTATCAGTAGCCGTTGGAGTAGTCAATGAAGTGACTATACATTCTGAGGTGATGTCAGCTAAAGCAGCAGCATCGGGAGCTGGAGCCGTGATATCATTAATAACAACATTCTGTGTTTGCGTAGACGTATTTCCGTTACCATCATCGTATGTCCATGTGACTACAGTTGTACCTTGAGAAGTTATCGGAAGCGTAGCATCATTAGTTACAGTTACTGTTCCACCACAATTATCAGTAGCCGTTGGTGAGGCTAAAGAAATGACTTCACATTCTGCAGTTACATCAGTAAGCGCAGCAGCATCAGGAACAGGTTGAATATTGTCCTCGACTATAACAGTAGCTGTACAAGTATCTGTTTGACCAAGTGAATCTGTCGCAGATAAAGTTACCGTTACTGGTGTTCCTATATTAGAACAATTAAAAGTTGCTATATCAATTATAATATCAGTACCTATTGCAAGAGTGTCTAAATCATCTGATGAGCCATTATCAATATCCGCTGCAGTTATAATAGCATTACCAGTTGGATCTAATTGGACTGTTAAGGTAGTAACACATTCTGCCATTGGTGGGTCATCTACTTTAGAAGTAGCTGTAAAGTTTGTACCAATATTACTATTATGTATTGTGAAATCGGAAATATTATTCGCATTATGATCTACTTCGGCTCTAGTATTTGTGCCTATGGTATAATCCCTAGAAGCTAATCGATAAAGCAAATCTATATTTGCTTCTGATGAGTCGTCAATACTTGATTCATTTTTAGCATAAAAACTCGAATAAAAAATTAATGAGAAAACAAGAGTTAAAACCTTTAAGTAATGATTTTTCATAACAGCAATATTTAGTGTTTAAAAAACAAAACATTATTAGGGGGTAATGTTTAGCGCGTTTATTTTATAGCGCGAACTATTAGTTATTAGCGTAGTAGGAATGAGCAAATATATATTTTAAATTGAAATTCACAAACAAAATCATCGATAAAACGCGTTTAAATGCGACAAAGTGTTTTTTTTTGTAGTTAAAAGTAAGTAAACGAGTTGGAGCTATACACCAAAATTCATTAGATTTTACAAGTGATTTTATTATTTTAAACCTGTTTCCTCTACCCGAAGAATACCAAAATTGTGCGTATAGAAAATAGATGCTTTTTTTGTTATTTAGTTTTAAGAAGACTTAATTTTTGTTGTGATTAAGTTGTTATCTCTTTTAAAAACATCAAAAATGAAGCATTTTGGTTATCATTCTTTATAGCACTGATTGTTCTTCGTTTACTACAATATAAATTTTGTAAAAGTTTAATTATTAAACTTTTAATCTACAATTGCCATTAACAAAATAGGGATAAACAAATATAAATTTAAAATTGTTTCAGCTTATATAAAATCGTCAATGCGCAATAATCATCTTTAAACGAAGACGTTGTAATTAAGTAGGTTATGTTGTTTTTGATGATTAAAATGGCAACTTAGAGGCCTTAACTTTTATAGAATCTTGAAAAATAAAGCATAAAAAAACTCTCATACTAGAGCATTTATATGCTTGTATGAGAGTTTTACTTTGAAATAGAAACAAAAATTAACTTCCTCTAACACTATAAGAACTAATGATGTCCTTTAGTTTTAATTTAAGATCTTCACCGGTATCATATACCATCTGTTCATCACTTGGAAATAGAATTTGTCTTTGTCTTATGAGGTTTCTGTCATTTTTATTTAAAGCGCGTTCATCTCCTTTATAAGTTCCAAATATATTTTCGAAAATATAGCCACTATCTATTGTAAATGTGTCAATAGTTTGGTTTTGTTTTAAATCTGTATAAACCACATCAGCAATGACTTGAGCTGATTTAGTCTGTACAACTTCAAGTAGGCGTGCTTTTACATTTATGATTTTATCAATCTTAATATCGTTACCAAGACTATCTTTTTTTACATTTCCTGCTCTATCTAATTGATATTCCCATCCGTCTACAATATTCTGTTCTCTTAATACTTGACGCTCATTAATACGTTCTGGCGATACATTTATTTGCTTTAATTGTAATTGCATCGCAAAATCATAGTTTATAGCTTTGTCTGTATTAGTATGGTATGTCGTCCAGAATTGATTTAAGCCATAGGTATTAAAATCTAATAATTCAGCTTCTAATTGTTGCGGAATAATTTGTTGCGTGTGGTTTTGTATAGAAACATATATATAATCCATTCCTTTTTGATGCGCTTCTGTAATTAAGCTTCTGTTTTCTTCAAAATTTGGATTTATACGTTCTATATAACTAAATATATCATGCGCTTCTCTTGCATTATACTTATCATTAGAATCTAAAAGTGTGATACCTTGATTAATTAAATAATCAGAAGTTTTATACCTGTAATCAACAAGTTCATTACTATAATCTTTAAATTTAAAATTTATAGTTTTTCCATTGACTTGTAAAGGCATTACACGCTTTATAGCAGTTTGCCGCGCTTCTAAATCCGAATAGATATTATAAATGGTTTTATATTGCTCAGGGTTACCATCTTTTTTTAGATGTTTAATAGTTTGTAAATCTTGCTCTAAAACTTTATTATAAGCATCCTCTAGCATCACAATGTAATCTTGCTTTCGGTTTTTATCTTTATTGTTTTCTAATTTTTCTAAAGCTTCAGAAATAGCGTGGTCATAATTTCCCTGGCTAATGGCGCTTTCAATTTGTTTTTTGGCACTACAAGATACGAGTACCGTAACAAGGACTGATAAGAGTAAAAATTTTTTCATAATCTTGTGTTTTTTGTGGTTATAAATCTGTAATTTCAATTATGATGCCAAAGTAAAAAAACTTTTGAGACTTAGAATGATTTTTATCTCGAAAGCTTTTAAGGTAAATTAATGAGTCGAAAGGCTTTGCAGTACAACTGCGTCTCTATACAAATCCAAAAAAAATTAGAATCTTTCTGATTGACATTAAAGATTTTTGTTTCTTTACAAATCAATAAAAGACCCATGTTTCATAAAGAAAACGGATGTTTTCACGCTATAGAATCTTATTTTTCGGAAGCACTTCCTAAACAATTCACCTTTCCGTTTTATTACACTCCACATTCACTTTGTATTGCTGCTGCAGATGAGGTTAAAGCGTATTTAAATTTTCAAACAGATTTTGAACACAATTTTGGACTAGACGACAGCAAGAAAGGTTCAAAAATCGGAAAGATGTTTGGGGTTATGATTGTTAAAACTACAGAAGGGCAACTTGGTTTCATCACTGCATTTTCAGGGAAATTAGCAGAAAGTAATCATATTGAAGGATTTGTACCACCAGTTTATGATACATTACATAAAGATGGTTTTTACAAGAAAAATGAAACACATGTAAATAGTTTGACAGCTGAAATTGAAAGTTTAGAGCAAAATCTGGAATTAGAAAAAGCCCAATTAGATTTAGAAAAGACAAAACTTGAAACCACCCAAAAGCTTGAAGACTTTAAAAAGAGAGCAAAAGCTGAAAAGCAATTAAGAAAACAGCGTAGGGTAGAAGCAGAGGGTAAACTTTCTGATTTAGAAAAGAAAGTATTTTTTGAAAACTTGAAGCAAGAAAGCATTCAAAATAATATTGATTTAAAATACTTAAAGTTAAGCATAGAAGCAGACGTAATTAAGGCAGAGGAACATTTAGCCGAGTTAATTCAGCCAATTGAAAATTTAAAACTAGAACGAAAAACACTATCAGCAAGTTTACAAAAGCAAATTCACGAGCAATATAAATTCTTAAATGCTAAGGGTGAAACGAAAGATTTAATTACCATTTTTGATGCTACAGATCTAGGTAAAGCACCTGTTGCAGCTGGAGAATGTGCTGCGCCTAAATTGTTTCAGTATGCCTACGAACATTACTTGAAGCCTATTGCTATGGCAGAATTTTATTGGGGAATTTCACCAACAGCAGAAGTTAGAAAACATGGACAATTTTATCCTTCTTGTCGTAGTCGATGCGAACCTATCTTAGGCCACATGATGCAAGGTTTAGATGTTGAACCCAACCCTATAGAATCTGCAGGCAAGTTTGATGGTGAACTAGAGATTATCTACGAAGATGATTTTCTGCTAGTTCTTAATAAACCACATGAGTTTTTATCAGTACCAGGAAAAACGATTAAAGATTCCGTTTTAACACGAATGCAAGCGTACTTACCAAATGCAACAGGCCCTTTATTACTGCATCGTTTAGACATGTCTACGTCAGGCTTATTATTGGTAGCAAAAAATGAACGAACGCACAAAAAACTTCAAAAACAATTTATTAATCGCACCGTAAAAAAACGTTACGTTGCGGTGTTAGATGGCACTTTAGAAACAACAAAAGGAACTATCAATTTACCGCTTAGAGTAGATTTAAATAACAGACCAAGGCAATTAGTTTGTTACGAACACGGTAAAAAAGCCACCACGACTTATGAGATTGTTGAGGTTACTGATAATAAAACCAGAATTCATTTTTATCCGATTTCAGGTAGAACACATCAATTACGTGTGCATGCAGCGTATTATAAAGGTTTAAATAGACCTATTGTTGGAGATGATCTGTATGGAACGGTTTCAAATCGTTTACATCTTCATGCAGAAACTTTAAGTTTTGAGCATCCTGTGAAACGCGAGTGGGTAAGTTTTAGTTGTGAAGCTCCTTTTTAGAATCAGTTTAAAGTGTTCAATTTAAAGCAAAAAAAGACTAAAGTAATTTAACTTTAGTCTTCTTTCAATATAAATAAGTTTATAATTATTTCTTTTTCTTCGGGTTGAAAACAGGTAACAACTGTGTTTTTACAGAGCCAAAACCTATGCGTGTACCATCATTCTCACAGTAACCTCTCATAATTACAGTATCGTAATCATTAATAAATTTACGTTCTGTGCCATCTTTCATTTTTAATGGTTTGCTACCTTTCCATGACAATTCTAACATAGAACCATAAGAATCTGGTGTTGGACCAGAAATGGTTCCACTTCCCATAACATCACCTGAATTTATAGGACAACCATTAACTGTATGATGTGCTAATTGCTGAGCCATATTCCAATACATATACTTGAAATTCGATTTACTAACCACGGCTTCTTTAGCACCTTTTGGCTGAATACCAACTTCTAAATTAATATCAAAACTCTTTTTCCCTTTAGTTTGTAAATAATCTAAAGGTTTAGGATTTTGCTTAGGACTTTCTGTTCTAAAAGGTTCTAAAGCATCTAAAGTCACAATCCATGGAGACATTGATGACGCGAAACTTTTTCCTAAAAATGGTCCTAATGGTACGTATTCCCATTTCTGAATATCTCTTGCAGACCAGTCATTAAATAAAACCAATCCAAAGATGTATTCTTCAGTTTCTTCAATAGGAATAGGTTCTCCTAAATCATTAGCATCAGTTGTGATAAAAGCCATTTCTAATTCGAAATCCACTAATTTTGAAGGACCAAAAATAGGTTTATCAGCCCCTTCTGGTAATGTTTGTCCTTGTGGACGATGAATAGGAATTCCTGAAGGAATTATAGAAGAACTACGTCCATGATACCCAACTGGCATATGCACCCAATTTGGCATTAATGCATTTTCAGGATCTCTAAACATGGTACCAACATTTGTAGCGTGCTCCTTACTAGCGTAGAAATCTGTATAGTCACCAACATGTATTGGTAATTGCATTTCAATTTCATCTAAACGAAACAATATAGTTTCTTTATGTGGATTATTATTTTTTAAGGTCTCATTTTCAGCCTCAAAAATCTCAGCGATTCTGTTTCTAACTAAACGCCAAGTTTTTCTACCATCTGCTATAAAATCGTTTAAAGTATCTTGAAGAAAGATATCATCCGTTAACGGAATCCCTTCAAAATAACCCAATTGGTGTAAAGCACCAAGATCAATTGCAGTATCGCCAATACGCGTTCCGATCGTTATAATATCATCTCTAGTTAAGAAGACACCAAAAGGAATATTCTGAATTGGAAAATCTGAATTTTTACCGACATGTAACCATGAGGTACGATCTGGATTGTTAGCGGATAATGGCATAGAGTTATTGTTGATTAATTGTTCATTAAATTCATTCAAACCTACATAATTTTTGATATTTAAACTAATGTATTCACTATTTTTGCAATGATTTAACAAACACTTTATTTATGCAACGCGACGAACAAATATTTGAACTTATTAAAGCCGAAAGAGAACGCCAGATTGATGGCATAGAATTAATAGCATCAGAAAATTTTGTTAGCGACCAAGTTATGGAAGCTGCAGGTTCTGTATTGACTAATAAATATGCCGAAGGTTATCCTGGTAAACGCTACTATGGTGGTTGTGAGGTTGTTGATGAGGTAGAACAGATTGCTATCGATCGTGCTAAAACCTTATTTGGTGCTGCTTATGCTAATGTACAACCACATTCTGGAAGTCAGGCAAACACAGCTGTATATCACGCGTGTTTAAGTCCTGGTGATACTATTTTAGGATTTGATTTGTCTCATGGTGGACATTTAACTCATGGATCTCCTGTTAATTTTTCGGGTAAATTATACCGTCCTACATTTTATGGTGTAAAGAAAGATACAGGTCTTATTGATTACGATATGTTAGCTGACCAAGCTCAAAAAGAAAACCAAAATTAATTATTGCTGGTGCTTCTGCCTATTCTCGTGATATGGATTTTGCGAAGTTTAGAGAGGTAGCGGATAGTGTTGGAGCTGTTTTATTAGCCGATATTTCACATCCTGCAGGATTAATCGCAAAAGGAATTTTAAATGATCCAATGCCGCATTGCCATGTTGTGACTACAACAACACATAAAACTTTAAGAGGACCAAGAGGTGGTATGATTATGATGGGTGAAAATATTGATAACCCATTCGGTATTACTTTAAAGAACGGTAAACTCCGTAAAATGTCTGGCTTATTAGACTCTGCAGTTTTCCCAGGAAACCAAGGTGGACCATTAGAACATATTATCGCTGCTAAAGCTATTGCTTTTGGTGAAGCATTAACGGATGATTTTATGCATTATATGTTACAAGTAAAACATAATGCAGCTGCTATGGCTAAAGCATTTGTTGCAAAAGATTATAACTTAATTTCTGGTGGAACTGATAACCACATGATGTTAATTGACCTAAGAAACAAGAATATTACAGGTAAAGATGCTGAAAACGCTTTAGTAAAAGCTGATATTACCGTGAACAAAAATATGGTGCCATTTGATACTGAATCTCCTTTTGTAACCTCTGGAATTAGAATTGGAACTGCCGCAGTAACCACGAGAGGTTTAAAAGAAAGCGATATGCCATACATTGTAGATTTAGTGGATGAAGCTCTTAAAAATCATGACAATGAAACGGTATTAGCAGGTATTGCAGAAAAAGTAAATGCACTAATGGGTGGACGCTCATTATTTAACTAATATAGTATTAACCTAACAGATGTTGATGACTGAGCGCAGTCGAAGTCAAAACCTGTTAAATCTTAATAAAAAAAGNNTATATATATTATTATTATTATTATATATATATATATATATATATATATATATATATATATATATATA
>NZ_ATMR01000179.1 GCF_000427335.1 Winogradskyella psychrotolerans RS-3 | reverse complement strand
CACTACAACTAGAGCATCCGCCAACCCAGCAATGATGCGGTTTCTTTGGGGAAAATTACCAGGACTCATTTCTGTTCCGAGTTTGTACTCGGTCAGTAAGCCCCCATTCTCTTTCATTTGTTCAGCTATTTTCTTATGAATCGACGGATAGATGGTGTTGAGGTCAGAACCCATGACGCCTATGGTAGGTAGATTTCTAGCTATGGCGGCTCTGTGTGCTTCTACATCTATTCCATAGGCAAGTCCACTGATGATGGTTGGTTGAAACCTCGACAGTTCTTCTGTAATTTGTTGCGTTACATTCTTGCCATATTTAGTGGCTTTCCTAGTGCCTACAATTCCCACTGTTCTTTCTGGGTTGAGGCTTAAATTACCTCTACTAAAAAGAATAGGAGGACTATCAGGAATGGCTTTTAACCGACCAGGGTAATTATCCTCCATGAAACAATGAATTTGAATTTCATGCTGGTTTGCGGCATCTATTATCTTTTCTGCCTCGGTAAGGTAGCTGGTTCTTTGTTTTCTGTAAGCAAGCAACTTGGGGCCAATGCCCTGAATTCTTTCTAGTTTGCCACGGGGTAAATTGAAAAATGCTTCTGCCGAGTCGCAGTGTAGGATGATTTTCTTGTAAATACTAGGACCTAGTTTGGGGATCAAACTGAGTGCTACCTGGTATAGGTAGTCCTTATTCTGTATGCTGTTCATTCAGATTATTTTTGATTTCTGTCAAAAAACCTCTGATTTCATTTAGCCTTTGGATCATTGCTGCTTTGTCCTGAACCTTATGCATATCCCTTTTAATAATCTCTTGGGCACCTGTGAGCGTGTAACCTTTTCTTTTACCAGATGAAAAATCAACTGAATCTTTTCAATGTCGTCTATGGTAAATCTGCGGTTTCCTTTTTGTCTTTTTGGGTTTGATGATATCGAATTCCCCTTCCCAATACCTGATCAGTGAGGTAGCAACCTTAAATCTCTCAGCCACTTCGCCG
>NZ_ATMR01000178.1 GCF_000427335.1 Winogradskyella psychrotolerans RS-3 | reverse complement strand
GCTGGTGCGCGAATTTTTATGTTGGTGTGGCAACCGATGAGGTGCTGTTGCCGATGTATCCGGAGCAGCCCGACCTTGAGGGCGCCATCCAGCGTCTGACGGGTTTTCTGGAGCAGTATTGGGGCGGGCCCACGACGTATAGCGTAGGAGCGCGGGCATCCCCGTCTTCGTCTGCGTCATCAACCGTTCAAGGTGAACCCGCATGCTCGTGACCCGTTGGCTGCACCACATGCGGGCAGCTCTCACCACCCTAGAACTAGCCCCCGCTCCACGATGCCGAAATGTGGGACTACCTCGACCGTGCAGCGCACGCGATGGTTAATACGTTTGAGGATTAGTGACCGCTACTTTTGGCCGCGAACTTGGATTGGTTTCCGCTCCGCGAACTCGTTTCGATGAGATGGGGCATTCGTATTCTGAAGATAACCTCAGCAACCCGGGTCGGTGGCCGTAAGTTGTTGATGGACAGGCGCCGGAGTTCCTGCGCTGACCAGGTTTCGCTTGACTTCGTGGAAGCTGGT
>NZ_ATMR01000177.1 GCF_000427335.1 Winogradskyella psychrotolerans RS-3 | reverse complement strand
GAATCTGGGACATTTATGGGTTTTGGGCTTGGTTTTTCCGTAATATGTGCTGTGAATCCAAGGACTTCACCATTTTCAATATAGGGTGTATAGGTTACTTCAGAATGGAGCAATTTATTTTTTAGCGATCTGGTTTCGCGGTAAAAACTTTGTTTTTACCCTTAAGAGCATCTTTTATAAGAGGGATATGTTTCTCATATTCGGGCCCCAACAGTTCCTTCTTTGAAATTTTGTTTATTATTTCTTCCTGAGGCTTCCCCTGCCATTCCAAATAGGCTGCATTTGCAAATCTGCATATTTCATCTTTATCCCAATAGGCCAATAAAGCGGGTATATGATTCGCAGCTATAAAACCTATGTGTTTACTAGAAGCCTGCATAATTTGATTCCTTTTTAAATAATTATACTATTTAAATTTTTTCAAATAATTTAACATAACAAATAACACAATATATATGGATATGTTTTATAATAATCTATATTAATACGAGTTTAATGCTAGATTTTTATAATGATTCTTCAAATAGTATAGCAAATTAGTTGTTCTTTGTGCCGTTACAATGTTCTTTTTTTAGTTGATGGATAATGTTTGTTGGCATTCGGATTCCAAAGTATAGTAGGCCTATTTCAGAAATAGAATAGTTTGATGCTATTATTGAATTTAAAAAAATTACTACCTACTGAAAAAGCCTGCTGGTAATAACGCTAAGATTATTACCAGCAGGCATCCCTATTCTGAAAGAGAATTATTTTACATTGGTGTTATGGTAACTTTTTACCATGTCGCTAATTAGAGGAACATTGGCAGATGGATTTGTTTCC
>NZ_ATMR01000176.1 GCF_000427335.1 Winogradskyella psychrotolerans RS-3 | reverse complement strand
TCAGGCTTTTTTTTTGCTTAAACACAACTTTTAGTCTTGATACCTTAAAACAGGTAAAAAAACACATAATAAAACACAAAAAAGCCTCAACATAAATGTTAAGGCTTTTTGTGATCGCACTAGGATTCGAACCTAGGACCGCCTGCTTAGAAGGCAGGTGCTCTATCCAGCTGAGCTATGCGACCATTCCAGAGTAAAACTCTAAAAATTCAATAAAAGTCGGGGTGGCAGGATTCGAACCTGCGGCCTCCACGTCCCAAACGTGGCGCGATAACCGGGCTACGCTACACCCCGAATTGGTTATCATTAATATTACTAACAGTCGCATATGCTGCAGTAAAATTTTGCGGAGAGACAGGGATTCGAACCCTGGGTAAGTGTTTCCACCTACGACGATTTAGCAAACCGCTCCTTTCGGCCACTCAGGCACCTCTCCAATAAGCATAAGAACATTCTCTTTAAATGCGGATGCAAATGTAGCTTAACATTTTAAAAAACGCAACAATTTTTTTGAGTTTTTTTAAAAATTATAGGAATATTTTACATCACATATTTAAGTGTATATTTATCAGAGAGATATAAGAATTGTGTTGAAATTTCTTATATCTATTTAGTGTTTGTTTTATTAAAGTGACCATTTATAAATTCTAAAGTGTTAAATGTCTAGTTATAAAAAAGATAGAGCGTTTACAGATTACGTGCATAAACATATTGCACTACCTAATATTTATAAACGCATTGATTGGCAGGAGGTTAGGTTAAAAAAGAGCTACGCTAAATTTATTGACATGACGGACGGTATTGATTACATTTTTAGAAATGGAAATGCTATAAAAAGTGTACAAGAACGTTTTAGAGAAGAAAAATATAAAACCTTCAACGATTTTACAATTCGTTATAGACGCGATAAAAACAAACATGAGGATCGTAAAGAATCTGAATATTTTAAAATGAAGGCGCATTATTTTACTTATGGTATTTTAAATTGCTCTAAAAAAGAAGTAAGTAAATCTTCAGAATTTTTTAAATATGCCATTATCGACTTAAAAAAAGTATATGAAAAGTTGGATTCTGGCGCTATATTTATTTCTGATAATGGCCAGAATAAATGTCGAATAATAGATAACAACCGATTAGAATGTCCTGTGAAATATAATTCTGATGGATCGTCTTCATTCTTTCCTGTTGATATTTCATTCTTGGTTAAACTTTGGGGAAATGATATGGTAGTTGTTCAAGACGGATTTCTGTCTTAGTTACATTGGAATGGTATAGTTGATCAACTAATATTGCTTGAAATTATTAATCTGCTTTAGAGCAAACGATAATAATTTTAGAATCATTGCAATCAGTAGAGAAAAAGAGGTAGGTATTTCCACCATCCTTGACTTTTAATTTTTTACGAATATCATTGACTGAAAGTGGAAAGTTTCGCGTGGTGATATTGGCTTTCGAGATTTTTTCTTTTGAAAATGTTTTTTTGTTGAATGGTAATATTTTTTCAATTATAAATCGCCGACCTGGAAAATCTATTAACGTTTGCGATGTATATAAATGCGAATGCTTGTGCAGCTTGTCTACATTAAGAAGCGTACTAACCGAATTAAAACTACCCGATTTTAAAACAGCAGCATTAGGTTCATACAAATAGGTGAGTGGTTCATTATAGGTTGCTATAGCTTCAGGCTCATCGTTGAAACTAAAATTAAAATTCTGAGAAGCATCTTTTTGTAAATTCACCGTTTTAATTAAAACGTCACCGTTAAAATTACGCTGTAATAGCCATAATAATTCTTTAACTTCATTGTTAACGGCTACAACATGAATCTCTTTTACATAATTCAAATCAGAAAGTGTCGCTGATAAATCCAATAATGGAGACGTTTTAATCATCACATTTTTGGAGTGTTTCATAAATAATTCTTGATGTATTTTTATGTTGGGCTCACAATCTGAGAGTAAAAAAACTTTTGTTTAGAATCATCGCGACGAGAAGGGTCAATATAAATCCAATCGAAAGGTTTATCAGCATGTTTTAAGACTTCAATACCACTTTCATTTAAGCATTTAATATTAGTAGTATTAAGAATTTTTATGTTATGATTTACAATTTCTGAAAGTTCTAAATTGATTTCACAATGTGTGACCTGTTTAATACGTTTTGAAAAAAAATAAGCATCAACTCCAAAGCCTCCCGTTAAGTCAATTAGGCTATCTCCAGTGATTAAATTTGCTTTATACTTAGCGGTAGTTTCTGAAGAGGTTTGTTCAATATTGAGTTTATTAGGGTAGTATATATTTTCAGCTTGAAACCAAGTTGGTAATTTCTTTTGACATCGTTTTTTTGCTTCAATTTGTTCTATGATTAATTTTGAATCGATAGTTTCAAACGGAATACCTTTCAGTAATAAATCAGAAGTATCTGAATTTATATTCTTCTGTATAAAGTTTTGAATTTCAATATTTAATAGTGTCTTATTCAATTTATAACTATAGGTTTTTAGTAAGCTTTTGAACAATGTTGTAATCCGATAAAAATTCTTTCAAAATTACTTTTAAAGCGGTGTAAGTAGGTATGGCTACAATCATACCAACAACACCAAAGAGTATACCTGAGATGATGATGATTAAGAAAATCTCTAGTGGATGAGATTTTACACTTTTAGAAAAAATGTACGGCTGACTAAAGAAATTGTCTACCAATTGTGCGAAAATAAAACCAATCATTACATAGGTTGTTTTCGGTAAAATTACCTCGCTAAAGCTTTCTCCTAAGTTGCTAGACATACTTAGTAAAAGCATTAAAAAGCCACTAACTAATGGCCCAACATAAGGTACAAGATTGAGAAGTGCACATAAAAATGCAATAACAATAGCATTATCAATACCAAACACTAATAAAACAATAGTGTAAATAACAAATAAGATTAATATTTGAAATATAAGCCCAACAAAATATCGGGATAATAAGTCTTTAATGGTAGTAATAGAACGTTTAGAACGTTCTTCATTTCCGCTTGGAATAAAAGTCATTAAGCCATCTTCAAACAGCTTACTATCCTTTAAAAAGAAGAATGAAATAAAAAGTACGGAAAACAAACCAATGCTGAAACTGCCCAAACCACTTATAAAGCTATTTAAAAAGTTAGGTATAATTGCAAAATCGAGTTTTGAAAGTAAATGCGAATCTTCAATGGATTGTTCAATATCAATATGGTTGAATTGAAAATAGGTGATAATTTGGTCATAAAGATTTTCAATATTGCCTTGTAATTCATCAATATTTAACAAGGATAAATTTTTACCCTGTTCAATAATCAATGGAATAAAAAGGCCTATGAGTCCAATAAAGAGTCCTAAAAGCAATACCATTGTGGTTACAACAGCAATGGTATTGTTAAACTTTAATCGCTCTCTTAAAAATAGTATAATTGGTCGTCCTATTAGTGAAATAACTACAGCAAGAGCGATGTAAACAATAACAGATTGAATTTTAAATAAGAAATATAATACAAGAATTACGGCTAGAATAACCCCTAATGCTCTTAAAATACCGTTGGCTATGGTTTTTGAATTCATGTGTTTGTGTTTATTGTTTTTAATAGGACACATGTTGTTCGCTATTAATAATGTGCTTAGTTAAAACACGTTTAATAGTCGCGTTTCATGCGATAAATATAGGGAAAGATGTTGAGATAAAATTCACTCATTTAAACAGCATTCAATTGTTTTGTGATTTCATAAAGTGCAATACTAGTGGCCTGCACAACATTCATACTGCTGTTATTACCAAACATATTAATATGGACGATAGCATCTACTTGTTCTAAAATAGCCTCAGATACACCAAAATTTTCATCACCTAAAATTAAAGCAATAGGTTGGCTGGTTTGAAGTTTAAATTCGGTTATGGGCTGGCTGTTTTCTGAAATTTCTAAAGCAATTAAATAGTAGTTATTTGCCTTTAAAGTTTTGATTTGTGTTTCAATATTGTCTTCTAAACTGTGATTAACGTACTTTTCAGTAGAGCGCGAGGTTTTTGTCATTCGTTTACCTAATGGAATATCTACACCACAAAAAATGAGTTTTTCAATACCAAAAGCATCTGCAATTCTGAATAGACTTCCAATATTTGGAGCATTGGTAACATTATCGCAAATTACTGTGATAGGAAATATTTGTTTTTTGAAATTGGAATTGTAGTGGTTGAGTTGCATAAAATTAGAAGATAGAAGCATGAAGAACGAAGTTTCGCTGTTAACTAATTATAATATTTCGCTACAGAATTGAGCATTACAAGTCCAAGCTAAATGAGATGGTATAAATCCAAAACAGGTATAAATATAATGGTAACTATCAACACCAATTTTATAAGTATGATTATTTATAGATTCCATAGATTGAAACGTAAAAGCTAAAACTAATAAAGCAGCTGTTATTTTATATTTTATTGAAAACCTCTTCATACCTATTTAGTCTTTGTTCTTGCTATTTTATCTTTATTCTAAATGATAATCAATTCTCAAAAACATACTTCACAATATTAGCTCCCATTTTAAGTGCTTTCTCTCTGACGTCTTCCGGATCATTATGAACTTCTTGGTCTTCCCAACCATCGCCTAAATCACTTTCAAGTGTAAAAAGTAATACTAATCTATTATCTTCAAAAATCCCAAAAGCTTGGGGCGCTTTACCATCATGCTCATGAATTTTAGGTAAACCATTCGGAAATTCAAAAGCAGAACTAAATATTTTGTGATCCTTTGGGATTTCAATTAATTCATTATTTGGAAATATTTTTTTGAGTTCCTTGGTAATATAAGGTTCCATTCCATAATTGTCATCAATATGAAGAAACCCACCAGAAAGGAGATAATTCCTTAAATTTTCGGCATCATCATCACTAAAGAATACATTGCCATGACCTGTCATATGTAAAAAAGGGAACTGATAAATATCTATACTTCCTACTTCTACAGTTTGAATACTTTCATTAATATTAGTATCAATATTATCGTTACAATATTTTACTAAATTCGGCAAAGCCGTTGGATTGCTGTACCAATCGCCTCCTCCTTTATATTTAAGAATGGCTACGTCTTGTGAAAACAAGAACAATGAAAAGAGAGAAAATAAAAAAGAAATAAATACTTTCATTAAAGTTCATTTAAAAATGCCATAGAATGGCAAGCTGCAATGGCAGCCGTTTCTGTCCTTAAGCGTGTCTCACCCAAAGTTACAGGAATAAAATGGTGCAGCAAGGCCATTTCAATTTCTTTAACGCTAAAGTCACCTTCTGGGCCAATTAATATAGTACAATCTACAGCCGTTTTTAATTGTGATTTTAACGACTTTTTGTCTGTTTCTTCACAATGTGCAATAAAGATCTGATCAGTGAAATCTTGATCAATAAAATCTTTAAAAGCCATTGGCGGATTTAGTGTCGGCAAATAACATTGCAACGATTGTTTCATGGCAGACTGAATGATTTTTTCAAAACGTTCGGTCTTCACCACTTTCCGTTCGCTATGATCGCAAATAATAGGCGTGATGGTTTCTACACCCATCTCCGTTGCTTTTTCTAAAAACCACTCGTACCTGTCGTTCATTTTTGTTGGAGCAACAGCCAAATGTAAATTGTAATTTCTTTTAGCTTGTAAACTTTTAGAAGTTATTGCAACCGTACAATGTTTTTGATCTGCTAGTGTAATTTCTGCAGTAAACAACCAACCATTCCCATTGGTGATATGCAACGTGTCACCAATGGTTTTGCGTAAAACTTTTGCGATATGTTTGCTTTCATCTTTATCAAAACTAAAGCTGGTATCGTTTTCAGAAATATTTGGATTGTAAAATAACTGCATTACTCAATATCTTCGGTGAATTTTAAGACTGTAATCTCTTCAATTGGTGTTCTGTTTTCGGTTTTAAGAACTAAATAATATTTTTTATTTTCAACATCGTCGATAGGAAAAATATCACCGATGTCATGATTTTCATGTATTGCCACAGCATCAAAAGCGAGAGGCATATCACCAGCTTTTATCCATCCAGTATCACCTTTTGTTTTTGCTGTATTTCCAGAAGAGTGGTGCTTTGCTAAATCTTTAAACTTATAGCCTTGTTGGTATAATGCAAAGACTTTCTCTCGTTTTAATTTGGCTTCTTCTTCTGACGTTTTAGAGGCATCAATTACAATAATGTTAAATTTAAAATGGTCCACATCAGATTTATCCACAACTTTATAAAAGGTTTTTTTAAAGTCGGTTCTTGTCACTTTTTTTCCTCCTTTAGAAAGATTAAACAGGTCGTCGGCTAATCTGGTTTTATGTTTTTCTTTATTATATATAGATAATTTACCTTGTTTAGGTTTGTTTTCTTTTAAAAACGCCGTTGCTTCCTCTGACGTTGAAATTGAATCGAGTTGTTTTTCAAAAGACTCTTGAGAAAAACTGAATAAAGGAATTAAAAGTAAAAGTGTAAATAAACGCTTCATAATTTAGATTTGAATTTAGTTAGATTTTGGGGTACTGCAAAGCAACTAAATTTTAGGTTATAATTGAAGTAAAGACTGTAAGAATGTTAACAGATGTTTTAACAATTTTGAAAAAGAAACTATTTTGTAATGTGCAAAACTCTTGTAGAGCTAAAAATTAGACATGAATGAAGACTTCTCTCCCCGTAAATCTCATTTTTTCTGAGAATCTCTGTGTACAACTTTTTCACTGAGATACTCAGAAGTAGCAGGATAATAAAAGCTAACTGGTTAATAATCTTTTTAAGAATACAAACTCAAAAATCATATTTTCAATCGTGCCGTAGCCATGACATCAAAATCCGAAAAATCTTTCTCTAAATATTTCAAATACCCAACAATAGCGATCATGGCAGCATTATCGGTAGTGTATTCAAACTTTGGAATATAACTCGTCCATCCAAATTTTTGTTCAGCATCTTTAAGTGCTTTTCTAATGCCTGAATTCGCAGAAACTCCTCCACCAATTGCAATGTGTGTAATGCCAGTCTGCTTTACGGCTAATTTCAATTTAGCCATTAAAATACCGATGATAGTATATTGAATAGAAGCACAGATGTCATTCAGGTTTTCTTCAATAAAGTTAGGATTCGCTTTGACTTCGCGTTGCACAAAATAGAGAATGTTGGTTTTTAATCCCGAAAAACTAAAATTTAGACCATCAACTTTTGGTTTTGTAAATTGATAGGCTTTTGGGTTTCCAAGTTGTGCACGTCTGTCAATTTCTGGTCCAGCAGGATACCCTAAACCTAAAACTTTTCCGCTTTTATCATAAGCTTCACCAACAGCATCATCAATAGTTTCACCTATAACTTCCATATCAAAATGGCTATTCACTTTTACAATCTGTGTATGTCCACCAGAAATGGTCATAGCTAAAAAAGGAAAAGGAGGTTTTTTATGATCTTCTTCGTCTATAAAATGGGCTAAAATATGCGCTTGCATGTGGTTGACATCAATCAATGGAATATCCAAACCATAAGCAAGTGATTTGGCAAAAGAAGTTCCGACTAATAAAGACCCCATTAATCCAGGACCTTTTGTAAAAGCTACGGCACATAATTGCTCCTTTTTAATTCCTGCTTTTTCAATAGCTTGGTGTACCACAGGGACAATGTTTTGTTGGTGTGCCCGCGATGCTAATTCTGGTACAACACCTCCGTATTCTGAATGTATTTTTTGGTCTGCTACAACATTGCTTAGAATTTGGTCGTTACATAGTATTGCAGCACTTGTGTCATCGCAAGACGACTCAATTCCTAGTATATAAATATTTTCTTTTTTCATAGTCGATATTGGGCACAATAATTGTTAATTTTACCAGTTAAAGTCCATTTCCTTACTTAACAACGTATTGTATGGGCAAAGGTAATAAGAAATCATAAAGTAAATCTCATAAATTCTATCAAACGGATATTCAAAATAATAGGAAAAATTGTAGCAATTATAGTGTTGCTTTTTTTTATTTTGTTTTTAGTGTTATCTATTCCTGCTGTGCAAACGAAGTTAGGGAGATATGCTACAGATAGAATTAATAATGATTTTAAAACAAATATAAATATTGGCCGTGTTGGACTTCAGCTTAATGGCGATATTGAACTAAAAGAGATATTAATAAGAGATTACAAGAAGGATACACTTATTAGTGTCGGAGAATTAAATAGTTCCATAATTAGCTTTCAAAATTTATTAAATAGCAAACTCAACTTTGGTGATATTGATCTCCAAGATGTCATGTTTAACTTAAAAACCTATAAAGGAGAAGAGGATACCAATTTAGATGTCTTTGTGGCAAAGTTTGATGACGACAATCCCAGAGTTGGTCCTAGTGAGTTTTTGTTTTCTTCGAGTGATGTTTCCATTGAAAATGGAATTTTTAGATTAGTTGATGAAAACTTAGAAACACCAAAAATATTTGAGTTTACAGAACTCAATGCAAACACCACCAACTTCTTAATAAATGGTCCTGAGGTAAGATCTCGAATTAATAAATTCAGTTTTAGAGATAGTAGAGGTATTGCCGTTAAGAACTTAATGGCAAATTTTGAGTACACCTTAGATCACATGAGTTTTGGTGATCTTAATATTAAGACAGAAGAATCTGAAATAATAGGTGAATTAAGATTTGATTACAACCGAGAAGATTTTAAGCATTTTACAGACAAAGTAAATGTAGTCGCAAGTTTTAAGGGTTCTGATATTTCACTAACAGAATTAAACGTATTTTTTGATGAGTTTGGTACAGACCAACATGCGGCGTTTAATGCTGATTTATCAGGGACGTTAAATAATCTTGAAGCTAAAAATCTCAATATAAGCACAACGACTAACACCAGAATTATTGGAGATATTACGTTTAAAAATTTATTTAGTAAAGAGGATGATAGTTTTGCTTTACAAGGAAATTTTCAAAATTTAGCTTCAAATTATAGAGACTTAACAGCTTTATTGCCAAGGCTACTAGGAAACTCTATTCCTAGTGTTATTTCTAAGGTTGGTAATTTTAAAATAAAGGGAACATCATTTATTACAGCCAAACGTGTTGAAGCAGATTTAGAAATAGACACAGATTTGGGATTTATAAAGTCTAATTTACTGCTTACAAATATTGATAATATAGATAATGCCAATTACGTAGGAAATATTGTATTGGATAAATTTAATATAGGTGAACTTATTAATGATCCTCTTGTTAAAAATGCGTCTTTAAATCTTGACGTTGATGGAAAAGGTTTTACAATTAAAAATTTAAGGACAGATGTAAAAGGAGATGTATTTGTGTTAGACTATAATGGTTATACGTATAGGGATATAAAACTTTCTGGTAATCTTGGAAATAGTATTTTTAACGGAATTGTGAAAATTGAAGATCTTAATTTACAACTCGATTTTAATGGATTAGCAGATTTTTCTGAAGACCTTAAAAAATTCGACTTTAAAGCCAATGTTGGTTATGCTAACCTTAGCGAATTAAATTTTGTAACACGAGATAGTATTTCAGAATTTAGAGGTTTAGTAACGATGTCTGCTACAGGTACAACTATAGATAATGCTGTTGGTGCCATTAATATTAAGAATACAACGTATAAAAATCAAGATAGTGATTACAGTTTTCAAGATTTTGATATTGTCTCTTCTTTTGATAATAATGAACGAACCTTAGCTATAAATTCACCAGATATTATTGATGGGAAAATTACAGGTCAGTTTAAAACCAAAGATATATTAGGTTTAGTTGAGAATTCTGTTGGAAGTATTTACACCAATTTTGTGCCGAATGTTGTAGAAAAAGATCAGTATATCAATTTTAGGTTCAACATATATTCTAAAATCGCAACGGTATTTTTTAAAGATCTCATTTTAGGTAAAAACACGTTTATTGAAGGGCGGATAGAAACTGATGAAAAAGGGTTTGAGCTCACATTTAATTCGCCAGAAATAAAATTTAAAGACTACTTTGCTAATAACATCAATGTCAGTATAGATAATAGCAACCCTCTATTTAACACTTTTATCGAAATTGATAGTCTTAGTGCAGGCATCTATAACGCCTCTCAATTTAGTCTCATTAATGTTACCAAGCGCGATACTTTATTGATTAAGTCTGAATTTAAAGGTGGAACAAATAATGCAGATGATTTTAATCTAAGTCTGTTTTATACAATAGACAAGTCAAACAAATCGGTCGTAGGATTAAGAAAATCTGAAGTAAAATTTAAAGGGTTCGATTGGCTTTTAAATTCGGAAAAGGATACCTTAAATAAAGTAACTTTTGATAGAGATTTTAAAGCTTTTGATATTTTTCCAATACGAATTACGCATGAAGATGAAGAAATATTAGTTTCAGGCCAAGTAAAAGACTCCATTAATAAGAACTTCAATGTAGATTTTAAAGATGTGCAATTGGTGAAAATAACACCCCGAATTGATAGTTTGGCTCTACGAGGTATTGTAAACGGTAATCTAGATGTGGTGCAAAATGCAGGAGTTTATTTACCAAAATCAAATGTGGAAGTCAGTGGTTTTTTTGTAAATGATTACGACTTAGGAAATCTTAAAGCTAAAATAGAAGGGAATAATTCTATCACTAATTATAATGTTGATGTTACTTTGGTTAATGATAATTTAAAATCATTAGACGCAAAAGGTACCATAGATGTCTCAGAGAAGAATCCTGTTATTGACTTAAATGTTAAGTTTGAAGAGTTTCTGTTAGATCCTTTAAATCCACTAGGAGAAGGGGTTATTAACAATATAAGAGGTTTGGTTTCTGGTTATGCCAATGTAACAGGAAGCTTAAATAAACCCGCTATTTATGGGGAGCTATTGCTCGATAGAGCAGGTATGTCCATTCCGTATCTCAACGTTGATTATGGTTTTGATTTCGATTCAAAAGTGTCGTTAAGAGGTCAGCAGTTTATTTTTAATGATGTCTCCATGACAGATTCTAAATACTTTTCAAAAGGAAGTTTAAATGGCTTTATTGCACACAATAACTTCTCAGATTGGAAACTAGGATTAGAATTAGATACCGACCGACTTTTAGTGTTAAACACAGAAGAATCTGAAGACGAATTATATTATGGTACAGGATTTATTTCGGGGAAGGCAGAAATAAAAGGGCCTACAGACCAACTCACCATTAAAGTTATAAATGGACGAACCGAAGCAGGAACAGAGTTTTTTATTCCGCTTAATGATTCTGAAAGTTTTGGAGACAACTCATTTATTCATTTTTTAAGTCCTGAAGAAAAAGCAGCCAGAATTAAAGGAGAGATTTCAGAGCAAATTGAAGTTAAAGGTTTAGTCTTAGATTTTGATTTAAATGTCAACGAAAATGCAGTAATAGAAATCGTAATAGATAAAGAAGCAGGAAGCACTATAAAAGGACGTGGAGTAGGTGGTTTAAATTTTTTAATAAACACCAATGGAACCTTTAATATGTGGGGGGATTTTGTCGTTTATGAAGGGTTTTATAATTTTAAATACGGCGGCTTCGTAGAAAAGAAATTTAAGGTTGAACAAGGAGGAAGTATTGTATGGGAAGGTGACCCTTTAAATGCCGAGTTAAACTTAAAAGCCGTATACGAAGGTAATGCTAACCCTTCCGTTTTATTAGATAATCCTATAAATCAGAGTATCGATGTCGAAGTCGAAATTCATTTAACAGGTAAATTAGAACAACCAGATCCTCAGTTCGATTTTAGATTTCCTAATGTAAGTTCAACGGTTAAATCTGAGTTAGAGTATAGGTTGTCTTCTAAAGACGAGCGCGATAATCAAGCCTTGATATTTTTAGCAACAGGAGGGTTTTCAAGTAGCTTAGGAGGGGCCAATTTTACAGGTACTATCTCAGAACGATTAACAGGAATTGTAAATAATCTTTTTGGTACAAATAATGGAAATCTAGACATCGGTATTGATTTTGAATTAGGTCAAGACACACCAGAATTACAAACAAACAATAAATTTGGTTTAACGCTTCAAACCAAAATAAGCGATAAAATATTAGTAAACGGTAAGGTTGGTGTTCCGTTTGGAAGTGCCAGTCAAACTGTGATAAGCGGAGATGTACAAATAGATTTATTGCTAAATGATGATGGTACATTAAGAGCTAAAGTATTCAATAGAGAAAATAGTATTAGGAACTTTGGTGAAGAAATTGGCTATACCCAAGGTGTCGGTTTGTCTTATAATGTAGAGTTTGATTCGTTCAAAGAATTACTTCAAATTATCTTTTCGGGTAAAAATAAAAAAGATAAAAATGAAAGCAAAGAGAAGGAAAAAAAGAAGAACGAGGACAATGATTTACTGCCAAATTATATGACTATGAAGGAAGAAAAGACAAAAAACAAGTCTTAAACTTCGCAAATTCTTTCATACTTATTAAATACTTATTAACGAAAACGTTTGAATTGATTTATCACTAATTATTTTATGATAATAGTCACTTTTTTATATATTAAGTTTCTTAATTTTACTGTAAATAAATAAGATAATGCTACATACAATAAAAAAAATAGGTGTTTTAACTTCAGGAGGAGATGCTCCAGGAATGAACGCTGCAATAAGATCTGTAGTAAGAACTTGTGCTTTTCATGATATTAAATGCTATGGCATTTATAGAGGTTATGAAGGGATGATTGATGGAGATTTTGTTGAAATGGATGCACGTAGTGTAAAAGGTATCATTAATAAAGGTGGTACAATATTAAAATCTGCACGTTCAAAAGAGTTTAGAACTAAAGAAGGAAGACAAGTAGCCTACGATCAATTAAAAAAAGCAGGTATTGATGCTTTTGTAGTTATTGGTGGAGATGGTAGTTTTACTGGTGCTATGGTTTTTAATCAAGAGTTCGATTTTCCAGTAATGGGAATTCCTGGTACTATAGATAACGATATTTTTGGAACAACACACACACTTGGTTACGATACGGCTTTAAATACCGTTGTAGAAGTTATAGATAAAATTAGAGATACAGCAAGTTCACATAACCGATTATTCTTTATTGAAGTTATGGGTCGCGATGTTGGTCATATTGCTTTAAACGTTGGAGTAGGTGCTGGTGCAGAAGAAATTTTAATTCCTGAAGAAGATTTAGGATTAGATCGTTTGCTAGAATCACTAAGACGAAGTAAAGCATCTGGTAAATCATCGAGTATCGTTGTGGTTGCAGAAGGTGATAAAATAGGTAAAAGTGTTTTTGAACTTAAAGATTATGTTGAAGAAAACATGTCTGAGTACGAAGTACGAGTTTCTGTTTTAGGACATATGCAACGTGGTGGTTCACCATCGTGTTTCGATCGTGTTTTGGCAAGTAGAATGGGAGTGAAAGCAGTAGAAAGTCTTTTAATTGGTAAGAGTAATTATATGGTTGGTATTAAAAACGATATGATGGATTTAACACCATTTGACCAAGCTGTAAAAGGAAAATCTAAAATTAACATGGAACTCTTAAGAGTTTCGGATATAATGACAGTTTAATAACGAATAAAAATAAAAATAGAGAAATGGCAAATTTAAAATTAGGAATCAACGGATTCGGTAGAATAGGAAGAATAGTTTTTAGAGCAACCGTAAAACGTAATGACGTTGATGTTGTAGCAATTAATGATTTATTAGATGTAGAGCATTTAGCATATTTATTAAAATATGATTCAGTTCACGGAAGATTTGATGGAACTGTTGAAGTAAAAGATGGACATTTAGTAGTTGACGGAAAAACAATTCGTGTTACAGCAGAAAGAGATCCTAAAAATTTAAAGTGGGATGAAGCAGGAGCAACAGTTGTTGCAGAATGTACAGGTATTTTTACAACTTTAGAAACAGCTCAGTATCATATTGATGGTGGTGCTAAAAAAGTAGTAATTTCTGCACCAAGTAAAGATGCACCAATGTTTGTAATGGGTGTAAATGATAATACGTTAAAAGCTAGCGATACTATCGTTTCTAACGCGTCTTGTACAACAAACTGTTTAGCACCTATCGCTAAAGTAATTGAAGATAACTTCGGAATTGAAGAAGCTTTAATGACAACGATTCACGCAGCAACTTCTACACAATTTACAGTAGATGCACCATCACCTAAAAATTACCGTTTAGGTCGTTCTGCTCTTAATAACATTATTCCAAGTTCTACAGGAGCTGCAAAAGCAGTAGGTAAAGTAATTCCTGAATTAGACGGAAAACTTACAGGTATGGCATTTAGAGTACCAACTATAGATGTTTCAGTTGTTGATTTAACTGTAAAAACTAAAAAAGACACAACTTTAGCAGAGATTAAAGCAGCAATGAAAAAAGCAGCTGAAGGATCAATGAAAGGTGTTTTAGGATATACTGAAGATGCTGTAGTATCTCAAGATTTCGTAGGTGAAGTAAGAACTAGTGTTTTTGATGCTGATGCTTCAATTGAATTAAATTCTAAATTCTTCAAATTAATATCTTGGTATGATAATGAGTTTGGATATTCAAATAAATTAATTGATTTAGCTCAAAAGGCAAATAGCCTATAATACATATTATTAATTCTGAAAATTCCGTAGAATTATGAGTTTTCATAGGCTACGGAATTTTTAATTATATAGATTATTATGATTTTAATTACAGATGGAGGTTCTACAAAATGCGATTGGATTGCAATTGACTCTAATGGCAAACAAGCTGTTGATAAAATAAGAACCAAAGGTTTAAATCCAGCGATTGTAGCTGAGAAAAAACTAAGTAAAATAATTCGTAAGAGTAAGGAATTAATGGCTATTGCGAGCGATGTTACGCATGTGTACTTTTATGGAGCTGGTTGTGGAACAGAAAAACCAACATTGTTGTTAAAGTCAATTTTAGAATTGTATTTTGTTAACGCAACAGTAGAAGTTAGAGAAGATACGTATGCTGCAGTTAGAGCATGTATTAATTCTAATGATGAAGCTGCTGTAGTTTGTATATTAGGAACAGGTTCTAATTGTAGCTATTATGATGGTAAAGATTTACACCAACGTGTAGCAAGTTTAGGATTTATACTAATGGACGATGCTAGCGGAAACTATTTTGGTAAACAATTAATTAGAGATTACTACTTTAATAAAATGCCAGATACCATTAGTGTGGCGTTTGCTCATAAGCACAATTTAGATGCTGATTTTATTAAGTACAATCTTTACAAGCAAACTAATCCAAGTGCATATTTAGCAGACCATGCGGAATTTATGTTTATAAATAAAGATTCAGAATACATTAGTAATATTATAACTAAAGGCATTCGTCTGTTTGCAGAAAATATGATTCTTCAATTTAAAGAGGAATTAAATGCAGGTGTTCCTGTCCACTTTGCAGGTTCTATTGCCTTTTTCGGACAGCAAGAAATTAAGCAAGTCGCAGATGAATATGGCTTTAAACTCGGTAATTTTGTGAGACGACCAATTGAAGGCTTAGTAGACTATCACGTGAAAAACTTGTAATATGGAAATAGCTATAATAGCTCATGATGGTAAAAAAGCGGAAATGGTTCAATTTTTAAATGAACATAGCAACGTTTTACATCATAAAAATATTAATTTAATTTCTACAGGAACAACTGGAGAAAAAGTATCTAAAGCAGGTTTTAATGTTAATGCTTTATTATCTGGTCCTTTAGGTGGTGATGCTCAAATAGCAGCAAGAGTAGCAGAAGGGAAATGTAATATGGTTCTTTTTTTTAGAGATCCATTAGATCGCCATCCGCATGAACCAGATATTCTTATGTTAATGAGATTATGTGATGTACACAATGTACCATTGGCTACAAATCCGGCTACAGCAGAGTTATTAATGAAGTCTTTATAGTATTTATTTAATAACGTGTTAATAAAACTATGCAAGGCTGTTGTAAAATTTATATTTTGGTTATATCTTTGTACTAACAAAACGAAAACTACACAAGAATTATGTTCGACTTTGATCAATATTTAGGATTTTTAGCATTTTTAACCATATTAACTATAGGATTTTGGTTATTGATTTTCCTTTTAACCTTTGTAGTACCATATTGGATTTTTGGTTCAGCAATGGAACGTTTTAAAGAAGTAAGAGAAGAAAAGAAAGCTAAACGTGAAGGGTTATCCCTTTAATAGCATTTTATGATATGAAAAAAAGAGCGCAATTTGCGCTCTTTTTTTATATATCATATTTACTTGTGAGTTTAAACTTGCAAAACTCCCATATTAAAAGGTTTTTCAATAGGAGCGTGGTTAGCAGCTTCTATTCCCATAGAAATCCATGTTCTTGTGTCTAAAGGGTCAATTACTCCATCGGTCCATATGCGAGACGCCGCATAATAAGGAGATACTTGATTATCATATCTCGATTTAATCTTATTGAATAATTCGTCCTCTTTTTCCTTAGTAATTTTTTCTCCTCTCTTCTTAAGCGAAGCGGTTTCAATTTGCAATAAAACTTTTGCGGCAGAATTACCACTCATCACAGCTAATTCAGCACTTGGCCATGCCGCAATTAATCTTGGATCATAAGCTTTTCCACACATGGCATAATTACCTGCTCCGTAACTATTACCTAAAATAATCGTGAATTTTGGAACTACAGAATTACTAACCGCATTTACCATTTTGGCACCATCTTTAATGATTCCAGAGTGTTCCGATTTACTACCAACCATAAAACCTGTAACGTCTTGTAGAAAAACCAAAGGGATTTTCTTCTGATTGCAATTCGCTATAAAACGCGTGGCTTTATCTGCTGAGTCATTATAAATAACACCTCCAAATTGCATTTCACCTTTTGCGTTTTTTACTAATTTTCGTTGATTAGCAACAATACCAACTGCCCAGCCTTCAATCCGAGCATAAGCCGTGATAATGGTTTTGCCATAATCTTGTTTGTATTCATCAAACTCAGAGTTATCAACCAAACGCTTTATAATCTCTTTCATATCGTATTGGTCAGCACGACTTTTTGGAAGAATTCCATAGATGTCATCCGGATTCTCTTTCGGTTTTTTAGATTCAGCTCTATTGTATCCAGCCTTGTCAAAATCTCCGATCTTATCAACGATGTTTTTAATTTTATCTAAAGCATCTTTATCATCTTTTGCTTTATAATCTGTAACTCCAGAAATTTCACAGTGCGTTGTAGCTCCTCCTAAAGTTTCATTATCTATAGTTTCTCCTATTGCAGCTTTTACTAAATAGCTTCCCGCTAAGAAAATACTTCCGGTTTTATCGACAATTATAGCCTCATCGCTCATAATAGGTAAGTAAGCACCTCCGGCGACACAACTTCCCATGATAGCAGCAATTTGGGTAATGCCCATGCTGCTCATTATGGCATTATTTCTAAAAATTCGTCCAAAGTGTTCTTTGTCTGGGAAAATTTCATCTTGCATCGGTAGAAAAACACCTGCGCTATCAACCAAATAAATAATAGGTAAACGGTTTTCGATAGCGATTTCCTGGGCACGCAAATTCTTTTTTCCTGTAATAGGAAACCAAGCTCCGGCTTTCACAGTTGCATCATTGGCAACAACAATACATTGCTTTCCTTTAATATAACCCATTTTTACAACGACACCTCCAGAAGGACAGCCTCCATATTGCTCATACATACCTTCTCCTGCAAAGGCACCTATCTCTATAGATTTAGCTTTGGGATCTAATAAATAGTTTACACGCTCGCGTGCAGTCATTTTACCTTTAGCTTTATGTTTCTCAATACTTTTTTCTCCGCCACCTAGTTTTACTTTTACTAAGCGTTTTTTTAGATCGGAAAGAAGAAGCTTATTATGGTCTTCGTTTTTGTTGAATTTAATATCCATATGTTTTGCCCAAAATAGTGGGTGTGCTATTTGTTAAAACTTAATTTTTGTTTTGCACGAATTTACAAAACGAAAAGATGTTTGGAAAGTGAATGGTTTGTAAAATAATATTACATGGGGTTATTTTCCTTGGAAACTAATTAATTTTATTGTAAATTTGTATAACTAAAACAAATCAGAAATAAAAAAAATAAGATTATCTACTACGCAGCCACAGGCTTATTAACTTTGTTAATGGTGTTCTCTATTAGCATGTACTTTTTTAAACATGACGATATGATCATCGCATTTACAAATTTTAGATACCCAGCCTATATAATTTATCCGTATGCAGTGGTTAAATTACTTGGGTTGGTGGTGCTTTGGTCACCAGGATTAAAAACTTTAAAGGAATGTACATATTCAGGTTTCTTTTTTGCTTTCATTTTAGCTTTTTTCGCTCATTATATGATTGGTGACGGCGGACAGATGACAGCAGTAGTAGCCTTTATTTTACTGATAACGTCTTATATCTTTTATAAAAAAATCAATTAAACCTAAATAATAAAGAATGAAACATATAATAGTATTTGCAGGAAGTAATAGTAGTACCTCAATAAATAAACAATTAGCCACTTATACATCACAATTAGTAGAAGGTGTTAGTGCAACGGTATTAGATTTAAACGATTTTGAAATGCCAATATACAGTTCCGATAGAGAACAAACTCAAGGTTTTCCAAAGCAAGCTATAGATTTTGTTAATCATTTAAAGGGAGCAGATGGTTTTGTAATCTCTTTAGCAGAACATAACGGTGCGTATAGTACTGCTTTTAAAAACATATTTGACTGGGCTTCTAGAGTAGAACAAAAGACATTTTTAAACAAACCTTTATTACTTATGGCAACGTCTCCTGGCGCTAGAGGTGGAGCTTCTGTTTTAGAAATGGCTTCTGATCGTTTTCCTAGACACGATGCGAATATTGTAGCGCAATTTTCGCTACCTTCATTTCATGATAACTTTTCTGACGGTAAGATTACAAGCGAAGCCTTAAATTCAGAATTATTAAATAAAGTAAAACTATTTAAAAACAGTCTATAATTATGGAATTAAAATACGAAGAATCAAAAAATAGATTTTATCTACTAGATAATGATAAGGAGATTGGTGAAATCACGTATGCTAATGTTAAAGACGGACTCATCGATATTAATCATACAGAGATTGATGTTAACTACAGAGGTCAAGATCTCGGTTTACAATTAATTGAAGCAATTGCAGATTACGCGAGAGAGAATAAATTAAAAGCAAGGGCGAGTTGCCCTTATGTTGCCAAAGTATTTGGTGAGACAGATAAATATGATGACATCAAAGCCTAAATAGAATTTTAAGACTATTAAAATATGGGAGATTTATCGAAAGATATTAATTCAAAATTCGAAAACTTTAAAGTAAAGGCGCTTCTGAATATCATTTATACAGCCAATTGGATTACGAGCCGTCAAAGTGAATCTTTTAAGGACTTTGGGATCTCACAACAGCAGTATAATATTCTAAGAATTTTAAGAGGAGCAAATGAGCCTTTAAAAGTACAGACTATTAAGGATCGAATGTTAGAACGTTCACCTAATGCAACACGATTAATGGATAAACTATGTGCTAAAAATTTAATTAAACGGTTACCATCAGAACACGATAGGCGTGTGGTTAAAATTGAAATCACTAAGCAAGGTTTGGATTTGCTAAACACAATTCCGAGTGATATGAATAAAGAGTTAATTAAAAATTTAAGTGAAGCTGAAGCGGAACAATTAAGTAATTTATTGGATAAAATGCGCTAGTAGAATTAAATAAAAGGAAATAATCATGAAAAAAGTAATACATAAAGCAGACAGTAGAGGATTTGCGGATCATGGATGGTTACAAGCAAATCATTCCTTTAGTTTTGCAAGTTGGAATAATCCTGAACGCGTGCATTTCGGTGCATTAAGAGTCTTAAATGATGATGTTATTGGTCCAAAAATGGGGTTTGGAACACATCCTCACGATAATATGGAGATTATAACCATACCACTAAAAGGAGTGTTAAAGCATCGTGATAATATGAACGACGATTGGCAAGCTGTTCATCCAGGTGAAGTGCAAGTGATGTCGGCAGGAACCGGAGTTCAGCATTCTGAAATTAATGGATCTGTAGATGAGCATTTAAGCCTATTCCAAATTTGGGTGATTCCACAAAAACGAAATGTTGAGCCGCGTTACAGTCAAAAAACATTTAAGTCTGAAGATCGAAAAGGACAGCTTCAAACCATAGTAACGTCTTTTGAAGATGCTGATGTAGAAAGTCTTAAAATTCATCAAGATGCTAAGCTTTCGCGACTAGATTTGTCAGAAGATAAAGCATTCACATATCAACTAAAAGGAGGGGGTCATGGTGTTTATATGATGCTGATTTCTGGTAATGTTGAAATCGAGGGAGATGTTTTAGAATCTAGAGATGCTATAGGGATTTCGGAAACGGATAGCCTCAATATTTTAGCTAAAGAGGATAGCGAGTTATTATTTATAGAAGTTCCTATGATTAATTTTTAGTTGTTGAAACAATTTACATTAGAAGCATCACAAATAGTGATGCTTTTTTTATTTAAAATGCGATATTTGTAAACTAACTAACGATTAAAACTAAGATTGATTATGGCAATGAATAAAAATACGGTATTAGCTTGGGCAACATGGATTATGGTCTTTGTAGGATTAGGATTAATTGCTCTTGGAGCATTTAGATATGATGATGTTGCAGGTTGGGGATTTGCTGCTGTTGGTGGTGGTTTTTTCTGTATTGCATGGGTTTTTAATGCACTAAAAGGACGTGTATAATTAATTTGTGAGGTTCAATGGTTTAACTTTATAATAAATAAGTAACAATTATGAGTGACGATAAAAAAGTGATTTTCGCAATGTCAGGTCTAACAAAGACCTTTCCTGGAGCAAATACTCCTGTTTTAAAAAATATATATTTAAGTTTCTTTTATGGTGCTAAGATTGGTATTCTAGGTCTAAATGGTTCTGGTAAGTCTACATTATTAAAAATTATCGCTGGAGTTGATAATAATTATCAAGGAGATGTGGTTTTTCAACCTGGTTATTCTGTTGGTTATTTAGAGCAAGAACCAAAATTAGACGATGATAAAACGGTTATGGAAATCGTAAGAGAAGGTGCTGCTGAAACTGTAGCAATTCTTGATGAATATAACAGTATCAATGATCAATTTGGTTTAGAAGAGGTGTACAGTAATCCAGATAAAATGGAAAAGCTAATGAACCGTCAGGCAGAATTACAAGATCAGATTGACGCTGCCAATGCATGGGAATTAGATACCAAACTAGAAATCGCAATGGATGCTTTAAGAACTCCAGATGGTGATAAGAAAATTGGTGTACTTTCTGGTGGTGAACGTCGTCGTGTGGCATTATGCCGATTGTTATTACAAGAACCTGATGTTTTACTTTTAGATGAGCCTACTAACCACTTAGACGCAGAATCTGTACATTGGTTAGAGCATCATTTAGCACAATATAAAGGAACTGTTATCGCTGTAACGCACGATAGATATTTCTTAGATAATGTGGCTGGTTGGATTTTAGAACTCGATAGAGGTGAAGGAATTCCATGGAAAGGAAACTATTCATCTTGGTTAGATCAAAAATCTACACGTATGGCACAAGAAAGTAAAACAGCTTCTAAGCGTCAAAAGACATTAGAGCGTGAGCTAGATTGGGTACGTCAAGGAGCAAAAGGTCGTCAAACAAAGCAAAAAGCACGTTTGAAGAACTATGATAAACTAATGAGTCAAGATCAAAAGCAGCTTGACGAAAAATTAGAAATCTATATTCCTAATGGACCACGTTTAGGTACAAATGTTATTGAAGCTATTGGTGTTGCTAAGGGGTATGATGATAAATTACTCTACGATAATCTAAATTTCAATTTGCCTCAAGCTGGTATTGTTGGTATTATTGGACCAAATGGTGCTGGTAAAACAACTATTTTCAGAATGATAATGGGAGAGGAAGCATCAGATAAAGGTGAATTTAAAGTCGGAGAAACGGCGAAGATTGCATACGTTGATCAGAAGCATTCAAATATTGATCCTGAAAAAACAATTTGGCAAAACTTTAGTGATGAGCAAGAATTGGTAATGATGGGGGGTAAGGAAGTAAATTCTAGAGCCTATTTAAGCCGATTTAACTTCTCTGGTGGTGAGCAAAACAAGAAAGTAAAATTACTTTCTGGTGGTGAGCGTAACCGTTTACATCTAGCTATGACACTTAAAGAAGAAGGTAATGTATTACTTTTAGATGAGCCAACTAACGATTTAGATGTTAATACATTAAGAGCTTTAGAAGAAGGTTTAGAGAACTTTGCAGGTTGTGCTGTTGTGATTAGTCACGATAGGTGGTTTTTAGATAGAATTTGTACGCACATTTTAGCTTTCGAAGGGGACTCTCAAGTCTATTTCTTTGAAGGAGGATTTAGTGAATATGAAGAAAATAAGAAGAAACGTTTGGGTGGTGATTTAATGCCAAAACGAATTAAGTATAGAAAGTTGGTAAGGTAAATTTACCGACTATTGAAACAAAAAAGAGCCAGCAAATTGCTGGCTCTTTTTTTTATGTTTTCTTATTTTCTAACTGTTTTATTTTTTCTTTCAATTTTCTGGATTTTAAATATTGTAAAGCCCATAAAATTGTCATTGTAACAAACCCAATTCCCAAAATACTTATCATTCGTTGAGAAGAGCCATCTAGAATAAGAGTAATCGCTATTAAATTCATTATAATTCATTATTTAATTATCACCATAAAGATGCCCGCTATGTAAATCTTCACCAGATTCTTCATAATCTTTATAAGCATTGGTTTGCATTAATTTTTTGTTTTCCGATTTTAACTTATACATCTTAATGATGGCTATTAAAATAAAAACGAGAAAAATAGATGCTACGGCTATTAAGATCATCGTAAGCTGTGTAGTCGTCACAATCAAAGCCTTTGAAAGCAGGTTCTTATGCATTATTAGTCGTTTTAGATTTGGGTTCTACAGTGCTAATATATAAAAAAAGTTAATGTTAAATACTTAATAGTAAATTATTTACAAACTATTAGTTCACAAACACACCGATTAACTGTTGTATAAGTCCGTTTAACCACAGTGTTTTTAAGGTGAATATGATGTTATTAAATTATTAAGAAATTCAATTTTATTTCAATTTTCTGTAACAAATATTAAAAAACTGCTACCTATATTTTAGCAACTAAAGTTTTTGTAGTCTTAAAAAATTACCGAAATTGCTTAACAGAATGATGTTCAACTTTAATAACACTACACTATATGCCTGATGATTTTGATTTATTAGAAACCAATTCACAAGAGAAAGCTGAAAAAGTCGATGTAAATTGGGGAAAAGCCATTGACCAAATGAAGTCAAAGCTTGCTCAAGAAGATGACCCAGAAAGTCGTCAGAAAATATTAAATGCAACATTAGATAATGTTGTGGATATGGCAGAAAAAGATAGATCTACGTTATTAGATGCCATTAAGGACTTAACAGATTACCAAGATGAAGTTGGTATTATGTTCGAAGGTTTTTCGGCCTTAAATGGTGCTGAGCAGAAAATCATTGATGATGCTATCAAACGTTTAGAACGTGCTAAAGTTGAACTTGAGGATGCAAATAACAAACCAGACACATGGTGGAATAACCTTTGGGGGCGCAAAAGCAAAATAAATGATGCCGAAGCAGAACTTAAGAATGCTCAAAAAACACGTGATGCTGCAGATAATGAAGCAAAAGCAATGTTTCAGCAACGTATTGAAACGGCAGATGTTCAAACCTTATTAAATGAATTATCATTTAAGAGTCAAGCAGCGATTAAGCGTCTAAAAGACAGAGAAATTGAAATTAAAGAAGTTGAAGAAAGCCTTAAAACAGCGATCGTAGAAGCCTCTAACAATCACACAAAAGCACTTCAAAAGAAAAAAGAAGTAGAAGATAAGCTAGAAACGGAATATGCGTTATTAAAACAAGCACGGCAAGCTTTAGAAGAAGTTTCAGACAAACAATCAACAGATTATTCTGATGCTTTAAGTAAAGTAACCACTTTAGAGCAAAAAGTTGAAGAGTTAGAAGGTCTTAAAAATGCTTATACAACATTAGCAGCTTCAAAAGATAGTTTCGTACACAAGCATAACCTTACTATTAAAGTATTAACATCTTTACGTAGTAATTTACAAACGCACCGTGCAAAATTAAAGTCTGATACAGACGAGCGTTTAAAGTATTACGATGGTTATGTAGTGGCTTTAAAAGCACGTACAGATCAAGAATTTGCAGCAATCTTAGAACATTTAGGTGTTAAAACGGATGAACATATAGGAGTCACTTTAGCAGCGATGCACACAGCAAGTGCTAAAGCGCGTCAAGAAATGATGGATAATATTCCAGTACACGAAAAAGTGATGCAGGGTGTTTATGGTAGTTATGCTGAAGCTCTACAAGAAATTCGTGAAAAAGATAAGTCTATTCAAAAGAATTTTGCTGAGCGTTATGGAATTGATATGAAAGAGATTTTCGAAGATTACTATGCCGCAGATGCAAACGCGCCTTCAGGAGGTGATGGAGGAGGAGAGCCAGCAGGTGAACCAAAGCCAGAAGCTGGAGATGATGATTTGTTAGGATAATAAATAGTTGTTAGTTATCAGTATTCAGTTGGCAGTCAAATCGAGACTGAATACTGTGGCTAAAACTATATATTCAATATCTTTTTTAAATAATATTTTTCAGGTATTCTTGGGACACTGAATACTGCCAACTGCCTACTAAAATGATTGTAACACCACTAGATTCAGCAATACTAGATTCCAAAGAGCAATATGTATTCTATCACAAAATGATAGATTTCTCGCTGAAAGAACTCATTGTTGCTGTTCAACAAAAACAAATTCTGAACCAACAAGAAGTGCTTCTTTTTAAGCAATACAGCGATTTATTATTGTATTCTATTGAAGCCATGCGTGTAAAATACATGTATGACGATGAAGAAAACATGAAGGTCGATTTAACGGACTCTAGTTTTCCTAATTATTTAGAATTCCGTTACTTATTTAATGATTTAGCATTACGAGAAGATTATTTAGGCAAACTCACAGATGTAGATACTTTAAAAGACGAGTTTTTAGACACTTTAATGCGAAAGAAAGAACCTATTGCTAAGCGTAAGCTCTTTCAAGCAGCTTCAATAGTGTATTATACGTCTGCCAAAAAAGAATATATTTTTAATCGTTTTGTTCAAGGTAAAATTATAGCAGCACCAGAAGGTTCTGTTGCAGAACATTTGGTGAGTTGGAGTTTTTATGATGTGTCTCACAACAGACCATTTATTTGCTACATGTATTTTGATTACGACGGTAAAGATCCTCTAAAGGAGCGCAATGAAATTTATAGTGCCTTAAAATCTATTGCAGACCGTGAAATGTCTTTAGATACGATGGCGTATGGTATTGATAAACGTCTGCCAAAAGTATTTCCAAAGCTCATAAAACGTGTAGACTTAGGGCCAATTCATAACATATTTGCTAAAGACGAAAATAAAGTGACACATGCCATTTTACAAAGTATAGCAAATAAGGAGATTCCATTAGAATCGTATGCGATTTCATTTAAAATAGATGAATTAAAATCGGCTAGCGAATTTAAAGAAGGTGGCTTTTTTAGTAAACAAACCTATCAACGTTGGGACGCTATGTATAGACAGCGTTATGTCTTTGCACCGCACAGAATCATACAAATGCTATATAATAAAACACCTGAGATTATGAATAAGTTGGCAATGTCGCCAGTTCAAATTTCGGAATTAAAAATCGATAAATAAGATGAAAGTTTGGAGTCTGAAGCTCGAAGATTCGAGTAAGAAAACTTTTCACTTTTCACTTTTCACTTATAACTCAATCAATGGAACACAACTCAACTTTCCCTATAAAACAAAATGAATTAGATATGCTTCGCGATGAAGCAACATCATACTTAAAATCTATTCAATGGGAACAAGGTCAACGCGCTAAAAACAAAGATAACGACGCTAAAGACGAATCTATTTTATTGTATTTGTCTAGAGCCAATAACGGAAGCAACGTCAATGTCACTTCAGTTTCAAAAACCATTTTGGCTTTAAAAAAGCGTTTGTTACCAGAATCGGTTGCACTTCCTATTTTCTTAAATCAAACGTTGTATGCTGTACAAGAAGGATTGACTTTGGGCATATGGATTAAAGATTCGTATTATGATGCTTCGGGTTTATCGAGTTTAAGTGAGAATAAATCAGCATTAGATAGTTCAGGAAGGCGAGAGTACGAAAGCAAAATGCATACATCAACGGCATTTATGTTGTTCGCCACGGCTTATAAGATTTTACATGATTTAAAACCGCATGCTTCAGATGATTTATCGGTGATGAAGCAGAAGTTTGCAGGTATTCCGGAAGTGTCTTTATTGACTCCTCTAAAAGGAATTTCGTGTCAGTTGTTTTATTACGACAAGTATTTAGGTCATCCTGAAATTATAAAGTCAGATAAAGATGTTATAGATTTTACAGTGGTTTATTTTGAAGCTTTAATTGCAGAAATTCAACTACGTAAAAGCAGTTTAGAATATACGGAAACCGTTTCGGACCGAACGTATAAACTTGAAAACTCAGACTTTGCAGTTTCCGGTTGGGAAAATGTTTTTCAAGGGACAGCAAAGAGTATTGAATTCAATAAAATACAGTTCGAACAAATAGTAGGTAACAAAGATGCTAAACATTTTGGTCGTCGATTAACTGAACGTTTGTTAAGTTATGATATTGAAGCAAAGAAAAATCCATTTCAAGAATTAGGTGGATTTATGCCTGTTTTTATGGGTTATGGAATTCCGGGAACAGGAAAAAGTATGTTAATTGCTGCCATCGCCACCCGATTAAAAGAACATTCTGATAATTTAGATATTCCATTTTTATTTCATCCAATGCCAGATACGCTGATATCTACATTTCAAGGTGGTTCTGCCGAAAAAATGGTAGAGTGGATGAAGCCTCTGCAAGATCCTACCAAATTAATTTTCGCACCAATTGATGATGCCGAAAATAATTTGCAAGAACGAACCGCTCAAGGAGTTTCAGCAGGTGTAAAAGAAGTGATTGGTGTATTTTTAAGATATACAGAAGGTGCTTATGCTGTGAATTATGGAAACAGTTCAATTGGTTTATTTACCAACCTACCAGAAATGCTAGATAAAGCGGTGATTTCTCGTGTACAAGGTCGATTTAAAATTGATGGAGCACGCTCAGAGCACGATTTTGTGGATCAAGATTACATCTGGTGGAAGAAGTTAAGAGATACTATGCCAGATTTTGTAAATATGAAAGATCCTGAAGTTTATAAATACTTATCAGATCAGGGTTTAGCAAACAGTATGGGCGAAATTTTGAATGCGGTCGATCACCCTTCAGAAGAACGTGTTCACGATACGTTTAATAAAGTAGAAAAGCTTCACAAAAACAATGACCATATGTTTTATGCGGCTTTGTATAAAGAGATTCAGAAGATATTTCCGTTTTTCTCTTCAAGAGATGTTAGAAATATTCAATCTGCAATTTCATTACGTCTTACGGATTTCGATTTAGAACAAGATTGGTTTGAGAATCCTGAAACGTATTTTAAAAAGGATTATGAAACGAAGTTCAAAATGCTTCAAGAATTAATGAAATCGAATATGAAAGGTTTAAACTTTTCAGATATAAGACGACAAGAAGTGATTCGCTATTTAGATAATGTAGCAACCATAGCAGATACAGACTTTAAACGAAAAGTGGATGCGAGAGTGAATCAGATGAATATAGATAGTGAAGCTAGAGCGCAGTTTGGGAATTAAATTTAAAAGTGTAAAGTAAAAAGTGTGAAGTCTATGTCATTCCGACACAGTGAATAACGAGCGACGATAAATCTTATGAATAACCTAAAGAACATAACTAAAACAACCCTTTCAAAAGAATGGGCAAGATTAGATAGAATCGATTACGATTATCAATTTAAAAATGGGGAATGGAAACGTTTATCACGCGAATGTTATAATCGTGGAAATGGTGCTGCAATATTACTATACAATGTAGAAAAACAAACGGTTATTCTTACTAAACAATTCCGTATGCCAGCTTATGAGAATAATAGTAGTGAGGGTATGTCAATTGAAGCCTGTGCAGGAGCTATAGATAATAATGATAAGCCTTTAGAAACTATAATTAGAGAAACAGAAGAAGAGGTTGGTTATAGAATAAGTGATGCAAAGCTAGTTTTAACAGCATATACATCACCAGGCGCTTTAACGGAAAAGATGTTCTTATTTGTTGCAGAATATGATGAGGGCATGAAAGTTAGTAAAGGTGGCGGATTAGAAAGTGAAGATGAAGACATTGAAATTCTTGAAATTCCGTTTTCAGAAGCTTTAGAAATGATTAAAAAAGAAGAGATTATAGATGCAAAAACGATTATGTTATTGCAATATGCTCAGATTAATAAAATTCTAATTCCTGAGTACAAAGGAATCTAATGAGACAAAAAAGAAGGTCAAATAAAACCAATGGTGTTTAGTGGGAAATAGTTTTAAAACCTATTAATGATTTTTTGAGAGATTTAATTATAATTAATGAGATTACCGCTGAAGTTTATCTTGAGCGAAGCCGAAAGACAGCAACAAGATGAATAAACTAAAACAAGCTAACCTATACAGAAGCGAACTTATTCCCATAAGCGGAAAACTAGTTGAGCGTTACAACAAGTGCTTGAAAACTTTGGGGTTTTCAGAAACGAAGTTGACCTCATTTTTTATTGATGGCATGGGTTGGAGTCCTGATATTGCTGAAGAAAGAAAAACATGCATTACCTTAATCATGGTGATGCAAATCCACATGGGATTATAATTTCACCATTGCAAAAAGGGAAACCTGTGTATCTACCGTTTCATTCTTTTGATAAGGAAATGATGCAACATGTTTTTAGAACGCATGGTCAAAAAATTAATGATATTACTAGAGATTCTGCTATTTGTATAAATTTTGATCAGAATATCGATGTGTTTTATGAGCCTTTAGATGTGTTGAAGTATGATAAAATCAATATCACATTCAAGCTTATAGATAACTTAGAACAGGTTCAAAAAGATCAGTTACATCTCGTTGATAAATTTAAAAATGGTAATAACTTTATAGATGAAGGCATTCATCAACAATTACTAGATTCTGCAAAGATATTTGGCGATTTAAGAGATAGAGACTTAAGCTTACATCCCTTACAATTTAGAACAGATTCGTTTTACACAAGGGCTTTTGACGGAGTGTATTTACTTCGTGATTTTATAAAACCGATAGTCATTTTTGAAAGTAAAGAACATTATAAGGAAGCGATAAAAGATACCATTCACGATGTGCTGATTTATCATATTGATCAACCAGAATTAGTAGATAAGCTAAAGGATCATTTAATAATTGAATGTGATTTGGAGACGTTAGTAAAAACACCAAATTACGATCGCGTTAAGAAGTTTGAATTAGCTCAGTTTTTAAAAGAGACTGAACATCCTATTAAGGATATTTTAAATGACAATGTATTATTTAAAAGTTATTTAAACAAAATAGACATCAATGCCAGAAAGCAAGTAATGAGTGTCGAAATATATCTTGAAAAGTTAGAACATAGTAATGCCTATAAAATTGAAGATATTGTAGATCAGGCCTTTTATTTTGCCTTGCATCAGCCACATTCATCGTTGTCTTCTGAGCATCGCGATTTAATTCATAAGTTACTCATTAACATTGCTCCAATGGATGTATTATTCTTGTATTGGTATGACAAAGAGCAGTTTTATATAAATTATTTGACTTGGGATGATTCTTTTAAGGATTGGGTAATTGAAAGAATCCGTAACAATATTTAATAATTTTAGACTAATTTAGTAGAGCATTTTTTTGCTCGCAAAGACGCAAAGAAAATATTAATTCAAGTTGTCAGCAAACTTCTAGCTTCAAGCTTCGTGCTTCAATCTTAACTGCTTCCAACTTCTAACTTTTACAACCATGGGAATTGAACTCGTTATATTTATAGCCGCCATTTTATTCGGAATCTTTCTGTATTGGAGAGAATCTAATAGCAATACTACATATCGCTTTTTAAATAAAATAGTCAATAGTAAAGAGCTACAAATGAGTCCTGATAATCCAAAAGGATTTGTTTACAAACAATCGCTTTTACCACGTATTATTTTTGTGGTCAGTTTGGTTCTGGTATCCGCTTTAATCGTGGAGTTTTTAACACCGATTGCTGTTTTTAGTAGTTACAATGGCGTTTCTGCATTTGCATCTTTTGCCGTTGGAACGCTTTTAGGAACTTACATTGCTGGTTTTGTAATTAAATCGTCTGAAGTTATTGAAGAGCAAAGTGAATCTTTAGAAGATAAATTTGATGATGTAGTTGAAAAAGGTAAAGATTTTATAGAGGATCTAAGAACCAGAGAACCTAAAGTGGTTGAGGAAGCAAAGAAAGAAATTAAAACAGAACCTGAAGTAGAAAAACCAAGTGCACGTGACCGTTTGAAAGATAAGGGTCTTATGTAATAATAAGCTTAGATTAATTTAGGGTTTGAAAAAATAGCTTGTCATTCCGCACTTGATGCGGAATCTACAAGAAACGTTTAATAAATATAGATTCCTGCCTTCGCAGGAATGACAGAAAATCATGATAAAAAACTATTGGAACAAAGGAGGCAAACAAAAACGAATCACTGTTTTCGTAGTATTGCTATTATTAGTGTTATTATTCTTTTTTAGGGATGACTATCAACCTGTTTTATTATTTCTAAGAAAGTATATTTTTATTATATCGGTAAGTGTATTACTTCTGTTTTTCGGCTTACGTAAATTCAGAAAATCAGCTAAAGTAGGAAGTCGATTAGCCGTTTTAGCGTTACTCATTATCTTCTTTGGATTATTGTATGTTGTGGGTTGGCACTATAAAATGTACGACTATATGAAAACGTATAATGTTTTCAATAGTATAGATAAAGTTGAAATAAACGAATTGCCATTAACCCAAAATGAACGTATTCAGCCGTTAAGGAATGTTTTTTCGATGGCCAATGAAAGTGTTGGTGAAACTAAAGATGTGTCCTTACCACATTTAGTAAGGGTAGATGGTCAGAATAAATGGACCATGGCCATTCAACCGAGTGAAAAGTACGTTATGCAACGTATTAGCGATAATACGGAAGAAGTCTTTTCGGTAAGTAGTACCACTCCATTTCCTAGATTTTCTAATGAGAATCGTATTGATGTGACGTTTTCAATTGGTGAGTCATTAAAATTTAGTAGAAACACTTACAATGCCGTAGTGCAGCGCTTTAATCCTTGGATGCTATTTAATCACGAGCCTAGTGATACCTTTTATATGAAAAATGATAATGGTGAATGGGTGCAAGTGGTGAGTTTAATTAAATGGAAAGGTTTCTTTTTTCCGTATCCAAGTTTTGGCGGTGTGATGATTATTGAAAACGGAGAACACGATTTTAACGATTATATGGAGCGGATTTTAATTGGAAAAGGAACGTATGTAAGTCCAGATGACATTAAAAATTATCCGTTCTTAATGAAACAAAATACCTTATCTGAAAAGGTGTCTCAACTTGAAGCAGAATCGTTAAAATTCTTAGGAGGCTTTAGTGATCCTTTACCTTGGAACATGAAAACGGCTGTGAAAATTCCTGTGATGCCTAAAGATCAAAATCAACAACCTTATGTTACTGACTTCAATTTTTCGGGTTCAAATAGTGATGCTTACAGTGGATTGTATCATTGGTTTGGCTTAGAGCCAGTGGGAGATGAGCGTACCAGTTTAAGTTATAGTGTGTTTGTGCCTGCTGATGGAACTGATAAATTATATTATTATGATCATGCGACTAAAAAGCAAGGTTATGCAGGTGTTTCTGCGATGCCATTAAAAGTAAAAGAATCTAAAAAAGAATACGATTGGACGGCAAGTACACCAGTAGAATTTAGACCTTATATAAAAGATATTGCAGGCAGAAAGCGTATGTTCTTCCTAGGAACAATATCATCAATTAGCTCAACGGATGCCCAGCAATTTGACGGTTCTGCAACACCAGATTTAGTGTTGATAGACAGTGAATACAGAGATGTTATTTGGATAGATGTAAAGCATCCGAGTACATGGGATGAAGAAGTTTATAATCAATTAAACGAAGCTTGGAGAGCGAGTGAAGGTATTGGTTATTTTTATAACGAAAAACCAAAAGATGAAGACATTATGGAACAACAAATGGATTCATTAATGTCTATTCCGAGGATTGAAGATAATACCGATAAGATTAATACTTTACAACGTCAACTAGATTCTTTGAAGGCTGTTAGTGGACAGTAACATTTTAAAGTTATAAAATAATTTCAGACCTGTCAGATTTTAAAAATCTAACAGGTCTTTTTTATTAATGATATTTCAATTTGATAAATAATTGTTTTACTCAAACGACTTATTTAACATTCTGTTATTATTTCATAATCTATTAAAAAAACTGTAACAAAACCTTCAAATATCAGACCTATAATATAAAGGTAATATTATGGGTTACATGGGTTTGGGTTTGCAAAAATGGATTTATGGGATGCGTCCTCGTAAGCCATTTTCTATGCAACGAAAGGGCTCATTTACTGCGATCCCAACCTATAGTAGAAAATTTAAACTTCAATACTCAAATAATAAAGGAAGTTATAATTTTGGAATAATATTGTTCCTTGTTATGGTGTTGGTTATTACATTATATATTCCAAGTTGGTTAGACCATTCTAGGTTGCAACATAAGCAAGAATTGGCTTGGGCTATAAAGAAAGATAGGGATGCTTTTAATTTTTTGATTAAATCAGGAAAACAGCGCTTAAATAAAGGCAGAATTTCAGGCGCCTACTCAGAATTTAAATTAGCATATGCTATTAAGCCTAAAGACAAAGAGTTGAATCAGTTACTTTTAGATACTTTAGGAATTCTTTGTTTAGATTATGATAGGCATTGCGACGACTTATTAAAACTAGAGTAGAAGCGCTTATTTCTTATTCCGTTGATTATAATTTTTATCACCTCTAGTTTTCGGCTTCTTATATTTTGCTGCAATTTTGAATTTGTAAGAACCACCTAAGTTTTCTTTAGAGTTCTTTTCAGATTTTTCATGAAACGCTGGTCCAGGAGCATCTTCATCACGACGCTTAATCGGGTTGTTTCGCTCTCGTATTTGCGGACGCTCTTCTTCGATTAATTCAGTTGAAATTGTAACATCTTCAGGAATCTCAAGGGTTTCAATTTTCATTTGCATTAATTCTTCAATGCGTTCTAAGCCTTCTTGTTCGCTTTCAGTCGAGAATAAAATAGTATGTCCTTCTTTTTCAGCACGACCAGTTCTACCAATTCTGTGCATATAATTTTCAGGATAATCTGGTGTGTCAAAATTAATAACATGAGATACACCTTCTATATCCAAACCTCTTGCCATAACATCTGTGGCAACTAATAAGCGGTTTTCACCTTCTCTAAATTGCTCAATACTGCGCAACCTGTAGTTTTGGGTTTTGTTAGAGTGTATGACACAGGTTTCATTCGGAAACAATTCTTCCAATTGATCAAAAAGACGATCTGCCATTTTCTTATAAGCCACAAAAATTAAGACTCTTGAGAATTCGTCTTTATCGCGAAGCAAATGTTCTAACAGATTAACTTTGGTATAAAAATTAGGAACATTAAAACGTTCTTGTTTTATGTTTTCTAAAGGAGTACCAGAAACTGCGATTGATATTTTTGTTGGACTTTTAAAAAAGTCAGTAATTAAATCATCAACATCTTTAGTCATCGTAGCCGAATACATAATGTTTTGACGACGCGGAGGTAAAATATCGAAAATATTAAGTAGTTGATGTCTAAAACCTAAGTCTAACATTACATCAACTTCATCAATTACTAATTTTTGAATGGACTTTAACTGTAAAACACGGCTCACTGCTAAATCATAAAGTCTACCAGGAGTGGCAACAATGATGTCTTGTCCTTGTGCAACAGCTTGTTTTTGCGTATTAATGTTAGTACCACCGTAAACACCTAAAACACGATTGTTAATGTATTTAGAGAATTTTTCAATTTCACTAACAACTTGAACCACTAATTCACGTGTTGGTACTAAAATCAAAACTCTAGGATTTTCTTGTTGCGAAAATTTCAAATTTCTTAATATCGGTAACATGTAGGCAAGTGTCTTACCAGTACCAGTTTGTGCAATACCAACCACATCTTTACCAGCAGCTACTACATTAAAAGATTCTGCTTGTATAGGAGTAGGAGTGTCAAATCCTAAATCGTCTAAAGCGTTATATAAAGGTGTATTTAAATTAAGGTCGTTAAAAGTCACGTTTCTGTTTTAAGGTGCAAAGATAGTTGTAAATACATAACTATTTAGTGAACTCTAAAAAATCTGTGATTAGAGGTTCTATTTTTGTTTCCCAATCCTCATCATATTCATCCCAATAGCTAGAGGAATCATACATTTTAAACGCTTCGTTTTGAGATAATTTGTTAATAGGACCAACAATACCTATATATGAAAAGGTTTCATTAGGTTCCTCTTCTATATAGTTAAATTTTACCGCATAAAACGTTACGTTATTTCTATTAATTTTTTTCAAAAACGTGATTTCATCCGGATAACCGCCGTCTTCTCCAGCGTAATTGTAAAAGGATAGCTTTGCAAATTCCTTCTCCTTAAGGAATTTTTCATCTATGTCTTCTAACTTATTGATTTTATGAAAAGCTTCCATGATTTCAAATCTGTAATATTTATCTTCTAAATATTGATTTAAAATTTCATCTGAAATAGTATACTCATTAAAAATTCTAGCGGTAATGGCTAATAACCTTAACCATTTATCATCATCTCTATTTAAAAGTGTCGATGTAATGGTATTACTAATGCTGTCATCATATTTTACAGTATTAAGACTTTGCAAATAGGCAGCCATTATATTGTAGTAGGTATAATCTTCATCTTCTTCTAGTTCAGTTTTAGATTGATTAAAAAACAGTTCTGAGTCTGAAGGTAGATATTCTAAAATTTTATTATAATGAGATTTTACAATATTATTAGTGTCTAAATCAGAATTATAGAGATCCGTAGATAAATAAATAATGTCTTTTCTATATTGCGTTAGAGGTAGAAGTGTGAGTAGTTTATTATAATTTTCTAGCGTGTAGTTCAGTGAGTCGTTAAACGGTTGAAGCAAGCTATAGTCATAAGAGTTGTCTGCAGTCGGTGGATTTGAAAACAATAATTTATTATAAAGTACTAGAGATTTTTCGGACTCAATAGCAGGTATGGTAATGAGTATATCCGTTTTTAGATTATCTGATGTGGTGGGTTTATTATATAACGTTTCAAGAATATCTAAAGATGATTCTTCATTTATTAAACTGAATTCATAGATAATATTAGATTTTATGACATCGTTATGTTCTTCTGAATAAGAATGATTAAGTGCTTTGCTTAAAACGGGCAAATCATCTTTATCAAATTCATAATAATCAAATGCTTTTAGAGCTCCATTATAGACTATTGTATCCTTAGATTTTAAATCTTCAAGAATGTACTTCGCTTTAGATTCGTAAATGTCGATATCTGATGTTATTGGTTGTGCGATTATGGAAGAGAAAACTTTTTCTACAATACCACTTTTTAATTCTTCGTCAGTAACTATTGCTTTAGAAATATGCAGTCTGTAATTATTATACCAAAATTGATTCACTACTTGGCGACTCGTATTTTTGAATAATTTATTTTTAACTGAAAATTGTATTAATGAATCCCCATTTTTAACTACGATTTTTTCACTTATGATACTATCGTTATACTCAATTAAGGCATTCTTATAGTCTTCAAGAAGTTTTTTATGGCTAGTTATTCTAAAATATTTGCCGATATTATTATAGCCATATTGGTAAATGCTTCCAGAATTTGGGTTTAATGAAGTGTAATCATAAGAATCGAGAACATTAGAATCCGTAGCATCCAATGTGTCAATGACTTCTTTTACCTTTTCAAACAGTTTTATTTTAAAACCTTTATTTGGTGATTCGTAATCGGTAAGATCTGTGTCTTGATATGGAAGTAAGGTGAAACTATTAAAAAATTCGTCGTTAACGCTTACTTTTTCCGTTTCATTAAGTTTTTGCTTTAATAAAAGGTAAGTTCTATTACCTCTAAAATAAACACGTACAATAGAATGGAATTTGTCTTTAATGTTTATTTCATATTCGCGGCCTTCGATACCATCTAAGTAAATAATTTTTGGTTCTGCTAATAGTGTAGAGGTTTGAGTTAGGGTAGTTTCAGTTTCTTTAAATGCTATTTCAAGATTCTGGAGAAAATAGCCCAAAGGTTGGTCGTTATAGCGAATTAAATAATTGTTTGAATTATCAGTATCAGTTGCCATATAGAGGTTAAGAAAATAAGGCTCTCCTTCTAGATCAATAGGATTAGGGTGTTCTCTAGATACCTCTTTGGCGTCAACTGGAATTTGAAGTGAAAAAGCGCCCTTTTCGCTTTTAAACTCTCGCCAACCTTTAGTTTCAGGTTTTGGTTCAACTCCTTCAACCTTAATTGAATTAAAGTAACGCTTAATATAATTTTCGTCGATTTGATCTTGTGATGTTTCGACTGAGAAATAATAGAAATGATTATTTTTTGTGATAAATCTTGCTTTTATCATGTTATCATCAGGTAATTCAGCGGTAATATCATACCCATTTAGATCTGAGTCAGTAAGTTCTTCACGATGAATAACGACTCCTTCTCTTTTTTCAATAATATTAGAGACCATAGTTTCTAAGAAAGTGTCTATCTGAGGTTGTGCTAAGGTATAACCTATATCGAATCCCATAAAAAGGTAGCTCGTTTCAGTAGATATGTCTCCGTAACCATAGATTGTAAACTTGTCGTAATCTTGCTTAATATTGGGTGCTTTTGGTAGTTCTAGCCGAAATCCTAAATCATTATCTGTATAATTGTACCAAATGCCTTTTGATGAGTCAATTTTATAAGTGTCTGCAACTCCTGTGAATTTAGCTTCAACAACACTGACTTTAAAGCCTTCTTTTTGTAATAATTCAATAACATTGCCTTTTCCAACTAAGTGAGCAGCTCCTACACCAGCAAATAGACTCCCTTTTTTCATGATATCTATAATGCTAGTACTCATAACCTTATTTCTAGAAATCATAGTGTCGTCAATAAAGTCGTATTGACCTACAAAAGCAGCAATTTTATTTAAATCACCTGTCGCATAAACTTTAGTCATCATTTCCTTAGTTCTATTAATGCTATCGACATCAATACTTAAATGACTTAAAATTTCTTCTGTTTTCTGTTCGTCAGAAAGATTATCAAAATAGTTCATTTGATCCTCTACATCTTCTAATCCTGTAATCGATTTATTCATGGTGCGAGCCTGACCTAAAAGATATAGATCTACAAAAGTTGACTTGTCGTCATCTTTATCAATATCAGGTATGAGCAAGCTTAATACTTGATCTGGACTCATAATTTCAGAGTCTATTAAAGAGTATTCATTAACGTCTTCAAATCGTTTTAATAAACGCTTATAATCCTTAGGTTTTAGTAGATTTTTATAGTAATCGTTTGCAGTGATGTCATATGTCTTATTCATAATAGCAGTTATTAAAGAATCTGCATTAACTTCTAAAGCAAAATATTCTGTACTTTCAATGGCTGGCATTACAGCATCGCTAAAGTTGAAAACTCTAGCATCGTCAATATGCATGGTTCCAAATAAGTAAGAAGGGGAATCTAAGTTGTTGCCTTCAATTTTCCATAATAAACTATACGCATCATTGTCTTGAGCAAATGTAAATTGAGATAAAAGCGATAGGATTATAAAAAGGAGAAATAAGACATTGTTTTTTAGGATTTGGTAGCTCATAGGATGGTGTTAACATTTTGTTAAAGCAAAGTAATATACTTTTTAAATTATAGGGCATTTTACTTCAATAAAATTAAAACAGCAATCTATAATTCAATTCAAAGTAGTCTAAACGATTTATAATAAGTGATTTTGGTCTATTTCTATGCTGTAGCTCGCATTAAAAGTAGAACCAGCATCCAATTTTAGAACTTCTTCTTTAGTTTCTAATTTTTGGTCTGTAGTCTCGTTATCAGCAAAACCTAACCAAGGCTCAATACAAACATAAGGAGCGTTTGGTTTTGCCCAAATTCCTAAGTGTTTAAAATCTTCGAAATTTACAGTTAAGATTTTTCCTTTGGTTTTGTGCTTTAAACTAACTATTCTCGATTTCAAATCCTTAAAAACTAAAGCGTCTTCATTAAATAAGTCTGGTCGTAACTGTATTCTGTTTCCTGCTGTAAATGCGGGTTTCGTAGTGTCCGTTAACAAACCATTAGTCATATTTAATAGGTGAGATTGACTGTTTTCAGGTTGTTCAAATTCTAAAAAGTAATCGGTATAATTTTCATCCTTCGAAAGCGGACAATTAAAAGCAGGATGACCACCTAAAGAAAAATAAAGTGCTTTGTCGTCTAAATTGGTAACCTTATGAGTAATAGTTAAGATGTTTTTTGAAAGTGTATAAGTGATTTCAAATTCAAACAAGAAAGGATAGTAAGTATACAATTCTTCATTTGAAACTAATGAAAACGTAATACTAGAATCTGACTGATTTTTAATCGAGAAATTATCGTTATGTCTTGCAAAACCATGCTTTGGCATATGATACGTTTTGTCATTGTAGATGTATGTATCATCTTTCATGCAACCGATTATAGGGAATAGGTTTGGCGCGTGACTTCCCCAAAACTCAGGATTAGCTTGCCACATAAATTCGGTTTTATGCTTTGCTGAAGTAATATTACATAACTCGGCGCCTTTAGGTTTTATATTAACCTCTAAGAGATCATTCTTTAAACTATACATTGATTTTATTTTTTTGAAATATACAATTCTTATAGAACCCATGAAATTGCTTTGGATTCAAATTTATTTCCTACCAAATTTTAATTTCGGTAAATTGCAGCAATTATATTTCTATTGAGAACAACACACATTCATCAACTAAAAAACAGTGAGACCTTTAAGCAAAATTTATTGCTTTGGAGTCAGCAATTTGATGATATCGTTTGGTTAGATTCTAATAACCACAAGGATCAATATAGTAGTTACGATGCTGTGTTGGCAGTCGATGCGTTTACAACAATACGCACCGATTATTTTGATGCGTTTGAACGTTTAAAGGAATATCAGACATTAACAAACGACTGGATCTTCGGTTATCTCACCTACGATTTAAAAAACACGACAGAACCCTTAAAATCTAATAATTTTGATGGCTTAAATTTTCCTGATTTGTATTTCTTTCAGCCGAAGAAGCTATTTTTTATTAAAGATAACCAGGTTGAAATAAAATATCTCAAAATGGTTGATGATGAGATTGAGGATGATTTAAAAGCTATATTAAATGACGTAGAACGTCATTCTGAGCGTCGGTCACTGAGCGAAGTCGAAGTGAGTAGAAGTTCATTAAACGACATCAAAATAAAACTAAGAATCCACAAAGACTCATATTTTGAGAAAGCAACTAAAATGTTATCTCATATTCAACGCGGTGATATTTACGAAGCTAATTTTTGTCAAGAGTTTTATGCAGAAGACAGCGAAATAAATCCATTCGAAACTTTTAATAAACTGAATGCTATTTCAAAGCCACCTTTTGCCAGTTTTTTAAAATTTGAAGATAAATATATGATGTCTGCATCGCCTGAGCGTTATATTAAAAAGAATGGAACAACAATTATTTCGCAACCCATTAAAGGGACGGCGAAGCGATCAGGCGATAAGAAGGAAGACTTAAAACTCGCAGAAGACTTATCGCTAGATCCAAAAGAACGAAGTGAGAATATAATGATTGTCGATTTGGTTCGAAACGATTTATCGCACACCGCTATAAAAGGTAGTGTAGAGGTGAAGGAGCTTTGTAAAGTGTATTCGTTTTTACAAGTGCATCAAATGATTTCAACGGTTCAGTCTAAAGTGGAACCAGAAAGAAATGTCGTAGATATTATAAAATCTACATTTCCGATGGGAAGCATGACAGGTGTTCCAAAAATTTCAGCCATGAAAATAATTGAAAATCTCGAAGAAACAAAACGCGGTTTATATTCTGGTTCAGTGGGTTATTTCACACCAAAAGGTGATTTCGATTTTAATGTGATTATTAGAAGTATTCTCTATAATGAATCAAAAAAATACATTTCATATTCCGTTGGAGGAGCCATCACTTCAAAAAGTGACCCTCTTAAAGAATATGAGGAATGTTTAATTAAAGCAAAAGCAATGCGTGAAGCCCTTGAAGGGTAGTTTTTAGTCACAGTCTCAGGTTTTAGCTTAATTATATTTATTTTGAAGCTTTCCTCTATTGTAAAATAAATTAGTGTTAGTATCCCAACAACCAACAACCAACAACCAACAACCAACAACCAACAACCAACAACCATCACTCAATATGCCGTCTAAATGTACGCTTAACCTTATCAAAAATCGCCTCAACCCGTTTCTGTTCAATCTTTTTAATCTTAGCAATAGATTCAAAATCGAGTTTACCTATAATGTATAAATCTACAATATTAGAGACATTAAACGGTAGCCAATTGTAAAGTTGCCCAAACACTCTCGGAGACTTAGATATAGATAAATCCTTAATATCAAAGGCTTTTAAAATGGAAGTTTCTTTATCCGAATATAAATGCAAGGCATGCTCTTGATCTTGATGATAAGAAATATCGTTAAGCTCAGTATTTAGAATAAAATCGAAATCACCGTCAATAGTATAGTCTTCACTCAGTTTATCTAATTCCTTTTTAAGAATATCATCTGTACTGATCGTGTTTTTATGGAACGCTTCGTTTTTAAACAACACATTCATATAGTTATCTACAATTCTAAATAACTCTAGTTTTACAGCTTCTGTATCAGCATCAACATCAAAGTCTTCACTGTATAAAACTATAACACTTTCGTCTATTAGTCCATTAGACGAAAACATATTTTTAGGTAGAATACCAGTGGTTTCAGCGATATAAATTCTATGTTTTACATAAGGGTGTAAATGTGGCAATGCAGAAAGTATCTTTTTTTCAAAGGTATTTCGTGTTGTTTCTGATGTTAATTTTTCTGTTACACTCATGACCTAATAATTTTAAATTCTTTTAAAGTTAATTAAAAAGAAAACACATCAATATGATAAAAGTCATTTTAACATCCGTTTAAATATGTAGATTATCATTAAGGCAATATCGCTTTTTGAATCTTCCTACAACAACATTAAAGAGTCGGTTTTAGAAACCATAAATTTCAATACCTTTGAAATGTGCAAAACGATTTTCAAATACATATCCATAGGAATCTTTCATTTTTAAAAGAAGGAAAGTTTATAATTGCTATTTCTGGTGGAATAGATAGCGTTGTATTAGCGCATTTATGTAAGCGTCTTAATCTTAATTTTTCGCTAGCCCATTGTAATTTCAACTTAAGAGCAGAGGAAAGCAATAAGGATGAAGACTTCGTTCTAGAGTTGGCCGAAGAATTAGATGCCGAAGTTTTTATTCAGAATTTTGATACAGAAGCCTATGCAAAAGAGCATAAACGGTCTATTCAAATGGCTGCGCGCGAATTGCGTTACGATTGGTTTAAAGAATTAGCAGAACAGTTAAAATTCGATTATATTTTAACAGCGCATCATGCAGATGACAATTTGGAAACCTTTCTTATCAACTTTACAAGAGGAACAGGATTAAACGGTTTAACCGGAATCCCGATGATTAATGATAATGTTGTAAGACCCTTGTTGCCGTTCTCAAGAGTACAAATTGAAGCCTTTGTAAATCAGGAAAACATTTTGTGGAGAGAAGATGCAAGTAATGCTTCAAGAAAGTATTTAAGAAATAAATTGAGACACGAAGTTGTTCCGATTCTAAAAGAAATCAACCCGCAATTATTAGACAGCTTTCAAAGTACCATCTCTAATCTTAATGATACAGCAGGTCTCATTGAAGATAATTTAAATGATTTTGCAAAGAGAGCTATTGTAAGTAATGATGAGTCGGGAATAACCTATAAAATTTCAGAATTCAAGTCAGTTACTAACCCTAAAGCGTATTTGTTTGAACTGTTTAAGGGCTATGGTTTTACAGAATGGGATGATATTGTTGATTTATTAGATGCACAATCCGGTAAATTAGTAAAATCGAATTCACATCGTTTGATTAAGCATCGCGAGTTTTTAATCCTAACAGATTTTTGTCATTCTGAGCGAAGTGAAGAATCTCTATTAATCAATGAAAATAATAAAGAAATAGAAACACCGATAGGTAAGCTTTCTTTTGATAACGTTGAAGGCCTTTTTGAGGTTTCAAAAAACACAATTTTCATTGATAGAGACCTCTTAAAATTTCCATTAGAATTAAGATTATGGAAAGAAGGAGATGTTTTTCAACCCTCTGGAATGACCGGTAAAAAGAAGCTGAGTAAATACCTTAAAGATGAAAAACAGTCTTTGGTTGAAAAAGAAAACACATGGTTATTAACATCCGATAATAAGGTCGTTTGGGTCGTAGGTAAACGTGCTGACGAACGATTTAAAGTGACAAACAATACAAAAAACAGACTTAAAGTTGAGATTCGGTAAATTGATGTAAACAATTAACAATTAATTGTTTAATAGTTTTATATTTTTTAATTTTAAGTGATTTTATAATAAAATAAAATAGACAATTTGATATTAAAAGGAAACATCGTAGATATTCAAAATCGAAACATCTACAAAGGGGAAGTGACTATTAAAAATGGTAAAATTGAATCTATCGTAGAAAAGGATTGCGAAGAAAATCATTTCATCTTACCCGGTTTTGTAGATGCGCATATTCATATTGAAAGTTCAATGTTGGTGCCAAGTGAATTTGCGAAGATTGCTGTAAATCATGGTACCGTTTCTACGGTTTCAGATCCACACGAAATTGCCAATGTACTTGGTGTAAAAGGTGTGGAATTTATGATTGAAAACGGAAAGAAAACCCCTTTTAAATTCAATTTCGGAGCACCTTCTTGTGTGCCCGCGACGAGTTTTGAATCGGCAGGAGCAGTGATTGATTCTGATGATATTAAAACCTTAATGGCGAATCATGATATTAAGTATTTGGCTGAAATGATGAATTATCCCGGAGTCATTTATGATGATGCAGAAGTGTTGAAGAAAATCGAATGGGCAAAACATTACAATAAACCAGTTGATGGCCATGCACCAGGATTGCGAGGTGACGATTTAACTAAATATATTTCAGCAGGGATTTCTACAGATCATGAATGTTTCACCTATGATGAAGGTTTAGAAAAGCTTCAAAAAGGCATGAAGGTTATTATCCGTGAGGGTAGTGCTGCTAAAAATTTTAATGCGCTTATCGATTTATTAGACGAGCATTACGAAAACATGATGTTTTGTAGTGATGATAAGCATCCAGATGATTTACTATTAGGACATATAAACGAAGTTTGTGCAAGAGCTGTTGCTAAAGGTAATGATGTCTTTAAAGTATTACAAGCTGCTTGTGTGAATCCGGTGAAGCACTACAATTTAGATGTAGGATTGCTGAATGTCGGTGATAATGCCGATTGTATTGTTGTCGACGATTTAAAAGACTTTAAAACGCTTCAAACGTATATCAATGGTGAGCTGGTTTATGATAATGGAGTGTCAAAAATCAAACATGTTGATTTTGAAAATTTAAACAATTTTAATACCGATAAAAAGGAAGTTTCAGATTTTAGATTCGAATCAAATTCAAAACAAATTAGAGTTATTGAATGTTTAGATGGAGAGTTAGTAACCAATGAAATTATTGAAGGTTCAACGATTGAGGATGGTAATCTAGTATCTAATACCGAAACCGATATTTTAAAAATGGTTGTTGTTAATCGTTATCAAAATGATACACCAGCTATTGCATTTATTAAAAACTATGGACTAAAGGAAGGTGCAATTGCGAGTTCTGTTGGTCACGATTCACACAATATTATTGCTGTTGGTGTTTCAGATGAGGCTATTTGTAAAGCTGTCAATTTGTTAATAGAAAATGAAGGTGGTATTTGTGCAGTTTCAGATTCAGAAGAGAAAGTAGTAGCACTTCCTGTGGCAGGAATTATGAGTGATAAAAGCGCTGATGTTATAGGAAAGCAGTATTCCGAATTAGATAAAATGGCGAAGCAATTAGGAAGCAAGCTTCATGCTCCTTATATGAGTTTGTCGTTTATGGCCTTATTGGTGATTCCGGCATTAAAATTAAGTGATAAAGGACTTTTTGATGGAGGGAAGTTCGAGTTTACTTCAGTTGAAGTCGCTTAAAATCCAATCTATCCTGCGAGGTTTTAAAAACCTTGTAGGTATAAAATTTTAACTGCTTATCTTTAAACTTTTCAAAATTTAACGACAATGATATTCCAAAGAATTACGCTTTTCCTATTAATTTTTATAACACTTTCAAGTTGCAAGCCCGCTGAAACATCTTCTGTTAAAGCGATTTCGGAACTTGCAGTTGAGGCGGTTTATAATCCGCAAGACCATTATACAAAGAAAGAAGTGGTGATAGCAATGCGCGACGGAATAAAGTTGCATACCACTATTTATTCGCCAAAGGATACGTCTAAGACTTATCCGATGCTAATGATGCGTACTCCTTACAGTTGCCAACCGTATGGGGAAGATGAATTCAAATCTAAAATTGGCCCAAATAAATACCTTATGGAAGAAGGTAATATTATGGTCTATCAAGATGTGCGTGGACGTTGGAACAGTGAAGGTATCTATGATAATATGCGTGCTTATATTCCTAATAAAACAGGAACTCAAACTGATGAAGCAAGTGATACTTATGATACTATCGAGTGGTTGGTAAATAATGTTGAAAATAATAATGGTAATGTTGGGACTTACGGCATTTCATATCCTGGTTTTTATGCCACGTATTCTTTGTTAGATTCTCATCCGGCTTTAAAAGCAGTGTCTCCACAAGCTTGTATTGGAGATTTCTTTTTCGATGATTTTATTCATAATGGTGCGTTTTTGTTAAGTTATTGGAGAGCAACAGCTTTATTTGGTGCTATGAAACAAGAGCCAACAACTGAAGCTTGGTATGCATTTCCAGATATGGGAACAGAAGATCAACATCAATTTTTCTTAGATCATACACCTTTAAGTAAATTGAATAAATTTTATGATAGTACTAATGTGTTTATGGAGCAAATAAAAACCCATGTTACTTATGATGAGTTCTGGAAGAGTAGAGGGATTATTCAACATTTAAAAGATATCAAACCAGCGACGATGATTGTTGGTGGTTTGTTTGATGCGGAAGATTTATATGGGCCTTTTAATACGTATAAAAGCATTGAAGAAAATAGCGATAATTATAATACTGTTGTTTTTGGACCTTGGAGTCATGGAGATTGGGCTAGAAATAGCGAAAGACAAGTTGTTGGTAATATTCATTTTGGAGATAGCATTTCAGATCATTTTCAGAAAAATATTGAAACCAAATTCTTTAATCATTTCTTAAAAGGTGAAGCTAATGGACAAACTAATTTAGCTGAAGCTCAAATGTTTAATACAGGAACCAAAGAATGGCAGTCCTTTAACGTTTGGCCTCCTGAAAATGCAACGAAGGAAAGTTATTACATGCAGCCTTATGAGCGTTTAACGCAACGACCTAATAAAATGTATGGAGCGTCAGAATTTATAAGTGATCCTAAAAAACCTGTACCATACACGGAAGATATTAAGGTCGGGTTTACGCCAAGAAAATTCATGACAGACGATCAGCGTTTCGCCTCAAGACGACCAGATGTGCTCACGTTTGAAACTGAAGTCTTAGAAGATGACGTTACACTTGCTGGAGATATTTTAACAAAGTTATACGTGTCTACAACAGGAACAGCAGCAGATTGGATTGTAAAAGTGGTTGATGTGTTTCCTGCAGATACTAAAAACACAGAGGATGTTCAAGATCATTTAAAACTAAGTAATTATCATATGATGGTGCGCAGTGAAGTCCTAAGAGGACGTTTTAGAAATAGTATGTCTGAGCCAGAACCTTTTGTGCCAAATGAAAAAACAAAGGTAAATCTAAAGTTGCAAGATGTGTTTCATACCTTTAAAAAAGGACACAAGATTCAGGTGCAAGTTCAGAGTACGTTCTTTCCTTACATAGATGCGAATCCACAGACGTATGTCGATAACATATTTGAAGCCAAGGAAGCGGATTTTCAAAAGCAAACACATAAAGTCTTTAATGATTCGTCTATAGAGTTTACTGTGTTTAAATAATATAACAATTACATTGCAGTGGTCACTTCGAGTGATTTCGAAGCATGAAAAATTGTATCGAGAAGTCGTTAGTAATTAATGCTTTAAAAAGTTCTCGATACATCCCGACTAAAAAGTCGGAACACTCGAACTGACGTTTAACATAATCATCCGATTAAAAAACTAAATACAGAATACCGAAAATGCCAATATTAGAATCAACCTACAAACCACCATTCTGGGCTAAGAAAAGCTTTGTATCAACTGTTTTTTCTGGACTAGCTCGAAAAGTTGAAGGAGTAGATCAGACTAGAGAACGTATAACACTTCCGGATACCGACTTCTTAGATTTAGATTGGAGTTATGCGCAACAAAAATCGAATAGAATCATTATTCTCTTACATGGTTTAGAGGGTAATGCGCAACGTCCATATATTACAGGAACAGCAAAACACTTTAATAACAATGGTGTCGATGCTGTTGCGGTTAATTTTAGAGGTTGTGGTGGTGAACCTAATCTCTTGTTTCGGAGTTACCATTCTGGTGCAACTGAAGATTTAGATGCTACGGTAAAGCATGTATTGTCAAAAGGGCAATATGATGAAATCTATATAAAAGGGATTAGCTTAGGTGCTAATATGGTTTTGAAATATGTGGGTGAAGGAAGGGAACTTCCAACGGAACTAAAGGCGGTTATTGCGGTGTCTACACCTTGTGATTTAAAAGGCTCTTGTGGAGAATTATTAAGTTTGAAAAATAAACATTACGCGATTCGATTCTTAGCGCATTTAAAGGATAAGTTGAAACCAAAATTAGAGCAATTCCCTAATAACATATCAGTTGCGGATTTTGATTCAATTAAAACTTTAATAGATTTTGACGATGTCTATACGTCAAAAGCGCATGGTTTTAAGGACGCTTTTGATTATTATGAGAAAGCCAGTTGCTTGCAATTCTTGCCAAATATAAAAGTACCGTCTTTAATAATTAATGCGCTTAACGATTCCTTTTTATCTGCAGAATGTTATCCCGTAAAAGAAGCGAAACAGAATTCTAATGTCCTTTTAGAAATGCCTAAATATGGAGGGCATGTTGGATTTATTCAAAAAGGAAAGGCTTATTATAATGAACAGCGTGCTTTGGAGTTTGTTATTGAAGTTGGAAAGGGTTAATTTGTAATTTTTTAAATTAATTATATGAAACAGTTTTACAGTACGGTTATTTTAGTTTTTTGCTTGCAGTTTGGTTTTGGGCAGATTGGGTTTGAAAGAAATGTAGTTATTGATAAAAGCCATAAAGGAAGGCGAGTTACCTCTGTTTTATCAGCTGATATAGATGGTGATGGTGATATTGATGTTTTATCGTCTTCAGAAGACAATCAAATTCTTTGGTTTGAAAATGTAAATGGATTAGGTGAATTTTTTCCTCATAAGATAAGTCATACTGTTTATGATGCCACATTTGTGAATGTTGCTGATATTGATGGTGATGGGGATTTAGATATACTTGCTGCTTCAGATCCAAGTGTCACCTATACAGATAAAATTGTTTGGTTTAAAAACCTTGATGGACTAGGGAATTTTGGACCTGAAATTTTAATAAGTAATTCTGCTAGTGGTGTTAATAAAATTATTTCCGCTGATATAGATAATGATGGAGATTTAGATGTATTGTCGTCTTCTTTTGATGACGATGATATCGCTTGGTATGAAAATACTGATGGATTAGGAAGTTTCGGTAACGAACAATTAATAGATTCTTATGCTGATTATGCAAAAGGAGTTGAGGTATCTGATATAGATAACGATGGAGATTTAGATGTTTTATCGATTTCTTTATCAGATCACGTAGTATGGTATGAGAATATAAATAATGGATCCAGTTTCTCAGCAGGTACAGTTATTAATAGTACATCACGTAACGAATTGCATATTTCTGATATTGATGGGGATGGGGATGAAGATATCTTTTCATCGACTAATACCTCTGTGGTTTGGCAAGAAAATCTAGGCTTCGGAAATTTTAGTCAAGAAAATATTATATCCGATAATTTGAATATGGTAAAATCTATATATACAGTTGATTTTGATTCTGATAATGACTTAGATTTACTTGTTGCTGCTTATGATGATAATAAATTAATTTGGTTCGAAAACCTAGATGGATTAGGTGATTTCGGTGTGGAGCAAATCATTTCTTCAAACGTATCTAAGCCAATCTCTGTCTTTGCAGATGATTTTGACGGTGATTCAGATATTGATGTACTTTTAGGTTCTTTTAATATAAGTTTAAATTCGGTTGAGTGGTATGAAAACACCGATTCTCAGGGCTCTTTTAGTGAGGCTAAGTATATTACAAAGTCCGCTGGTCAAGATGTTAATTCAGTTATTGCCGTTGATATTGATGGCGATTTTGATTTAGATTTAGTATCTACAAGCTATAGAATTACTGGTTGGTATGAAAATCAAGATGGATTAGGTGATTTTGCTACCCAAAAATTTATTACCTCAAGGGGCTCTACCTCAATCAATCAATCTTCTATCATTTCTGCTGGCGATATTGATGGTGATGGTGATAATGATCTAGTTTTGGTGTCAACTTTACAAAGTAATACTGCCTATTCTCAAATTTTTTGGATAGAAAATATAGATGGTTTAGGGAGTTTTGAAGTTGAACACCTTGTTTCACCTGCTATGACTAATACAAATAGTTCAGTAAATCTAAGTGATATAGATGGTGATGGGGACTTAGATATTGCATATACATCTTTTAACGAAGGAGGATGGTTTGAGAATTTAGATGGTGCAGGTAATTTTGCAAATACTGATACTAATATTTTTATTTCCGATTATGCAAGTTCGTTGCTTTTGGTAGATTTAGATGATGATGGGGATATGGATGCTGTTAGTAGTGGTGAAACTGTAATGTATAATAATGGAAGCGGTGGGTTTTCTTCTAATGGTACAAGTCGTCACAGATATAATGATTATGATTCAAAGAACGTCATTGTAAATGATCTCGATAATGATAATCAATCAGACCTTATTTTTGCCGAAGGCTGGTATTCTTTAGATAATGATAATGATTATTATTTAGAACAAAATATAGATACTAATAATTCACAAGGAGCAGTTATTAGTGGTGGTGATTTAGATTTAGACGGCGATTTTGATATTGTTTCTTGTGGTAATTACGTTAATGAAATTACTTGGAATGAAAATTTAGATGGTTTAGGAACTTTTAGTCCTAAACAAATTATAGACAGTAACCTTACAAATCCTACATCCATTATAACTGTAGATATTGATGCTGATGGCGATTTAGATTTGGTTTCCACATCACAATATGAAGTGATTTTGTATAAAAATAATTTAAACCCAGAAGTAAATGTAATAGAAGGTAACATTGGTTTGAGTGTAAATGGTAATGATTGTGGTTCTATTTTATTAAACAATGTATTGGTAATCACAGAAAGTGATTCTGAAACAATTGGTACGTATACAACTATTAATGGTGATTATAGATTGTTTACAGGACAAGGCAATTATATAACTGAAATTCAAAATACCCCCTATTATTATACCTCAAACCCAATATCTCAAACTTCAAATTTTGTTGGTATAGGGAATACAGAGATTATAGATTTTTGTATTGAACCTTCAGGTATTCATAATGATTTAAACATTAGTATATATCCATCGCAAGATGACCCAAGACCAGGCTTCAATACTACTTACCAAATAGTATACAGCAACATCGGCACAACCCAACTAAGCGGTTCAGTCTCCTTTGAGTTCGACGATTCAAAATTAAATTTCTTAAACGCAAGCGAAACGGTAGCTTCTCAAACTGCAAACACATTAACCTTCGATTTTACAGACCTAAATCCTTTTGAAACAAGAACAATAGATTTAGAGTTCAACGTATTTGCACCACCAACAACAAACATTGGAGATGAACTAGTTGCAACGGCAACAATAAGCCCTGTTGCAGGTGATGAAACAGAAGAAGATAATACATTCTCTTTACAGCAAACGCTTATAGGTTCTTATGATCCAAACGATATTACAGTTTTAGAAGGAGACCAAATTTCTATTAATGATGCGGATAAATATTTACACTATTTAATCCGTTTTCAAAATACAGGTACAGCAAGTGCGATAAATGTAAGAGTAGAAACTATTTTAGATGATAAATTAGATTGGGCCACCATCAAATTGGAAAGTTTAAGTCATACAGGTCGTGTGGAAATAATTGACGAAACCGATGTGAGTTTTATATTCAATAATATCAACTTAGCAGACAGCACTAATGATGAGCCTAATTCTCACGGTTACATCGCTTACAAAATAAAGCCTAAAAGTGATGTAGAAGTTGGGGACATTATAAGTGGAATAGCAGATATATTTTTCGATTTTAATCCTGCCATAATAACAAATACAGTAAGTACGGAAATTGTAGAATCTTTAAGTGTCAATGAGTTTAATGTGCAAACGATTCAAGTGTTTCCTAATCCTGTTAAAAATAAATTAGAAATCACATCTAGCCAAATCATTGATTTTATGACTGTCGTAGATATTAATGGTAGAGTTTTGAAAGAAATTAAATTGTCTAATTTGGAATACAGCTTAGATGTTTCAAACTTAACCAAAGGAGTTTATTTCTTGGAAATTCAATCTGGTGATTCAAAATCTACTAATAAGTTTATAAAGAATTAAGTAATTATTCAGAGCATTCCGAATATATTCAGAGTAGAAGAAGCTTATACCTAAAAAGAAAACCTTTCAAGATTATATTTTGAAAGGTTTTTTTTATGGCATTAGTTTTCTGTAGAGTGGACTAAGCAACATTCTAATCTCTATTTAGAAGTGCAAAAACATGGAGGATTTGTTATGTTTATCAATAAAAGGAAGGCGTATTGTAATGAGCAACGTGCTTTAGATTTTGTCAACCAAACTTAGTTTACTAATATTTTCCTATTTTCGCCCAAAATCCCTACTATGAAACAACTAACTACAATTCTATTATGTGTGCTTTTTACACAAACCGCCTTCAGTCAGATAATCGATTTCCCTGATGCTAATTTCAAGGCTAAATTGGTAAGTCAGAACCAGCCAACTATAGATACTAATAACGATGATGAAATCTCTGTATCTGAAGCAGCTGCTGTAACTGGGAGATTAAAAATACGTGGTTATGGCGGAAGTACAGGACGAATTTCTGACCTTACAGGGATTGAGTTCTTTATAAATGCCACAATATTAGAAGCGGAGGATAATGAGTTAACCACAGTGGATTTAAGTAACAATGTTGCTTTGGTGAATATTAATTTAAATAGCAATGATTTAACTGCCGTTGATTTTTCTAATAATACAGCGTTAGAGGTTATTGATGTAGGTAGTAATAATCTAGCTAGCTTAGATGTATCGAGCAATGTGAATCTTAGAATATTGAGCTGTACAAATATGCAGATGACCACTCTTAATGTTAATAATTGCACGCAACTTGAAGAGTTAAACTGTGCTATCAATCAATTTACAACTTTAGTTTTAAGTTCTAACACAGCTTTAAAAACAATAGTTGCGCATTCACTTTCTCAACTTACCAGTTTAGACCTTTCTAATAATGTATTGTTAGAAACTATAGATTGCGGAAGTGGTGGTTTTTCTACCTTAGATGTTTCCAATAATATAGCATTAACGGAATTGCGATGTTCTTATGGCTTGGTATCAAACCTTGTCTTTGGTTCTAATAATACAGCACTTACATATTTGGAATGTCAGCAATCACCAATATCAACGATTGACACATCATTGCTTTCTGGTTTAACAGATTTAATACTTAATGATAATCAATTTACGACAATTGATGTTTCTCAAAATTCAAATTTAGAAATTTTAGAGCTAGATGATAATCAGCTAGCCACTATAGATATTGAAAGTAATCAGCAATTAAACACATTAAAAGTTCAAGCCAACCAATTGCAGACCGCTTATTTGAGAAATGGAAATAATAACCTTCTTACGACCTTGAGACTTCAATACAATCCGGAGTTGTACTGCGTTTTTGTGGATAATGCCAATATAAACTATGGTAACTGGTACAGAGGTGGTGCAGTGACTTTAGTGGAAACGGAAGCAGAATGTGCTGCAGCATCAGAGGTAACATTAATACCAGATCTAAAATTTGAAATAGAATTAATTAGTCAGGGTTACGATACAAGTCCTTCAAATGGAGAAATTCCGACTTCAAAAATAAACACTATTACGGAATTGGACATTGAAAGCTCTAATATTACGGACTTAACAGGTATTGCCGATTTTGCGGCCTTAGAAATCTTAAGTTGCGCTTATAATAATATTGATCTTATTGATGTTTCAAGTGTTTCGACTTTAAAGCGTTTGAGTGCAAATTATGCTGGTGCTGAACAAGTTATTTTGGGTGATAACCCAAATCTAACATCAGTTAGTTTAACAAGTAATAATCTGGTCTCATTAGATGTTTCTGGTTTGCCAGCATTAACAGGGATAGGGCTTGGAAATAATGATTTAACAGCGTTAGATGTTACTAATAATTTAGCGTTATCTGCATTAACGGTTTATGGTAATCCTCTTACGGTATTAGATTTAAGAAATATTAATATTAGAACTTTAAACTGTACTAATACACTAATAGAACATTTAGATTTAAGTAATAGTACCAATATGAATATATTTTCTATCGGTAATAATCCAAACTTAACTTACGTAAATTTTAAGAGTGGAGGAAATGATAATATTGATCAGATCTATTCAACAACATTTCCAGGGCTTCCTAATTTAGAAACTATATGTGTAGATGATGTTGGTAATTTATTAGCATTGAGAATTCAGGCACTTACAGACCAAGACATAACTCTTACAGAAGATTGTTTAAATCAAGTTACAGGAACATTGCAATACGACATTGATAATGATGGTTGTGACGCAGCAGATTTTAAAATTAAAAATCTAATGATACAGTCTCAGAGTGTTGTAGATACTACGGCAACATTTACAAGTGTTGAAGGTGGGTACGTTAATTATGTATCGTCTAATACGTATGTCACATCGTTAGAATCTAGTCTTCCAGATTATTTTACCGTTGGACCTCAATCGCAAACTACGGTCTTTACGGATTTTAATAATACAGAGTTGATAGATTTTTGTATTCAAGCCAATGAAATTGTTGATGATCTTAATGTGATGTTGTTGCCTGTTAATCCTGCAAGACCAGGCTTTGATGCTACATATGAATTAATCTTTAGTAACATCGGAACAACGCAATTAGATGGTTCAGTAGCTGTAGCTTTTGATGACACCATGCTTAGTTTTTATCGGCTAATGAAACTATTGCGTCGCAAACAACAAACAGTATAATGTTTGATTTTACGGATTTAACGCCTTTTGAGTCAAGAACAATCAAGTTGGAGTTTAATGTCTTTATGCCACCTACTGTAAATAGTGATGACGTGTTGGTATTTACATCAGAAATTCTTCCTGTAAATTCAGATATCACGCCAGAAGATAATAGTTATACTTTAGAACAAATTGTGGTGAATTCGTATGATCCTAATGACAAACGTGTGTTACAAGGTTCAACTATTTTTGAAGAAGAAAAAGGGAATTACTTAGATTATATTATTCGTTTTCAAAATACAGGAACAGCAAGTGCAATCAATGTAAGAATTGAAGATGTCTTAGACGCTAAACTCGATTGGAAAACATTACAGCCTTTGGCTTCTAGTCACGATTATACGGTTGAAGTCACAAATGAAAATAAAGTAGCGTTTATTTACGATAACATTAATTTATTGGCACAATCTGATGATGAAGAGCTGTCGCAAGGCTACATTGCGTTTAGAATAAAGCCTAAAAACGATGTCGTTGTTGGTGATATTATTGAAGGTGAAGCGGCTATTTATTTTGATTTTAATGCGCCAATTATAACCAATATGGTAAGTACTGAAATTGTAGCGCCTTTAAGTATTAATCAATTCCATAAGCAATCTGTAAGGTTGTTTCCTAATCCTGCACAAAATGTGTTAGAGGTTGTGTCGAATCAAATTATTGATCAATTAACAATAGTTGATATTAATGGTAGAGTGCTAAAAGCAATTGAATTATCTAATTTAGAATACATCGTAGATGTTTCAAGTTTAACCAAAGGCGTTTACTTTTTAGAAATTAAATCTGGCACAAATAAAACGGTTAGAAGATTTATTAAAAGCTAGATTATCTAATGTGTTATAATTAAAACCTTTCAAAATAATACTTTGAAAGGTTTTTTTGTTTTATATTTTGGCATTTATTTAACATTATCCCGAATCCAATCGTTCGAAACACTTAGGTTAGAGCACTAATTAAAACTCATGTATAAAGAGAATTATCAAATATTACAAATCTAAAAAACTTGTAATAGTCTTTAAATTAATTAAATATACCATTTTAAACCAACCCTAATGAATCTACTTAAGCTGTCAACGTCAATGCTTTTCTGTATTGTAGTTGCTCAATTCTCCTTTTCTCAGAATGTAAATATTCCAGATGTAAATTTTAAAACCGCCCTTTTAAATCACGATCCAGTTATTGATACCAATGGAGATCAAGAAATTCAGGTTTCAGAAGCAGAAGCTTATGCCGGAAGTCTTAATCTCGGTTTTTTAGAAATTTCTGATCTTACAGGTATTGAGAGTTTTGTATCTATTGTAGAGTTGCTATGTAATAACAATGAAATAATAGCAGTTGATTTATCAAATAATATTGCTTTACAGAAAATAGATATTGCAGCTAATGAGTTGAGTATTTTAGATGTTTCTCAGAATATTAATTTACAAGAATTGGCTTGTAATGGTAATAATATTACAGAACTAAATACAAGTTTAAATCCTAACCTTCAGATTTTAAATGTTGCAGCAAATTCGGTTTACGAGCTCGATTTGTCAGCTAATATTGCCCTGAAAAATCTTAAATTAAATTTCACCTCTATTGTAGATCTAGATATTACTAATAATGTTAATCTAGAGGTCTTTAGCGCCACTTATTGTTATAGCCTAAACACTATAGATTTTTCAAATAATAATTTATTACAACAAATTTCTTTGTGGTATACCAATCAATCTGAAATTAATGTGTCTAACATGCCAGATTTAGGCCTACTATATCTTAGAAACTTAAACCTTACAAGTGTAGATGTTTCAAATAATATTAACTTATTTAATCTTTATGTCACTAATAATTTTATTACGGAACTAGATGTCAGTAATAATATAAATTTAGCCTATTTATCTCTTGATGATTTATACGTCAATACAGTAGATGTTTCTAATAACCCTAATTTAGTATGGTTAGATTTGAGTGGTTCTCAAATAGCATCGGTAAATGCTAAGAATGGTAATAATTCAATTTTTACATATTTCAATATCAATAATGCATCGTCTTTGGGTGGCATTTGTGTAGATGATGTCATTTATGCAAATGATAATTTCATAAAACCATCAACAAGTTATTTTACGGAAACCTGTAGTCCTGACGATTGTGATGCTGCAGTCATAGGTTATACACAAAGTTTTGAAACAACAACACAGCCTTTTATAGATGATTGCTGGAGGAAATCGCCACTTTATTCATCAAATTACTATTATGTAAAAACGGTTGGTACAGCAAATACAGGTAATAATTCGGTTGGTATGCGTGTTTCATCTAATAATGAAGCTTTTTTAATCACACCAGAGTTATCAGATTTTAATAGTTCTAAGCGTGTGTCTTTTTGGTTGAATTCACCAATAGCGAGTGGGCTTAACGTAGGAACAATTTTAGATCCTGATGATATAACAACGTTCGAACCTTACCGAAATGTTACTATGAGTGGAGGTATTGGTTCTCAATGGAGGGAAATTCATGTTGATTTCGAAAATTACACAGGTGCTGCAAATCATGTTGCATTTAGAGTAAGCGGAGGCTATGCATTATCTTTAATCGATGATTTTACGTACCAAGATTCACCAAGTTGTATAACACCTTTAGATTCTGAAACAATAACTTATGCTACTGAAGCATTAATAGATTGGACAAGTTTAGGTAATGCCGAAAGTTGGGACATTGAATATGGTATTGAAGGGTTTGCTCAAGGTATGGGTATGGTAGTTAATACAACCTCAAAACCGTTTTTACTACAAGGATTAGATAGTGAGACAACTTATGATTTCTATATAAGATCGCAGTGTAGTAATGATGAAAATAGTGAGTGGTCGTATTCAAGTCAATTTACAACGGCATGTCCAGCACTTGTTGCAGATTACGCTTATGATTTTGAAGATGGTTATGGTGGTGAATTCTATAATTGCTGGGAAGTATTAGGAAGTGGATATATAACTCAAGATGGAAATACAGCTGCATCTGTTGGTGCTCTTAAAATAGAAAATTCGGTTGACGGCGCTATTGTTACTCCTGAGTTATCTGAATTAAATAGTTCTAAGCGTATCAAATTTTGGTTAAAGAATGTAGATGGAGAGTCTAATTTGGTTATTGGTACTTTATCGATCCAAAACGATATGTCTACGTTTACACCTTATCAAACCATTTCATCATTAGATTTGATAGAAGGGGAATGGCAACAAATTATTATAAATTTCGAAAACTATACAGGGAATGATCGTTTTATAGCGTTTAATCAGGTTCAGGTAGATAGTTATGCTGAATTTTATATAGATGAATTTGTATATCAAAACACTCCAAATTGTTTAGAGCCTGTTGATGTAGAAGTTATAGCAATAACAGATACTACAGTAGATTTAGAATGGTCAAATACTGTGGGAGTAACAGATTGGGAGATTCAATATGGTTTAGTAGATTTTGAATTAGGTTCAGGTACTATGCTTAGTGGAACAGGAGAAAATACAACCGTTAATAATTTATACCCAGATTCTACTTACGATATTTATATCAGATCAGATTGTGGTGGTGGAAGTTATAGTGATTGGTTTAAGATTTACAATTTACATACTGATTGTGGTCTGTTTTCAGGATATTATAGTCAAGATTTTGATAGCAATGAGTTTGCAAATTGTTGGTCGCGATTACCGGTTGTAGATCCAGAAATAAATGATACAAATATTGTAGATGGTTCTAATCAATATCCACTTGGAGGAAGTGGGAATACTATTAAATTCAATAACTATGAGCAGACAGATAATCTGTATTTAGTGTCACCAGAGTTTAGTGATTTAAGTAATGGTACTAAACGTGTTAAGTTTTGGTTGCATCCAAGATATAGCAATGCTGATATTGTTGTAGGTACTATGACTGATCCTGCAGATGAAAACACTTTTACGGCAAAAGAAACTATTTTAAGTGCCGATATGCTTTACAGAGAGTGGAAGCAATTCACAATCAATTTTGATGATTATTCTGGAACAGATAATTATGTAGCATTTAAAATGCAAATCGCAGATGAGCCAATAGGAGGGACTTCTATTATTTATTTAGATCGTTTTGAATATTCAGATATTCCAACCTGTCTAACACCAAGTGATTTTGCGAATACATCAATTTCTAACGGTGAAATTGAATTATCTTGGAGTGACGAAAGTGCCGCTACGCAATGGGAAATATTATATGGAGAAGAAGGGTTTTGGTTTGATGATGGTACATTGATTCAGGCAAATTCAAATCCTTTTAGTGTTACAGATTTACCATTAGATATTGTGTATGATTTTTATGTGAGATCTATTTGTGATGCAAATAGTACGAGTGATTGGTCAGATAAAGTAACAGTAGATGTAGGTTGTGGTCAATCTTATTTTACAGGGTATACTTACGATTTTAATAGCTCATCGTTAGATGAGTGTTGGACAGCTTATGAGTTTTCTTCAAACCATTATACAACATCTTTCGAAATGGTTATTGATAATAACTTTGGTGATGATGGTTACTCGGCTTACTTGGGAGATACCAGTTCATATTCTAGTTATGGAGTTATGATGGTGTCACCATTATTTACAGATTTATCAAACGATAAAAAGATTGAGTTTTATATTAGTAATTACGACGAAGGTTTAACTGTTGGAACCATGAGTAACCCTGATGATGCTTCGACCTTTGAAGCGTTGCAAACCATTACAGGAGAAGTTGAACCTGATGTTTGGGAAAAGAGAACCGTATACTTAACGGATTATAATGGTACAGATCAATTTATAGCTTTTAGACAAAGCCGAGCTAATTATTATTCCGGTGATCAGGTGCTTATTGATGATTTTGCTTATCTACAATCTGTTGTATGTAATGTTCCTACAGCGCTAACTTTAGATAATATTTATGACAATAGTGCAGAAATCAGTTGGACGGCAGGTGAATCAGATATAGAATACGAACTTGAGTTTGAGCAATTAAATGCATATAATTCTGAACAATTTATAGTGGTAACGTCTAATAGTTATGTGTTAGAAAATCTTCTTGAAGGCACTGAATACGGTATTAGAGTAAGAGCTAAATGTGATGATGACGAGTTGTATTCAGAGTGGACAGAAGTTCTGACGTTCTTTACAGCATGTCTTCCTATTGAAGGGGATTATTTTGAATCTTTTGAATTTGAAGGAGAATTAAGTCCATGTTGGAGTGTTATTTCTAGTGATAGTTATGCATTTATTAGTCCAATTGAAACATATGGAATATTACCTGTAAGCGGAAATCAGTTTTTAAGATTCAATAATAACACAGGAGAAACTGATTTATATCTTGTTTCAAGACAAATATTAAATATCGATAATACTAAGCGATTACGATTTAATCTTATTTCGGATGCTAGTTTTAGTGCGTCAACTTATAATCAATTAGCTATTGAGGTCGGTACAATGACAGACCCAACTGACATTTCTACATTTACTTTAGTTGGAGATGTTCTACCTGAAGAAATGAGTGAGCTTAAAAACGACGGAAGACCGCAAGCGCAATGGAAAGAACACACTATTTATTTTGATAATTTTACAGGAAGTGATACATACATCGCAATTAGGCTAGAGAATGAGAGTTCAAATAGCGATTTTTTCTTAGATGATTTTATATTTGAAAGCGTTCCAGACTGTACAGAGCCACTTTATCCAGTTGTTTTAGATGAACGTTATGATGCTGTAGATGTGCGTTGGGAGACTTATGAAAATTCAAATCCTACAGATTGGGAAATTGAATATGGTTTTTCGGATTTTGAAATTGGAAACGGGACAACTATTACAGCTAATGATAGTTCATTCTTAACGATTTCTAATCTTTTAGAAGATACGGAATATGACTTCTATATAAGAGTAAATTGTGGAAGTGCATTTAGTGGGTGGTCCGTAAAGCAAACTTTTAAAACAAAGTGTGAAGGTTATGAGGTTGGTTATCAAGAAGGTTTTGAAAATCATCCATTAGGCTATTTAGAACATTGTTGGACAGGTTTGTTACCGCAAGTAGGATCACCATATTGGGATGAAATAGCTCAGATAAGGGTTTATAATAATAGTGCAATTTCTACACCAGATGCGCATACAGGAGAACAGGCGATATGGTTTTTAAATGAAACCAATAATCCATTACATGAAGAAGTTTCAGAACAGACAATTTTAGTCTCGCCAAGATTAATTGATTTAGATAATTACAAAAGAATATCGTTTTGGATGTATCCACTTTCTAGCGCTTATGCAACTCCTTCAGAGGTTATTATTGGTACGATGTCAGATCCTGATGATTATACAACGTTTACACCGTATTATACAATCACAAACGCTTATGAGAACGAAGATACTTGGACAAAGTTTGAGATCGATCTAGCAAATTTCTATTTAGAGGATGAATATATAGGAATTAGACAGGCAGGAATAAATGAGCGTCAAGTTATTCTTTTTGATGATTTTGAGTATACCGAAATCGGATGTGTTACACCAACTGATTTAGAAGCTACACAAACCGATTCTGGCGAAATCACTTTAACATGGCAAGATAATAACACGCAGCAAGGACCTCAAAATTGGGAAATTGAATATGGACCTATAGATTTCAGTATAGGTGATGGTACGATTGTACAGGCAGATTCAAATCCATTTGTAATTAGTGGTTTAAGTTCGTTAACTAATTACGATTATCGTGTTAGAGCTTTTTGTAGTACAGAGCAAGGTTATAGCGATTGGAGTGTGCCGTATGCATTTACGATTACGTGCGAAAAGCAAGCACCGTTTTACGAAAATTTTGATCAATATGATGCTTCATATCAATATGCGATATATGAGCCTATTCCAAATTTTTGTTGGACAAGGAATGATAAGCAAGCTTCGGGAATTTATAATTCAGAGGGGCTTGTTGTTAGTCCTAGCTCGTCACCAAATGTAGGTTTCGTGAATTTGAGTGGTACAAGTGATCCACCTTTAGCTGGTGTTTTAGTTTCACCGTTTTTGTCAGATTTAGATGCGAATAAAATTCTTAAAATTTGGGTTAGAAATGAAACTACAGGATCAGCTTATAATCAATCGGGAATCATTATTGGTACTATGACTAATCCATTAGATAGTGAAACATTTGTGTCTTTTACGACTATTTGGGCAGATGAGGTTCCGCTATTTGGAAAAGAGTTTTTAATCGATTTTGCGTCATATACAGGAGATGCACATCACATTGCTATAAAGCATAATGAAGAAAACGATTATTCAATGGTTATGTTTGATGATATTGAATATAAAGAAAGACCGGCGTGTTTAGAACCTATAAGTGTAGATTTCTTATCGGTTTCAGATACAAGTGTTGCGATATCTTGGGAAAATTTAGATTTAGGAGCAACATTCGATGTTGAATATGGAATAGAAGGATTCTCGCCAGGTACAGGATCAATTGCGAGTACAAATACCAATGACATAACGATTACTGGTTTAGATGTTGAAACCACTTATGAGTTTTATATCAGAACAAATTGTGATTCGTCAGGAGCAAGTGACTGGGTTGGGCCAATTAATGCCACCACAGCCTGTAATGTAGAAAGTGTGCCATGGGTAGAAAATTTTGATACCATGGATGCTTATGGTCAAGGTATCTTGCCAGAGTGTTTTCAGGGAGATGATGTTTGGGTGTCTAGTAATTCCAATTTAAGTGCTTATCAAGTTGGTGATGGAGATACAGATTATCTATACGCTATTTTTGACCAATATGGTATTGAGGCTTACATGATAACTCCAATGTTTAATATGCAAGCTGGTACAACGTATACGCTTTCATTTAAAATAAGAAAAGAGCAAGGGGATTATAGTTCTCAGAGTGTTAAAATTTGGACAGGTCAAGGAAATACAACGGAGGCTTTAGATAATTATATTAATTATTTTTCAGAATTTAGTTATGGTTTCTATAATTATTACACCATAGAAACAACATTTACACCAATCGTAAATGGCGATTATTCATTTTTATTAGATTTTGGGTATTCTTCTATAGTTCGTACGATCTCAGTTGATTCCTTTAGTTTAGAAGGTGAATATGAAGAACGAGTTGAGGTGGTAAATGGTACTGTTACAAGTTATGATTTTGATGGTGATAATCTTGTAGGGTTAATTTTGGAAGAAACAGAAAACACACTATGTAGACCTGCGAATGATAATGGTGAAAATGTGATTATGATGACTGGTGGTTTGGATAATACCGAATGGTATAACACGGGTGATGCAAATTCAAATTGGCTAGAAAATCAGAACTTTATCTCTAAAGTGAATTTTGAAATTGATGCAACTAATGTTTCAGAATTATTTATGAATTTCGATTTAAGACAAACGTTCTTAAATTCAAATACAGAATCTGTATTTCGAGTTGTTATTAATGGAGATGAACTAGAAAGCTTTAACGCTAATAATGCAGATGATTATCAGAATGTAGAAGTAGATCTTTCGTCTTATGCAGGAAATACTTTAAGAGTGTCCTTACAGCAACTTGGTAAAAATAGTGATGATAAAGCTTATTTAGATAATCTTACGTTTGGAGAAGAAAGCACGCTTAGCGCTAACGATTATTTATTTTCTGAATTTTCATTCCGTCCAAACCCAGTGAATGATCAGTTATTTTTAAGTAACACAACAATAATAGATCATGTATCAATAATGGATGTCACAGGAAGACAGTTGCAAACTATACTTGTTAATAGTGAAAATACGACAATAGATATGGCGTATTTGCCATCTGCAATGTACTTTGTTGAGGTTAAAATTGGTGAGGCTATAAGAATTATTAAGGTTTTAAAAGAATAGATTTTATTATCTACAGCAGGAAAACCTTTCAAGATTAAATTTTGAAAGGTTTTTTTATTGCGTTGGTTTTCTTACATTTAAGAAAACTAATCATTCATGCTTAAAAAAGTTTTCGCAAGTGCTGTTTTTGGTGTTGAGGCTTCTGTTATAACAGTTGAGGTAAACGTAGATATAGGAGTTGGTTATCATTTAGTTGGACTTCCAGATAATGCCATTAAAGAAAGTAATTATCGTATTGCAGCTGCGCTTCAGAATAATGGTTTCCGAATTCCAGGTAAAAAAATTACGATTAACATGGCTCCTGCTGATTTACGAAAGGAAGGATCTGCTTATGATTTAACCTTGGCATTAGGAATTTTAGCGGCAACAAATCAAATTAAAGCAGAAAATTTAGAGGATTATCTGATTATGGGAGAACTGTCCTTAGATGGAAGTTTGCAGCCTTTTAAAGGGGCTTTACCAATGGCTGTAAAAGCAAGAGAAGAAGGGGTTAAGGGGTTTATATTGCCAATTCAGAATGCTAAAGAAGCCGCAATCGTTGATGGTTTACAAGTTTTTGGTGTCGAAAACATAATGCAGGTCATTAATCATTTCGATAAAGGTGAGCCTTTAGAGCAAACCATAATAAATACAAGAGAAGAATTTTATAAAAATTTAGATTTCCCTGAATTCGATTTTTCAGACGTAAAAGGCCAAGAGTCAATTAAGCGTTGTATGGAAATTGCCGCAGCAGGAGGTCATAATATTATTTTAATTGGTCCGCCAGGTTCGGGGAAAACCATGTTAGCAAAGCGTTTACCAAGCATTTTGCCTCCAATGACATTGCACGAAGCTTTGGAGACTACTAAAATTCATTCGGTTGTTGGTCGCGTAAAAGAACATACGGGTTTAATGGCACAACGGCCTTTTAGAAGTCCTCACCACACGATATCGAATGTTGCGCTCGTAGGCGGCGGAAGTTACCCACAACCGGGTGAAATCTCCTTATCTCATAATGGTGTTCTATTCTTAGACGAATTACCAGAGTTTAAGCGCGAAGTATTAGAAGTCATGCGTCAACCATTGGAGGATCGAGAAGTGACGATTTCCAGAGCGAAATTTACAGTCACGTATCCATCATCATTTATGCTAGTGGCCAGTATGAACCCGAGTCCGAGCGGTTATTTTAATGATCCGGATTCTCCAATAACATCATCTCCTGCAGAAATGCAACGTTATATGGGAAAAATCTCTGGACCTTTATTAGATCGTATCGATATTCATATTGAAGTCACTCCGGTGCCTTTTGAAAAATTAGCAGACGAGCGTAATGGTGAGTCTTCAGTAGACATTAGAAAACGCGTGACTAAAGCTAGAGAACGCCAAACGGAGCGTTTTAAAGATTTACCGAATATTCATTACAATGCACAGATGAACACCAAGCAAATCCGGAAGTATTGTAAACTAGATGAGGCTTCCATGCAGTTATTAAAATCAGCAATGGAGCGTTTAAATTTATCAGCTAGAGCTTATGATAGAATTTTGAAAGTAGGGAGAACGATCGCTGATTTAGAAGGTGCTGATGATGTTTTGGGTGTTCATATTAGCGAGGCTATTCAGTATCGAAGTTTAGATAGAGAAGGTTGGTTAGGTTGATTTTATTTAATAATTATTGTTATTTGATTTTTAGCAGTATAAGGCTCTTTACTTAGTTTAATAGTTTAGAATAATAGTTTATAATATAAATGAAAAAACAATACATTCTAATTGTATTACTGCTGGTTTTTAATTGCAGAAATAGCGAAGATAAGCAGATTGCGTCTGAAAAAGATGTAACAAAGGTTGAGGTGGTTAATGTGTCAATTCTAAATTTAGAGCAAGCTAATAGATTAGCGAAATTACCACTACATTGTATGGATACGGAGTATCCAAATAAGCTGAATCAAACCATAGCAAATGCTTCTGATTTAAAAGAGCCGAAAGAATTGCATCCAGCATTTTATGGCTGTTTCGATTGGCATTCTGCGGTTCATGGGCATTGGAGTTTGGTGTCATTATTAAAGCAATTTCCTGATCTGGAAAATAGAGCTGAGATTGGGCAGAAATTGCTTCATAATATATCGAAAGAAAACATAGCGCAAGAGTTGTTATACTTTAATAGTCAGTATAATGAATCTTTTGAGCGGACCTATGGTTGGGCTTGGTTGTTAAAGTTAGCAGAAGAATTACACACTTGGGATAGTGATGTAGCGAGACGATTAGAAGCTAATCTTCTGCCGTTAACGAATTTGATAGTTGATAAATACGTGGAGTTTTTACCGAAGTTAAATTATCCAATTAGAGTTGGTGAGCACCCTAACACGGCTTTTGGGTTGAGTTTCGCTTATGATTATGCGGTTGCTGTTGAACATATAGAGTTAAAAGTATTAATAGAAAAAAGAGCGAGGGATTTTTATGAAGATGATCAAGATTGTCCTATAGAATGGGAACCAAGCGGTTTCGATTTTTTATCACCATGTTTGGAAGAGGCTGCTTTAATGAAACGTGTATTGTCTATGGAGGAGTTTAAAGTTTGGATAAACGATTTTATGCCAGAGCTTATTAATGAAGATTTTGATATCGCTGTTGGTGAAGTGTCAGATAGAACCGATGGAAAACTGGTGCATCTTGATGGGGTTAACTTTTCTAGAGCATGGAGTCTTAATTATATCGTTAAGGATTTGCCAGAGTATAAGCACCTTCAAAATGTAGCTAATAAACATATTGATTATTCACTACTAAGCATTGTAGGAGATAGCTACGAAGGAGGACATTGGTTAGGGAGTTTCGCTATTTATGCGTTGAATTCGATAGATAACGAATGAAGAAATTTTTTAAAAATATTGGGCCAGGACCTTTAGTTGCAGCCGCATTTATTGGTCCGGGAACCGTAACGGTTAGCACATTGGCAGGAGTCAATTTTGGTTTCACGTTATTGTGGGCAATGGTGTTGTCTATTTTTGCGACTGTTATATTGCAAGAGATGGCGGCGCGATTAGGAATCGTATCGCAAAAAGGCTTGTCTGAAATTATTAGAGAAGAAATTAAACATCCAATTGTAAAAGGAATAGCTGTTCTTCTAATTATCAGTGCAATCGTTATTGGGAACGCGGCCTATGAAGCAGGGAACATTAGTGGTGGCGCTTTAGGGATGGAAGCGATTGTCGGGAATGTGATTTGGGAAATAGGTCAACTTAAGCTCAACATTATGAGTTTAATTATTGGTGTAATTGCTTTTGTTCTGCTTTATATCGGAAATTATAAAGTATTAGAAAAAGCCTTTGTGTTCTTAGTGATTCTGATGAGTTTTGCTTTTATAACTACAGCGATTCTCACAAAACCCAATCTTTTAGAAATTTTAAAAGCAATAGTGATTCCAGTCGCACCAGAAGGTAGTATTTTAACAATTATAGCCTTAATCGGCACAACCGTTGTGCCTTACAATCTCTTTCTACATGCGTCTTTAGCTAAAACCAAATGGAAGTCAAAGAGTGATTTGCCAATAGCAAAGAAAGATACTTTGGTCGCTGTGATTTTAGGAGGAACGGTATCCATGTGTATCATTATTGCGGCATCTGCTATTCAAAAACAATCCATTACAAATACATCAGACTTGGCGTTGGGCTTAGAGCCATTATTCGGGAGTTTTGCAAAATACTTTTTGGCTATTGGTTTGTTCGCTGCAGGGATTACAAGTGCGATTACAGCACCGCTGGCTGCGGCATTTGTAACTAGTGGCTGTTTGGGTTGGGAAGCGGATTTAAAATCTAAAAAGTTTAAATCGGTTTGGATGGTGATTGTGGTATTGGGCGTTGTGTTTTCGAGTATTGGGTTTAAATCTATTGAAATTATAAAATTTGCGCAAGTATCTAATGGATTGCTATTGCCTATTATAGCAGGGTTTTTACTCTGGGTAATGAATAAATCTTCTGTCTTAGGCTCTTATGTAAATTCGAAGTTTCAGAATGTTTTAGGTGTCATAATTTTAATTATTACAATCTTCTTAGGGGTCAAAGGAATTTTAAGCGTTTTTAATGTGATATAAAATGGAAGAGGTATTTAGTGTAGATATTAACGCAGATGTTGGTGAGGGCATCGGTAATGAATTGGATTTAATGCCTTTATTGTCCTCGTGTAATATAGCTTGTGGTGGACATGCGGGTGATTTAGAAAGCATGAAAGCAGTCGTTAGGCTGGCAAAAAAGTATAATGTGAAAATTGGAGCACATCCTTCATTTCCTGATACGTTGAATTTTGGAAGAGAAATTATGCAGCTCTCTGCGTCAGATTTGTATGTGAGCTTAAGGCATCAGTTGAGTACTTTGCAGACGGTTTTGCATGATGAAGGTGCTTATTTGTATCATGTAAAACCTCATGGCGCATTATATAATTTGGCTGCTAAAGATGAAAAAACAGCACGAGTTATTATTGAAGTCATAAAGAGCCTTTCGTCTCCAATTAAATTATATGCTCCTTTTAATTCAGTATTAGCTGAAGTGGCAAAAAGTGAAAATATTACAGTGAAGTTTGAAGCCTTTGCAGATCGAAATTACAACGGTGATTTATCTCTAGTTTCTAGGGTAAATAGTAATGCCATTTTACATGAAAAAGAAGCTGTTTTGAGCCATGTTCTGAGCATGGTAAAACATCAAAAAGTGACGTCCGTAAATGGAGTAGAAGTGCCTATAAAAGTAGCGACAGTTTGTGTGCATGGAGATACTGGAAATGCGCTTGAAATTTTGAAATATTTGTCCGATAACTTGGTGAAAAATAATATTAAAATTCAATAATAATTATGAGTTTTCAGCTTCAGTATTCGCAATATAATGAGTATTCTATTTTGGTGGAATGGCCGGCGGTTATTGATGAAAATATACTTGAAGATCTTCTTTTTTTAAAGAAATGATAGAAATTAAATATGTTAAACAATCAGTTTATGTGATTTCTTCATATAGCTCAATTTTAATTATTTACAGTAAAGATATTGATTATGTCAATGATGTGTTTTTAGACTTAGAAGAACTATACTCAAGTCAGAAAAACACGAAACAAACAGAATCCAAAATCTTTAGGATTCCTGTTTGTTATGAGGATGAATTCGCTATGGATTTAGATAGTTATTCTGAAGAGATAGATCGATCAAAAGAGGATATTATTACGATGCATTTTAATACTATTTATACTGTTTTTTTTATTGGATTTTTACCTGGGTTTTTATACTTAGGAGGACTCGTTCCGGAGTTACATTTGGATAGGAAAACAACTCCAAACCTCAACATAAAAAAAGGGTCCGTTGGTATCGGTGGAAAACAAACCGGAATCTATCCACAAGACAGTCCTGGGGGTTGGCATATTATTGGAAATTCACCCATCGAATTATTCAATCCTAAACACAATCCACCATGTTTTATTAAGGCAGGTGATAGTGTGAAATTTCATCCAATTTCAAAATTAGAACATCAAAAAATGAAGTCCGAAATCAATAATCCAAAGTTTGATTTCAAAACGTTATTATTAAATGATTAAGGTAATAAAACCAGGATTCTATTCCATGATTCAAGATCAAGGGAGATTAGGCCATCGCAGTTTCGGTGTACCTGTATCTGGTGCTATGGATTCATATTCTAGTCAATTTGCAAATAAGCTTGTTGGAAATGATAAAGCGGCTGCGGTTTTGGAAATGACGATGACTGGAGCTGATTTGTTATTTCTAGAACCTACTACAATTGCTATTACTGGTGCTGATATGAGTCCGAAGTTAAATAGTGAAGCGATTGCGATGTTTAAATCTATTATTGTGCATAAGGGTGACACACTTGCTTTTGGGCGTTTAGAAACAGGATTTAGAGCTTATATGGCAGTAAAAGGTGGCTTTTTAACCGATATGGTTTTAGGAAGTAGAAGTATGCTGAAAGGAATTACGGATGATTTCCGAATCCAGAAGGATGACTGTTTAGACACAATGAAATCTTCAAAATTAATACTTCCTAAAAATGCAAAGTTAAAGTTTGATGCGTCCTATTTGGATGAGGATACTTTGCGTGTTATGAAAGGTCCGGAATTTAATAAACTCTCTAAAGACCAGAGGGATTTACTTTTAAATACCACGTTTGAAGTTTCAAAATATAACAATCGTATGGCTTATCAGCTTCAACCTTTAATTCAGAATGATTTAAAATCTATATTAACCTCTCCAGTCTTACCGGGAACTGTGCAGCTTACTCCGTCAGGTCAACTCATTGTTTTAATGCGCGATTGCCAAACCACAGGCGGTTATCCTAGAGTACTACAATTAACTGAAAAATCAATAAATATTCTAAGTCAAAAGACCACTGGTAATCATTTGAAAATCAGATTAAAATATTAATGACTTACGAAAACGATTGATTAAATTTTATATGTTAAATAAAATCAATAATTTACGGTCATAATTAATTAACCAACCATTTATTATGAAAAATTTCGGATTACTTATCCTAGGTGTTTTACTGGGAGTATTAGCCATGTATTTTTATTCTAAGAAAAACCAGGATATGTCAACACACCCACCAACAATTAAGCCACCAGTAGGTGTCATTTCGCCAGATGAAATTAAGACTTTAGATCAAGCTTATAATGAGCGCTATAGGATTATTAACGATTCGTTATTTAAAGGGGCTGAAACGGGAGACAACAGATCGTCTTGGTATAATTTAGAAGATATTGAAAATTATTTAGCTCATGCAAAACAACAAGCTAATGACAATGGCTATACCTTAGACGGTTTACGTTTGTACCTAGGTGCTCATCCGGATACAGTTAAAGGAAAAGGCTTAACCACGTTATTTTTTGTGCCTACAGGTCACGAGAATACTTCAGAAGGGAGTTTCGTCTCTGTGCAAAAGGGAGCTGTTGATTTACCAGATTCTGATGGATTGGACATGGGTAAAAATGGAAGACCACCCGGAGCTAATTATCCTCAATAGGTAGGAATAAATGCATGAGTTTCTAAAGGAAAACTATTCCATAATTACACATTCAATAGAGTTTTTAGCCGCCTTGACGGGTGTTTTGTTTTATAAAAAATTCAAATTAACAGTAGCTAAATATTTAATCTTTTTTTTGATTTATGCTTTTTTCGTCGATTTACTAGGGAGTTATCCAGAGTATCTATACGATATGGATTTATATTATTTAATTGAAGGTACACTCATTAAAAATAATTATTGGTGGTTTACCATATTTTGGTTTTTTGGTATTGTCGCTTTTACTTCATTTATAAATTACAACATAGTAAAAAAGAAAATTTATAAAAAAACTGTGAAATATGCTTTTTATAGTTACACCAGTTTGTTTATTATCTACAGTGTTATAAATTTTGAAAAGGTATTTTTAATGTTAGATCCTTTTTTAATGACTTTAAGTCTATGGGCTATTTTTGTATGCGTGTGTGTGTATTTAGTAGAAATACTTCAAAGTGATAAGATTATTTACTTTTATAAATCTATTTACTTTTATATAAATGCCGCATTTTTATTTTGGATTTTACTATTAGGTCCAATGGTGTTTTATGAAATATATTTTTCAACGGCAGATTGGAGTTATATCATTTTAAAATATCAAATTTATTTATCTGTTAATGTTATTTTTTACCTAACCCTTACTATAGCCTTAATATGTTGCGAGCCAGAAACCAAATAGTAACTTCAGATGCAGAACGCTATCTGTTGGTTTATATGATTAGTGTATTAGTTGTAATATCTGCAGTTGTTTTTATTTTCTTTGTGGTGTTTCAAAAACGAAAAAACCAACTTCTTATAGACAAAGTGAAACAAAAACAGCAGTTTGAAGAAGAACTGGTTAAAACGCAACAAGAAATACAAGAAGAAACCTTAAAACATTTGGGTAGAGAACTGCATGATAATGTCGGACAAATGTTGGTTTTGGCAACAATGCAAATGAATGCTGCTGCAAGTGTCGTTAAAGACGAAGCGAAATCCAAGGTAGAGAATGCTGCAAGTGCTTTAAAAGATTCTTTAGAGGAAGTTAGAGCCTTATCTAAGTCTCTGAATAGTGACGTTATTTTTAATCTAGGTTTTGATGCTACGGTTAAAAATGAGGTGGCACGCTTGAATAAATCAGGACTGATAGCAACACGTTTATCAATTACAGGCGAGAAAGTTGATTTTGAAAACAAAAAAGATGAAATTATTTTATTTAGAATACTTCAAGAATTTTTTTCAAATACCTTAAAATACGCGCAGGCTGAAACCATAGTAGTGTCATTAAATTATGAATCACAATTTCTGAATATTAAAGTAGAAGATAATGGAAGTGGTTTTGATATTGAGAATGCTGAGAAGGGTTCAGGACTTATTAATATGGAAAAAAGAGCTGAGTTGTTGAATGCTAAATTTCAATTAGAATCTCAACTAAAACAAGGTACCATCCTTAATTTGAAATATCCATATAGAGAAATTTAAGTGTTGCAAGCATCCCAAAGAGGATCATTGGGCAAAGGTGCAGTGACGAAAACTTTTTCTTTTTTTACAGGATGCATAAATGTTAAGGTTCTAGCATGTAAACTAATACTAGCATCTTTGTTACTGCGATCAAAGCCGTATTTTAAATCCCCTTTTATAGGGCAACCAATTGAAGCCAATTGCACACGAATTTGGTGATGTCGTCCGGTTTCTAAATCAATTTCCAATAAAAAGAAATTATCGAGTTTTTGGATTATTTTATAATGTAAAATAGCTTTTTTACTACCTTCAATTTCTTTAATATACGCCGTTGATTTATTGTTTTTTGGATTCTTCTTTAACCAATGAATTAAGGTGTCATTCGTTTTAGGTGGTTGATTCTTCACCAAAGCCCAATATGTTTTTTTAGCTGTTTTTTCTGCGAACAATTTATTAAGTCGAGGTAATGCTTTACTAGTTTTTGCAAACATTACAATGCCAGTGGTAGGTCTGTCTAATCTGTGAACGACTCCTAAGTAAACATTGCCATCCTTATTGTATTTATCTTTTAAATGTGATTTAACCACTTCGCTCAATGGTTTATCACCTGTTTTATCACCTTGTACAATATCACCAGCACGCTTGTTAACAATGATGATATGATTGTCTTCGTGGATAACCTGTAGGTTGTTTTTGTTGGAAAGGATTTTGTTAGAATTATGACTCACGAATTCACGGAAAATTAATTTTGCTTACTGCTTACTGCTTACTGCTTACTGCTTACTGCTTACTGCTTACTGCTTACTGCTTACTAGTATTGTTCCTCATCATTCGGGAAATCCTCAGACTTTACATCTGCAACATATTGACCTATAGCATTAGTCATTTCTTCATAAAGATTCATATAACGACGTAAAAATCGCGGATTAAATTCGTGTGTCATACCAAGCATATCGTGTAATACTAAAACCTGACCGTCAACACCAGCACCAGCACCAATGCCAATGACAGGAATGGATACACTTTCGGCAACTTCTTTTGCCAATGCAGCAGGTATTTTCTCTAATACAATTCCAAAACAACCTGCTTTTTCTAGCATTAAAGCATCTTCTTTTAATTGCTGTGCCTCTTGGTCTTCTTTCGCTCTTACGGTGTAAGTTCCAAATTTATATATGGATTGAGGTGTTAAGCCTAAATGTCCCATTACCGGAATTCCAGCATTTAGAATACGCTTTATAGATTCTTTTACTTCTTTACCGCCTTCCATTTTTACCGCATGGCCTCCAGATTCTTTCATTATTCTAATAGCAGAACGTAAAGCTTCTTTTGGATCACTTTGGTAACTTCCAAAAGGTAAATCAACAACAACTAAAGCGCGTTCAATAGCCCTAACAACAGAAGAGGCATGATAAATCATTTGATCTAACGTTATTGGTAGCGTTGTTTCATGTCCTGCCATAACATTACTAGCAGAATCACCAACTAAAATAACATCAATACCAGCACCGTCAACGATTTTAGCCATGGTGTAATCATAGGCTGTAAGCATTGATATCTTTTCTCCTTTCGACTTCATATCGACTAAAGTCTTTACTGTGATCCTTTTATATTCTTTTTTAGCTACTGACATTGTATTTATATTAGTTGTTGGTAAAAATAATGAGATTTGTTAAGCTTTTGATTAATTGAAGCTATAAATAATATCATAATCATAATTTGTCACAAACATAACATGGTAAGCACTTGTACACTTTTTTAGTATGAGTACCTTGAGAAAATAAATCATTTTGAAGCTATTCTTTTCAGTTATTGAAAGTTGAAGACGATATAAAAATTATTTACTTGGTGAACATCAGGAAATGTGACAACAGTAATAATTAGCAAAGATTAAAAATAGCAACGCTATAGATTTTACCATTTTTAAAAGCTACACTATAGTCGCCGTAACCATTTGAAATAGCATACGTATGAAGATTTTGTATGTCAGTGTGTATATACTTAGAATATAATTCTATAAATCGAGTTTCAGTCATAGTATGATCTAAAATAGAATTTTCATTCATTATAAAAGCGCTGTTTTCATCTAAGATGATTTCGACAATTTCGCCTAAGTTTTCTTCAAGATTAACAGATAACGTCATGTTTTTATAATTGTAAAATGTATTGCTATAATTAACTCCACATTCATCACTTATATTTTCTATTTTTAAAGGTTGACCGTAAGTGTCAATAACAGTATTTAAGTCAACCATTAGCTTGTTAATTTGTACGCCTTTTATTTTAAAATTGGCGTTTTTTATAAATTCGGTGACAATTTCAGGAGGTAATGGATGTTCTAAACCGTCAGCTAAAGTCAAGTACATTTGTGTAGATTTAATCAATGCTGTATTATGAGTCTCCTTAGCGACATCGAGTAAAACAAGATAAGCGGATTTTAGATAGGCGTAGCCGCTATTCCAAGCTAACTCTACTAAACGTTCAGCAATCTTTAAGCGTTCATCAAAATTATGTTTTTCTATATTGGCGTAAGTCAATGCTAAAGCATCATAATCTGGACGCTCATTAAGATATTTTCTTTGAATATATCTGCTGTTAGATATATTTACCCATGCATCTTTTTCAATCGGTATATATTTTACTGGCACAGCTTCACCCATGGTTAAGATGGTTTTAATTTCACCAGACAAACTTGGTTTTCCTCTTGCCCTTAAAGAGGCTACAGTTACAAATAAATGATGTCCACCGTAATACTTATCACCATTTAAAATGGGATTATCATTGTCTTCTACTGTATTTTGACTTGAAATGGGCTTGTCGGAAAGATATTTTGATTGTACATAACCTTTAGTATCATTATCGGCTCTTACAAAAGTCCAATCAGTTATTTGTGCAGAAAGTACTTCAACCTGGGCATTGACTTTAAAATATCCTTTGAAACCTTCGTTTTCGTCAGTTTCATTGTAAAGGCGTGTATCAGCGTTTAAATATTTGTGATTTTGAGCTTGAATCACAGTTGAAACAAAAAGACATATAAAAAGTATTTTTAAATTCATTAGGTTAACAATCCGTTAAATGAACTCCAACGGCCAAACCACCTTCAGAGGTTTCTTTATATTTAGAACTCATATCTTTTGCAGTTTCCCACATCGTTTGTACCACTTTATCAAGAGGGACTTTTACATTTTTAGGATCTGTATCTAAAGCTAACTCTGCAGCATTAATAGCTTTTATCGCTCCCATAGAATTACGTTCTATACAGGGTATTTGAACTAAACCGCCAATAGGATCACAAGTTAAACCTAAGTGATGTTCCATCGCAATTTCTGCAGCAACTAAAACTTGTTCAGGTGTTCCGCCTAATAGTTCTGTTAATGCGCCTGCAGCCATGGCTGAGGACACTCCAATTTCGGCTTGGCAACCTCCCATTGCAGCACTAATAGTGGCATTCTTTTTAAATATGCTTCCTATTTCACTTGCGACTAAAAGGAACTTTTTAATATGTTCAAAATCCGCTTCATGATTTTCAATCACTAAATAATACATTAATACAGATGGAATAACGCCTGCACTTCCGTTTGTTGGAGCAGTAACCACACGACCCAAAGACGCATTAACTTCATTGACAGCCAAAGCAAAACAACTCACCCATTTTAAAATCTGACGGAATTTAACTTCAGTTTTTCTAATAGTTTCTAGCCATTCTTGTGGGTTTTCATAAGTATTATCACCTATGATATTTTTATGCATATCAAAAGCACGTCGTCTTACATTAAGACCTCCAGGTAAATTACCCTCAGTGTGACAGCCTGTGTACATACATTCTAACATGGTATTCCAAATACGTTTTAATTCAAAATCAATAGAGGCTTCATCGCGTATCGATTTTTCATTTTCTAGAACCACACCAGAAATTGGTAGCTGTAATTGCTCGCAAAATTTCAGTAATTCTGTTCCATAAGCAACAGGATAAGGAAAAGTACAGTAGAATATTATCTTGTTTGCTTTAGAGACTTTCCGTTCTTCTTGCACCACAAAACCGCCACCAATAGAGTAGTAGGTGTACTTATAATTTCTACCGTTGATTAGTGCTGTAAAAATCATTCCGTTGGAATGAAATGGTAGCGATTTTCGGTTAAAAACGATATTGGTTTTAAAGTCGAAAGGAATCGCTCTTTCATTATTTAACATTAGAACATTGGTAGTTTTAACCTCATCAATAATTGTGTTGATGTCTTCAATTGGCATACGTTCAGGATCCGCGCCTGTTAAGCCTAATACGACGGCGAAATCGGTAGCATGTCCTTTTCCTGTTAAAGATAAAGAACCGTAGAGATCTACAGTAATTTTTTCGACCTTATCAAAACGCTTTTTATCTTTTAATTCTTTTACCCAACGTTCGGCTGCTCTCCAAGGTCCTAAAGTGTGAGAACTTGAAGGTCCTACACCAATTTTTAGCATGTCGAAAACTGAAATACACTCCATCTACGAAATCGTTTTAATTATATTACAAATATAGGTAGATGTTAATTCAATGGTGGCAATTTCCGAAATAAAAAAGCCTGAAAATTGAATCTTCAGGCTTTGTGTTTTTCTTTGAAAGTAAGTTTATAGTGTTTCAAACTCTGTTATATGAAATGCTTCTATGACACTGTCTAAGTTTGTAAAATCAATATCAAGGCTATTAACAGGATCTGCAGGTAAAATAACGATTCTAAAAACTTGGTTTTGAGTAAAACCAGCATCTAAAGTTGAAAGATTAAAGTTTCCATCTATTAACAATTTAACATCAGCAAAAGTATGATTAAATACGTATTGAATTATATCAGTGTCGTTAAGAAAGAAGTTCTGAGGAAGCGGCGACCATGCATCAGTGTCTTGTCCATCAATAGTTACTACTTCATCTAATCTATAAACTAAAACGACATCGCTGTCTAGTATATCATAAGGCAAAGCTACAATAGCTTCCTGTAAACCCGTATCGTTATCGTATTGAAAATTAATTGGCGATACCTCAAATGACTGAGCAGCATATTCATCTGCTGGTATACCTGGTGCACCATCAAAACCAGGAGGACCTTGGTCGCCAGTACAAGAGGTTAATAAAAAAGTAAGTGCAAATAATAAAGAGGTTATTTTTTTCATGATGATATAAAATTTAATTAATTACTAATGTATTGCTATTTGTTATCAAACAACATGCCCTTTTAGATATTATTAAGATTTAACTTCTAAATGATAAATGACTAAATTATTACAACAAAAAAAGCACCTTCAATTGAAGGTGCTTTTCATGGACATAAATTAGCAGATTTATTTAATTAAAAGCTTGAAGCTTTCTCCATTTTTTGTTTTCAAAATATAAGTGCCAGAAGTTAAGCTTGGTAGTTTGAAATCCATTGTATTTTCCTCAGATGCTATTTCACGACCTTGAAGATCAAATAAAGTCACTGAAACCGTTTTATTAAAATATACCATTTGATTCGATTTTGAAGGATTAGGATACATTTTTAAGGATTCAGATTGCAACGTAAATTCATATGTACTTAAGGCTGTGGCATTAAGCGCATAGAAACTTAATGTAGAACTGACTTCATTAGCCATAATTACTAAACCTGTATCATTAGGACTGTTTTCTGGCGTCACATAAATAATACCTTCTGGTGCTAAATCACCACCTTCATCGTCGCCTAAATCTCTATTATTCATGTATTTTTCAAATACCGGATTTGCTGGGTCGGTAATATTATAAGTCATAAACCCACCAACACGTTCTAAAGTTATAAACGCATAAAATTGACCATCAATTTCTGTGACCGTGACACCTTCTGGCTCAGGACCTTTATTGTCACTTCTGTTTTTAAAGTTATTATTGCTATTGCTTACGTTGAAAAGTGATCCGTAAACAGGATCGTTTGCTGTGATGCGTTCAAAATCATCAGCGCTATCATAAACTAAAGCACCTGTAGTTGCATTCCAAATGCTAAAAGAACGAGAACCAAACACATGAATTTCATCAAAATCTCCATCATTATCTAAATCGCCATTGGCATTTGTAGCGGTTAAACGACCTAAGTTGCTTTCTAGTTGTAAGAATTCCGCGTTCGGAAATACAATTGGATCTAAGTTTAAATCACTCACATTCACTTCTTCTTCAAAAGTATCATACTCTCTAGCGTCACCTTCATTTGCGGTTACTAAATAAGTCGTTCCTGCAACTTCATAAGAGGCCATAGCATCTGGCATGTACATCCCTTTTACTGGCCAATTAGATAAGAATACAAAATCTGTTTTATCTGATGTGTCCAATGTATTTCCTGCTAAAGCATGATCTTTTAAGCCTAAAGGAAGAATAGCGGTAATTGTGTTTGTTGCTAAATCAATAACTCCAACGGCATTGTTTTCTTGAAGCGTTACATAAGCCGTTTGAGAATCATCAGAGAATGTAATGTATTCTGGTTCTAAATCTTGAGACACTGAAGCATTTGGTCCAAAGATTCTAACACCATTAGTTTTTAATGTTTCAATTTGGGTATCAAAAGAATTAAAGTTTATTTGCGTAACGTTAGTTTGAGAAATATTACCCAATCCACCTGTAACATCAATAACAGAAATACTACCTTCAGGATCTACAGAATAATCATCATTTGGTTGCCCTTCATTAGCGACTAAAAGTTTTATCCCATCTGGAGTAAATCCAACCATATCTGGAAGATTTCCTGCGGTCACAGTAGAAGTAATTGTGCCATCAATATCACAAAAAATAACCACACCATCTTCTAAAGGCCCTTTTGAAATACCAAGAGCGACTATATTATTCATATAAGCAACACTTGTTGGATCACCATAAGTAGATAAATCAATAGTACTAATAGTAGATATAGCATTGATATCCGTAAAATCTATAATCTCTAATTTTTGTCCTGTTGAGTTCAATACAAATAAACGTTCTGAAACAGGGTCATGCGCTACAATTTCTGCAGATCCATCAGCATCTACTAAATAACTGGTGACATATTCAATATTTAGTAAATCAGTTGCAACAGGAACCGTAGTGTCATTATCTAAAATATAAATACCAACAGTTTCATAAGCGCCAAGCGTTCCATTATTAGGATTTGAAAGCTTTAAAATAAAAAGTTCATCCATTTCGGCAAGTATATCATCTGTAACAGGAATAGTAAGTGTAATAGCTTCTGTTGAATTTGCAGGAAAACTAATGGTTTGGTTTACAAAAGTGAAATCATCAGTTTCAGTAGCTGTAAGTAATTCAGTGACTAAACTAATATCAACAGAAACAATTTCTGATGTAGGTCCAGATAATTCAATTGAGATATCAATAGAAACTCCATCCTCACTAATACTATACGTACTTTGAGTAAAACTAATTTGAGGTGTTACAGTAGTCACAGGAGTATAGCTTCCAGGAGAAGCGAATACATTGTCCCCTATAGATTGACCGACTAAATTTGTGGCAGCTGCCCAATTGGTTCCTTCATTAAAGTCCGCATCGGGATTTAATAACTCTAAAGAAGGGCCGTCGCCATCAGCAGAAGTTGGCCAAGGAGCATCGTCGCTATATTCTACTTGAGATATGACATCTCCATTAGAATTTTTAATTTCAAGTAATTCACCACCATTTCCTAAGGCGTTAGAAATAGCTTGTGGCATGTCTAAGAACGTCACACCATAAAAAGCATCAGCAGTGATTTTGTCAGTAGCTAACAATACGATCTCACTAGCAGCAACTGACATTTCAGGAAATGTAAAACTGAAATTACCTTCATCGTTAACTGTTATGCCACCTAAATCAATAGAAGCTGTACTGTTATTATAGATTTCTATAAACTCTAAAGCATCAGAGTCGTCAGAAGGAGCATTATACATGATTTCAGTAATGATTAAACCAGAAGTTAATGCATTATAATAAAAATCGTCACTCACATAAGCCGTAGTTTGTGTGTTGGAAAATACATCTTCAAGATTATTAATAGTAACATTATAAGCTAAACCTTCAGTTAAACCTGAATGTGTCACAGTTGCTGTTAGCGTAACATTGTCATAAACAACTGAAGACACACTTAATGCAGGACTGAAAGTATAATTAGCCATTGCTTCTGCTGTAGCCTGAGTTACGTCTTCTGTAAAGATAATTTCTACAGTCGTTTGGTCTATTGAGTAAACGTTAGCAACACTTGGAGGATTGGTGTCTGTCGTCGAGATTACAAACGGCGTCGTGTTAAAAGGTAAACTAGCAGCCTCTTCAAAATTATAGTTACTCATATTATTTAAAGCAACACTATATCCATTAGCAGTGTAACCGGTTCTTGGTCCATTGTAAAGGGCTAATGAAGTTCCGTTAGCATATGTTATGGCAGTAGAGCCTTCTGTGAGTCCGGTACCAGTTAAGCCAGTGCCAACACCATCATCGTAAGCAGAAGATGAATTTGCTACAGCAGTAATAAATGTAATAGGTGTATCTATATCGGTACCTTGATATACAAAGATAGCTTCCGATGAAGCAGAAATACCTCCAGGAGAACCAACAATAGTTCCTTGAGATACGCTTGGTGTTGCACTAATAGTATAAAAGGTAATAATTGAGCCAGCAGTAATGATATCAGTACCTGTTTGCCATTCATAATTAGCTTCACCAGAATTAAAAGCGGTGCCTGTCCATTCTTTGTCAGAAAAATAAATACTACTGTTTGCTGGTATGTCAACGAATGTCACCATAGCAAAATCGTCATCATCATTGGCATGAAAAGCCGTAAATGCCATGTCGCCAGTATTCAGTTGAGCACTAGCAATACATGTAAAAAAGATAAAAAATAATTGTAAAATGTGTTTCATAATTTTTGGTTGTTTTTAGTTCTTGTAAAGTTATCAAGCGTAGGTTTCTTTATTATATACTCAGTATTATGATAGGATGAAGAAACTATTATGAATGTTATCCCTAGATTTTTTAAGTATTATGAGACATTGTAACTGATAACCATTTATTAAAGTGACATCATGTCATATTTTTTGCCATGGCATAATCATTGACTAATACTTATCGAGTCTAAAAAATTATAACACAACAAAACATATATATTTATTATGAGTAAGATTATTGGAATTGATTTAGGTACAACCAACTCTTGTGTTTCTGTAATGGAAGGGAATGAGCCAGTTGTAATCCCAAACGCTGAAGGTAAAAGAACAACACCTTCTGTTATCGCTTTCGTAGAAGGTGGTGAAATTAAAGTTGGAGATCCAGCAAAAAGACAAGCAGTTACTAACCCAACAAAAACGGTTTATTCTATTAAGCGTTTTATGGGTAATAAGTATTCTGAATCTAAAAAAGAAGCAGAGCGTGTACCATATAAAGTGGTAAAAGGTGACAACGATACTCCAAGAGTAGATATCGATGGTCGTTTATATACACCTCAAGAATTATCTGCAATGGTGCTTCAGAAAATGAAGAAAACTGCTGAAGATTATTTAGGAACTGATGTTACAGAAGCTGTAATTACAGTACCAGCATATTTTAACGATGCACAACGTCAGGCTACAAAGGAAGCTGGTGAGATTGCAGGTCTTAAAGTTCGTAGAATTATCAACGAACCAACAGCTGCAGCATTAGCATACGGAATGGACAAAAAAGGTGTAGACCAAAAAATCGTAGTATTTGATTTTGGTGGTGGAACACATGATGTATCTATTTTAGAATTAGGTGATGGTGTATTTGAAGTATTATCTACAGATGGTGATACACACTTAGGTGGTGATGATGTTGATCAACGTATTATCGATTGGTTAGCTGAAGAGTTTATCGCTGACGAGTCTATGGATTTACGTAAAGACCCAATGGCTTTACAACGTTTAAAAGAAGCAGCTGAAAAAGCGAAGATTGAATTATCTTCTTCTGCACAAACAGAAATCAACTTACCTTACGTTACAGCTACAGCTAGTGGACCAAAACACTTAGTACGTACGTTAACACGTTCTAAATTTGAGCAGTTAATTGACGATTTAATCAAACGTACTATTGAGCCATGTGCTTCTGCTTTAAAAGCAGCAGGTTTATCAAAATCCGATATTGACCAAGTTATTTTAGTTGGTGGTTCTACACGTATTCCTGCGGTTGTAAATGCAGTTGAAACGTTCTTCGGAAAAGCTCCAAGTAAAGGTGTTAACCCTGATGAGGTTGTATCTTTAGGTGCAGCGATCCAAGGTGGTGTTTTATCTGGTGATGTAAAGGATGTTCTTTTATTAGACGTTACTCCATTATCATTAGGTATTGAAACTATGGGTAATGTAATGACAAAGTTAATTGAGTCTAACACTACGATTCCTACTAAGAAATCGCAAGTATTCTCAACAGCAGCAGACAATCAGCCATCAGTAGAAATTCACGTATTACAAGGTGAACGTCCAATGGCAGCAGATAACAAAACGATTGGTCGTTTCCACTTAGACGGAATTCCACCATCAAGAAGAGGAACACCTCAGATTGAAGTAACGTTTGATATTGATGCCAATGGTATCATTAAAGTATCTGCTACAGATAAAGCAACAAACAAAACTCAAGATATCAGAATTGAAGCGTCATCTGGATTAACAGAAGAGGAAATTCAAAAGATGAAAGCTGATGCAGAGGCAAATGCTGAATCTGATGCGAAAGCAAAAGAAACTGCTGATAAATTGAATGAAGCGGATGCAATGATTTTTCAAACAGAAAGTCAGTTGAAAGAATTCGGTGATAAATTATCTGATGATAAAAAAGCACCAATTGAATCAGCGCTTGAAGAATTGAAAACAGCATACGAAACAAAAGATATCGCAGTGATCACTCCAGCTTTAGATAAAATCAACGAAGCATGGAAAGTAGCAAGTGAAGAAATGTATAAAGCACAAGCAGAAGGTGGAGCACCAGAAGGTGGACCAACTGACGCAGGTGCAGGTGCAAAAGGACAAGCTGCTGATGATAGTAGTGATGTTGAAGATGTAGACTTCGAAGAAGTTAAGTAAGCAGAGAACCAACTTTCGCTTTTTTGCAAAAGTTGTTTTGGGATCTCAACAAAAATTAAAGTCAGAAGCTTGAAGAAGCTAAAGACTAATATTATAGAGTAAAAAACGCAATCATTAATTTGATTGCGTTTTTTTGTTTTAAAATGTCAGATTCCTGAGTTCTCATTAAAAACATTGTCATTTAGTTTCGTACTTTCGAAGCCAAAAATATAAACATGTCTTTTTCAGATTACATACATTCTAATTACGTACCTAAACGATTAGCTGTAAAACTCAATGCTAAAGGAGAACAATTCGTTGTAAAAGGACATCCTTGGGTGTTTTCTAATAGTATTGTAAAAATAAACGATGAAGCAGAAACAGGTGATTTAGCCATAATTTTTAGCAAGAATAAAAACAAAGTCGTTGGTTTAGGGTTATATGATGCTGATTCTCCAATCCGTATTAAAATTATCCACAATGCTGACATTAAAGTTGAGGTTAATGCTGCTTTTTTTCATCATAAAATTGTATTGGCTTTTAAGAAACGTTCAGAATTACTTCTAACCAACACCAATAGTTATCGCTTATTATTTGGTGAAAATGATGGTTTCCCTGGGTTAATTGCTGATGTTTATGATTCCGTATTAGTTGTAAAAGTATATTCTGAAATATGGTTGCCTTATTTAAAACCTATTCTAGAGAGTTTACAACAAATTTCAAAGGCTGAAACCATGGTAATGCGTTTAAGTAGAAGTTTACAACATAGTGATAAACATGCTTTAAAAGATGGAGAAGTCATTTACGGTACGTTAGATAATGAAGTCGTGAAATTTGTAGAGCATGGTGTCAATTTTTCTGCCAACGTTATAAAAGGTCATAAAACAGGCTATTTTTTAGATCATAGAGATAATAGAAGACGAGTAGGCGAATTAAGCAAAGGCAAATCAGTTTTAGATGTGTTTTCTTATGCTGGTGGATTTTCAGTTCACGCTTTAGCAAAGGGTGCAACCGATGTTACAAGTTTAGATATAAGTAAGCAAGCATTAGATATGGCTCGCGAAAATGGAAAGTTAAATGCTTATACAGGTCAGCATAAAACCATCTCAGGTGATGCATTTGCAGAAATGAAAGCGTTAATAGCAAAAGGTAAAACCTTTGATGTTGTAGTAATCGATCCTCCAAGTTTTGCTAAGCAACAATCTGAGATTGATTTAGCGAAAAAGAAATATGCGCAACTAGCCGAACTAGGTGAGAAGCTTACGGCTAAAAACGGCCTTTTAGTTTTAGCATCGTGTTCCTCTAGAGTATTGGCGCAAGCTTTTTTCGACTTAAACTCTCAAGTCTTAAATTCTCAATCAAGACTTTTTGAAACAGAACTAAAAACCAAACACGATAGTGATCACCCTATAGCATTCCCTGAAGGAGCCTATTTAAAGTGTGGCTATTATCGATTTTTAGAATAATTCAAGTCTTTGTAAATTAATAGTATGACTTCCAGATTGTGATTTTGTAATTTATAGCGCTAATTTTATTGTTATCTTAATAATAGTCAGTTCTTTTTTATAATTCGCAATCAACTATTATGCACGCATAATAAATTACTTTATATTTGTAATCATATAATCAAGTTATATTAATACGTTTTTCATTTTATTAGCAAAAAACTATGCAAACCAAACTAACTGAATTACTCGATATTAAGCACCCAATTATTCAAGCACCAATGTTTTTAGTCTCTAATGTTGCTATGGTAACAGAAGCTATGAAAGCGGGAATTGCAGGTTGTATTCCAGCATTAAATTACAGAACTTTAGACGAGTTAAGAGCTGCTCTAAAAGCGCTTAAGGCTAATAAAGTTGAAGGTGGTTCGTTTGGATTTAATCTAATTGTGAATAAATCTAACGTTAAATATAAAGGACAATTAGAAGTAATTTGCGAAGAAGGTTGTGACTTTATAATTACATCTTTAGGAAGTCCTGAAGAAACAATTAAACAAGCACATGCTGTAGGTATAAAAGTGTTTTGTGATGTTACCGATTTGAGATTTGCCAAAAAAGTAGAACAATTAGGCGCTGATGCTGCAATAGCTGTTAATAATGAAGCTGGTGGACACAGAGGAAATTTATCACCAGAAGAATTAACGAGTTTATTAAATAAAGAATTATCAATTCCTGTAATTTCTGCAGGTGGAGTAGGCTGCAAAGCCGACATCGATAAAATGTTAAGCTATGGTGCCGCAGGAGTTTCCGTTGGTAGTCCGTTTATTGCATCAATAGAAGGTGGTGTAACGGACGATTATAAACAAGCTTGTGTAAATTATGGTGCCAAAGACATTATAATGACAGAACGTATATCTGGCACTCCTTGTACCGTAATCAATACACCTTATGTTCAAAAAATAGGCACAAAAGCGACGTGGATTGAAAATCTTTTAAATAAAAACAAGAGCTTAAAAAAATGGGTGAAAATGATTCGTTTTTCAATAGGGATGAAAGCGACAGAGAAAGCAGCGAAAAAAGCGACTTACAAAACGGTTTGGGTAGCTGGCCCAAGTATAGAGCATACCACAGAGATTCTTCCAGTAAAAGCTATTGTAGAGAAATTAGTTAATTAATGGCTCTAACTTCAAAGACCTTTAAATATAGTATAATTATTATTGGGATTTTAGGTTGTCTTTTTATAGGAAGCATACTTTTTTCCATTTTATATGAATCTAAAAAAGACATTTCTAATGAAGAACCTTATGTGTTGTTTTTAAATATACCACAAAAATTAAAAGCGGTTAGTACCGTTCGTTGGCATAAAGATAACTTACGTTTTAGTCCTTATAGTTTGGAGGTTAATGATGACTCTTACCACAATGACGAAGATTTTAAGTCTGTAAAGCACTACCAACCGGGTGATATTATTACGTTTCATGCCGCAAAATCGTATTTTAGTAATCATGTTGGAGAAAGCTATTATCTTATGGCTCGCGATACTTTAGATACAGGTGAAATTATAGAATTTCAATATTATTACACACCTAATACCTTACCTTTCGATTAATACTTTTCTATTTTAGAAAAAAGTCTATATCTTTATTTTAAATTTTTTATTCAATAATTGTCCTCTTTTATCTTTTGGTAAACGTCATAAGGATATAACTATTAAATTTAAAAAATTATGAAAGATTTTATGATGATTTTCGTTGGTAAAGAGTATGTTGATTTAGGCATGTCACCAGAAGACTTACAAAGCAGAATGGAAAAATGGTTTGCTTGGGGAGCAAAAATGGAAAAAGCAGGTATTTTAAAAGGAGGTGAAGCATTAACACCTCAAATTAGACGTGTTACAGGTAAAGACAGAACCGTTACCGATTTAACTTCTGCGGAAGTGAAAGAAATTGTCGGTGGTTTTTATTTGATAAAAGCGAAGGATTTTGATGCGGTTGAAGAGATTGCTAAAGATTTTCCGGATTATGATTTAGGGAATACAGTAGAAATTCGTGAAATTATGGTATTCGATCAATAATCGTTAATGGAACCAAAACTATTAGACCATCTTTTTCGCCATCACAGTGGAAAGATGGTCTCTGTTTTAACACGAATATTTGGATTGCAACATCTCGATATTATTGAAGATGCTGTGCAAGATACCTTTATAAAAGCGAGTTTGTCCTGGAGAAAAGAACAACCAGAGTATCCTGAAGCTTGGTTAACTAAAGCGGCTAAAAATAGAGTTTTAGATATTTTTAGAACTTTAAAAGCTCAAAAAAATAATAGTCCCAATATTACACAAGGTACTGATGCTATTGCTATTAATGAGTTGTTTTTAGATTCAGAAATAGAAGATGCACAACTTAGAATGATATTTACGGCTTGCCATCCTAAATTAGATCCTCGCGACCGAATTTCTTTTGCCTTAAAAACCGTTTCCGGATTTAGTATTAAAGAAATCGCTTCCGCATTACTTACCAAAGAAGAAACGATTAAAAAACGTTTGTTACGTGCTCGCAAGGCGATTAAAAACGCCGATTTACAATTCAATATACCACAAGGTAAAAACTTACAAGAGCGCTTAGATAGTGTATTAGAAGTGTTATACCTTATTTTTAATGAAGGGTTTCACTCAAATAGTAAAGACCAATTAATTCGAGAAGATTTATGTGGTGAATCCTTACGTTTATGTCAATTATTGCTCAATCATAAAGAAACTCAACTGCCAGAGTGTTATGCGCTTTTTTCTTTACTATGTTTTCATTCGGCAAGATTAGAAGCCAAAACAAACCTCAATAATGAAGTACTAGATTTAAAACAACAAGACAGAGCCTTATGGCATATGCCATTAATTGAACTTGGCAATTCTATGATGTTTAAAGCTGTGGAAACTGAATATTTTTCATGTTATCATTATGAAGCTGCCATTGCTGCCGAACACCTAAAGGCTAAAACATTTGAAGACACCAATTGGAATAAAATTTCACACTGGTACGACGCTTTATATACGTTACAACCTATGCCTTCACACTTACTAACCATGGCCGTTATTGCTATACAGACAAAGGATTATAAAATAGCAAATGCGTATTTAAAACAATTAGAACCCGAAGATTTAGAGCAACGTGCCTATTTATATTACGCTGCAAAAGCAGATTATTATGCAGAAACCGATAATGTTGATGAAGCTATTCTACAACTTGATTTGGCTTTAAATACTGTAACTAATACCTTAGAAAAAGCGTATTTATTGAAAAAAAATCAACTTGGATACTTTAGTTACAATTACTTTAAAAAATAAAATTGATTATATGACCTATAATGACATCATAGAATGCTTATATGACTTGCAAGACAAAGATAAAGTGGAGTTTAAGGCAAAGAAATTCGGGATTATCTCAAATAATTCGTTAGGTATATATCACAAAGATTTAAAAGTGATAGCCAAAGAAATTGGAACGGATAACAAATTGGCCTTACAACTTTTTGATAGCGGAATTTATGAAGCTCGTCTATTATGTAGCAAACTATTTAAGCCCAAAGATGTTACAGAAGACCTCATGGAAAAATGGGTGAAGACTTTTGAGAATTGGGAAATTTGCGACAGCTTTTGTATGGGGCTATTTTCAAAAAGCAATTTTGCATTAGCTAAAATATTAGAATGGTCACAGAGAGAGCCCGAATTTGAAAAAAGAGCAGCATTTGCCACTTTAGCATCCTATTGTATGGCAGATAAAACTTCAGATAACGACTTGTTTGAACAGTTTTTCGCAATTATAAAACGCGAAGCCAATGACGACAGAGTATACGTGAAAAAAGCAGTTAATTGGACTTTAAGAAATATAGGTAAACGAAATATTGATCTTAATCGTAGAGCCATAGAAGTCGCGAATGAAATTCTAAAATCAGAAAGTAAATCAGCTCAATGGATTGCAAAAAATGCCTTAACCGAATTGCAAAAAGAAGGTGTTAGAATGTCTGATTATCCGCGAGCTATTTATAGAATTCCGGTTGGCTAAGGTTAATGAAATTTAAATATCATCAAATTAATTATAATTTAGATATATGAAATTAAAACCAAAATCCATAAGACCATTCATAGGTTCTAAAGATTACAACCTTTCAAGAGAATTTTATCGCGATCTAGGATTTGACGAATTTGTCATTACTCATAATATGTCTGTCTTTAAAACTAGAGAGTTCGCCTTTTATTTACAAGATTATTACGCAAAAGATTGGGTAGATAACACCATGGTTTTTCTTGAAGTTGATAATGTTCAAGATCATTTAGGAAAGCTAAAGAAAAGCGGTATAACTGAGACGTATGCTACTGTAAGATGTTCAGAAATTGTATGTAATGATTGGGGAAATGAATTTTTCCTACACGACCCTTCAGGCATACTTTGGCATTTTGGCGAATTTAATACTGAAGTCAAATAATCAATAAAAACTAAAATTTTAGATCTTTATTATTACTCTAAACACTTGGTACTAAATTTGTTTGTAACATACTAGTAGGTTTTAAGACATATAGTTAAACACGTTTAATTAAAATAAAAAAGTTATGATTCATAAAGGAGCGATAGTATTAGGAGCATTAATTGGAGCAGCGGCAGGAGTTTTATTAGCACCAGAAAAAGGAAGTGTTACAAGAGATAAGCTTAAAAAAGAAGGTAAAGAGATTAAAGATCAAATTACTAGTGATTTTACAGAAGTAAAAGAAGATTTGTCTAAAGCTGCAGCTTCCGGTAAAGAAAAATTTAAACAAGATTTAGAAGACTTTGCATCAAAATCGAGTTATAAAACAGAACAGGCTATTTCATTTTTAGAAAAACAATTAGCCATTTTAAAAGAAAAGAATAAAACACTACAGAAGACGATATAATGTGTTGATTTCAATAGCATTAGGTTGTGTGTAAATTTAATCCTCTTCCAATTATCTTTCATGTAATGGTTTGGGAAAATTTATTATTGCCCTTTTATAAAATGGATTAATTAAGAACATTATTCAGGGTGTTCTTTTTTTATAAATTCACCTTAACTAAAGTGTGACATTTAAATAAATTAACAATATTTTTGTATTTTAACGTTTTATCTATTTGTATTACCCCAAGTCATATTCATCTTTTTTTTATTATAAGTGACTCTTAATGAATTGAATGTGTCTAAATATATATGCGGGAAATATTATAGTTAAAATATTTTTTATAGCAAATGTATTTAAACGTTTCTGTTTATTTTGACAGGCGTATTTTATTTATTAAAAAACTGTGAAGAGACTAGAACATTCAATCAAAAAAAGGTATTTACTATTTATATCTACATTTATATTAATCATTATAGCCATATTATTTATTCTTCAAAGTAGCGTTAATGATCAAAAAGGAGAAGCTTTATTAATTAATAAAGCATCTGAGCAGTGTATGTTAAATGAACGTATGAACAGCTTAGTTTATTCTTTTGAAAGTATTAATGGAGATACGATCAGTTCAGAAATAATAGGGTCGTTTAAAGACTATGTTGATGAATTTGAAAACACACATCATTATTTAGATTCTGTAAATAAACAACAAGAAGGAAGTGAAGCACTAGACTCGTTGCTTAAAGTTACGGGTAGACAATCACAAAAAATAGTTTCGTCTAGTAGGAATATTATAAATAATCCTAATAAAAATTTAATTGCCGAAGATGTAAATAGTATAGCAGACGCAGAATTGCCTTATTTCTTAACGATGCAGTCTGTAATTAGAGAATATCAAAAGAGTGCTGATAAAAATCTTCAAAATCTTTTACAAACGATTTATATCCTCGCATTTATTGCGATATTAATATTATTGGGGGAATTCCTATTTGTTTTAGTTCCTGCACTAAAGCAATTATTTGAACAAAATGATAAGCTTGTAGAAGTAAATAGTGAACTAGCTAAATCTGAAACCAAGATAAAAGATAATTTATTAGAGCTAACAAGTCTTAAAATAGATTTAGAAAAAAGAGAGGCTTACAATAAAGTATTTATTGAGCAAGCACCAACAGCTATTGCCATGTTAGATAATGATATGAGATATATTGCGGTATCTCAGCGTTGGATCACTGATTATAAAATGGAGAATGAAGAGATTATTGGTCGTAGCCATTATGATATTTTTCCAGAAATAGGTGAGGAGTGGAAGATGAATAACCAAAAGTGTTTAAATGGAGCCATTGATACTTGCGATGAAGCGCCCTTTATCCGCGCAGATGGAACGGTACAGTGGATTTTTTGGGATGTACGCCCTTGGTATATTTCTGAAGGTAAGATTGGAGGCTTGCTAATGTATACAGGTGATATAACACACTTAAAAGAAAAGGAAGATGAAAAAATTCGTATAGAAAAAATATTAGAAAAATCCAATGAAGTGTCTCGTATAGGAACATGGGATATCGATTTAATAAAAAATACCATTTTTTGGAGTAAAATCGTTTACGAAATACACGAAGCATCTGAAGGTTTTCAACCAGATTTAGATACTGCAATTCAATTTTTTAAAGAAGGAAAAAGTAGAGACACTATTGAAAAAGCAGTAAATGACGCTATGGAAAATGGTACATCTTATGATGTAGAAGTAGAGTTGGTAACATTAAAGGGTAATATTGTTTGGACACGCGCTATCGGTCAGGCAGAGATTGTAGATGGCAAATGTGTACGTGTTTTTGGAGTGTTTCAAGATATAAATGAGAAGAAGCTTTCTCAAATAGCTTTAAATAAGGCGCATACAGAGTTAGAAGCCATTTTCAATTCTAAAGCGATCGCTATTGTTGCGACGACTAGAGATGGTGTTATTAGTAAGTTTAATCCTGGCGCAGAAGTCTTAACAGGTTATTCTGCAGATGAAATGATAGGTTTAGAAAGACCAATCTTGTATCATTTCAGAGAAGAATTAGATACATTTAAAGCGGATATTGCAAAACAATATGGAAAAAGTCTTACCGGTTTTAGTGCGCAAGAAGAATTAGCAAAATATAATGCTTACGATACTCGAGAATGGCACTACCTTAAAAAAGATGGATCAATTATACCTGTTCAATTAACCTTAACATCCATAAAAGACGAGAAAGGAAAAGTTATTGGTTTTTTAGGAGTCTCTACAGATGTTTCAGAAAAAAGAATGGCCCAAAACGAACTCTTACAAAAAAATCAACTTTTAAATTTTGCAGAGGAGGTCACTTTACTTGGTAATTGGCAATGGGATATCGTTACTGGCAATATCGAAAGTTCTAATAATTTATATAACATTTTTAACCTTGATAAAAATACTGACCTTTTAAATTTTGATACTTATTTTAATTTAGTTCATCCAGATGATCAAGATTTTGTAAGTAAATGTTTAAATAAAATAATAGAAGAGAAGACGTTTCATAAGTTTACACATCGAATTATAACTGCAGATGGAGTTATAAAAACTATTGAGGCTCTAGGTGAAGTTATTATGAACAATAATGGAGAGGTTATCAAAATAAACGGTACGAGCCAAGATATTACTGCAGCTAAACTTGCTGAAATAGAATTGAATAGAGCGCACATGCAGTTAAAGGCAATCTTTAATTCTGGCCCTATAGCTATTGTGTCTACTGACAATAATGGAGTATTGAACCATTTTAATAGTGGAGCAGAACTTTTATTAGGCTATTCTGCTTCTGAAATGATTGGATTAAAAGAACCAGAGATTTATCATTTAGAAGAAGAACTAAACCAATTTAGAATTGATATAGCAGATAAGTATGGTTTAGATCCTGAGGGTGTTAATCCTTATTTAGAATTAGCAAACAGAAACGAATATGATACACGTGAGTGGACGTATAAAAGAAAAGATGGTTCTACGTTTCCTGTAGAATTAACGTTAACTGCAATTAAAAATGAACAAGGTGAAAAAATAGGATTTTTAGGGGTCGCATTTGACATTTCCGAAAGAAAAGTCGCTAAAAATGAACTCATACGAAAAAATCAATTATTAAATTTTGCAGAAGAGATTACCTTATTAGGGAATTGGCAGTGGGATACGGTTGCCAATAAGGTAGAGTGGTCTAATAATATGTATAATATTTTTGGACTCGATAAAGAAATAGAGAATTTAAGTTTTGATACGTATTTTAATTTTGTACATCCTGAAGATAAAGGTATTGTAACCGATTATTTTGATCAAACACGAGCAGAGAAAAACCTTAAACGTTTTACACATCGTATAATAGCAGGTAATGGAGAAGTAAAAATAATACAACTTTTAGGTGAAGTCATTACTGATATATTTGGTAATATTATTGAAATGATTGGTACTTGCCAAGATGTTACAGCGGCTTATGTTGCCGAAAGAGAATTATTTGATGCCCACACCCAATTAAAAGCCATATTTAATTCTGGGCCATTAGCCATTGTATCGGTTGATAATGATGGGGTTATTAGCCATTTTAATAGTGGCGCAGAATTTTTACTAGGGTATTCCGCTTCAGAAATGATTGGATTAAAGAAACCAGAAATATATCATTTAGAGGAAGAACTCTTAGATTTTAAGAAAGATATCGCTAATAAATACAACAAAGATCTCAATGGTTTTAGTCCTTATTTAGAATTATCAAAGCATAATGCGTACGATACAAGAGAGTGGACCTATCGCAGAAAAGATGGCTCAACGTTTCCTGTTGAATTAACATTAACGGCTATAAAAAATAATGAAGGAGAAAAAATAGGATTTTTAGCTGTAGCAAATGATATTTCTGACAGAAAAATTACGCAAAATGAACTGTTACGCAAAAATCAGATACTAAATTTTGCAGAGGAAATTACGCTGATGGGGAATTGGCAAGTAGATATTGCAAATGATACCGTTAAATGGTCAACGAACCTTTATCGTATTTTTCAATTGGATGAAAATACGCATACAACACTAGAGACATATCTTAATTTTTCGCACCCAGAAGATAAGGATCGTGTAGCAGAACACATGCGAAAGACTATTGAAGATAAGGCGTTTACGGATATAACACATCGAATTCAATTAAAAGATGGTACGATAAAAATTGTTCAACTTTTAGCTCAGGTGACTACAAATGATTTTGGTGATGTTACAGAAGTTATAGGTACATGCCAAGATGTAACAGCTCAGAAAATGGCTGAAATAGAACTTATCCGTAAAAACCACTTTTTAAGTTTTGCAGAACGGATAACCATGATGGGGAATTGGCAATGGGACGTTGTAACTGATACCTTGAAATGGTCTTCTAATTTGTATAAAATATTTGAGCATGATGAAAGTATAACTAATCTAAGGTATGATACATTTTACAGTTATGTTCATCCAGACGATAAAGAGTATATTGCTAAGTATGTAGCTGATTCGTTCTTAGAAAAAAAGTTTCCTAGTAATTTTATACACCGTATTGTAACAGGTAGTGGAAAAATAAAAACAGTTCATTTTTTAGGGGAAGTTATACTCAATGAGCAAGGTGAAGTTCTTGAAATGATGGGAACTTGCCAAGACATTACCGAACAAAAGATGGAGGAAAATAAGTTTAGAGGCTTATTAGAATCCGCTCCAGATGCTATGGTAATTGTAGATGAAAATGATGAAATTCAATTAATTAATAAAGAAGCTGAAAAATTATTTGGCTACCATATTGACGAATTGATAGGTAAGAAGGTAGAAATGCTTATTCCTAAAAGATTTGAAGGCATGCATACGGAACATCGTGCTAGTTTTTTTAGTAATGATCCTGAGAAACGTTTAACAACAGCAAGAAATGAATTATATGGTTTAAATAAAGACGGTAAAGAAATTCCTATTCAAGTAAGTCTTAGTCCACTTCAAACAGAACAAGGACTATTGTTATCTGCAGCAATAAGAGATATAACAGCTCAAAAACAAGCGGAGAATGAAATTTTACGTAAGAATCAGTTATTAACTTTTGCAGAGAAGATAACGATGATGGGGAATTGGCAATGGAATCTTATAACAAATGCTGTAGAATGGTCCGCCAACCTTTATAGTATATTTGGAGTTGAAGAAAACACAACGGTATCATATGACACCTATTTTAGTTTTGTTCATACAGCTGATAAAGAAAGAGTAACAGCACATGTAGAGAAGTCAATTAACGATAAAGAAGTTATTGATTTAATGCATCGTATTACACTAGTAGATGGAACGGTAAAAACCATACAGCTTTTGGCCGAAGTTATTTTAGATAGTTTAGGTAATGTAGTTGAAATGATTGGGACCTGCCAAGATGTAACGGCACAGCGAATGGCAGAAAACAAATTTAGAGGATTGTTAGAGTCCGCACCAGATGCCATGGTAATTGTGAATGCAGAAAGAAATATTCAACTTATTAATAAACAAGCTGAAAAATTATTCGGTTATTCAGCAGAAGAATTAATCAATAAATCAGTTGAAATCCTGATTCCTAAACAATCTCCTAAAGGAGATGTATCTCATAGTGAAGGCTTTTTCTCTAACCGAAATGTGAGAGCCATGGGAGTAGGAAATGAAAAAGAACTATTTGCCATTAATAAAAGCGGCATAGAAATACCAATACAAATAAGTTTGAGTCCGCTTCAAACAGAAGAAGGCCTATTAGTTTCGGCAGCTATACGAGATATAACAGTACAAAAATCAGCACAAGCTAAAATAATAAATGCTAAAAATGATTTAGAAGTCTTAGCACAAAAGTTGATTATTCAAAACAGCCAACTTGCAGATTTTGCACAGATTACGTCTCATAACCTTCGCGCGCCAGTAAGTAATTTGAATTCTCTTTTAGGGTTTTATGTAGAATCGGATGATACTGAAGAAAAAGACTTTTTGTTTAAAAAATTCGAAGCCGTTATTAATCACCTTACCGTAACCTTAAATACATTAGTAGAAGCATTAAAAATTAGAAGTGATAACTCTAGAAATAAAGAAGATATTAGGTTTGAAGACGTGTTGAGAACCACAACGGACATTTTAAGTGGAGAAATATTAAAAACTAGTGCTATAATTAAAGCGGATTTTTCTAAATTGCCATTAATAAATTATGATAAAATTTATTTAGAAAGTATTTTCCTTAATTTGATAGGAAATGCTATAAAATACAGGTCTAAAGATAGAGACCCACACATTAGTATAGAATCTGAAAACCACAACGGGAAAATAAAATTAACAATAACGGATAACGGTTTAGGTATAAACTTAGAGAGACATGGTAATAAAATTTTTGGTTTAAATAAAGTATTTCACAGACATCCAGATGCTAAAGGAGTGGGTTTATATATGACCAAAACACAAGTTGAAGCTATGGGTGGAGCTATTAATGTATCGAGTAAAGTAAATAAAGGGACAACGTTTACAATAATTTTTTAATTATGAATAGTAATTACAATATATGTGTAATTGATGATGACGACATCTATCAATTTACAATTGTTAAAATACTTAAGTCCATTGATTTAGAAAAAAAATAAGTCTTTTTTCAGATGGGGAAGAGGCCTTAGAGTTTTTAATAGATAACCTCTATAATAATGAAGAACTTCCGGATATCATATTTTTAGATATTAATATGCCTATTATGGATGGTTTTCAATTTATGGAAGAATACGTGAAAATAAAACCTAAATTAAGCAAGAAAATCACGATCTATATGGTGTCTTCTTCTGTTGATCCTGTAGATATAGAAAGAGCTAAGAACATTAGCGACATATCCGACTATATTATAAAGCCTATAAAGGCAGGACAATTGCAAGAAATTATGAATAATCTTTAAAAGGAGGTTTGTGGCTTAAATTTTTCTTAGACTAATTTATTAATAAACCCAATATTAACCACATGTGTTCCTTTAAAAGGCATAATAGAAACCTTATCTCCAAATAGATTTGTAGCACGTGCTGATTCTAGTTGAATTCTTTGTTCATCCAAATAGTCATCTTCAGTGCCATAAATCAACTTTACCTTGGTGTCTTTAGCTAGGTACTTATAATCTTCTGCAGTTAATTCTTTCGGAATTCCGCCAGAATGGAGGACAAGCTGTTGACATTGTAGCTGTCGTTTTGCTATATATCGCATAGCGACACTGACTCCTTGTGAATAGCCGAAAACGATAAAATTAACATCTTCAGGAATTTTTTCAACCTCTAACACGGCATCAAAATAGTTTAGAATATTCTCCATTCCGGTTTCGGTATTATCGCGTGTTAGCCAATTAGCACCAACATGCATTTTTGGTTGTATATAAAATTTGCTCGGAGCTTGTGGAGCAATAATATAATTGTCTTCGGCATTTAAGCCTTTAAAGTATTTAAGAAAATAACGACTCATATATCCCATGCCATGACACACCAACCAAACCGTTTTTGTACGCTCAGTAAGTGTATTTAAAGTAGAGTAGGAGTTGGTACTTGTATATGAGATTTCTTTCTCTTGTGAATTCATTTTTCTAGGCGGTTTCTGTATCTTTGTAATCGATTCAAAAATACTGTTTTTATATGCAAATGACTAAAGAGGATTTCTTAGCAAAAGCTAATTCAGCAAGCAAAAACACCTTAATGGAAACCCTAGATATTGAAATGGTGGACTTTGGAGATGATTTTTTAGTGGCCAGAATGCCTGTAACATCCAAAGTATATCAACCAGATGGTGTATTACATGGTGGAGCGACTGCCGCTTTAGCAGAAAGTGTTGGTAGTTTTGCTTCGCATATTTTTATAGATACGGAGAATATGTTTGTTCGTGGTTTAGAAATTACAGCGAATCATTTAAAAAGTGTAACTAAAGGTTATATCTATGCTAAAGCGACATTTTTACATAAAGGACGTACCACGCAATTATTAGATATTAGAGTGACAGACGAAGCAGATAATCTAATTTCAATATGTAGGTTATCTACTATTTCACTTCCAAAAAAGAAATAAGTAATGGATGCTATATCCTTTTTTGATGCTTTAGAGCAGCAATACAAAAATAATTTACCTTTTGTAGTTTACAGTAGACCAATTAATTCAATAATTAAATGTTGGTTGCAAGAGGACGATTCTGTTTATAAATCAGAAACATTTACAGAGAGTGGATTTTTATTTGCTCCTTTTGATATTAAACAAAACAGTATTCTTTTACCAAAAGAGCATTGTTTGTATTCTGAAATAACAACTAGTAATTTAGAAGTTGAAGATTTTGAACCTACTGAGATTCTTCAAAGTGAAACTGAGAAAATTCAACATATCGATTTAGTTTCTAAAGGTATTGAAAGTATTAAAAATCAGGATTTACAAAAAGTAGTGTTATCACGCTGTGAAACAAAATCACTTCAAGATACTAATCCATTAACCATTTTTAAACGTCTTTTTAATACCTATACAAATGCAATGGTGTACTGTTGGTATCACCCTATAGTAGGGTTATGGATTGGCGCCACACCAGAGTTATTATTAAAAGTTGAAGGCAAACGACTCACCACAATTTCTTTAGCAGGAACCCAGCCTTACCAAAGAGAGTCTGAACCGACTTGGACAAACAAAGAGTTTGAAGAGCAGAAAATTGTTACGGATTATATTACGGAACAATTAAAACCATATACTTCAAACATAAATGTATCAGAAGTAGATACCGTAAGAGCCGGAAACTTATTACATCTTAAAACGAGAATTATCAGTGTTTTAAAAGATGGTGCCGATTTAAAATCTATAATCGAAGCCTTACATCCAACTCCAGCGGTTTGTGGATTTTCTAAAGCTAAAGCAAAGGATTTCATTCTTAATAATGAAAACTATAATCGAGAATATTACACTGGTTTTTTAGGGGAATTAAACCTAAAACAAAGTAGAACCCGTAACACCAATAGACGTAATGTAGAAAATAATGCTTACGCCGTTGTAAAAACACAGTCTAATTTTTACGTGAATTTACGCTGTATGCAACTCAAAGATGCCAAAGCAAATATCTATGTAGGTGGAGGTATTACCAAAGATTCTAACCCAGATAACGAATGGGAAGAAACCGTGAATAAAACAGGCACAATCAATACCGTACTTAATTAAATACAATATGTACTTATAATTAGTTATATTTTTAGTCGAAGCTCTATTTTATTATCTCCTTTTATTAGGTAATTTTGTATTTATATGAAGTACTCAAAAATACCTTTATCCCAAACCGTAGTTACCTTATGCAAAACGCATAATGTAAAACATATTATAATTTCTCCAGGTAGTAGAAATGCACCTTTAACTATTGGTTTTACTAACGATGATTTTTTTAAGTGTTACAGTATAGTTGACGAACGTTGTGCTGCATTTTTTGCATTAGGAATTGCCCAGCAACTACAAGAACCAGTTGCTGTGGTTTGTACTTCTGGTAGTGCATTACTAAATTATTATCCAGCGGTTTCAGAAGCCTATTATAGCAATGTTCCATTAGTTGTTATATCTGCAGACAGACCAAAGCATTTGATAGATATTGGTGATGGACAAACTATAAAACAAAAAAATGTCTATGGAGAACATGTGTTGTATAGTGCCAATTTAAAACTAGATTTAAAAGAAGGAGAAAATGCTCATATAGATAGTGAAAGAGCAATTTTTAAAAGTATAGAGAATAAGCTAGAGCGTTTTTTAGGACTTCAAAAAGATATACAAACACATAATGAATCTGAAATTCATGATGCACTTACGGTTTCAAAATTAAATTCAGGACCAGTTCATATTAATTGCCCATTTGATGAGCCTTTGTACGAAACTACAGAGGAATTAGTTATAAACCCAAAGCCTTTTAAAATTAAAAGTAGAGAGGATAAGGTAGATCGTTTTGAAATTAAAAGCTTATTAGATGTTTGGCACAGTGCTAAACGGAAAATGATTTTGGTTGGTGTTTTAGAACCCAATTCTATTGAAGCACAATGGATACAGGAAATAGCGGATGATGATAGTATTATAGTCTTAACTGAAACGACTTCTAATTTAAATCATGCTGATTTTTTTCCTGGCATTGACAAGTTAATTGCCCCCTTAGATGAAGAAGATTTAAAAGCTCTTCAACCAGATATATTAATCACATTTGGAGGTTTAATTGTTTCAAAAAAATAAAAATATTTTTAAGAACCTATAAGCCAGAGTTGCATTGCCATGTTGGTTTAACAAGAGCAAATGATACCTTTTTCTGTTTAGAAAAGCATATTAAGCTACGTCCAGATACATTTTTAAGTTCATTCTTACCTCAAGTCACACACCATACAAAAAGCACGTATAAAAGTCAGTGGCTTGCGGTGCGCCAAAAACGACGAAAATTACAAGAGGATTATTTGCAAACTCTTCCATTTTCGGATTTTAAGGCCTTCAATTCTGTTTTAAAGAGTATTCCGAAGCAAAGTCAACTACAGGTAGGTAATAGCTCTGCTATACGCTACACGCAACTGTTTCAATTAACTAAAAGTATTGATGTGTTTTGTAATAGAGGCACAAGCGGAATTGATGGTAGTACAAGCACAGCAATAGGTGCTGCAGTGGCCTCAGATAAACGAACCACATTGGTTACAGGGGATTTAAGTTTCTTTTACGATAGTAATGCACTTTGGAACAATTATATTCCAAAAACCTTCAGAATTATTGTGATTAATAATGAAGGAGGTGGAATTTTTAGAATCTTACCAGGTGATAAAAACACAGAGAATTTCGATCGTTTTTTTGAAACCAAACATCATTTAACTGCCAAACAATTATCTGAAATGTATGGGTTTGAATATGTTGTTGCTAAAAATGAAAAGGAGCTAGATCTGCAATTAGAATCCTTTTATAAAGGAGCTAGGAAGCCAAAATTGTTGGAGATCTTTACACCATCGCGTCTTAATGATAAGATTCTCTTAGATTTTTTTAAATATATTAAATAAATGATGTAAAACAGTAAAGATGTGACTATTTGATTTTTATTGTGTCTAAAAATTGTTACCTTTAAATGGTATAATTTCATTGTTAATTTAATAACTTAAAACAAATAGAAACATGAGTAAAAGAGATGATTTAATCGTAAAGTATGCGGCGGATTTAAAAGATAAATGTGGTGTTAATGCTGATATGGATTTATTAACTAAAGTAACTATAGGTTTAGGTCCTTCAATTTACAATGCAGATTCATCTACAGTTTCTGGTTCTGATGAGAAAGAATTAGCAACGGTAAAGAATAACTTTTTAATTAAAAAATTAGGATTAAAAGATGGTGCTGAATTAGATAAAGCCATTGATTCTGTAATGGAAACATATGGGCGTTCTAATAGATCAAAATATAGAGTAGTAGTGTATTACTTATTAGCAGTACATTTCAAAAAAGAGTCTGTTTATTCATAGATAAAATTTAAAATACGATTGAGCGTTATAATTTTTTAATTATGACGCTTTTTTTTGCCGAAATAATTAATTATACATTCAACTTCTTTTTAAAATCTCATTAAAATATATTTACCTTTGCAACATGATATATTTAGGAGAATACAATACGTTAGAAATTTTAAGAGATACCGAACCAGGATTGTTTTTGGGAGATGGTGCAGATGGTGAAGTCCTTTTACCTAACAGATATGTGCCTAAAGTATTTGAATTAGGTGACAAAATTGAAGTCTTTGTTTATTTAGATAACGAAGAACGACCAGTTGCTACAACAGATCAACCTTATATTAAAAAAGGTGATTTTGCTTTGTTGCGTTGTAACCAAGTTACAGATTACGGAGCTTTTTTAGATTGGGGTTTGGTGAAGGAATTATTTTGCCCTTTTAGAGAACAAGCTTTTAAAATGAAATCTGGTGGTTGGTATTTAGTGCATTGTTATTTAGATGAAGAATCTCAACGACTTGTTGCCTCTAGTAAAACCAATCGTTTTTTAGATAATAAAGAACTGACCGTTGCTCAATTTGACGAGGTAGACCTTATTGTGTCTCATCCTTCAGAGTTAGGAATGAATGTTATTGTAAATAAAACACACTTAGGTCTGGTTTTTAATGATGATATCTATAGAGATATTAGTGTAGGGGATAGATTTAAGGGAATGATTAAAAAAGTCCGTGAGGATAATAAGCTAGATATTTCATTAAATCAAATCGGTTATAGAAATATTGAACCAAATGCGGAGCATATTCTAAACGAATTACATGACAATGGAGGCTTTTTACCTGTGCATGATAAATCGAATCCTGAAGTGATTAAAGACTTATTACAGATGAGTAAAAAGAGCTTTAAAAAAGCGGTTGGTTCGTTATATAAAGAGCGCCAGATAGAAATAAAAGAAGACGGTATTTATTTATTATAAGAATCGTTTTCTTGGTTAGATAAGGAATCTTCAATCCAATCTATAGCGTTTTCAAAATCTTTAAATACTTTTCGGTTGAATTTAAAGAAGTGACTTTCAATTTCAATAATACGTTCAGTAAGGTCGCTATAAACAATTATGGCGTAAGCTTTTAGGTTCTTGAATGTTTCGTTAAATACTTTGGCGTCACTAAGGTTTATAGAATAAGAATTTTTTCTGTTAGCTATAAAACCAAAAGGTCTATCCTCAAAATGTGTTTTTATTATAAATGCGAGTTCATCAAAGTTTTTGAAAGTTATATCTGCACCTTCATCAAACTCTGATACCAAAAAATTCGAGTAAATATATACGGTTCCTAACTTTAATTTGTAGACCTTAAAAGCTTCATTATGTAGGTTAGGATTATAATTCATTGTATATTAATATTTTGGCCGCAAATATACTATGCCTGCATAGTAAAATCAAGAAGAAAATTCTCTCAAGCATATTATTATTAATTTCTTACTTTTGCGCTTAAAATACTGATAAATATGAGCCATATAGATTGGAAAGTTGCCAAGTCTTATGAAGATATAACCTATCATAAATGCAATGGAGTTGCCAGAATTGCATTTAATAGACCAGATATACGCAATGCATTTCGTCCAAAGACCACTTCTGAACTTTATGACGCCTTCTATGATGCAGGTGAAGATGTAAATATTGGAGTTGTTCTTTTAAGTGCAGAAGGTCCTTCTACCAAAGATGGTATATGGAGTTTCTGTTCAGGAGGCGATCAAAAGGCTAGAGGACATCAAGGATATGTTGGAGAGGATGGTTACCATCGTTTAAACATATTAGAAGTTCAACGCTTAATTCGTTTTATGCCAAAAGCCGTTATTGCTGTTGTGCCAGGTTGGGCTGTAGGTGGAGGCCATAGTTTACACGTGGTTTGCGATTTAACTCTAGCGAGTAAAGAACATGCTATTTTTAAACAAACAGACGCCGATGTCACTAGTTTTGACGGAGGCTATGGTTCTGCATATCTAGCAAAAATGGTAGGCCAAAAAAGAGCAAGAGAAATCTTTTTCTTAGGACGAAATTATTCTGCCCAAGAAGCTTACGATATGGGCATGGTAAATGCCGTTATTCCTCATGAAGAATTAGAAGATACCGCATACGAATGGGCACAAGAAATATTAGCCAAATCGCCAACATCTATAAAAATGTTGAAATTTGCGATGAATCTTACCGATGACGGCATGGTTGGTCAACAAGTATTTGCAGGTGAAGCCACACGATTAGCTTATATGACAGATGAAGCCAAAGAAGGTAGAGATGCCTTTTTAGAAAAAAGGAAGCCTAACTTTCCGAAAAAATGGATTCCTTAATCTAAACGTAATTAAATGAATAAAATTAAACCGTGGCTTTCTGCCATGAGATTAAGAACGTTACCACTTTCTGTTTCTGGAATTATTCTTGGAGGTTGTTTTGCATTTTATAATGGAAAATTTAATCCATGGGTTTTTGCTCTTGCGATATTCACAACAATTGCTTTACAAATACTATCAAACTTAGCTAATGATTATGGTGATGGTATGCGTGGAACGGATAATGATGAGCGTGTAGGTCCACAGCGTGCCCTACAGAGTGGTGCCATTACTCCAGATGAAATGATGGATGGTATTAAACTTAATATCATTATCGTTATCATATTAACAATGGTCCTTATTTGGAGCGCCTTTGATTCTGGCAGTATTTTATATATTTTATTATTTTTATTACTTGCTGGACTTTCAGTTTATGCCGCTTTAAATTATACAATGGGAGATTCTCCATACGGCTACCGTGCCTTAGGTGATGTATTTGTATTTGTGTTTTTTGGATTGGTTAGTACGTTTGGGAGCTACTTACTTTTTGTACATACCTTAGATCATGTTGTTGTTTTACCTGCTATTTCGATCGGTTTATTAAGTGTGGGAGTCTTGAATTTAAACAATATGAGAGATATTGAATCCGATACCAATGCAGGGAAAATTACATTAGCAATCAAGTTAGGAAAAGAAGGTGCCAAACGTTATCACTTTGCGGTTATTCTAGGCGCTATGTTGGTTACCATTTTGTTTTCAATATTGTATTATGTAGAGCCATATAATTTCCTGTATTTAATTGCTTTTATACCCTTATTAATTCATGTTAAAAAGATAAAATCGGCAAAGACACCTAATGATTTCGATAGTCAATTAAAGGTTTTGGCATTATCTACATTCCTAATGTCAATACTTTTAGGAGTTGGTTATATTTTGTATTAGATGATTTAAACATAGTTATTATTAAAAATTATTATAAAACTTAAGCGCATAGATGCTTAAGTTTTTTATTTTAACACTTTAATTAGTAATTCTAAATAAATTATATGAAAAAGCTATTTGCGTTAATCCTATTAATTGCATTTACAATTATTAATGCTCAAAACACAACCTTAAATGTTAGCGAAAGCGCAGAATACAAGGATAAAGAAAAAGCTATAGATGTATTAACTATTCATACTACTGAAAATGGTTTAACAGGCATCGTTAGAGAGAGTAAGCATGATATACTATTTGATGTTTTTGACAATGACCTTAATAAAACACACAACCTAGTAGTAAAAAGTGACAAAAAGGAAAGGTATATAGGCGAAGTTGTCTATGGATATGAGATTAAGGTGTTTACGGTGTTTTCGCCTAAGGCAAAAGAGCGTTTGGTTTACTGTCATACATTTAATATAAAAAGCGGATTACATAGCAAAAAGAAATTATTCGAAGCTACAGTAGCAAAAAAAAGATTCTTATTTGGTAATCGAAAAGATCGTCAAACCAGTATAGATATATCTCCAAATGGAAAATATTTAGCAATGGCTACAGATAATATTTATAAAGATGTAAATGATTATGCCATAAGAGTGTTCGATGCCACTACCTTAGAGCACATATACACTAAGAGTTATCAAAAGCATGAAGAAAAATACTTTCAACATAATGATATTTCTATAAATGACGAAGGTGTGGTATTTGTATTAGGAAAACTTTACGAAAATGGTAAAAAAGAAAGAAAAAAGGAGAAGCTAACTATAGTTTTATTTTAAATAAAATTACCGAAAAAGCTAACGAAGAAATATCTATAAGTCTCGATGATCAGCATATTAGAAACTTAAGGATTTCAATAGTTGATAATAAACTGCACCTCATTGGTTTCTATTCAGAAAAAAGAACTGGTAAGATTAAAGGGGGCTGTAACTTTATCATTGATTCTGATAATTTCTCAGTTACTAGTAAAAATAATTATGAGTTACCTTTAGATGTATATGAAGATTTGTATGGAGATAAAAAAGGCTCAAGAAAAAAGAAAAAGGTAAAGAACTGACTAATTTTTACATAGATTATGTTTTAAAAGATTCACAAGGAAACACCTATTTATTGGCTGAAGAGTTTTATATCACACAAACTTATGTTTCTACAGGTATGAATAATGGTTATTGGCAAACCGTCTATCATTACGATGATATCCTTATTTTTAAATTTGGAGTCTCTGGAAATTTAGATTGGGGAAGAAGTATCTTCAAACGCTCAAATTCACCCTCCTATAATGCATTTTTAAAGAATGATGAATTGCATGTTCTTTTAAATTCAGGTAAAAATCTTCTCGAAAAGGATGATGGCAGAACTAAAGTTTCTAAAGGGTGGTTTGAATCGTCATCACTCTACGATATTGTTTACAACAGCTCTGGAGAAGTCGTATATAGCAAGATTCAGGATAATAAAGGTAAAACCTATTATCAACCTTTTTACGGAACTTATCAAGATGGAAAATTTATTATGATGAGTTCTGGTGGAAAGAAAAGACAATTTATGATTTTACAATAACGTAAATATATAATTATGAAAATCACATTTTACGGTCATGCCGCTTTAGGTATTCAAATTAAAGATATTTATATTTTAGTCGATCCTTTTATTACAGGAAATGACAAAGCTTCAGCGATAGATATAGATACGCTTAAGGCCGATTATATTCTCGTAACACATGCGCATCAAGATCATATTTTAGATGTAGAAGCCATTGCTAAGCGTACAGGTGCTATTATTATTTCTAATTTTGAAATTGTAACGCATTTCCAAAACAAAGATTTAGAAGGTCATCCTATGAATCATGGTGGATCATGGGATTTTGAATTTGGGAACCTTAAATATGTCAATGCCATTCACACCTCGTCATTTCCTGATGGTTCCTATGGCGGACAACCTGGTGGGTTCATTATTGAAGGTGAGCATAAAACGATTTACATCGCTGGTGATACCGCTTTGACAATGGACATGAAATTAATTCCGATGCAAACCAAACTCGATCTAGCTATTTTACCGATTGGGGATAATTTTACCATGGGAATTGATGATGCTATTTTAGCAAGTGATTTTGTTGAATGTGATAAAATTCTAGGTTATCATTTCGATACCTTTGGGTATATTGAGATTAATCATGAAGAGGCTAAACGTAAATTCTTCGATAAAGGTAAGGACTTAATGTTGTTAGAGATTGGGGAACGTATAGAATTATAAGCTTAATCGTTTTTAAGCATTAAACTATAACCAAATTTATACTAGAGTTAGTGCATTTTATTAGCTAATTGTTTTACAGTCAATTTTTTAATAAATTTTAGAATCTATTAATAAAAACTCAAAATATGAAAAATCTAATATGTTGTTTTCTAATTAGTGTTGTTGTTTATAGCTGCTCAAATGCACCACAGTATAACGATCCTATTCCTCCACATGATAATTTTAAGATAGAATCTACAATTCTAAACGAAACGCGTGTTATTAACGTTTGGACACCTCCAAATTATAAAACGAGTACTGATTCTTTACCGGTAATTTATATGCCAGATGGTGGTATTGTAATGGAGGATTTTCCACATATTGCAAATACGATTTCTAAACTTGTTGAAAATAAAAGTATAGATCCAATTATCCTTGTTGGCATAGAAAACATAGATAGAAGAAAAGATTTATCTGGTGCTTCTGAAGTAAAAGCAGATGAAGAGTATTGCCCATTAACGGATGGCGCTAAAGATTTTAGAGCCTTTATTAAAGAAGAATTAATGGTAGACATTAATAGTAAATATAGAACGATGAATGAAACAGGTATAATTGGAGAATCTCTAGCTGGCTTGTTTGTAATGGAAACGTTTCTTCTTAATCCAGATACTTTTGATTTTTATATTGCTATGGATCCGTCATTATGGTGGAATGATCATTACTTAGAACGTAATTCTAAACGTTATTTAGAGAATTCACCAAGTAAAGTTACTAGACTTTGGTTTGCTGGTTCTGATGCCGAAACGATTTCAATTCACGCTAATAACTTAGCTAGGACGTTAGAGACTAATGCACCTAAAGAATTACTATGGAAATACTCAGATGAACCAAAAGAACAGCATAACACTATTTTTAGAGCGACAAAAGAAAAAGCTTTAATCTGGATATTAAATGCGGATGCTAAGGATGGATTAAATTAAATCAGTTTGGTAAAAGATAACCTTTCGTTAGTTATAACCTATGATAATCGGATGTTTCTAAAATTTATATGAAAAGGATATTAGTTAAATTTAGGAGTAGTGCTTTTCGAAAATTCATTCGTAAGCACGAAAAATATGCACCTATAATCTTCTTTATCGGTGGATTTATCTTCGATACATTAACGCTTGGTCGTGTTGATCGTTTGTACGATTTAATTGTTTTAAGTCTGCATATGACATCGTTAACAGTAACGATTTACTTGTTTAATTTGGCAGACGACTTTAAATGGAAAAATAGGTTTTTACTAAAATTAAGAGACTATTATCCGTTGGCCATCCAATTTTTCTTTGGAGCACTTTCAAGCGCGTATGTTATTTATTTTTCTAGAAGTGTTTCACTATCTAAGACGATGTCATTCTTTATCATCTTACTAGTTCTTCTCTTTGCAAACGAGCTTCTAAAAAAACGAATTTCTAATAAGTACTTGCAATTCAGTGTTTACTTTTTTATCAACTTCACGTTTTTCTCTTTCATTATCCCTGTGCTCATTAAAGTAATGAATACGAATGTATTTATTTTATCGGGTCTTATTAGTTTCATCCTAACGTTGACATTGATTAGCATAATTTATATAAAAAGCCCTAGTACAAGAGCCGAAATTAAACTAGGAAAGGTTATAGGAATTGTATCAGGACTTTACGCCATGATTAATCTATTCTATGTTTTTAATCTTATTCCGCCTGTGCCTTTGGCTTTAGAAAATGGTTTAGTAGCACATAATATTAAAGTTGAAAACAATACGTATACAGTGACATATGAAACAGACGACTGGTATATATTTTGGCGAGATCATCGGTTAAAGTTTATTTCAGAGCCTGAAGAAACTGTTTATGTTTTTACATCCATATTTGCTCCTACTGATATCGAAAAATCAATTTATCACCGTTGGAAATGGTATAATAATCAAACTGAAGAGTGGGAAACTATTGAAGATATAGGTTATACTATAAAAGGTGGCAGAAATTATGGGTATCGTGGCTACACTTACAAAAATAATACGATGCCAGGGTTGTGGAAAGTTGAAGTAATTACCGAAGAAGAGTTGATCATAGGTGTAGTTGATTTTGAAATTATTATGAATTACTCTCTGAATCCAATAAACTTAATTGATAAGAAATTCTGATCATCATTGCTAAATTTGCCTTGTCCTTCATATTTCTAATAGGTATTTAAACACGTAAGGCATGATTCATAGTTTTCTATGAAAAGATATGAGATAACTTCAATCGTCTTATGATATACACTTCAAATTTATAATTATTTATTAGAGAATTCAGTTAAAAAACATATCTTTATATCGGTTTGATTCATAGCGAAATACATTGTGTTAACTACGTGACAGTTTAGAAGGAGTATACAATCTTATGGTATGGATGTACTTTTTTTAAAAAGTAAGGATGCTTTTGCCTCATAGTATAGCGTGTTAATTTGATGAATGAAAGGTTGAAATTTACATAAATCATTAGACTCTTTTTTTATAGTTATGATAATTGTTTACTTAGCAAGATATTTACCTGCAGAGGGTTCTACAACGCACATGTATTCTGTAGCTGAGAACCTTATAAGAAGAGGTCATTCTGTTTATATCCTATCTGGTGGTCATGGAGGCCATCCAAGTGCTATTACATTATTCGAGAAAACAAAAAGGAATGGTGTAAAATTTATTAAATTGCCTTTTCCTATTTATAACAAGATTAATTTTCGTACAAGGTTATATCAGTTAGTATCATATCTTTTTTCAATTCCGTTTGGCTTGTATTATTTATACAAGCTTAAGCCAGATGTCATACATGCCCATTATCCAGTAACTACATATTTAGCTGCTATATATAAATTTATAACAGGCAAACAGTTTATTGTGACACATCACAACATGAATATCCCAAAGCATATTTTCAATAGAAAAGGAGACTACGCTATCGCAATTAGTAGAGAATTAGAGATCAATTTAGTGTCAGATTACAACTATAAAAAAAGTGAGGTTAAACTTATTTTTAACGGGGTTAAAGATCATAAGTATGCCCTAGATAAAGACGGTATTTTGAATTTAAAGAGAATAAATAATATACCTATTGATAGGGTTATTATTGGTTTCGTGGGTACAATAGGTCATCGTAAAGGAGTAGATATCTTAATTGAAGCGATTAACCGATGCAAACATCTAAAAATTCATGCTATTATTTTGGGTAATGGAAATATAGATTGGCTAAACCAGTGTCTAAAAGAATATCAGATAAACCATCTTGTCACGTTAATTCCTTTTAGAGACCCAAGAGAGATTTATACGATGATAGATATGCTAATTTTACCATCTAGGGTAGAAGGCTTTCCATTGGTGCCTTTAGAGGCAATGGTGATGAAAAAACCTGTGATTAGATCTAATATTGAAGGAGCTAATGATCAAATTATTGATGGTGAAAATGGATTTCTTTTTGAATCCGAAAATATCGCACAATTAGCAGCCATAATCACAACTATTGCATTAGATCCTAAGTCTTTAACTGTATTGGGAGAAAATGCATATAAACATGTTGTTAATCATTTTTCTGAAGACGTAATGGTTGACAAAATGCTTGAAGTTTACAATTTAACGACATAAGTTAAAATCATATTTGTTAAAGGTAAAAGGATTATTTCTTTCGCATTAACCATTCATTTCTCAAATCATCACTGACTTTACCAGTACCATCATGTTTCCAACCCGGAGGTTTAAAAAGGTATAGTAGTCTATTTTTTAATGATTTTCGTCCGGAAGACGCATCTTTTAATAATAACCACCACTCAATAAATGCAATTTTAATTGGGTTGTATGTTTTAATATTTGTGACCAAACCATATCTTACTTTTTCATCGCTTAACTCCGGTTGAAACGTTCCAAATAGTTTATCCCAAATAATTAGAATTCCTGCATGGTTCCGATCTAGATAAATAGGATTACTTCCATGATGCACTCTATGATGCGATGGAGTGTTAAAAATTGCTTCAAACCATTTTGACATCTTATTTATGGCTTCTGTATGAATCCAAAATTGATACAACAAGCTAATAGACATTTGTAATAAAATCATAGCTGGATGAAAGCCTAACAACGGTAACCATAACCAAAAGATAAAGGTGTAAAAACCGCCAGACCATGTTTGTCTAAGTGCTGTACTTAAATTGTAATGTTCTGATGAATGATGAACGACGTGTGAAGCCCAAAATAAGCGACATTCATGCGAGACGCGATGAAACCAATAATAAGCAAAGTCATCCGCAAAAAATAGAATTAAAAAGGACCACCAAGCCACAGGAATAGTAAACAATCTAAAGTTATCATAAACCAAAAAGAAAACCAATAATACCAAAACTTTACTCGCAAAACCCAAAAACACGTTTCCCAAGCCCATAGCAATAGAGGTGAAGGCATCTTTAGATTCGTAAGTCTTAATATGTTGTTTAGTAGTTACATATAATTCTAATACCATTGCCAGCACAAAAAACGGGATAGCATAAAGAATAATATTAGGAAAATTTGGCATTTTGTATTGTTAATTGAGCTCTAATTTACGAAAATAATTAAGTATTTTTGATTACTATGATGAGAGCAGAATACAAACATTATGTTTTAAAATTTAAACGTCCCAGTGGCACATCGCGAGGAGTTATGACAACAAAGGAAACCTGGTTTATAATTTTAGAAAATGAAAATAAAACGGGGGTTGGCGAGTGCGGTATTTTAAGAGGCTTATCTATTGATGATCGGCCAGATTTTGAAGAAAAATTAAAATGGACGTGTCGTAACATTCATCTTGGGTTAGAAATACTTTTAGCTGAGTTAATAGAGTATCCAAGTATTCAATTCGGATTGGAAACCGCTTTTAAATCATTAGAAGGTACAGATCAGTTTCAATTATTTCCTTCTCAATTTTCAAAGGGAGAAGACAGTATACCAATTAACGGCTTAGTTTGGATGGGCAAGGAAGACTTTATGCGATCTCAAATTAAGGATAAAATTGAAGCAGGTTTCAGTTGTATTAAATTAAAAATTGGAGCTATAGATTTTCAAACGGAATTGGACATCTTAAAATCGATACGTAATGAATTTTTAGTTTCAGATATTGAATTACGTGTAGATGCAAATGGTGCTTTTTCACCTAAGGATGCTTTAGAAAAGTTAAAACGATTATCAGAATACCAATTACATTCCATTGAGCAACCTATAAAACCAAAGCAGTTTGAAGTAATGGCTCGGCTTTGTAAGGAAACTCCATTACCTATTGCTTTAGACGAAGAATTAATTGGGGTGTTTTCAAACGAAAATCAGCAAGAATTACTTCAAACTATAAAACCACAGTATATCATTTTAAAACCAAGTTTGGTTGGTGGTTTTACAGGGAGTCAACAGTGGATTGACACCGCAGAAAATTTAAATATAAAATGGTGGATAACCAGCGCTTTAGAAAGTAATATTGGATTGAATGCCATAGCACAATGGACGTATACATTAAAAAATAACATGCCTCAAGGTTTAGGAACAGGAAGTTTATTTACTAACAATTTTATTTCTCCATTAAGCGTAAAAAACGGTACTTTGCATTACGATTTAAAACAACACTGGAAATTTAATTTATAACATGAATTATATACAACAAGCCTATAAAGGACAACGCGAACTTTGGATGTTTATCCTAACAACAATCTTAGTAGCAGGTATTTTTATTAGTAATTTTGTGTTTTATTTAGCGTCAGATCCAAGTGATTTAGATGCTGCAATGGATGCCATGAAGAGTTGGAATTTACCATCAAGTGTATTATTAATCATTAATTTATTGCCCTTTGTGTTTTTGCTAGGACTGTTATTTGTTTTGGTTAAATTTATACACCAAAGAAGCCTCTTATCATTAACAACATCGAGACTTAAGGTAGATTATAAACGCATTTTGTTTTCATTTTTAATGATTACAATTTATACCATTGTTACGTTTTTTATCATGTATTCCATAGATTCATCTGAAATTGTGTTTCAGTTTAATCCTGTTAAATTTTCCATACTATTTATAATAAGTATTATTTTATTTCCGTTTCAAATAGGGTTGGAAGAGTATCTCTTTAGAGGTTATTTAATGCAGCATATAGGTGTTTTGGTTAAGAACAAATGGTTCCCTCTAATTTTTACCTCGATATTATTTGGTGTTGCGCATAGCGCAAATCCAGAGGTAGGGGCTATTGGATTTTGGCAAATGATGATATTTTATATCGGAACGGGATTACTTTTAGGAATTATGACGTTAATGGATGAAGGCTTAGAGTTAGCTTTAGGCTTTCATTTAGGTAATAATTTAATTGCTTCACTATTAGTAACAGCAGATTGGACAGCATTGCAAACCGATGCACTTTTTAAAGATATGTCTGAACCAGAATTAGGATCAATTTCAGAAATTATATTACCCGTTTTAATCGTTTATCCTTTAATGCTATTCATACTTTCAAAAAAATATGGATGGACCAACTGGAAAGATAAATTATTCGGAAAAGTAGAAGAGCCACCAAAGGAAAATTATAAAATAATTGAGTAGAATATGACACCAGAATATAACAAAGTACACAACCGTTTTAAGTTTAATGGACTTCATTTTAGTCACGAAGATCTAAAAGAAGTTGCTTATAGTCTTATCAAAGAAGGAGAGGCTTACGAAAAAGTAACAGGTAATTTTTTAATCGATTGGTTAAATAATAAAGACTTTTTATATGTAACGACTTCAGGCTCTACAGGTCAGCCAAAAGAAATTAAATTAATGAAACAAGCGATGGTTAACTCTGCCATAGCTACAGGTAATTTTTTCGGTTTAGAACCAGGAGATAAAGCTTTACATTGTTTACCAAGTCACTTTATTGCAGGTAAAATGATGTTTGTTCGTGCCTTGGTTTTAGGATTAGAAATTGATTTTGTTGAACCTTCTGCACAGCCAATTTTTGATTACGACAAGACTTATGATTTCTGTGCTATGGTTCCGATACAATTAAAGCATACCATTAATTATATTGAGAATATCAAATCGATTATTGTTGGTGGTTCTAAAGTCACTAAACCGCTTTTAGAAAAATTAAAAACTGTGAGCCTAAGTTTTTTGAAACTTACGGAATGACAGAAACCGTAACACACATTGCTGTAAGACAGTTACAATCTAAATCTGCTGAAAAAGAACCGTATTTTAAAGCTTTAGAGCATGTTACTTTTGAACAAGACGATAGAAATTGTTTAGTTATACACGCTCCAAAACTGGTTGAAGAAGCCTTAATTACTAATGATATTGTCGAATTACAGTCAGAAACTAGCTTTCAGTTATTCGGTCGTTACGATAATGTTATTAATTCTGGTGGAGTAAAATTGTTTCCAGAACAAATAGAAGATAAATTACAACCCGCTATAAAACAGCGTTTTATTGTGGCAGGTGAAGACGATGTTACTTTAGGCGAAAAATTGATTCTTATTGTTGAAAATCCGACAGATTCTAAAGATGATATTAGAAAGGCTATAAAAGAGCTAAAAACTTTAGGAAAGTTTGAAGTCCCTAAGGAAATCTATACTCTAGAAAAGTTTTCAGAAACTGTAAACGGAAAAATTCAACGTAAAAAAACGATAAAAGCTGTTTTAGGGAGTTAACTCATTCAAACACGTACTTTACTCATTGCTAGTTTTAAATCATAGTGTTTGTTTATAGGTTTACATAAACTTATAAATCAACTATTATGAAAAATCAAGTATTCATTTTATGCTTTATGTTGTCCTCAGGATGCATGATAGCTCAAGAAAAAATAATTACAGGAACAGTAACAACTGCTATTGATGGTTTACCGTTGCCCGGTGCCAGTATTATTATAAAAGGAAGCACTGTTGGCGCCCAAACCGATTTTGACGGTAACTTTAAATTAAATGCTAATGTTGGTGATATTATAGAAGTGTCTTATGTTGGTATGCAAACTCAGCAACTAATTATTGGAGCCATCCTAATCTATGATGTAATTCTCAAGGAAGATCAAAGTAGTTTAGATGAAATAGTTGTTGTTGCTTATGGTGTCTCAACTAGACATGGTTACACAAATTACTCCAAGCTAAAACCAACTATAGCTTCAAAACTTTCGGGAAAGGTTTCAGGAGTTTTAGTTACAAATTCAAACGGAACACCAAGAACATCATCAAATATTGTTATCAGGGATAGTGCTTCAGTAAATTCAAAAGAAGCACTTTATATTTTAAATGGGAAGCCGATTTCTGAAAGCGAATTCAGAAATATTAAAACAGATAAAATTAAGCATATTGAAATCTTGAATGCGCTTCAAGGTCATGCTATTTATGGTTATGAAGGGACAAAAGGAGTTATTGTTTTAAGAACAAAAGGATATAAAAACAATATTAATTTTGAAGATATTGATAATTTTCTGAATGAAACTTATACTCAAATTGAAGAGAATAGTTTTAAGCGAACCAATCTTGCTGCGCTTTCTACGTTCTCAATAGATGTTGATAAAGCAGGTTACAGCAACGTTAGACGCATGATTAACAATGGAGAAACCATTCCTCCAAATGCTGTAAAGCTCGAAGAAATGGTGAATTACTTCAATTACAATTATCCGCAACCTACAGATGAGCATCCATTTTCTATTAATACAGAGGTGGTAACAACACCATGGCACAAAGACACACAATTGGTTAGAATCGGGTTACAAGGTAAGACGTATGAAAATGCTGAATTGCCAGCTTCTAATTTAACATTTTTAATAGATGTATCAGGATCTATGGGGTCGCAGAATAAATTACCTTTATTAAAGAGTGCGTTTAAACTTTTAGTTAATCAACTTAGAGAAAAAGATAAAGTATCGATTGTAGTATATGCTGGTGCCGCCGGTGTTGTTTTAGAACCAACCTCTGGTAATGAAAAAGAAACGATATTATCAGCTTTAGATAAATTGAATTATGGTGGTTCTACAGCTGGTGGTGCAGGCATTGAATTAGCTTATCAATTAGCCGAAAAGAATTTTAAAAAAACAGGAAACAATCGTGTCATCTTAGCAACTGATGGAGATTTTAATGTAGGAGCTTCTAGCGATAATGACATGCAAACCTTAATTGAAGAGAAACGAAAATCAGGTGTATTCTTATCTGTTCTAGGCTTTGGTTATGGCAACTATAAAGATTCAAAATTAGAAACACTGGCAGATAAAGGTAATGGGAATCATGCATATATAGATAATATGCAAGAAGCACAAAAAGTATTTGGTAAAGAGTTTGGCGGCACACTTTTTACAATAGCAAAGGATGTTAAAATTCAAGTAGAATTTAATCCCAGAAAAGTTCAGGCATATCGATTGATTGGTTATGAAAATAGGTTATTGGCAGACGAGGAATTTATAGATGATACTAAAGATGCTGGTGAATTAGGAAGTGGACATACGGTTACAGCTTTGTATGAAATTATTCCTGTTGGAATTAAAAGTGATTATCTTAAAAAAGTATCAGATTTAAAGTATACCAAATCTGAAGTGGCTTCAAATTATGAAGATGAATTATTTACTGTAAAATTCAGGTATAAAAAACCAAATGAGGATAAGAGTATAGAAATGGTGCACGTTCAAAATGATATAATAACTGAAGCATCTGATGATATGAATTTTGCTTCTGCTGTAGCTTTATTCGGAATGCAATTAAGACACTCTAAATATTTCAATAGTGCTTCATCATCTAAAGTGATTGCATTAGCCAATAATGGAAGAGGAGAGGACAAAGATGGGTATAGAGCTGAGTTTATTAGATTGGTAAAATCTTATGATATTTTAAACTAAAAGCTAACAGAAAATAAAAAGCCCAATGCAAACGCATTGGGCTTTTCTATATTAAAATCTATTCGGATTATTTTCCTTCAGATAAATTTTTCATTTCATTTTCAACCATTTCATAGAATTGGTCAATTTTAGGCATTACCACAATACGAGTACGTCTGTTTTTCGCTCTATTTTCAGCAGAATCGTTTTCTACTAAAGGAACGTAAGAACTACGACCAGCAGCAATTAATTGTTGTGGATTAACATCTAAGCTCTCTAAAACTCTAACAACAGAAGTTGCACGTTTTACACTTAAATCCCAGTTGTCAACTAATGGTGGCTTGTTGTAAGATAAATTATCTGTATGAGATTCAACCATAGCTTCAAAATCCGGTTTGCTATTTATAACTTTAGCAACTTTAGCTAATATTTCGTTAGCTCTAGTTGTTACAGTATAGCTTCCACTTTGGAATAATAACTTATCTGCGATAGAAATAAATACAACCCCTTTTTCTACATTAATTTCGATATCTGGATCATTGATACCAACAGCTTTCTTAAGACTAGTTACAACAGCAAGTGTTACACTATCCTTTTTAGTTAACGCATCTTGTAATCTTGTAATTTTTAAATCACGTTCTTTTAAGCTCTCTAAAGACTTCTCAAGGTTTTCAGAACCTTTCTTAGTTAAGATAGTTAAATCACCTTTTGTATCAATTAAATCTTGATTTGACTTACGTAAATCAGCCAATTGATCTTTCATTGTTTCTACTCTCGCATTTGCAGCGGCAACATCAGAGAGACAACTGTTTAATTTAACGGTTGCAGTATTTAATAAGTCTTGGGTTTCTTGATATTTTTCTTGTAGCGCAACATGTTCTTTCTTAGACACACAAGATGCTAAAAACAACATTGAACAAACACCTAATAACATTAATTTTTTCATAATTGAATTTTAGTTTAAATCGTTAATTTTAACATAGCAAAATTATGGAAAACAAAAGTTCTCCGACCATGGATTAACATAAATTTTAACAGTTTTATAAATATTTAAAACTGAGTTCGTTTATTTATGAAATAAGACCAAACAATAGTGTTTGTTTCGTAATAACCAGAACGCTTAGAAAGCTGTTTTCGTTGTTTTAAGAGGCGAGGTAAATTATAGTAAAAAGATAGGTGTGCTTTTAAAATAGCAAATAGAAATGCTGGTTTTAGTTGAAACAAGAAACGCATCGCTGCAACACCATCTAATAGCATCCTAAACAAAACTCTAAAAGCCCAATTAGTATCTGCATTTTTTACTAGAGTAAATAAGCTATTTCTAAAATTAAGATAGGTTTTCTTGGGATTAGTATTATTCAAGGTCGCACCACCAACATGATAGACAGTAGAAGTCCCAACATATATTGTGATATAGTTGGCATTAAATGCGCGCCAGCATAAATCAATCTCTTCCATGTGAGCAAAATAGGCTTCATCAAAACCTTTTAAACTTTTAAATACATCGTTTTTTATAAAAAGACACGCGCCTGATGCCCAAAAAATAGTTCTAGTATCATTGTATTGGCCGTTATCTTCTTCAATGGTGTCAAAAATTCGTCCTCTGCAATACGGATAACCGTACTTATCTATGAATCCACCAGCAGCACCAGCATATTCAAAATGTGATTTATTTTTATAGTCTAAAATTTTAGGTTGAATGATAGCTGTATTCTCATTGCTATTAAATTCTGAAATAATAGCTTGAAGCCAATTTTCTGTGACTTCAATATCACTATTAAGTAAGCAGAGTAGAGGTTCTTTAACGTGTTTTAAAGCCTCATTATAACCTTTTGCATAGCCACCATTTTCAACGTTCTGAATTAATACTACATTTGGAAAATGCTCAGAAACAAAACTAACAGAATCATCAGTTGATGCATTATCAGCGACATAAATGATAGCATCATCAGAATGGTTTATAACAGAAGGTAAAAATTGTTCAAGCAAGGCTTTCCCATTCCAGTTTAAAATAACAATCGCTATATCTTTGGTTTGTAACATTTAGTGTGGTGTATAATTGGGAATATCTCTTAAAAAAGAAAACCGTTCTGCTTCAAAATCCATTTCACAATAATAATGATTAAAACCATTAGTTACCATTAAATAGGATGCATTTAAAGCTAAGTTATAACGTGCAATTTGATCAAAAGTAGTCTGATCTATTTGTATGCTGTGCGATTTACATTCTACGATTAAATGAATACTACCGTCGGAATTAAAAATGACAATGTCATAACGTTTTTTTAAGCCATTTATAATCAGTTCTTTTTCAACATTTATCAATGATTTTGGGAATTTTTTCTCATTAATTAGATAATGAACGCAGTGTTGTCTTACCCATTCTTCGGGTTGAAGAATGATAAATTTTTTCCGAATGACATCAAAAATAGAAACTTTATTTTCTGTACTTTTGAAACGGTATTCAAACTTTGGAAAGTTGAGTTCTTGCAACACCTTGGATAGCTTATTTTTTTCAAAGTTAAAGCAGAATAGCACAAATCACAATTTTCAATTACTAAAATCGAAATAATTTAGTGTAAAGCTGAATTAAGCATTTAGAATTTGAAATTTTTAACTTGGTATTTTTATAATTTGGACGAAATAAAAGAAATAGTAGCTGCAATAAAAAAGGGAGATATAAAACCTATCTACTTTTTAATGGGTGAGGAAGCCTATTATATTGATAAAATATCCGATTATATTGAAGAGCATCTTTTAGATGAAACGGAAAAAGGTTTTAACCAAATGGTGCTTTACGGACGCGATGTGTCTATAGACGATATTGTGAGTAATGCTAAGCGTTACCCTATGATGGCAGAACGCCAAGTAGTGATTGTTAAAGAAGCACAAGATTTAAGCAGAACCATAGAGCAGTTGGCAAAATATGCTGCTAACCCGCAACCTTCAACAGTTTTAGTTCTTAACTATAAGTACAAAAAAATAGATAAGCGTAAGGCGTTGTATAAAGCGCTTAAAAAAGATAATGTTGTTTTCGAAAGTAAGAAAATGTATGAAAATCAGGTAGCTGATTGGATTAGACGGGTTTTAGCTGGTCAGGATTATATTATATCTCCAAAGGCAGCTCAAATGCTGGTTGAATTTCTTGGTACCGATCTTAGTAAAATTGATAACGAACTTAAGAAACTTAAGATCGTTTTACCAGCAGGGACTCAAATTACACCAGAGCATATTGAGGAAAATATTGGTATAAGTAAAGATTACAATAATTTTGAACTACGCAAAGCAGTTGGTAGTAGAAATGCAGTAAAGGCACACCAAATTGCTAAGTATTTTGCTGAAAACCCAAAGGATAATCCTATAGTTGTTTCTGTTGCTTTGTTGTTTAAATTCTTTTCAGACTTATTACATCTTCATGGTATGTCTGACAAAAATCCACGTAGTGTGGCTTCGGCATTAAAAGTGAATCCTTATTTTGTTAATGAATATTTAGATGCTGCTCGTAATTACCCCATGAAAAAAGTGAGTTATATTATTGGTGTGCTTCGCGAAACAGATGTTAAAAGCAAAGGTGTAGGTGCTAATGCAATACCTCAAGGCGACTTACTTAAAGAACTGTTAGTTAAAGTTTTGGGGTAGTGTAATTATTTATATTATTTATGGTTTATAAAGTATGAGATTAACTTTCTTTCCTTCACTTTATAAATAAAGATTTTAACTCTCCTTTACTTTTTATATGTTTAACAATAGAATGTCCATCTTCTTCTTCTTCTTCTTCTTCTTCTTCTTCATTGGCATGTAAAATTATATTATTATTTAACTTTTCAGCATGTCTTTTGTCAAGAATATGTTTAGGAGAGTAATTTATTTAAAATACATTTAGCATATATAAACTAGGGCTGTCTATTAAAGATTGTTCATCATCTTTTTTTTAAATTCAGATCAAAAAAGAAATTAAAAGAGTTTAGATTTTAGAAATCTATAACTTTAGATTTTTTGCAATGGTTAGTAGTTTTATAAATAGGCATTTATATCACCACCAACCTTTTATATTATAAACATTTTTTGGTTGATTATTGGCTTGAGCAACACCAATATCTCTAACAGCGTCAATTAATGCTTTTTCTTTATCCTCTCTGTTTTTATATTGTTTCATTTTAAAATCCCATTCTCTTTGATCTAATTCTTGTATTCTCTGTCCGATGCGTTGAGATAATTTCACTCCTTCTTCATAACATTTAGAATCTGGGTCTATTAAAGACAAATGAGTAGAAGCTTTATTTGCGGAATTAGCGTCTAACCCTGCATTCCATTCATTATTGGCATTCGTTACATGGTATTCACACTCGTTATCAATTTTTCTTTAAAAACAATGGCAACTTGATCCATGGCTGTTTCATAACATTCCTTAGTGACTTGAGGGATTTCCATCAGCTTAGAAATTGCCACATTATAGTGTTTTTTGCTTTTTGCTGCTTCTGCTTCTTTAAGAATAAAATCACATTGAGAATTATAATATTCTATAATCTTCACTTTACCTTGATCTACAAAATTTTTAAAAATTGGGTTTTTAGCTTTAATTTGTTTAATAGCTGAAATGTACGCCTTAGTATCACTTGTGCCAACGCCTTTTACTTTTAATGTTTCTGATGAGAATAAAGTTCCTTTCATTCCATCTCCAATATAAAAATAGACTTCAAGAGTAATGACTACTTTCCTCGGAGGACCAGGAAGAACTTCTTTAAATAATAGCGTAATATTTGGTGTAATTATAAATCTTGAATTTTGAGATCCACCCATGCCATTCATGGTCGCTATTTGGTTTAATTTATTTTCTAATAAATTTTTAGCAGAACCTGGTAAACCATCAATTTGATCAGACACATAAGTAGAGATTTGTATTCGACCTAAATCATCTGTTTTTCCTAGCGAGTTCTGACCGAATGAGAAAGAGAATAACAGAATAAAAATAAGTGTATTTAAATAGTATTTCATAGTCAATGTTTAATTATTTAGACCCTAAATAAAGCGTTGCTTCACCTAAACCTCTAATAGTTAGTTTATTTACAATTCCAAGATCTTTGAGATAGTCACTTAAGCCCTTAGCCCAATTTCTAGCATCCAATCCTCTGATTTTCCCATTTCTCTCGTATGTCATTGGTATTCTAACTTGTTCAAAATTCATCATTGTAGCCTCTGCGTCCATAGTTGTATACGACCCATTTACACTGTTAGCATCTAACCAATTTTCAATTAAAAAACTTAACTCATCATCACCAAAATTATCAGATTCTAAATCGTATTCCCAGTCATCCCATACGCGAATGCCTAAGTTCACTTCTCTACCTTTTTCAAACCATCCTTCAAAAGTAGTTTGTAAACTTGCTAGAAATTTATCAATTCGAGAACTCACAGCTTCTTCTAATAAAATAGGTAATGGGCTAGAAAAATCGGGAGCTCCAGTACCTGAAGTTTCTGCTATTTGTTTTCCTGTATAAGCGTCTAAACCTCTAAGTATAAAAGTAACTTGCTTTTCAAGTCCATTATCAGTAATAGCCCAGCTCATTTCTAAAATAATATCGGCTTTAGCTGCTTTTTTTAGGGCATCAATAGGGGTTTCCGAAACTTCAGACCCCGTATTTTTTGATGATCTTAATTCTTGTTCTGCGCTTTTTGCTTCTACTTTTTTAAGTTCGGCAGATAGGTCTTTTGCACTAAATCCTCTTTCGCTTAATAATCCATTAATTTGGGTAATCACCAAGGCTAAATCACTATTACGTTGAAGTGCCATTTGGTATAAGGGGATGTCTTTAACCACCCCTTGATTATCTATTGTCTGAGAGTATCCATTTTCATAACACCAAGTATCAGCAGGTACGACCATAAGAGTCGGTTTTTTTGCTTGAGAAAACGATAAGTTTATAGCCAAAAGAGTACTAAATAATACTAATATTTGTTTTTGTAATTTCATTTTTATAAATTTTAAAACCCGCTATCTAGTGATTTTATAATGTTTTCTTCTTCTAATTTTTTTCTTAATAGAGTCACATTAACAGTAACTAGAGTACCTATTCTGTACTCTTTTTTACCCACTTTCATTCTATCTGTCACACCCTCTATTACATTAACATATTTGCTAAAGTTATTGAGGTCTTTATTTCCTTTGCTTTCAAAAAACTCTTTAAAAAAGTCTTCAAACTCTGTTTCCAAGCTAGAAGACCTGGCTAAAGCTGGTTTTTTTGTACACTTTGTGCCTTGCCCATCAATGCCTTGAAAAATAACAGCATGAACAGCATTTTTAGAAGCTTGTACTCTTGCAATACTTTCGTCTCTTAATATGGAATAAACTTTAAGAGTGTATGTCCCTGCAGCAGCTTCTCCAACACATTCAACATCATAATTCCATTTAGCAGTTTCTATATCCGCCTTTTTTTGTTTCTTTTAGATTGCGCATTTGCTGTACCAATTGCAAAAAATAGAATTGAAATTAAAATTAATGTCTTTTTCATAATTATTTAATTTGTCTAATTAACATTCCTGAAGCTAAATTCTTTACTTTTCCTTTAAAAAGTGTTTTACCTAACTCTTTTTCTTTTCCTTCAGAAGCACCGTAGCGATTATCCCAAACTTGTTTTTTATCCACTTTAATAGATGCTATTTTCTTGTAAGTTATTTCGTTTGTTTCGCTGTCCCATATTTCTTCAAGTACTTCAAAGTTTTCACCCCCCTCTAAACCTTCTTTCATACCTATTTTAGAATAAATTTCACCATCTTCAATTACAATAGGAGACTTGGCCTTGAAAACGTCATGGTTTTTTTGAAGTTTGGCATAAACCTGATCTACATTCCTGATTGTAGATAATTCGATGATCTGTTCTTCTGTTCTTTTCTCCTTTAAAGAAAATGTGACTAGACTTGAAGCTTTTTCTGTACCAATAAATTCAAAGTTAACATCCAGTGAAGCAAAGGTTACATCTTCACCATTTCTTTTAGCCTTAATTATTTCCCCTAGTTCTGACCACGTTTTTTCTGTCCAATCTAAACGATATAGCCATGCTGTTGTCCAAACAGAATACCCTTCTTTTGTTTTATTATATATTTTTTCAGAACCCTTTAATGCTAAATCTCTAGCTAAACTTGACAATTCATTTGCTGCTGCATCCGTTGTTTGTTTGATGGCTAATGCAATTGGCTCATTAGAAACAAAATTCATTTTTGTAAAAACTACAAATGTGTTTTTTATTAAATTCTTACCTGAATTCTGAAGTTCATTAAGACCTCTAGTGGTTGTTTCTGCCTCAGATATTTCTTGAGCACTTGCACTGTAAATACCTCTGTCTTGAATAAGTTTCATTGGGAGGTAGTCTTCTTGACCAAATTGATTCAGATTAAACCACTTAGAAACCAATTCAAAAGGTAGTTTTTTTGCTTTAATAAATTTATCAATCTCATATTGTACTTCAGAATTATTGCTAATTGCTCCGGCTGTGACATCAGAAGCAGCTCCAGATAGCGCGCTATTAATCATTTTATTAGTTTCACTTTTATTAATACCAAGCGCCTCTCTCTCCTCATCTGTCAAAGTATAATCCGATCTGTTAAAAGAACTTAATTCAATCCTGTGATCGTTGTATTTTTCTGGAAATGGCCAAGCTTCATAATTCTTAGTAACTAAATCTGAATTTTCAAAACTTTCTCCAACTATTAAAATATTATGAAGAGAGCTTCTTTGGTATTTTTTTCTTCTACATTACTTTTTTGAGCCGTAACTGCTTGAATAGCGAACATTAAAATTGATAGAATAAAAATGTTTTTTTTGTTTTCATCTTTGTTTATTTTTAATTGTTTTGAAAGGTGTATGTTGAATGTGATTTTTTTGTGTAAATACCTCGTACATGAACCTGAATCTACTTTTGTATGCGTTTTAGTTTAAATTATTTTTCTATGGTTTCGTATGCATCTTATGGTAGGCTCGGATTTTAGTTTTTAAGCTTTACAAACATAATTCAGCTTGTGGGAAATTATCTACGGGTTTCCGTAATCGAATAATTATTATTCAATTGTTTATTATAGAATACTGGGGGTCAGGGAGGTGTTAAAAAAAATATTATTTATATAGAGGTTTTTTTTAATCTCATTTTTGAGATATAGCTACAGATTAAAGTGATTTTACACTGTTAATCTCCTCTTCTGATGTTCTTGTTCGTAGAAAAATTAGATAGTCGGAAATAAACTTAAGATCGTTTTACCAGCAGGGACTCAAATTACACCAGAGCATATTGAGGAAAATATTGGTATAAGTAAAGATTACAATAATTTTGAACTACGCAAAGCCGTTGGTAGTAGAAATGCAGTAAAGGCACACCAAATTGCTAAGTATTTTGCTGAAAACCCAAAGGATAATCCTATAGTTGTTTCTGTTGCTTTGTTGTTTAAATTCTTTTCAGACTTATTACATCTTCATGGTATGTCTGACAAAAATCCACGTAGTGTGGCTTCGGCATTAAAAGTGAATCCTTATTTTGTTAATGAATATTTAGATGCTGCTCGTAATTACCCCATGAAAAAAGTGAGCTATATTATTGGTGTACTTCGCGAAACAGATGTTAAAAGCAAAGGTGTAGGTGCTAATGCAATACCTCAAGGAGACTTGCTTAAGGAGTTATTAGTTAAAATCTTAGGTTAATTTTTTTTATTGTCTATAATTGATTTGGCTTTTATTACAAGTGAAATACGAGCTACAATTTAGCACTTATTTTTTCTGATTACTTTAAGTATTTGCTTGTTAGTTGTTTCAATTTAACTTTCAAGTAATTTGAGGCTCTACGTTCATAAAATTCACTTAAAATATATGATAACAGAATCATAAGAAAAGTTGTCGAAATTACTACGACATATTTATTCGTGTCATTTCCTAAATTATCGAAAATAATGTATCCAATTTTCTGATGAATTAAGTAAAGAGGATAGGTCAACATTCCAATTTTTATAAATTTTGAAGAATTGATACTTCTCAGTTTACCACAGGCCACAAGTAATATGAGTAAGTAAAATATAACAATGATGCTGCAAGCAATTAGCGGAGAGAATTCAATATTAAAATGATTTGCTTTTTTAGCCGTTTCAGTTATAGTATGTTGTATGGATGTAAATAATGCAATGGATAATAATAGAGCATATTTTATATTTAATTTACTTTTATAAATCTGATATAAAATCATGCCTGCAATAAAGTAAGAGCTCCAGTCTAAAATGAAAAGCGATTTACCAATTCTAAAGATAAAAAGTTCACTAAAATAGAGATACAATACCGAAAGCGTCAGCCAGGTATAAATTAAATAATCTAGTTTTATTGGTTTAAATTTATTTAAAACTAAATATGAACCAATGATGAAAATATAGAATTTCATTTCTATAAACAGCGTCCAATAAACGCCATCAATACTTTCAACTCCTAGGTAATTATGAAACATCGAAAGGTTTAGAATAAACTGCACTAATTCGGCTGTAAATTTAGGAACGCCAAATAAAAATATTACAACGAAAGTTATTAAAACACATATCCAATAAATGGGATATAATCTTGATAGTCTTGAAATTATAAATTTGATCAACGATCTATCTTTGATCGACAATGAGATCACAAACCCACTAATAATGAAGAATATATTTATACCTAAAAAACCATATTTGAAGTAATCACTAATTTCACTAAAGTCTAAATCAGATAAATTATCTGCCGCATAGCCTCTAAAAAAATAATGATAAAGAACAACAATTAAAGCCGCAAAAAACCGAAACAAGTCTAGTTGATAAATTCTATTTTTTGATTTTATGGACACTATCTAAATGTTTAATAGCGCATAAATACAAATTATAAATTTCCCAAAGTTACATTCCAAGATTTTTTTTAAACGGCAATTTTGTTATTCTTTATCATTTTTAAATACCTGAACTAAGAAATAAGTCTAACTATTTAGTCTCAGGAACAGGAAATCCACGATCTTTCATTAAGGCTTCAATCTTAGCATCACGTCCTCTAAATTTTCTATAAGCTTCTGCAGGATCCATAGCGTTACGAGGTGCAAACAAATACTTCACTAATTTATCAGCAACTGTTTTGTCATAAAAACCACCTTCAGATTCTCTAAACGCTTTAGAAGCATCACTTGTTAAAACATCTGCCCACATGTAACCATAATAAGCGGTTGCATAACCTTCTCCAGAGAAAACGTGTCCAAACTGTGGTGTTCTGTGACGCATCGGTAATTCTTTTGGCATACCCAATTCGTCTAAAGTTTCTCGTTCAAATTTATCAATGTCAATATCTGTTGGGTCTGCTAAGTGCAATTTCATATCAATTAAAGCAGAGGCTAAATATTCTGTGGTTCCGAAGCCTTGGTTAAATGTAGAAGCATTTTTTATTTTCTCAACTAAAGCTGCTGGGATTGGTTCTCCTGTTTTATAATGTACCAAAAATTGATTGATGACTTTATCTGTAGATAACCAACGCTCTAATAGTTGCGACTGGAACTCTGTGTAATCTCTAACTCCTCCATTTAAGGTTGGATATTTTACATCGGCAGAGAAGAAGTGAAGGGCATGACCAAATTCATGAAAAAATGTCGTTGCATCATCCCATGATACTAAGACAGCTTCCCCTGGCGCTGGTTTTACAAAGTTAGAATTGTTAGAGGCTAAAACATTTTTTTCTCCTTCAAAAGAATCAGAACTTCTATAGGTTGTTGCCCAAGCACCAGAACGTTTACCTTGACGCGCAAATGGGTCTAAATACCATAAACCAATATGTTTTCCAGAATCTTTGTCGGTAACTTCCCATACATTTACATCCTCATGAAATACCGGAACTGAGCCTTCTGCAACCGGTGTGAATTTATAATTAAACAATTCGCCAGCCGTAAAGAACATAGCTTCTGTTAGTTTGTCTAATTGTAGATACTGCTTCACTTCGTCACTATCTAAATCGTATTTCTTTTTACGTACTTTTTCTGCGTAGTATCTATAATCCCATGGTTCTATAGTAATGTTGTCGCCAAGTTCGTTAGCCACTGTTTGCATATCGGCAACTTCTTCTTTTACTCTGGCAGTTGCAGCTGGCCAAACAGCCATCATTAAGTCCATTGCGTTTTCTGGTGTTTTTGCCATACGATCTTGCAATCTCCATTCTGCATAATTGTCATATCCCATTAAACCGACACGTTCTTTACGTAGTTTTAATATTTCAGCAATAATTTTATTGTTATCGTACTCATCTCCATTGTCTCCTCTAGAATAATAGTTTTCCCAAACTTGTTTACGCAATTCGCGTTCTGTAGAGTAGGTAAGGAATGGATCCATTGACGAGCGTGAATTGGTAATAGCATATGTTCCGGTTTCACCTTTATCTGTTGCTATTTTTGCCGCTGATTTTATAAAACCATCTGCTAAACCGCCTAATTGATCTTCTTTTAAATACGTGATATAATTTTCTTCATCATGCAGTACATTATTTGCGAAATCAGTATAAAGTGTAGATAATTCTTTGTTGATTTCAGCATAGCGCTTTTTCTTTTCAACATTAAGATTGGCACCATTCATTTCAAACTGCTTGTAGGTTAAATCCACTACACGCTGTGCTTGCGATTCTAAAGGTGTTTCTTGAGACGCATCATAAACAGTTTTTATACGCTGAAATAATTTTTCGTTCTGAGAGATCTCTGATCTAAAATCTGAAAGTTTTGGTGCTAACTCGGCTTGTACAGCTCTAAATTCAGGTGAAGACACATTACTTCCCATAATTCCATAGTAGGTAAACACACGACTAAGTTCTTTCCCTGTACTTTCCATAGCCACAATTGTGTTTTCAAAAGTTGCAGATTCAGGGTTATTAGTAATAGTCTCAATCTCAGCAAGGTTAAGTTTCATAGCTTCTTCCATTGCTGGTTTTATGGCTTCGACTGAAACTTTATCAAAAGCAGGAACACCTTTATAAGGTCCTGTCCATTTCTGGATTAATACATTATCACTCATGGTTTTTTCGGGAATTTTGGTTTCTTCTTTACAGCTAGAAAAAAGTACAATGCTACAAATTAAGGTAGCCTTAATCGATTTAGATATCATAATTGGTGGTTTTTATAAGGAAAACAAGGTACTGAAAATAGGGAGGATATTTCTTAAATATTTTATAATTCTTAAGTCAGGTTACACAGCAATTAAATGTGTTTCAAAGAAATGAATCATAAATTATGAGTTATAAAAATAGACACATCTGTTATCTTTCATATTGAAGCTTTGCGACTTTTGCGTCTTAGCGGAAAAAATTACACTGAGATTCATGGAGTATTCACAGCGACTCACAGAGAAAAAGGTTGCCACCAGTTTCACATATCATATAAAAATATACGATTTAGTAATCTTTTACTTTGAATCTTTTTTTTGATTTTCAACTTTGCGCCTTTTACGCCTTAGTGAAATAAAATCACACTGAGATTCACGGAGTGCTCACAGAGACTCGCAGAGAAAAAGGTTGTCACCGGTTATACAAATCGTTATATTAAAAAATACACGCTTCCATATGACTTTATAACTTTGACTCTTCGTGTCTTTTCAACTTTATGACTCTACCATAAAATCACTCAATCAACTCCACCTTTCTAATATAAACATTACTTAGAGGCCAATCTCCGTCATCGGTTTTTACATTCGCAATTTTATCTACGACATCCATCCCAGACGTGACTTCACCAAAAACAGTGTAATCACCATCTAAATAATCTGCTCCACCGTCGCGTTGAATTATAAAAAACTGAAAAGGCGAGGCTAGTTTATAAGCATTTTCAATTTCGCTACTTGGCATAGAAATCGCGCCTCGTTTATGAGTATAACCTCTTTTTGTATCTGGTGGTAACAAGTAATTACCAATTTTCTGTTGTCTTTCGGCAATATTATAATCGTCACTACTGCCTCCTTGAATAACAAAGTTTTTGACGACTCTATAAAACAGTGTGCCATTAAAATATTGGCGTTTCGTTAGGTAAACGAAATTGGCTCTATGGAATTTGGTTTTATCATACAGCTGAATTTCTATAATTCCAAAATCAGTGGTTATTCTTACCTTATCTTCTTTGTTTTCTTTTTCATATTTTAAAAAGAATTCCATCGCGTTGTTATCTGTAAGTAACGGGAATTCTGATGTGGCTGGCTTTTTTGATTCAACTTTTGGTTTCGATTTAATAGAATCTTTTACAACTGTTGTATTTGTTTTTTTTGAAGTTTGTTTATCTTCACAACTCAGAAGTAATAATCCAAATCCAATAATCATTGGAAACACTAATTGAAATCTCATAAATGCTTTTTAATACGTTTTTAGAATCTGTAGTAAAAATAAAACATCTTGAGCTTTCAGGCGAAGACTCTCATGCAAAAATGTCTCCACCTTATCGGCTGGACTTGGCAAAAAAAATGAAAGAGAAGTCTAAAACTGCTAGAAAGGCTGGAGTTATGGCGTTATTTTACCCAAATACTAATGATGAAACCTATCTCGTTCTCATTCTTCGCAAAACGTATAAAGGAGTGCATTCTGCCCAAGTAGGTTTTCCTGGTGGTAAATATGAAGATGAGGATGATAATGATTTAATGGTTACGGCAATTAGAGAAACAGAGGAAGAGATTGGTGTAAACCCATTACATATAGATGTTTTAAAAAAAATGTCACCATTATACATTCCTCCAAGTAATTTTATGGTGCATCCTTATATTGGTATTTCAAAAGAATATTTAATTTTTACCAAACAAGATGAAGAAGTAGAAGCTATTATTGAAGTATCGTTGAGTGATTTTTTAAGTGACAATAAAATGTTAAACACAAGAGTACCAACATCTTTTAATGAGGAGGTTGATGTGCCAGCTTTTAAATTTAATGGCCATATTGTTTGGGGAGCAACCGCAATGATGCTTGGAGAAATAAAAGACTTGTTAAAACAAGTTTTATAATTTAACTTAATGGTTACATTTGTAATTGACAAAATTTGAAAAATTTACTATGGGATTATTTAAAAGAAATCCTTTTGGACATATACTTTGGGTTAAAAAATGGTTGATTAGAATCTTAGGTGCCTTAACGCATCGTCGTTTTAGAGGATTTAATGAATTACAGATCGAAGGTTCAGAAATCATTAAAAATCTTCCAGACAATAACGTCTTATTCATTTCTAATCATCAAACCTATTTTGCAGATGTAATTGCAATGTTTCATGTGTTTAATGCTAGTTTAAGTAATCGTGATGATTCTATTAAGAATATAGGATATCTATGGAATCCTAAGCTTAATGTGTACTATGTAGCTGCAAAGGAAACTATGAAATCTGGACTTTTACCAAAAGTTTTAGCTTATGTAGGTTCTATAAGTATTGAACGTACATGGAGATCACAAGGTAAGGATGTTAACCGCCAGGTAAAAATGAGTGATATTTCTAGTATTGGGAAAGCTTTAGATGATGGTTGGGTTATAACATTTCCGCAGGGAACAACTACACCATTTAAACCGATTAGAAAAGGAACTGCTCATATTATTAAACGCTACAAACCTATTGTTATACCAATTGTTATTGATGGTTTTAGGCGTTCGTTTGATAAAAAAGGGTTACGCGTTAAAAAGAAAAATATATTTCAATCTTTTGAAATAAAAGCTCCTTTAGAAATAGATTACGAGAATGAATCTATTGATTCTATCGTTGAAAAAATTGAATATGCTATTGAGCAACACCCTTCATTTTTAAAAGTAATTCCGCAAGACGTACTTGAGGAAAATGAGCGTTTAAATAAGGAATTGCGCGATATGTAGATTTTAGTCTTCATAAAATTCCATCTTATGGTTCAAAAGTGTAATGCTTTCAATTAGGATAGATACTTATCCTTTGTAATCTTTGAGTCGTCATAATGAGCATTACGAGTTATGTAAATCTTATATATAGAGCACTATAATTGAGCTATACGTTTTAGATTTTAAGGCGTGGAGAAAAACTGAGTTCATAATCACAATGGGTTATGAACTCAGTTTTTTATTATAGAAAGTTACTTCGTAAATCTTAAAACACCTTAAACTTCCATCTTCTTTAATTCATTATAGTTTCTGTTTAATCGTTTTAGAAGTATCCCGTAAATTAGCTTATAAAATAACCAAAATACTAATATGAATACGCCTGTTAATAAAACAGTAAATCCATAAAGGAATAGCATTTGTTTAGAGTTAAAGGCTTCAACTTGATCGTGAAACTCTATATTTTGATTAAACTCAAAATAGAATGTTAATGGTACAGAAATAAAAATCACGACTAAATTATAAATCACATAGTATTTAATAATTTTACGTGTTTTTAAAATACTCTCCATCAATTTTTTTGCACTGTCTGTGGTAGAAATTGATTTATAGGATTTATACAATAAATATATAAACATAAAGATTACAATAAATCCAAAGATTGTAATACCAACAAACACAGGGTTGTGATAACTCTTATCTAAACTCTCTTTATAAGTATCAGACGAAAAATAAGGTAAAACATTTATAAGAATCCATAACCCTAACTCTGCAACACTTATATAAAATAAGGTTTTTACAATGCTAGACGATTTTTTATGACTCATTTTATAGATATCACTATCTGTAAATGATTTATATTGATTCTCGGATTTATTCCAATCCTTCTTTAATAATTCTAATTCATCCATAATGTTACGGATTAAGTATGGTTTTTAATTTCTTTTTAACGCGATTCATTTTCACTCGTGCATTCACTTCAGATATCCCCAAAGTCGCGCTTATTTCTCTGTAATCCTTGTCTTCTAAATACAAGAAAACTAAAGCTTTTTCAATATCATTTAATTGATGTACAGCTTGGTACAAGAGCTTTAATTGCTGCTCTTCTGTATCATCATATTCTTCCGCTTTTATTTTAAACTCAACGGAGTCAAATTCCTGCGTATTTATACTTCTTTTCGATTTTCTGTATAACGTAATTGCGGTATTTAACCCTACACGATACATCCAAGTGCTAAATTTAGCATCTCCTCTAAATTTAGGGAAGGCTCGCCATAATTGTATGGTGATTTCTTGAAACAAATCGTTATGCGCATCTGCATTGTTGGTGTATAATCTACACACCTTATGCACAATGTTTTGATGCTTTTGCAACTGTTCTACAAAACTATGTTCTAGTTCTTTGTTCAATTGATGAAATTAGTTGGTTATCTAATTAGTAGTAAGAGTTTCTATTTTGTTACAAATTTATTCAACAATTGTTTTAAAAGACAATTTTAGGTTTGATAATTCGTATTTTTGTAGCCGAAATTACAATAGATATTTAATGAATATTCCACAGTCTAATCTACCAAGAATCGTCATCATAGGCGGTGGTTTTGCTGGTATAAATTTAGTAAAATCCTTGGCTAATAAAAATGTTCAAGTGGTCTTAATAGACAAACGTAACTACCATACGTTTCAACCTTTATTATACCAAGTATCTAGTTCTGGTTTAGAGCCAGATTCTATTGCGTATCCACTTCGAAAGATTATAAAAAAGCATCATACTACATTTTTTCGTTTAACTGAGGTTGAGCAAATTCTACCAGAAAAGAACGAAATCATTACGTCTATTGGTCATTTAGCTTATGATTACTTGGTTCTTGCTACAGGAACAAAAACTAATTATTTTGGTAATAAGGCGATTCAATCCTCTAGCATGCCAATGAAAACGGTACCACAAGCTTTAGATATAAGAAGTCTTATTTTACAGAATTTTGAAAAAGCAGCCATTGCAGATTCAAAAAGTGAGCGTGAAGCATTTCTTAATTTTGTGATAGTTGGAGCAGGACCAACAGGAGTAGAGCTCGCTGGTGCAATAGCAGAACTGAAGAATAATATTTTACCGCGAGATTATCATGATTTAGATCCTGATGATATGCACATTCATTTATTGGAAGGTGCAGATCGTGTATTGCCACCAATGAGTGAACATGCTTCAAAAAAGGCAACAAAATTTTTAAATAAATTAGGTGTCAAAATACATTGTAACACGTTTGTAAAGCATTATGATGGTACAACGGTAACAACTAATTCTGAATTAAAATTAGAATCTGAAACCTTAATTTGGGCTGCTGGTGTTACAGGTGCTCCCGTACAAGGATTAAATGCGGAGGCTATAATAGAAGGAGCAAACCGTTATAAAGTGAATCAATTTAATCAAGTTGAGGATTACGCTAATATTTTTGCTGTTGGAGATATTGCTTTAATGGCTTCTGAAGCGTATCCTAAAGGGCATCCTCAAGTTGCGCAGCCAGCCATACAACAAGGTAATTTATTAGGGAAAAATTTATTGCGATTAATTGAAAATAAGCCCTTGAAACCCTTTGTTTATAAAGACAAAGGCTCCATGGCAACGATTGGAAGAAATAAAGCCGTTGTGGATTTAAAACATTATAAATTTGGTGGTTTTTTTGCTTGGTTTATTTGGATGTTTGTACACTTGATGTCTTTAGTAGGTTTTAGAAATCGCGTTATTGTACTGTTTAACTGGACGTATAACTACATCAATTTTGATAAAGCAGCACGACTTATTATCAGGCCATTTAAAAAGTAGGTGGCCATGTCATCGTAGGATAATGACTGTCTTTTAAATGATTAGGAACTAAAAGGTTATGATCTTCAAAGCGATCTGTTATTTTAGAATCACTTCATATTTGAGCTTTAAAATCCCAATCACAATTAAATATTGGGCTAGAGCATAGGTTATCATAATGCTATAATCAGAATAGTTTAGAGAGGCATAGAACTTATTAAGTGCCAAAATACTATCAGAAATCATAAATAATATAGTTCCTAAAAAGACGAGACCATAACTCAATATATTTACCTTGTCTTTTCTTAAATAAGCTGCAGTGGCCATGCTTAATATAACTAGCATATAAATGACAACAGGAATGAACATATCTCCTAAATTTCCATTTAAAAAATAGAATAAGATCGCTGCATAAACGAGTAATACTGCTATAAATCCTAAAGGTGATTTTTGCTTGTTTCTATGTTTCAAAAAGACAAAAACATACATCACATGAGCTGTTAAAAAAGCAACCAATCCCAATGTAAAAAAGTGAGATGATTTATCTACAAACATCAGTAATATATCTCCTAGAACTGAAAAAAACAAAGCTAAAAGCGTTAAGTTTTTTATCGTTTTAGGCAGTGACTCAGACGTTTTTAAAAACAAAACACTAAGACTAATCACAATAGCAGGTTTTGCTATGTAATGTATTGTGTTTAGCGATGCTACACTTCCTGTTACAAGTTCAATAAGTACAATTATAAAGAATAAAATGCTGAATAGTTTTTCGGTATGAGATAACATGTCTGTTGGTTTTTAGTAACGATGCTTTATGGATAGAACCAAATATATTCAATTCGTCATTGATATTATACAGTTCAGTATAATAGAATTCATGCAGATTTAAAAATAGGTCAAATTTGTCTCATCAACAAAAAACGAACCTTTAATCACCAATCACATCATGAAATCAGAGATTCACGAACACAAAAAGAAGAATAGAAATATTGTGAGTAAAACTCTAATCACAATCATCACGGTCTTTATAAGTACAATTGCTTTTACACAAACTACTATTGCAGGAAAAATTACAGATACTAAAGGGGAGGTTATTATTGGTGCCAATGTGTATTTAGAGGGCACTTATGATGGAGCTACTTCAGATGACCATGGAAAATTCGCTTTTTCAACAGCTGAAACAGGAACACAAAACTTAATCATTTCCTTTTTGTCTTTTGAAACTAAAACGATTGTAGAGGATGTTTCAAAACTGCAGAACCTTCAAATAAAATTGCGAGAAGATGTAGAATCTTTAGATGCTGTAATTATCAGCGCAGGTACATTTGAGGCGAGTGATAACTCTAAGGTTTCTGTTTTAAAACCTTTAGATGTGGTTACTACGGCAAGTGCTTTAGGTGATTATGTAGGCGCGTTACAGACTTTGCCAGGAACGTCAAATGTAGCAGAAGATGGACGTTTATTTGTGCGCGGAGGTAATGCAGATGAAACACAAATCTTTATCGATGGTATTCGTGTTTTTACTCCCTACACACCAACGACTAATAACATTCCGACGCGCGGACGGTACTCTCCATTTTTATTTGATGGTATTACGTTTTCTACTGGAGGTTATTCTTCCGAATTCGGACAAGCATTATCGAGTATACTGCTTTTAAATACTATTGACGAATCAGACCAAGAGAAAACTGATATTGGTATTATGAGTGTCGGCGCTAGTTTAGGAAATACACAGAAATGGAAAAAATCGTCCTTAAGTTTTAACGCCAACTATATTAATTTGGCACCTTATCTAGCAATTTTTGAAGATAAAAACGAATGGAAAACTCCTTTCGTTGGTGCGCAAGGTGAAATTGTTTTTAGACAAAAATTGAATAATGGCATGTTGAAATTTTATGCCGCTTTTGATGCTACAAAATTTGAATTGAATCAAGAAGATATCAATTATGAAGATGGTATTGATTTTAAGTTGAATAACAATAATTTCTATCTCAACACATCTTACAAAGGTGGTTTAGGAAGCAATTGGACTTTAACTTCAGGTGTGAGTTATACCTATGCTAAAAATAATATAGGTGTTCAAACCAGTCAGATTAATGATACTGAAAATTCAGCACATGTAAAGTTGAAATTAAAAAAACGATTCAATAGCAGACTCAAGTTAAGTTTTGGAGTCGAACAATTTGTAACCGATTTTGATGAGAATTATAAAGAAGATACTATTAATGAAACCTATGGTTTTAATAATAATATAACTGCAGTATTTGCAGAAGCAGATGTCCTTTTTTCTAAAGATTTGGCATTAAAATTTGGAGTGAGAGCAGACCATAGTTCAATATTTAATGCAACAGATATCGCACCAAGAGCTGCATTAGCTTATAAAAATTCTAAAAATGGACAGTTTTCTTTGGCTTATGGCAACTTTTTTCAAAACCCAAATAGTACTATTTTAAAATTTGAACACGATTTAAAAGCGCAAAAAACATCACATTATATAGTTAATTATCAATATGTAAATGATGGAAAAATATTTAGAGCCGAAGCGTATAGAAAAGATTATGATAACCTGATAAAGTTTGATGGTGAGTTTGAAACCTTTGGGACTAATTTTGAATCTACAGGTGATGGTTATGCGCAAGGCCTCGATTTATTTTGGCGAGATAACACAAGTATTAAAAACATAGATTATTGGATCAGTTATTCCTATTTAGATACCGAACGCGATTATAGAAATTATACAAGTGCTGTACAGCCAAGTTATGCGACCAATCATAATGTTTCTATTGTTGGAAAGTACTGGATAGAAAGCTGGAAAAGTCAAGTTGGATTTGATTATGGGTTTTCTTCTGGTCGTCCATATACCAATCCAAATACAAATGACTTTCTAAATGAACGCACAAAACCATTTAGTAATCTGAGTTTAAACTGGGCTTATTTGTTAGATAAACAAAAGATTCTTTATGTCTCTGTAAATAATGTGTTGGGTATTAAAAATGTAAATGGCTATCAGTACGCAGACACTCCAAACTTAAATGGCCAATTTAATAGAAGAGCATTAACTCCTGCTGCAGATCAATTCTTCTTTATTGGATTCTTTTGGACAATTAGTGAGAACGGAAATGATAATCAATTAGATAACTTATAAATCTTAAGACGTTGATAATAAGGTAAACATGATATAAGTCATAATTTCTAAGCTTTATGATACCTACTTTTATATAACAAAATTAAACGTCATGGAACTCAAAAAAAACCCAAAAGCAAATGTAGGTCGAAACAGCAGTTTATTTTTTGCTGTTGGCTTAAACGTAATGTTACTCCTAACGTATTTAGGATTAGAACATAAGACTTACGATAAAGAAGCCGTTAAAATTGACGTCTTAATGTTAGAGGCTCAATTTGATGAAGATATTCCGATCACAGTAATCAATATGTTGCCACCACCTCCTCCTCCGCAACAACAAGTAGTCACTGAAGTTATTACAATTGTAGAAGATGTTGAAGATGTTGAAGAAAGTGTTATACAAAGCACAGAGATAGGGCAAGACGATACTATTGATGAGCGTGAAGTTGGTATTGAAGACGTCGCTGTAGAAGAAGTAGAAGAAGATATTGAAGTGCCTTTTGCATTGATTGAAAAGGTGCCGCAATTCCCAGGTTGTACAGGAAACAATAAAGAATTAAGAGCGTGTTTTGAGCGAAAAATTCAAGAACATCTGCAAAAACACTTTAGATACCCCGAAGCGGCTGCAGAACTTAATATTGATGGTAAGGTGTATGTGTTCTTTTTAATTGATAAAAATGGAAATGTTACTAAAGTTAAGAGTAGAGGACCAGACCAACTTTTAGAAACAGAAGCAGAACGTATCATTAATTTATTACCAAAAATGGAACCAGGAAGACAACGTGATATGAATGTAAGTGTACCTTACAGTATTCCGATTAACTTTAAATTGCAACAACAATAATAAACCGCTTAAACAATACTAATACGAAGTTTAATTTGATTGAAGTGTCATTATGAGACTAGTGAGAAATACTAATAATTAAGTTTAAAATGTATTTCTAGTCTGCTCATAATGGCATTTTTTGCTCATTATATTTTATAGATATGGGTTTTTTATAATGTACCAATTTAATACCTCAGTGTTATATTCAAACGTACTGGTAAGATGCATCCCTATTTTTTTTAAAATGACGTTAGATGCATTATTATTTATATTTGCAACAGCACCAATTTCTGCAAGTTTTAACGTTTTAAAGCCGTATTCTAAGGAAGAAATAGCGGCTTCCGTTGCATACCCTTTTCCCCAATATTGTTCTTTAATTCTGGATCCTAAATCATAATAATTGAATTGAGTTCTGTAATCTTTCTCATATTTTAAACCAGACCAACCTACAAAATGGTTTGTTGATTTCTCTATAATGGCTAAACGGCCTACTCCATGAGTTTTATACTGTTGCAAGATTTTGTTAATCATGGAATGGGATTCTTCAATTTTTACAACAGGTTCATTTCCAAGAAAGAGATGGACTTCTGGGTTAGAGTCTAATTCATAAAAATCTAGTGTGTCAGCTTCTGTGATTGATCTTAAAATGAGACGCTTAGTTTCAATCGGAATGAAATCCATTTAAAATATTTAATTTCTGTGTGTAAAATTTTTTACAATGTATAATATTAATTCATTCAAATAAGTTTTAGTCCGTATCTTTTATCACAAAATAATTTTTAGCCATATCTTTAGTAAATTAAAAGATTTATTTGAGAACGTCAAAACATACTAATATGAATCAGATTATTACATTCGGGGAAGTTTTAATGCGTATTTCACCAAGAGGTAACAAAAAGTTTATGCAATCTAATATCGCTGAATTCTATTTTGGTGGTACAGAATTAAATGTTGGTATTTCTATAGCAAATTTTGGTGGTAAAGTGAAACATATAGGTGTTGTTTCCGATGATTTTATTGGAGATACAGCTTTAGCATACATTAGAAAATTTGGTGTAAGTACCTCCTCAATAGAATATTCAAAACGACCATTAGGAGTCTATTTTTTAGAAGTAGGTGCCGTAATGCGTCCTAGTAAAATTTCCTATAATAGATCTCATTCTTCTTTTTCGGAAATAGTTCCTTCGATGGTAGATTGGGAAAAGGCGTTAAAAAAAGCGAATTGGATGCACTGGACTGGTATTACTCCAGCATTAACGCAAGGTGCCTTTGATACTTTAAAAGAAGGCCTTGTTTTAGCTAAAGAAATGGGAATCACCGTTTCTGCGGATCCAACATACCGTAATGGTTTATGGCAATATGGAAAAGATGCTAAATCGTCTTTAATAGAATTACTGCACTATTCTAATATTTTTATTGGTGGTATTAATGAAATTAATGAAGTTTTAGATACGGATTATAGCTATTCAAATGAAGATTTTTTAAAAGCGAGTAAACAATTGATGGAAACTTTCCCATCTATTGAAAAGGTGTTCGATAAAATAAGAACTTCTTTAAATTCATCATGGCATCGCATTAGAGCAAGAATGTGGAATGGTGTTGAATTTAAAGAATCTGAAGATTTAGATATTACTCATGTTATAGATAGAATTGGCACAGGTGATGCTTTCGCCGCAGGTTTAATTCACGGTTTACAACAATACGATGATTTTAAAGCCATGCAATTTGCAAGTGCGGCTTGTGCATTAAAACATACGTATGAAGGTGATGTTAATTATGCTAATGCAGACGATGTTATATCTATTTTAGAGGGGAACGTTTCTGGGCGTTTTCAGCGTTAAAAACGATCTAAAACCTAATTTAAAATGTTGATAGAATAAGAATACTTCTTAGTTAACTCAATAAGAGAACGTATAAGAATTAATAGGATTTATTTAGATTAAGCATCTAAATAAATTTCATTCGATTTTCTGTATTCTGAAGGCCGTTTCCCCATTACGTTACTAAATGTATTGCTAAAAGTAGGTAAACTACTATAGCCCACCATATGGGCAATTTCAGATATATTATAATCGGAGTTCATTAAATATTCTAAAGACTTAAATATGCGTAATTGCGTATAATATTTAATAAAAGACATGCCCACATCTTTCTTAAAAAGTCGGTATAGGGATTTATCTGTCATGCTAAATTTTGAAGCCAATTGTGGCAATAAATGTTCTTGGTGTATTTCATCTTTAAGATAATTCGTAATATTAATTAATCGGTTGTCAGTAGGGTGAGGCAGTTCTAAATGCAGGGATTTTGAAACTGTTTGCTCTAAAAGCACCTTAAATGAACTGACAATGAGATGCTTGTTTTTTTGCGATTTTAAAATATCACCATTCCAAGTTTTTGTAAAAAGTAACATTTCCATAAGTAAGTTATTTATAGGGTAAATACCTTCTTTACTATAAAATACTGAGGAGATAGATGATACTGGGAAATAAAGATTTCGCATTACAACTTTTGGAGAGCTAGGATAGATGGAGTGTCTTACCCCAGACGGAATCCACATATAATGGCGTGCTGGTAGATAATACATTCTAGTATTGGTTTTTATATGAACCACACCACCTTCAACATATATAAATTGGCCTTTATCGTGACTATGCGTTTCTATGAATTTTTCTCCCATTAAGTTATGGTAGCAAAATATGCTTTGTGGATTCTTATCAACTTCGGTTAAATAATACTTAGAATTCATAATATATCTAAACAGGAACTTATTTGCACTAAATTAATAAAATATTGTCTTTTTTCAATAAATAGACAATAAATATCTTCTATAAATTGCAACTTCGTTTTATTAAAAACATAATAAAATGAGCGATAAGAATATAAAAGGTAATTTTTTTAGCAAAATTTTGTAAAATGATCAATAATAAACAAAGAATAAAATATTCCCCTTATTTAGATAAAATTCAAACTCCAGAACAGGCGGCTTTATTGATAAAAAATAAAGATGTGTTAGGTGTTAGTGGTTTTACCAAGGCAGGTGATAGTAAAACAGTGCTCCCTCAATTTGCAAAAAGAGCATTGCACGAGGATTTAAAAGTTACTGTATTAAGTGGAGCTTCTTTGGGGTATGATACAGATGCAGATTTAGCTAAAAATGGAGCCTTATACAAAAGAATGCCGTTTCAGGCAGATCCTACATTGCGAAAAAGTATTAATAGTCATGAGGTGCTTTATGTCGACCAACATTTGGGTCAAACAGCAGATATGCTTCAAAAGATTGATAAATTTAAAATTGATATCGCTATTATTGAAGCCGTGTCTATTACAGAAGACGGTTATATTGTACCTACGACTTCGGTTGGGAATTCTCCCATTTTTGCAGATAATGCAGATCAGATTATCATTGAAATTAATACGACGTTCCCAGAGAGTCTTGCCGGTATTCATGATGTGAAGCTATTGAAAAAGCAACCGAATCGTGAGGTTATTCCTGTATTAAATTCCGATAAAAGAATAGGAGATCCTTATATAAAAATTGATCCAAATAAAGTGGCAGCTATTGTTTTTACAGAAGTGCCAGATAGTCCTGCTGTAATCGCTGACCCCGATGAAAAAACGAAGGCTATCTCTCATCATATTCTTAAGTTTCTCGAAAATGAAGTAGAAGCGGGGAGACTCACAGAATCATTGCTGCCTCTACAGGCAGGTATTGGTAAGACGGCTAATGCTATCCTATCGGGTTTTACTGATAGTAAGTTTAAAAATCTCACAATGTATTCTGAAGTACTTCAAGATAGTACATTCGAGCTTTTTGATTCTGGTAAATTGTTATTCGCGTCAGCTTCATCAATTACGGTAACCGAATCGTGCTCAAATAAGATCTTCAGTAATTTTGAAAAATATAAAGAAAAATTACTATTACGACCACAGAATATTAGTAATGCAGCTGAAGTTATTAGTCGTTTGGGGGTAATTGGGATTAATACAGCGATTGAAGTAGATATATACGGAAATGTAAATTCTACACATATCGCTGGTACTAAAATGATGAATGGCATTGGAGGTTCTGGTGATTTTGCAAGAAATGGTTACCTAAGTATTTTTGCTTGCCCTTCGATCTCTAAAGAAGGTCGTATATCTCATGTTGTTCCTATGGTCTCTCATACGGACCATACAGAGCACGACGTTGATATTTTAGTAACTGAACAAGGGTTAGCAGATATTAGAGGTTTGGCACCTGTTGAAAGAGCGCGAGTTATTATTGAAAATTGTGTACATCCAGAATATAAATATCAATTGTTAGCCTATTTTGAAGAGGCTTATGCGTTAGGCGGACAAACTCCACATATTCTCGAAAAAGCCTTTAGCTGGCACACACAATTAAAAAATAATGGAACTATGAAAGTTGAAGAACTTGTTGATAATTTACATTAATACGAAAGTTAGGTAGAATGTAGTAAATCAAACCCATTGAATGGTTTGATTTATTTGTCACTTAAAATTCTTCTTACAGAGGTCCAAAAACTTAATAATGAGGCTTTAGATTTATCCGAAAGCATAGAAAGTAGTAATAAGTTGTTAATGTATTCTTTGATACTTTCACTATTAGGTTTGTGGTAAGCCATGTTCCATTCTGAAAAACATCGGTCTTCGACATTGTTTTCCCAAAGTAAAGTTATTGTATGATGGCGTTGATCGTTTTTAATTTTTTCAAAAACTTGTAGGACATCGTTTTTATGTCCTTCAAGGATTTGAACGAAACTTTTATTATGGTAAATAAGACAGCCTGTAATATTTCTTTCCGAGTTTACAATATTGGCTTTCGCAAGGATATTGTCTAAATCTTCAAGTTCTAGCCCTAATTTTGATTTAGAATGGTAATTTAATTGATACATGTTCTTGAAATTAACTTAATTAGACATGATGATATGTTTAATAAGTTGGGGATAAAGTTAATAAATATAAACGGACTGGTAGTAAACTATTAAAACAGGCTTTTGCTATAGCCAAATTGGGATTAATATATTATGGAAATTATAAAAGTGCTTTTGTAAAAAATTAATGAGTTTTTACTTGTTTTTTGCTATAGTACTTTGTTGTGGTGTCGTTTTTATTCAGCTATTCGCTTCTTTAAATACATTCTTTCGTGCAATATTCTCGTTATTTCAACATAATTTTCGTTCAAAGTTCTGTAGAATATTATATGTCGATTTGTATTCATTCCGAGAAGTTGCTTTGATATTCCATCGTAGAATTTCCCTATGTCTGGGTTTTCTGCAATTTCTTGACAATTAGAAATCAGATCAGCGTAATATTTATCAGCTTGTTTTTCCGACCAAATCTCAAATGTATAATCCCAAATCTTTGATAAATCCTCAACAGCTTTATTGGTCAACTTATATTCAGCCATTTGAGTGCTTTTTCGCTTTTAGAGATTCAAGATGTTTTTTTTGGTCAAAGTCGTGAGCTATTCCACTGTCAATTCCTTCTTGAATTGCTTTTTTCAATGCAATGACTTTACTTTCTTCTTCTTCTAAAAGTCTTAATCCTGCACGAATAACTTCGCTAACGTTTTTAAATCTTCCTTCGCTTATGCTACTTTGCACAAATTGGTCGAAATAATTTCCGAGTGATATTGATGTGTTTTTATTCATTTGATTACTAATTTAAATCAAATATACCAAAAATTGGTATAATTACCAAATTCCCCAATTTGCACACAACGAGTTTCTTTAGTTTTATTAAATATCTTTAACTAGAAAAAGAGGAGAACTATAACGTGTTTTAGATTAGAGATCCCTTACACGTACGAGTCCTGTCTTTCTATAGAGTTGCGTGTATGATTAGTGGCGTGGTTAAGCACCTAATTTAGCAAATAAATCACAGATAGAATATTCCGCAAGAATATTCGCAAGTAGGGAAGAACAAAGCAATTAATTATACACGGCTTAAGTTTACAATTCATTAAATTTAAGGATAAATTAGAAAGAACAAAAGAGAGGAGTAAGGTTAATATACACGCAGAAGCATTAGACTTCGTCAACATTGAAAATCCCCTCTCTTTTCTACACAGATTTCGTACAGTTCTATGAGGCTTTTAGACCTCGATTTTAAGTCGTTGAAACTCGCGTAGATTGTCCTTTCAAAAAAACATTTACTTATGAATAAAGATATTAAATATTTTGAACTGCGAAGCACATCATGAATTCCTATTAATAAAATAATAAAAGATGAATAAATTGACATCAGCCAAAAGGTTTTTGATGTTACAGATTCTGATGGTCATTACTATCAGTTTAAAAACAATGAATTTGGCTTTAAAAAGTTTACGAAACTTTTAAATAATAAGAGCCATTGCGTTATGGAAGCCACAGGCTATTATCATTATCAGTTAGCGTATCATTTGCTAGAATCGGGTATAAAAGTATCGGTTGAAAATCCATTGTCAGTAAAACGCTTTATACAGATGGGACTATCAAAAGTTAAGACAGATAAGAGCGATTCAAAACTTATTTGTGCTTACGCAGAGCAAGTAGAATTAAAGCTATGGAAAGGAAATTCTAAGGAAGAAATAGAATGTCTTCAAATCGTCAGAACCCTTTCTGTATATACAAAACAAAGCACTATGCTAAAAAACAAACTACATGGAGAAGCGGTTTTGGGAAATCCAAGTAAGCTTGTTGTTACGTCTTTAAAACGTAGTTTAAGACAACTAACAAAAGAGATGAAAACTTTGGAGGATAAGCTGTTAATATTAGTAAAACAATCACATCAAGAATTATTTACCCGTTTAAAAACCATTCCAGGTATAGGACCAAAAACAGCAATTATGTTAGTGGTATTAACAGGTGGATTTGATCGTTTTACGAGCGCAAGTGAACTTTGTAGTTACGCTGGCCTTACACCTATGATCCGGCAAAGTGGAAGTAGTGTAAAAGGGCGGCCACGAATAAGTAAAATGGGAAATCAAAAGCTTCGGAGTTTATTATTTATGTGCAGTTTTAATGCGTGTAAATATAACAAAGCTTGCCGGGAACTTTATGAGCGAATAGTAGCGAAAGGAAAGAGCAAAAAATTAGCATTAATTGCCGTGTGTAATAAACTACTAAAACAGGCTTTTGCACTAGCTAAATCAGGGTTAATATATGATGGAAACTATAAAAGTACTTTAGTGAAAAATTAATACATTTTTACTTGTTTTTTACCACAGTATTTTGTTGTAGCCAGTTTTTATTCAAAATTTTTCTTTCATAATTATACTAAAAATAGAGTCGCACTCTCTGCTTGGTTTTACTTTAAGTTTGGTCATTCCACTTTTAAAAATATATTCGTAATTATTTGGTCCGATGCAAGAGCTTCTATATTGTTTTTCAGGATTATTAGTTTCCACAGATTTCATAAAAAACTCATTCAATAATTTTCTATCATCTCTAATTGTAACAAATGTTTGATAGTCAGTTCCTTTGTCAATAATAATTAAAGATTCAAAATCATTTTTTTTAACAAAAAGATTATATTCAGAATATCCAGGTAAACCTCCGTAAACATTTACTTGTATTTCTATATTTTCCGAGTTCAAAATAACGTTCAATTTATCCTCATTCGTTTTGTTGCAAGAAGCAAAAGTCAGAACGACAATTGTCAAAATCAAGATGTTTATTATTTTATTCACGATTTTTCTCAAATTGGCTACAACGTCTCCCTATATGAGAAGTAGCAGATAAAAATTAGTTAATTTTCAGATTTAAACAAAATAAGCAGAAAAGAACATAACTTTGGGTTTAGCTCTTAACTGCTATTTTTTATATACATTGTTGTGGTTAGTTTTTTATTGTTTAATTAAAACCATATTCATTGGCATTTGATATACATTCATATGCTCTCCTGTAGCTATTCTCTTTTTTTGACTAGCTTTATTTGTCCAGATTAATTGAGCTGGATTACCAAGGAAAAACTGATATTCTAATTTTAAACTAGAGGATAAAACATATTGTTCTATATTAGGTTCTGCAATAGCACCAACATACATATTAGAGTTTGGTTCTGTATAAACAAATTCATCATTTTCAAAGCCTTCTTCGTAACTTCTAAATCCAGAAGCTATAAAACAATCTTCACAAGATGTCGTATAAGTATTGTATTGTTCTATACCATTAATACTTAATTTAAACTGAGCTGAAAGTTCGTCAGCATAATTGTCAAAAATTCTTTCTTGATTTATTACTTTAGAAAAGGTTATTTCGAAAACTGTATTTGTTAGTGTGTTTTCGTATTTCCAAGTACCAACAAATTTATCAAGCACGTTATTAACGTCTTTAAAATAGACTCCCCTTACGGTAATATTTTCTTGATTTCCCTCTGATTCAACAGGTTTAATGGTTTGTCCAAATCCTATTAGACAAAATAAAAGTAGTATGTTTAAAATATATAGTTTCATTTTATTGTTGTGTTTTAAGTTTACAAAATTTAGTTATGTTTCCGTTAGCATCATATTCGGCTTTTAATACATCTAAGTCAGGAAAATTTTCGGTTAAGAAGCTGTTAAATGCTTTTTCGTGTTCATTAAATGCATCCCATCTTAAAGGTTTAATTAATTCTTCTACTTTATCCCGAATATCATCACGATTATCGTCGTTTGTATAATCTAAAGTATTATTTACGATATTTTGGGCATTATTGGCTCTTAAGATGTAAGTACGTCCACTATTACCTTTAGAGATAACAAAATTGGTGACTTGGTTTGCTGCATTAGGATTAGTAGCATAAACTTTTTTAATCATATTTATATGCTCTGCAATATCTGTACCACTAGGTACTTGGCGTATAGGTTCGCCATCAATATCAGCAAAAGGATGGAAATGTGCACCTACTAATGTATTGTTTTGTAAATCAGGGAAGTCTAGACTATTTCCATCAGAATCAATTGCTAATTGCTCATTAAAATTAGCATCGTTATAGGTTGAAGGGGCATTTATATTAGAACCTGTGTATATAAAGCGTTTACCATCTTCTTCTGTAGCAAAACCCATATTAAATTTTAAACGGTTAAGCTCAGCTTTTATTTCAGGTGTATTTACAATTTCTGAGAGTCCTGAGATTTCATTTTCACAATCAGGTTCATTATCATCATTTCCACGAATAATAACAGCAGTCATATCTCCATTGCAATTACCATTTGCATCTGTTTGTAAACAATCTGTATTTTCACCTTGATTGCCATCATTAGAATTATCATTATTGTCATTCGAGTTAGGATTTGAGCCAGTTGAACCATCATTATTTCCACCTCCAAGATTAATGTAAGGATTACCATAATCATCATATAATGGTCCTGTTGGGTCAGTAGGGTTAAATGCGCCACCACCACTTTTGGGACATTCTGTAAAACTGGAAATAGTGTATGGCTCTGCAACAAAGTTGGCTGCGCATTGAAAACCACCATTATTACCAGTTTCTCTATCTTCTGCTGAATGTTCTCCGTCAAAAGTACATCTTGGTGTAATGGTAATCCATTCATGGCAGATGCCATTATCACCAATACGAGCAAACAATGAGCTTGCCCATTCTTGGTCTTGTAACGTTGAAAAAGTTGTTTTATCTGATAAATCTATATTCTCGTTATTTTGTATTTGTAGCTTTTCATCTTCCGTGAGGTCATAAGTAACTAGATACGCCTTATACGTTCCGTCAATTTGTAGGCTCAATAATAGATTTTCTACTAGTCCGTTATCTTCTATTCTAGTAATTGGAAATGTATAAGAATGATATGCACCATATTCTATATAGTTTGAGATGTCAGTATCTATGGTAAAATCGAGTTCAGCGTTATAGACTTCTCTTGCTTGGTAATCTAAATCATTAAGGTTACTTTTAGATTTAAACGAACTGAGTTTTTCCGAGAGTTCTTTGTTTTGAGAAACAGGTGGATTTGTTATTCTTTGAAGTTTGAATTTGGTGTTGTTACTTAATACAGGAACTTGGTTATTGCCAATAGTGTCATCTTTATCACAACTTATAGTTGTAATAAGAACTCCAAATAGCAGAATTCCGAGTTTCAAATAGTTTTTCAGTCGGTGTTTTTTCATGGTACAAAATCGTTTTAAAGTTAATAATAAAGTTTGTTGGTTTGGTCAAAATTAACCACAACGGT
>NZ_ATMR01000175.1 GCF_000427335.1 Winogradskyella psychrotolerans RS-3 | reverse complement strand
AAACCGGTCCAGCAAAGTTTAAATTTCGCTAGCGTCATTATTTATGAAAAGAAATATACCTCTTCATACCCGTATCATTATAGGCTTGGTTTTAGGCCTGGCCGTTGGGCTTGGGGTTGTAAAATTTGGACTTTCACCAGACTTTATCAATGACTATGTCAAACCAATAGGAACGGTTTTTCATCACTGCGCTTAAAATGATTGCGGTGCCACTGGTTTTGGCCTCCTTAATCGTTGGTGTATCTAATTTGGGAGACATCACCAAATTGAGTCGAATTGGCGGAAAGACCATACTCATTTACATTTTCACAACTGCCCTTTCAGTCTCGGTTGGTTTAATATTGGTAAATATCTTCAATCCTGGAAAAAGCCTGCCTTCTGAAACCAGGGAAAAGTTGATGGAATTGTATGACGAAACAGCAGGCAGCAAATCTTTAGAAGCCGAACAAATTAAGGACCAAAGTCCTTTGAAACCCTTGGTTGACATGGTGCCTGAAAACATTTTCCAGGCAGCGGCAGCAAATGAAATGATGTTACAGGTGGTGTTTTTTGCCATCATTATGGGCATTGCATTGATTCGAATCCCTAAAGCCAAAGCGGCACCCGTCATTGCTTTTTTTGAAGGCATCAATGATGTGATCATCGAAATCGTGGGATTTATAATGATTCTGGCCCCCTATGGGGTTTTTGCATTGATGGCTTCGTTAATTGTTGACATTACAGGAGACAACCCAGATTCTGCGATAGAATTGTTATTGGCCTTATTGAAATACAGT
>NZ_ATMR01000174.1 GCF_000427335.1 Winogradskyella psychrotolerans RS-3 | reverse complement strand
TCCAGGTAGCGATGGTCGTCCTGGTACGGTTCAGGGTGAACAACGATTGCGTATTTAATCCCTGCTCCGTCCATGCAGCTCAGCAGGTGCTCTGGAGTGGCAGCGGAATTAGGTTGATAGGGTCCATTGGGATGATAAGGAAATTTATTGCTATCGGGGCCGGCAAAACAATGCAGATGGGTATCGACAACCGGCAGATCGCTGTGGGCCTTTTCGGCCCTCGACCTCGAAGTAAGGGCAAGGCTAGCAAGTGATCCACCTAAGATCCCTAGGCAGTCACGGCGGTTAATGCAATTCCCCTCGTGGCCTTTTTTTCGGATGGTTCTGTTGCCTGCCGAAATAAATGGCTGTTGAATAGTCATTTGTATTAAAGGGCTTCAGTCTCAAGGCTATATGGGTTTGGTTAAACAACCCCTAAAAGTTACTACAGTCTTCCTAAAAAGCCAAATGAATAGCTGAATGGACTGGTAAATTATTTCTTCGAAAAGAGTTGGCTTGATTATAGGTAT
>NZ_ATMR01000173.1 GCF_000427335.1 Winogradskyella psychrotolerans RS-3 | reverse complement strand
TAGCCATCAGAGCTAAGTAAGGCATTTCCGCCACTCAGGTCGTTCAATGACTCGTAAGGAATGCCATTGATGTCCAGTATTTTATCTCCGTCTTCAAAGCCTATTTGTTGACCGATATCGTAAGCTACGATACCATTTTCAATCACCTGGTCTCTAGAGAAATAGGTTTCGCCTTTACTGTATACCAGAAAACAAAAATGATAATTCCAGTTACAACATTTACAATAACACCACCCAGCATTACTATCAACCGCTGCCATGCCGGCTTGGAACGAAACTCCCAAGGTTGGGGCTCTGCAGACATTTGTTCGGCATCGAGTGATTCGTCTACCATTCCGGAAATTTTGACGAATCCTCCCAATGGAATTGCGCCTATAGAATACTCAGTTTCTTTCCATTGAAAACCGATTATTTTTGGAGGGAATCCTATGGAGAATTTTTCAACTCTCATTCCAAACATTTTTGCTGCTAGAAGGTGCCCCAATTCGTGTAGGCCGACTAAAATCGACAAGCCGAGTAGCAATTGCGCTACCATTAT
>NZ_ATMR01000172.1 GCF_000427335.1 Winogradskyella psychrotolerans RS-3 | reverse complement strand
GCTTCCTCTACCGGAGCATCCGGAATATCCTTATGAAGACAACCTGATCGAACAATTTCAGTCCAGCATAAAGCTGAATGGCGGAACAGCCAGAACGGGAGAAGGAAAAGCAGCCATACAAACGTATCTTCAAGAAAACTTCACCGCAGACAAACAGGTATTGTCTTTAGTAGATGGAATCACTGGGAACTTTGATGTCAAGAATGTCCAAGATCCACATGAATTGGAACATATAGAAGTGGCCATCCTGGAGGGTGATTGGGGAGTAGTAGAAAATGCAGCAATTTGGCTTCCTGAGGACAAAATTGCTCATCGGGCTTTGCCGTTTATTGCCCAGCATTTAATCGTCTTACTGAAAATCGATAAATTGCTTGGAAACATGCATGAAGTGTATCAAAAGATAAATGTAGCCGACTCAGGTTACGGTGTCTTTGTGGCCGGCCCTTCCAAGACTGCTGATATTGAACAATCATTGATTATTGGCGCCCATGGGCCAAGAAGTATGGTGGTTTTTTTGATGGAGTAATTTTATCTCTGATCGAAAAACAATAAGTGCATTCACCATTAGAATTTGTCAGCCCTGTTGCCTTTAAATGCATCAGGGCTTCTTTATTTATAGCAACCAAAAATCCACGGTTAAGGGAGGTCATTGCCGGATGCTACTGGGCTTGAAGCATAGCTCAT
>NZ_ATMR01000171.1 GCF_000427335.1 Winogradskyella psychrotolerans RS-3 | reverse complement strand
TTTTTTATAACTATTATTTTCAATGTTTTAATCGAACATGAAAATGTATCCAACATTTAACCAAGCTAGCCAATCATTTGTTTGTTAGATTCTAATTGGTGATCTAAACCATCTGTTTTATCATTCATAAAGCGTTGAATTCTTAAGTCAACCATTAAATTTGAAATTGCACTAAGGTTATATCTTACACCAACACTACCAACTATAGACCAAGTAGATCCAGCCTCAACATCTATGGATCCTGGTTCCCAGCTTGGGTAAAAATTATTAAGATTGTTTATATTTTGATCTCCATATGTAGTGGTTACACTAGGGCTATAAAACACGTAATGCGCTCCTAAGCTTACAAATGGCGCGAATTTATCACCACCACGCGAAAAATTTCTTAAACTTAAAGGGTAAAATTCTAATTGGGCTCCCAAATCAAAATTTTGAGCTTCTCCTGAGTGTGCTCTTAATTTATCCGCTGCACTACTTGTTCTATCTTCATCTACCCATTCACCATAATGATCAAGTCCTGTTTTGTTCCAAGAAAGTTCAGCTCGTACTTTAAAATGTTTTGTGAAAAAGTTATTTCTTGAATACGAATAGTAACCACTAAGATAATCAAAGTTCATATAATAAACAAGACCTATACCAAATCCTGTATTGCCAGAATTTGTTTTAAAGTCGTAACGCTCACCAAAGTCAGATTGGTAAACTATAGGGCCAGCAATAATTCCAACCTCGTGAGAAAAACGTATCTGTGAGTAGCTCAATTGCATCGATAAAAGCAATACAAGTGCAACAAATATTTTCTTTATTTTTTGTGTCATGTAATTTTAAAATTGATGCTTTTACCCAGCAAATATATAAAAACTCGATAAACTACCAAATAAAACCGACAAAATGCATGTTTTTTATTTTCTTCATAAAATATAATCCTTTTTATATTGAATAAAAACATTTAGAATATCATAATAACAAAAATGATATATGTCTAATTATTAAAGTAATAAGGACGCCACAATATATCAAAATATTCTTACAATCGTAGGTTTAAAATAAAATATCCTAATTTTTTGACAAAAATAGATTAATATTTAGAAATGGTGAATGAATTATTTAATTTCGAGAATAAATAAATACTTATGAGAGAGAAAATTGATGCTTTTTTAGCAGAAGTACAGGCAAGAAATAGTCATGAGCCAGAGTTTTTACAGGCCGTCCGAGAAGTCGCAGAATCGTTAATACCTTATATAGCTCAACACAAATTGTATAGTGGTAAAAATATTCTATTAAGAATGGTAGAACCAGAAAGGCTAATTTCATTTAGAGTAAGCTGGGTTGATGATGAAGGTGAGATACAAGTTAATAGAGGTTATAGAGTTCAGATGAATTCTGCAATAGGGCCTTATAAAGGAGGCTTACGTTTTCATCCCTCGGTAAATGCAAGTATTTTAAAGTTCTTAGCTTTTGAACAAGTATTCAAAAATGCATTAACCACACTACCAATGGGTGGAGGAAAAGGAGGTTCGGATTTTGACCCAAAAGGAAAATCGGATGATGAAATTATGCGTTTCTGTCAATCATTTATGAGCGAATTATTTAGACATATAGGACAGTTTACAGATGTTCCTGCGGGAGACATAGGGGTTGGAGCGAGAGAAGTGGGTTTTATGTTTGGAATTTACAAAAAACTAAAAAATGAATTTACAGGTGTTCTAACAGGCAAAGGGCCAACCTGGGGCGGTTCTTTAATTAGACCAGAATCTACAGGTTACGGTACCGTTTATTTTGCAGAGAATATGCTGAAATTAAAGAAGGATACATTAGAAGGGAAGCATGTTGTGATTTCTGGGTCTGGCAACGTCGCACAGTATGCTACAGAAAAGGCAATAGAGCTAGGAGCAAAGGTATTAACATTGTCCGATTCTGGTGGTTATATTGTAGACAACGAGGGTATTGATACTGATAAGCTAAATTTTATAATGGATCTTAAAAACGTTAGGCGTGGTCGTATAAGTGAATATGTAGATAGCTATCCTAATGCGGAATATTTTTCGGGTGAAAGACCATGGTCAGTAAAATGTGATATCGCTTTACCGTGTGCGACTCAAAATGAACTAAATGGAGACGAAGCAAGACAACTAGTAAAAAATGGCTGTATTTGTGTGGTCGAAGGTGCAAATATGCCCTCAACTCCAGAAGCTATAAGTGAATTTCAAAAGGCAAAATTACTATTTGCTCCAGGGAAAGCTTCAAACGCAGGTGGCGTGGCTACTTCAGGATTAGAGATGAGTCAGAACTCTCTTCGTCTAAGCTGGACGAGAGAAGAGGTTGATACACGTCTGAAAGATATCATGGAGGCTATTCATAAGTCTTGTGTTACATATGGTAAAAATGAGGATGGTTCTATAGACTATATAAAAGGGGCAAACATTGCTGGCTTTGTAAAAATTGCAGATGCTATGTTAGCACAAGGAGTCGTATAACTAAGCTTATAAGAATAATTTTAGCTTCTGTTTGTTACAGAAGCTTTTTTTATGACATTATATATGATAAGCACATAATTATCGTTAGTATTAAATATATTTGAGCAAACCTTATTTCTTAATGAATACTACTGTTTTTAAAATCTTTATTTTAGTATTTGGACTTACTGCTTCAGGCTATAGTCAAGATTTCTCATCCTTATGGCAAGGCCATTATTCTTATAACAGTATAGTGGATGTGGTTAGTGGTGAAAATAAAATTTATGCAGCGGCTCAAAATGCTGTTTTTAGATATGACACTCTAACCAATGAACTGACTACAATTACTTCGGTAGAAGGACTTTCTGGTGAGCAAATTACTACTATATATTACAGTGAGCTTTATCAATATTTACTTATTGGATATGAAACAGGATTGGTTGAAGTCTATTCTGAAACGGAGAATTCTGTATTATCTGTGGTAGATATTTTAGATAAGGTAAACATTACTCCAGTTAATAAGCGGATCAATCATTTCTTTGAAAATGAAGGACAAATTTATATTTCTACAGATTATGGAGTTTCAGTATATGATTTAGAACGCTTAGAGTTTGGGGATACTTATTTTCTAGGTAATGGTGGAGCTCAGGTTACAGTAAAACAGGTATCTATTCTAAATAATGAAATTTATGTGGCTTGCTTAGATAATAATGGTATAAAAAAAGCAGACTTAAGTAATCCTAACTTAATAGATTATCAGCAATGGCAAACTGTTATAATGGGTAATTATCATACGATGAATACCATCAATAATAAATTGTATTCTGTTCGCGATAATAAAGTGCTTTATGAAATAAATGGAGCTTCAATAAACACATTATTTACTCTGCCTTTATTGCCTTTAGATGCTGATATGTCGGCATCAAGCCTTATTTATTCAACAACAAATGCGATTTATGTATATGATGAAAATATACAACTCGTAAGAACTTTTCAACCCACAACAGACTATAATTCCAATTTCACGTCTGCAATTGCTTTAGATGATTCTATTTTTATAGGTACTGAGGCTTTTGGTGTTCTCAGTAATTCTATTTCTGCAGTTGGTGACTATTCTGAGATAAAACCCAATGGCCCTTTGTTTAATGAAACGTTTAGGCTTAATGCCGAATCTGGTGTTGTATGGTCTAGTTTTGGCGGTTATACAGAGGCTTTGGTTCCAGACCCCATACGGAGTAGGGGTTTGAGTTATTATAGAAATGAAGTATGGGAGAGTATCCCATTTGAGAACGTATTAGGGGCAAGAAATCTCTCGCAAATTGCGGTAAATCCGTTTATTCAAAACCAAGTATTTGTAAGCTCATTTCAAGATGGACTTTTAGAATTAAATGGTTTTGAATCCACTATACTATATGATGAAACCAATAGTGGTTTAGAATCCTTAGTATTGCCAGGCTCACCAAACTTTAGGAGTCTTAGAGTTTCTGCTACTGCATTTGACAGTAATGGCCTTTTATGGTCCTTGAGCTCACTTTTGTTTGAACCTTTAAAATCGTACGATCCTATCACAGGTAATTGGCGGAGTTATGACTTTTCGAGTATTATCCAAGATGCTATTAGAGATGAGTTTGGTTATTTTGATATAGCAATTGATAATAATGGTACCAAATGGATTGGTGGTTATAAGAACGGACTTTATGTTTTTAATGAAACTATAAGTAATACACCACTTCGCAATATTAGTACTGAAGAACAAGGTTTACCAGTTCCGAGAGTCAATGCCGTTGCTATAGATAACAGAAATCAACTTTGGGTTGGGATGTTTACAGGGCTAAGAGTTCTTTATAACACTGCGGGATTTTATGACGATTTAAATCCAACCTTAAGTTCTATAATTATTTTAGAAAATGGTATTGCAAAAGAATTGTTAGAGGGTGAAACGATAACAGACATTAAGGTGGATGGCTCCAATAACAAATGGATTGGAACGGTAGATTCTGGAGTGTTTTATTTCTCGCCAGATGGGCAAACGACCATTTACCACTTTACTAATGACAACTCTCCGTTACCATCTAATAGAATTAATGACATTTCAATAGATGGTGATAACGGTATTGTTTATATCGCCACAACCAAAGGGTTATTGTCATTTAAAGCTGGAGGTTCAAAAACAGGATCTACCTTAGAAGATGCTTTTGTGTACCCAAATCCGGTACGACCAGAATACAACATTCTTGGGTTTAACGACCTTAATGATATAAATAAAGGTGTAAAAGTTAGTGGGCTAACAGAGCGTGTTAATATTAAAATTACAGATATTGAAGGCAATTTGGTAGCAGAAGCACAGTCTAATGTTAATCTAAGGTCTTCTAACTCAAATTATAATTTTGCTATTGATGGTGGAACTGCTATTTGGAACGGTAAAAACCTTGGCAATAATGTGGTGAGAACAGGCGTGTATTTGATATTGATTTCTGATTTAGATTCTTTTGAAACCAAAGTTCTTAAAGTACTAATAGTCCGATAAAGCATGCTTTCAAAAAATAACAGCATCGTTCTTTCTAAATTAAAGTATAGAGATAACGACCTCATCGTGAAATGTTATACAGAGCAACGCGGAGTGGTTAGTTATATGCTACGAGGTGTTTTAAAATCTAAAAAAGGACTTTCTAAAACTGTTTATTTTCAAGCCTTATCTCAACTTCAGATAGAAGAAAACTACAAACCCAATCAATCCCTTCATTTTATAAAAGAGACCAAGTTTAATTACATTTACAAAAGTCTTCATACCAATATCTATAAAAGTGCAATCGTTTTATTTCTGTCAGAAATTCTTTCTAATGTGTTAAAGGAAGAAGAGAAGAACGAAGATTTATTTCATTTTATAACAGCGTCACTTCAGTATTTAGATAATGAAGATCAATTTTCAAACTTTCATTTATTGTTTTTGTTAAAGCTAACCCGCTATTTAGGCTTTCTGCCAGAAAATTTAGATAATGACTACGCGTTCTTCAATTTAGAATCAGGAGTTTTTGAAGCTTCTAATCATGGAATTTATTCTGTTTCTGGTGAAAATTTAACACTACTAAAACGTTTGTTAGGCACAAGTTTTGATGCGCTACATACGATAACCATTAAGGCAAAACAAAGACAAGAGTTTTTAAATATGCTCTTGTATTATTTTGAATTACATTTGGGAAGTTTTAAAAAACCTAAGTCATTACAAGTGCTTAACGACGTGTTTCGTTAGATCACTTTTGCCAAAATAAAATATAATGATTGTGAGTTCATACGTGAAGCGCACTAGCGTACATATTATTTTTGTGTTTCTTTTTTTACAGCTAAGCACTGCTCAAACTATTACTGTTTTAGAAGCAGATAGCCAAATGCCTATTCCTGGTGTGGCACTGGTTAATCAGTTAAAAAGCAAAACTATTATTACCGATTTAAAAGGCCAAGTATCCTTGTCTATCTTTAATGATTATGAAATCATCTTTTTTAAAGATTTCTTATATGAAGAACAGCGCTTAACAAAATCTCAAATAGAGAAAAACAATAGTATTGTTTATCTCACGCCTAAAGTAGAAGGTTTAGATCAAATTCTAATTTCAGCTTCTAAGTTTGAACAGCGTAAACGCGATATTCCACAAACCATAGTGAGTATCAGTGCTAAAGACATTGCATTGTCTAATCCGCAAACGAGTGCAGATTTATTGGAAAACACAGGTAATATTTACATTCAAAAAAGCCAATTGGGTGGCGGAAGTCCTATGATTAGAGGGTTTTCTACGAATAGGCTGTTAATTTCGGTAGATGGTGTACGAATGAACAACGCTATTTTTAGAGGCGGTAATCTTCAAAACGTGATTGCCATAGATCCATTCTCGGTGCAGCATACAGAGGTGACTCTAGGAGCAGGCTCTGTAGTTTATGGTAGTGATGCGATTGGAGGAGTGATGAGTTTTTATACTAAAAAGCCGCAATTTTCTGAAACTGATGCTTTAGATTTTAGTGCGACAGCGTTAACGCGATTCGCTTCTGCAAATACAGAGAAAACAGGCCATTTGGATTTTAATTTAGGGTATAAAAATTGGGCCTTTTTAACGAGCGTAAGTTATACGGACTTTGATGATTTAAGAATGGGGAGCCATGGTCTGGATGATTATTTGCGGCCAGACTATGTAACGCAGCAAAACGGTGAAGATGTTATTGTTACTAATCCAAACCCTAAGGTACAAACCCCAACAGGTTACGATCAAATTAATGCAATGCAAAAGGTGCGTTATAAATCCTCGGATAATTTAGATTTTGATTTAGGCTTGTATTATTCTAGCACTTCAGATTTTTCTAGATATGATAGGCTTATTCGCTATAGAGGAGATGAGTTACGCTCTGCGGAATGGAACTATGGACCACAACAATGGTTTATGGGGAATTTTCAGTTGACTAAATTGAGTAGTAGTTCTAATTTATATGATAAAATTCAAACCACGTTAGCGTATCAGAACTTTAAAGAGAGTCGGGAAGATCGGGATTTTCAATCTGATATACGTGCTGTAAGAGCAGAATCTGTGGATGCTCTGTCGTTTAATTTAGATTTAGAAAAAAACGTCAATACTAAAACTAGTATTTTTTATGGTCTAGAATATCTACATAATACAGTACATTCAAATGGGTATGATAAAAATATTGATACTGGTGAAAATGTGGTGAGCATTACACGATATCCAGATGGTTCTACGTGGCAGTCAATGGCGGCTTATGCGAGTTTAAAGCATAAACCGAATTCTAAGTTTGTGTTTCAGTCTGGACTTCGGTTTAATCAGGTGATTGCGAAAGCGGATTTTACGGCCAACAATGTGTTTTTAAATTTACCTTTTGATGATGCTGAGGTAAATACTGGTGCCCTAACGGGTACCGCAGGTATTACATGGTCTCCAAGCGATTTAATTCAATGGAAGCTTAACGCCTCTACAGCGTTTAGAGCACCAAATATAGATGATATCGGTAAGGTGTTTGATAGCGAACCCGGTGCTGTTGTGGTGCCTAATAAAGACTTAAAAGCAGAGTATGCTTATAGTGGTGAGTTGGGTTTAAAGTTGAACTTTGATAATAAAGTCATTGTAGATCTAGCGTCTTATTACACCTTTTTAGACAATGCCTTAATTCGACGCGATTATGAGCTTAATGGTGACACAGAAATGGTTTACAATGGTGAATTAAGTACGATTCAGGCGATACAGAATGCTTCAAAAGCATGGATTTATGGGTTTGAAGCAGGTATAGAAATTAACTTCACCAAACAATTAAAATTGCGTTCTCAGTACAATGTTATCGGAGGGACGGAAGATAATAATGGAGTAGAAGAACCGGTACGCCATGTGGCACCCAGTTTTGGTCGTACGCATTTGAGTTGGAAGAAAATAAATTGTTATTGGATGCTTTTGTGGTTTACAATAACGAATTGGCCTTTAACCAATTGTCACCTTCGGAAGCGTCGAAAGATTATATCTATGCTTTAGATGCTAATGGAGATCCGTATGCACCAGCTTGGCACACCTTTAATCTTAGAACGCAATATCAGTATAATGATCAGCTTAGTCTAACGGCTAGTTTAGAAAATATAACGGATCAACGTTATAGACCGTATTCTTCGGGAATAACTGCAGCGGGTCGGAACTTTATTCTTGCCTTAAAATATACACTTTAAAAGGAGTAAGTTTGCCCTAAACATAGGGTGTTTAGGAAGTGTTACCTCGCCAACGTTGGTTTTTGGTTACCCTGAATGTCACTCAAGGTCTATACGGCTTACATACGGAGTACATACGGAGGAGATACGGAGGAGCTACGGGTGAACCTCGATGATGGTCCGCCCTTTATCTGAATATAACCCGAGTATCACCCGAGGTAACTACGGGTGAATCCCAATTGAGACTTAGTTGTGATTCTTGCCAAAGCCTTGCCAACTCTGGTTTAAGACAAAATAAGCCGCATGTTTTAAATGCGACTTATTTTACATAATATAGAGAGCGTTTATTTAGTGCTGTTTGATTGCTTTCTTGCTGATGACCTGTCCGTTAGATAAGGTGATCTTAGCAATATAAGCCGCCTGACTCAACTTAGAGAGGTCATATATCTCAGTAGAATCATTGCCTTGTAAGCGATACACGATTCGTCCGGTGACATCCATAATTACCACATGTTTTATGGTGTGGGTGTTTCCAACTTTAATTTGAACATCCCCATTTTGAAATTCTGTTATCGTTACTTCATTAGCTTCAACTATGTTGTCGTTTATGGAAAGTGTTGATTGTGTAAATACAATTTCGAAACGGTCGTTAAATTCGCCTGTTTCTGAGGTGAAGGTGTAGTCTGAATCTTTAAGGTTGTGGGTGGTGTTATTTAATTTGTCTAAGATGTAAATAGCGTTAGTATTCATAAATTCACCTTCTAATTGTGCTATAGAAAACTTATAAAGTGTCGCTACATCAATGGTAGTATAAAAGCCTAAAGGAATAACTTCATCTAATGTTAGGCTATTTGGGTTTTTACCTTGGATGGCAAAATTCTTATTTGGACTATCTTCAATTTTAGTATATATAATAGCCGCTGTTCCACTTGATAAATTTCTAGGGGCATCATAAGAGTAACTATCAAAGTTATCCGTTGCTCCATCAACATAAGCTATAAGTGCTTGATTGAATATACCATTGTCTGAGGTTAAATTCACCCATATTTTATTAGCCTCTATAGTTGGCTCTGCATTTCTATAGAATTCGTTATTGCTTGTTCCATCTGCAATTCGCATTGCGTTTTTAAATACCGCATTTGCTGAAGTTCCTGAACCTGTTATGTGTTTTCCAATAACAAAGAAGCCTTGACCAGAAGGGATAGAAGTATTTGTAAGTATAGGAAGGGTAGGTCCTGCAACTACACAACCACTTCCTACAGTGATAATCGAATAGTCATCTTGGCTAAAGTTATAAACTTCGTTACCATTATTCCCAAGGTCTGGAGCACTAGAATGCGACCATACAAAGGCACAGCCATCAATTATTGCGCTATTCTCAGCATGGAATAAGCTAAAATCAATAGCACTAGGGTAGGGATTACCTATTAAGTTCCAATCATTATCTGCAGCAAAACCATTTTCATAGATTTTAGTAGGTATATCTGCCGTGTTAAATGTCCCTGTAAAGTCTATTTCATCAACATAAGTTGCAGGTCCGGGAGGTAAAATAGACGGTCCAGTCATCGCGTAACCGCTTCCAGGAGTCATTATACCTGTTGCAAAATCCCAATCATTACCATCATCATCAATATCATCTTGTCCTAGTGTGGTTTCGTCGTTATTATTACCATTTTCCATATATTCATCTCTGTAATTAGCAGCGACATACTTGTATTTTCTGCTTGCCGGAGTTCCAGTTAATACGGATTCTATAGTTATAGTTTCTATTGGAGAACTCCAATAGGTATAGTCCATTGGAGTTGTTTTATCTGATGAGACTTTATTTACGGTAGCCGTTCCTGAACCTGATAAACTAAATGTACCAGCATCATCTACCTGAACAAAAGCCCCTTTTGTTTCCACTTTAATAGCTCCAGCGATGACTGCATTGTCTTCAACCTGTACAAATTTTGAATTGTCTATATAGAGTTCACTCGCTATAACGTTTAGGTCTTCACCGATAATTATTCCTATGTTAGTTAATCCCATTTCTTTTCTGCCTGTACCCGAAATATTAAGGTTACTATAGCTTGGTAAGAATTCTGTTAAGAATTGGTTGTCACCTGCATATTCTACTGTAGAGCCAGTTTCTAGTGTAATTGTTGGACTATTGGTATTATCGATAGCGGTAGATGTACCTCCGTTAAAACCAGCTGAATTATTGAATTTAAAGACACCAGTTGGTTTAACCGTAAAAGTAGGATTGTATGTGCCATTAAATTTTATAGGTGCTGCTGCAGATAGGGAAGCAATACCTACGTGGTCTCCAACAATATCGATATTATTATATATCTTAGGTAGCTTAGGTGTTTGCAGAGTTATACCATTAGCTATATTATGAGCAAAGGTTATTTTAGAATTATCAATTAAGGTATAAGTACCTTGTGCAGCTGGCTCAATACCTCCAGAAGTAGTACTTGCTGTTATGTACTCAGAATTACCAGTCATTGTTAAATTAGTGCCAGACCCTCCCATGCTTTCTTCGTATTCAATATTTAATACCGCATCATCTTCTATTAAAATAGTACCAGTAATATTGAGAATAGAATCACTAATATCTTTTATTCCACTAGTAGAAAATGTTAAGTTTCTGTAATCTCTCTGTCCTCTTAAAATTTGATGTCCTGTACCATTTAATTGTATGGTAGAAGTACCATTAAGGTCATAAGGGATAGTTGTATTATTCAGTCTTGGAATATAATCTGTGTCATTGGCAGAATTTTTAGCAATAGCGTATAGTGTACCATCTTCCATCGTTAAACTTCCTGTGCTACCTGTAATGTAATTGGTTGCGTCTTCTATTACTTTTCCTTTTTTAATATTTAAAATACCGCCTAAACCATTATTAATGTTAGTGTTAGTTAAACCAGTAATGCCAAACGATTGTGACAATCCTAATTCAAAACTATTGTCTGCTAACTCTACAATAACAGCTCTACCATTAGAAGAAGTGCCAAAGCCGTTTCCTGTAACTTGGTTTGTTTTTCCTATGTAATGGAAGGTTGCCAATGTATTTATTACTGGTGCTGTATTGGTTTGGATATTACCTACTGCTCCAGAGGTACTCATTATGCCTTGTGGTGAAGAAATTTTAAGATAAGAACCTGTAGCAGAGGTGAATCCTGTACCTGTTATACCATTTCCAGCAAGGTTTAATGCAGTAGAGCCATTAAAGCCAAAATCTAAAGTAGCTCCAGTTTCTACATTTAGCTTCGTTCTTGCTGCTGGTCTAAAGTTTTGATTTATTAATTGCGTGTATGCGTTAGTTTTTACATTGAAATCAACATTTGATGTGTTTGTACTAGCAATATCGATAGTTTGTGTTGTTGCCGCACTTAATCCATCACCAATGCCATTAAAGTTAAATGTTGCAGTACTTGCATTAGTGGCAAACAATTGCGCTGAACTAGCAATAGACAAATCACCTTTTAAGTTTACAATTCCTATTCCTCCAGACGTATTATTTACATCAAATGTACCGCCAGAAACAGTCATGTTTCCATCTATGTTTAAGGTTGCAGTTCTTGAAGATGTTTCACCTAAGAAAACAGTGCCATTCGTTTGCACGAAATCGCCCAATACATTTACGGTTTTATTTACCGCAGGAGAAGAATACCCTAATGAGAAATCTCCTGTTCCGCTAAATGTTAAGTTATTATAGGTAAATGGCGTCATTACCCAACCCAAATCTGGCGAGGTATACTCAACTGTACTACCAGTAACCGTATAAATACTTGTACTTGGGTCTGGTACTACATTAAAACCACCGCATATTTTAATGGTCCCTGTTGGCGAAAACACACGGTCACCTCCTAATACATCTAAACTACCATACGTTAATGGTGGTATTGGTTGCGAATTAGGACTTTTTATAAACATCTGGCTATCACAATCTAGAGTTGCTGTCGCTGTGCCTCCATAAGTTACATCACCCTCTACACTAAAAACTCCAGTAGAAGCCATATTGAAATTACCTGTTCCGTTTAGAGTAAAGTTGTTTACAGAACGACAATCGGCAATATTTAAGGTATGTGTTCCTGGGGAATTAATAATTATGTTATCTACACCTGTCGGAATACCATTAGGTGACCAGTTAGATGCATTGGCCCATGATGTAGAGCTGGCTCCTGTCCAAGTATATGATGTCGCTGTTGGTATAGTGCCACAAAACAAGCTTTCCCATGATGTAGCAACACGAATGCCATCAATCAAGCCATTTTCTTTTCCAGTTTGTTTTATTGTAATATATTTAATAGAAGACACGGGATCTGTATCATTCGTAGTAGCAGAAATTGGGGTTCCTGCAGCAGCTTCAGTAATTGGTACAGCTCCCGATATTATCCACATTTTAAGCACATCATTAGCACCTCCTGCGATAAACTCATTTTTAACAATAACTAAATAAGTATTATTAAAGGTTAAAACAGGTGTGTTCCAAACTACTGAATTTGTATACTTTGTAATTCCTAATTGATATCCTGCGCCAGAGCTTCTCATATTTACTCTACCATAAAACTGAGGGGTTGAGTGGTCATCCATAAATGAAAAGAAATAATCCAAGGAACCTGCTCCAGTAATATTAAGTAAAAATGAAGTATAAACTTCTCCAGAAGAAACACCAGTATTTGAAATTTCTCTTTTAAAATCATCATCACCACCACCTTGATACTCTGCACTACCACCAATGCCTGAACTCGGATATCCTGAATAAGAAAGACTGGTTGAGTTATATTTTAATGGGTCATCTCCATCGCTGACAAATGTCCAATTAGACATTGCTTCTGCACTTGTTGAAAAATCATCGACTTCACAAGCACCGTACACAAAGTTTTCTTCCAAAAGTGGTGCGTCACAAAGCGGTACAGTTCCAACCGTTAAAACTGCAGCACTAGAAGTTGCATTTCCACACGTTCCTGCAACAAGTACGCGGTATTGATAACCATCCATTGCTAACGTAGTGTTTGGCGTTATAAAAGAAGCGCTATTTGTACCTACGTTTGTCCATGCGCCTGCTCCTATTTTTTGTTGCCATTGGTAACTAAACCCTGCACCAATTGCAGTAATATTAAAAGTGGCTGTATTACCTACAACAGCATACGTATCTGCTGGTGGTGTTGCAATTGCAGTAGTAGCATTTATAATCACTGTTTTATCTGCTGAGAGGGTTGACCAACACGTTCCGTCATATATTCGAACATAATATGTACCCGAAGTAGTAACTGTTTTGGTAGCAGTTGCAGGTTCTGAAATACTTGTACCTTCTTCTATAGTTTGCCAATAGGCATTTGCACTATCTGCACCACCATACGTTAAAACGGTTGATGTACAAGCAGGTGAAGTGCCAGTTATTGTTCCTGATGGATCAGTTGCTGGTGTACATGATGGAATGATAGTAATTGTATAATCTTCCACTTCTCCATATGTAAAGTTAGAACCTCCATTACAAGCATCTGAAACTGAGCCGTCAATTATGATAACTCTCATTATTGTATTTCCTAATACTGCTGTACCTGGTGCAGTAATTGTACCTGTTGCAGTAAAGCTTCCTGAAGCAGCAGAGTAAGACATTGAAATGGTTTCATCAGTATCATCCCAATCCCCATCTTGATTCCAATCTACATATGCATAAACATTATCACTACTGTAAGAACTTGAATCTGTAACTGATAAAGAAGTTCCTGTGCCAATAGTAACATTAGCAACTTCTGAGGTATTATCTTCGTATCCATTACTTCCTGAATCATGATCTATATCTGTTCCAACGGTAACGTTAGAAATATGTTCGAAACCGGTATTAGTTGCTTCTAAATCACAATACGCAATAACAGCATCAACCATCACTACTGTAGAAGTCCCATCGTTCCCACTACAAGTTACTACACAATGATACCAAGTTTTTTCATTTACAGTTGCTGTGTATGTACTACTTGTTGCTCCTGCAATATTGGTAAAACCTGCAACAGCACTAGTTGTGGAGCTTTGCCATTGGTAGGTTACACCAGAGCCAGCTGTTGTATTTTGCAACGACAAATTGGTTGTACCACCTGTAACTACAGAAGTTTCAGAAGTAATGGTATTACCTGGGCTTGGTGTGCCTGAACATGGAGTCGCAGCGTAGCAAGTCCAATTTAAGTCGTCGATTGAAACGCGAGTACTATTATTGTTTTCAACGGTTATAATTATAGTACCTCCAATGTTAATATTTGATATAGTTGTAGTTTGTATGAATGATGAATATGGAATAGTCCCGACTGTACTACCGTTTATTTTTACTATTAAATTTCCATTAGAACCACTAAAGGGTAAATTTGTAGTCATTGTTATATCTCCAATACCATCAGAAAATGAAGGAGAGGTTAATGTACCATTTCTAATCGTAATTGCTTTACCATTTATTGTTCTGTCTTCGCGACCACCTGTTGCTGTCCAAGTACCGCCTTCACCTGTCCATGTTCTAGTATCATAACCAGAAGAAGACCCAATAGTACTAAAATCTTCAGTGTGGCATGGTCCAACAAATACATCCCATTGTGCATATAACGTTACATCTGCAGCAAAACTATACGAGGCATTGTCTGCATAGGTGGTGCCACTATCATCAATAGCAGTATTCCAACTGTTAAAAGTGAAACCCGCATTGGTAAACGTATTTGCTGTTAGATTTTCTGCCACACAATTAGTTTGAGGAGACATTGTACCCGTACCTCCGTTGCTATCAAATGTTACTGTGTTTCCACTAGTAAGCCATTGCGCATATAATGTGGTATTCGCTGAAATAGAAAATGTATTATTAGCGCTATAAGGCGTACCAGAGCCGTCTGCGGCAGTATTCCAATTGTTAAATGAGCTACATGTTTTAGTTAAAGAGCCTGTATTACCTAGAACTGTAACTGTATCTCCAGATTCGTAAGCATTTCCATCAGAAGGTGGTGTGCCACCTGTGTTATCGTTTCCGTTGTAAGTGATTGTTGGGCCTGAAGGTTCATCTAGTTTATATAAGGCTAAATCTCTTTGACTTCCTGTATAACAAGCAAAACGTGGTGAGCCAGAATTGTATTGCAAATCTCTACTTGTTAAAGCAAGGTTTGAAAAAATGAAATTCCCTCCGCTATATGTGATATTCCATCGTTGATTATTCGCAGTTACGGCATTTACAATTTGAACGTTATTACTGCCACCAGTATAAGATATATATTTAGAGCTGTCTTCACTATATATAGTTCTGCCTGAACCATTAGTTTCTATTTTCCAAATAATTGCAGCTGGAGGATTTGTAATAACTGAAGCTACTGGAGATATACTTGTTCTATCTAAATAAGTCCCATTATGGGTATTATTCATTGCGTAGTCTTCATCTCCTACTGCGATTACGTAATATCCATCGGTAAGGTCGCCAATATTTGTGATTTGATTATAATTTTGCCCATAACCAGACAAGCTAAAACATAAGAATGCTATAAAAATGAGGAAGTAATTTTTTACCATAGGGATACAAGGGATAATGAATCAATTAATACTGACCAAAGATATATCAAATACTCTGCTAGTCAGTGTCTTGAAAAGTAGGTATTTATTAACAAATTGTTAAGATTTCTTACAAATTATCTATTAAGTGCAAAAAAACGACGATAAAGTGTAATTAGAGTTGGGATTTGTAGGATGTTTAATTCCCTTTTTTGAAACTTGAATATGACTTTATTAATACGTTTTAAATCGCTATTTTTTCTTAATCTATTGTATTTTTGAACGGCATGGAAGTCAATAAAACATACACGGTAAACGAAGCGCAAAAAAAACTAGAGCATTATTGTGCCTACCAAGAGCGTTGCCATAAAGAGGTACGGCAAAAGCTGCGGGATATGCGAATGATTCCGGAAGCTATTGATGTGATTATGGTGCATTTAATTCAGGAGAATTACCTTAACGAAGAGCGTTTTGCTAAAGCGTTTGTTAGTGGGAAATTCAGGATTAAGAAATGGGGTAAAAACCGTTTGCTACGCGAGTTGAAGTTTCGGGATATTTCTAAATACAGTATTGATACCGCTTTAAAGGAAATTGATCTGGATGATTATTATAATACCCTAGACGAACTGGTGCAAAAACGTATTGCTCAGGTTAAGGAACCTAATGTGTATAAGAAAAAGAAAAAGGTGGCCGATTATTTGTTGTATCGGGGTTGGGAATCGGGTTTGGTTTATGAGAAGTTGAATGCTTATTTTGGGTGATGGTTGGTTGATGGTTGTTGGTTGTTGGTTAGTTGTTGGTTGATGGTTGTTGGTGATTGGTTGTTGGTGGTTGGTGGTTGGGGATATAGAATATAGAGAAAAGAGAAAAGAGCCAAGAGCCAAGAGCCAAGAGTCAAGAGTCAAGAGTCAAGAGTCAAGAGTCTAGAGCTAAGAACGAAGATTTATGATTAGAGCATTAAGACTTGAGATTAGTGGTTTGGTCTATAAAAAAAAAGCCTTTTCAAAATAGTATTGAAAAGGCTCAGTATTCTATATGTTGGTTGTTAGAATTTAATCTATGTTCTTAATTCTAATAACGCAGCGGTCTCTTATCTGTTTTATCTACAAGTTGAAAACAGCACCGATATTTAAAACAAATTGGTTATGTATATCTACTAAGTCGTCATTGTCATATTTCGCTAAAGGAAAGTTGGCTTCTGTAAAAACACCAAAACCTTCTGTAAAGAAATAACGTGCTCCTACATGACCACCAAAGTTTTTAAGGCTAAGGTTTAAACCAGGATATAAATCAAAGTTTTCATCAATATTAATAACGTTACCTAAGTTAGCGTTAAAACGTGCTTTTAAATCGAAACGATCTCCAAAATCTAGATTTTCAATACCATCTGCACCTCCTAAAGCGTAAGAAGACGATACACCAATAGAGATGTTTTCTCCTAAACCGTGATCGAAACTTACATTAATTCCTGTAGCGTAATCTTGAATATTAGCTCCGACTTGAAATTTTTGATCTCCTTTACCTTCAAAGGCTTGGGCGTTACCAAAACTAAAAGCTAATAAAGCGACTACTAATACAATGTTTTTCATGTTTTTAATTTTAAAAATAGGGTTCAAATATACAAATAGTATTTAATTAATGTCAGAAAATTAAATATAACGATTGGTATTGGTTATGGCCTTTTTGTTTTTATAATCAATCCATTTTTGGCCTTTTAGACGTCGCATGAGGTTATCGTAGTTTCTCATTATGAAGATATTGTAAATCGCCTTGCTGAGGTTTCTAGGATTTCGGGCAATGGCTCTTAAGCTCATAGAGAATCCTGGAGTAAGATAACGCATGTAATGCCAATAGCCTTCGGGCATATAGAGGACTTCGCCGTGGTTTAAATCGCAGATCCACCCTTTTGCGTTTTTTAGGGCTGGCCATTTTTCAAAATCTGGATGAGAAAAATCAATATCCTCTCTGGTAATTAAGGCATGCGGTACTTTGTATAAATACTTGTTTTGGTTTTGGTCGAATAAGATGCATTGCTTTTTGCCTTCAAAATGAAAATGAAAAATATTAGCGAAATCTATATCGTAATGCATAAAGGTGTATGAGTCGCGTCCGCCAAAGAATAGCATGGGTAGCTTTTTCATGAGACGCAATCCGAAATCAGGGAATTTAAAATCCTTTTGTAGTTGCGGGACTTCCTTTAAAATGTTCCATAAGAAAATGCGATAGCGCGTGGGTTCGCGCTGTAGTAAATCGACATAATCGCTCATTTTCATTTTGGCATGCGCCTGATTAAAACCATCCTTATAGTCTACAGGTCTATCGTCGTAAAGCGGAACTGTTTTGTCTCCAGCAGTAGCTTTAATATAGTCTAAATTCCATTTGGTATAGGCTGGCCAATCTTCTATAAAATGCTCTATGACCACAGGTTTTTGTGGTTTAAAATAGTGCTTTATAAAATCTTCCTTTGTTATCGTTTTAACACGAGGAATATCTTGAAGATTGAGTTTCAAATGTGAGTAGCGTTTAGGATGCAAAGTTAAGAAAAGGTTAGTAAATGTAGAGTGAAGTAATGATGGGTTCTCGATACGATTTTAAAAACTTCGTTTCGGTATCTTCTATCAAAATATATTTTGATTTCGATAACTCAAAAATCACTCGAACTGACAGAGGTTCTCGCAGTGGTTCTCGATACGATTTATATCCCAAAGGTTTTCAGGCTTAAAATCACTCGAACTGAGGTTTGTTTGTCATTCCTGCGTAGGCAGGAATCCACTTGATCATTCATTTTTTTATTATTTAGATTTTGTGCTAATTAGGCTCGGACGCCCTACAACTTAAGTGGAGTGGAAAGTTTTATCTTTAATAGATTCCTGCCTGCGCAGGAATGACAGTTGGTGTTGCTTTTGTAGTCTGTTTAAATTTTGAAGATTTGGGTTGGAGGTAGATTGGTTTCGCTCGGTAGCTTCAAAACAAAATATATTTTATTTCCCACTAATCCTCAAGGGGACAATTTCCGGATTAAGCCTTTAGGGTTTGTTTGTAGGTTGTTTTTTTTGATAGATTCTCGATACGATTTTCTCGTGCCTCGAAAATCACTCGAACTGACATTTGCTTTTTTATTTGGGTTTGTCATTCCTGCGTAAGCAGGAATCCACATTGTCATTGATCTTTTTATTATTGAGATTTTGTGCTAATTAGGCTTGGACGCCCTACAACTTAAGTGGAGTGGAAGGTTTTAATATTAATAGATTCCTGCCTGCGCAGGAATGACAGTTGGTGTTGCTTTTGTGGTCTGTTTACATTTTGAAGATTGTGGTTGGAGGTCGGTTAATTGTGATTGGTAGCCTTGGTGAAGGCTTTGCTGGGTAGCTTCAAAAATAAATAACACCCCTAATGAGCTTTGCTCGGTAGCTTCAAAACAAAATATATTTTATTTATCACTAATCCTCAAGGGGACAATCTACAAATTAGACATTTTGGTTTTGATTAGCTTTTTTCTTGTAATTATTTGAATTTAAGACCCTAATGAGTAGCGCTCGTTAGCTTCAAAACAAAATATATTTTATTTCCCACTAATCTTCAAGAGGACAATTTACGGATTAAGCTTTTAGGGTTTGTTTGTAGGTTGTTTTTTTGATTGGTTCTCGATACGATTTTCTCGTACCTCGAAAATCACTCGAACTGACATTTGCTTGTTTATTTGGGTTTGTCATTCCTGCGTAGGCAGGAATCCACTTTGTCATTGATCTTTTTATTATTGAGACTTTGCGTTAACTAGACTCGGACTCTCTAAAACTTAAATGGAGTGGAAGGTTTTATATCTAATAGATTCCTGCCTGCGCAGGAATGACAGTTGGTGTTGCTTTTGTAGTCTGTTTACATTTTGAAGATTTGGGGTGGTCGGTAGATTGGTTTCGCTCGGTAGCTT
>NZ_ATMR01000170.1 GCF_000427335.1 Winogradskyella psychrotolerans RS-3 | reverse complement strand
GATTTTTGACAACAATGGCTTTTTCAGACCTAATCATTTTCTCGTGAAGATGGTATAACAATTTATTATAACAATGGCGGAAAATTTACGCCTAAAAAAGGTTGACTACCCTTTAGCCGACAATGCTTCTCCTCTTGGGGTTTGCATTGGGAGATGTGAACAAGGATGGGACTATTGATATATTTATATCAAACTACATCCGTAAAAAACAGATGGTGGGCCAAAATAACTTCAGTAAAACATACGGCCCGATAAGTCAATTATTATTGAATAATGGAGACAATACGTTTAAAGACGTTACCAAAGAATCTGGCCTAACCTACCAGCACAATACCTTTATGGGGATTTTTGTAGACATTGACAATGATTCCTGGCTAGATTTGGTAGTGGCACATGATACTGGTGAAGTAAGAACTTACCAGAATAATGGCGATGGCACTTTTACTGTAAAGCCTAACCCAACAACAGATAAATACGGCTATCCTATGGGGATTGCTGTAGGAGATTATAACAATGACGGCAATGTGGATTTTATGTTCTCCAATACCGGCTCAACG
>NZ_ATMR01000169.1 GCF_000427335.1 Winogradskyella psychrotolerans RS-3 | reverse complement strand
ACCGTTGGCAATAATTTGAAAAAACTACTCTACATACCAGTATTATTGACTTTCATTATGGTTTTTTCCTGTGGACAAAATTCGTCTGAAAAAGAATTAATTGGAAATTGGCGAGAAATTGAAAATGAATATAGTACTTGGCATTTTTATCCTGACAGTCTAGTTTTCAAATTAACTGGAGAAACTGATAAAACAACCGACTGGAAAGCTAACAAAACCCAAATTGAATTCGATATTGAAACTTTCGAAAGGAATTCAACGGGAAAATTTATTGATACTATACACAAAATTCTAATTGACTATCAGCTTTCGGACAAAAAAGATAGCCTTTTTGGAACACTGACAAATAACTATGGTTTGCATAATTTTAGTATGCTAAAAACAAAAAACTACAGTGAATATCTAACTAGAAAGTTTGGCATTAAATTTACTTTACCTAAAAACGACTCGAATAAATTAAAAGAGGTTGACCCAGTTTACGGAATGAAAATATTTATGAATATAGAGAATGATAATCTCATTGGAAAAACTGAACACTCTAATTCTTTAAATAACTTAGAAACTGACATAAAAGATTTTAAAAACAAATTAGAATCCTATTTCGGAACTTATGATTTACGTACAGAAAGACTTTATTTGAGTGTTTACGCTGACAAGCAAATTCCAGATTCAATGATTACGGCAAATTTAGCTGTTACAATCAAAAGCGACTTTTTTTTAAATAATAAATACGATGCTATTCCAATACCGAGACCACCAGGCGATACACTTCCAATAAATATTTATAGAATGTATGGAACTGATGAAAACAAAGACCTTGGATTTAGAAAAGCTAAAAAATAAAAACTATTGCCAACACCGTGTATAATTAATTGCTTTGGCAAGTGCTTATTTGGAAAATTCCTTCGGAATTTTCTCGGGTTCGTATTTGTTTACTAAATTAGTTGCTTAACCACGCAACTAACCATACACAATCACGTT
>NZ_ATMR01000168.1 GCF_000427335.1 Winogradskyella psychrotolerans RS-3 | reverse complement strand
ACTAGAGGCAGGGCTACCAAAGGTGCTGCCAATGCATTGCTTTCCAGGATACACCTCTATAGAGGGGGAATGGCAGTTGGCGGCCGATAAAGCCAAGGCAGTTTTAGATGCGGAAGCAATTTATGGATTAGCGGGTAATTATAGTTTCTGGGGAGAAAACAATAGTGAATATGTGTTTTCTATTCAGAATTCAGAAATTGACAATGGTAGAACTGGCTCAGGTGGTTGGGGTTCCTATTACAATTCTGCTGAAGATGGTGGTAGGGGTGATGCACCTTTTTCTAATGCGCTTATAGAAGCCTATGCTACAAATGATATGCGAATCACAGCGCTTTCAAAGGAAAATGTAAATGGTGAAGGCGTTTCATTATTGTATACAACAAAGTTTCCTGATGTAGTTACTCATTCTGACAATTCACCTATAATAAGGACTACTGAAATTGTGCTAAATAGGGCAGAAGCATTGGCTCAACTCAATGGTGTCAACGATGAATCATTGGCATTGATTAATGATTTTGAGAGTATAGAGCCGGCCTAGAAGGCTTAAGTGCTGGAAATTTTGCTAGTAAAGAAGCTTTTATCGCTCAAAATTCTAGAAGAAAGAAGAAAAGAATTGGCTTTTTGAAGGTACACAAGAAGAATGGACCTTCTAAGAAATAACCTACCACTTAGGCCTGAAAGTGATACTTACTTTGATGCGTCTAAGCCAGGAGAGGATAGAACAATATTGCCGAATTCCACAAAGAGAATTAGATATCAATTACTGGACTGGTTCAAAATCCAGGGTTCGAATAAACATGGCTTATACAATGGAATGAGCATTGTGTATTTCGGGATAAATTGGATGACAGATAAGAAG
>NZ_ATMR01000167.1 GCF_000427335.1 Winogradskyella psychrotolerans RS-3 | reverse complement strand
GTACGATGTTACGGGTATAGGAAATGCCCTGGTAGATATAGAGTTTGAGGTTAGTGATGCCTTTTTGGAGAAGTATGGTATAGAAAAAGGACTGATGACCTTGGTAGATGAAGACCGCCAGGGTGAATTGATGTCTGCCATTAATACCAAAACCTCAAAATTACAATGTGGAGGCTCAGCGGCAAATTCCATAATTGCTGTGAGTCAATTTGGTGGGAAGTCTTACTATTGTTGCAAGGTTGCCAATGACGAATTGGGAAAATTTTTCACAGATGACTTAAGAGAATCTGGGGTAAATCACAACCTGGATCCTTTTAAGTTAGAAGAGGGAATTACCGGAAAGTGTCTCGTGATGGTGACCTCCGATGCAGAGCGGACGATGAATACTTTCCTTGGGATTACTGAGAAATTTTCTACAGCTCAGATTAATGAAGAAGCAATAAAAGCGTCTAAGTTTTTATACATCGAAGGCTACCTTATCACATCACCTGGTGCCAGAGAAGCGATGTTGGCAGCTAAAAAAATTGCCGAAGCAAACGATGTGAAAGTGGCCCTTACTTTCTCTGATCCAGCCATGGTCAAATATTTTGGCGAAGGTTTTAAAGAAGTAATCGGTTCAGGAGTGGACATGCTTTTTGCCAATGAGGAAGAAGCCATGCTTTATACTGGAAAAGACAACTTGTCTGAAGCCAGTGAAGATATGAAGAAATT
>NZ_ATMR01000166.1 GCF_000427335.1 Winogradskyella psychrotolerans RS-3 | reverse complement strand
AAAAAACCCTTACTAGTTGTCTAGTAAGGGTTTTAAAAATATCGATTTAACATCGACACAAAAAAGGCGGTGACCTACTCTTCCACAGTAAAGCAGTACCATCGGCGCAAACGGGCTTAACTACTCTGTTCGGAATGGTTAGAGGTGAGCCCCGTCGCTATAACCACCTTAAGTTTTTATTCTGATTTTGGTCAGAACTTGGGTTGTTATAAATAATCAACACTAATATTGTTGACATATTGAAAAAATCACATGATATGTATCGTAACGTATACTTTAATAAAAAAACGGACTCGCTCATTAACCATTGCTGGTTGTCTGAGCGAAGTCGAAGTAACAATAAGCCTATGGGTTATTAGTACTACTTGGCTATGACATTACTGCCTTTACACCTATAGCCTATCAACGTGGTCATCTTCCACGACCCTTAAAAGAAATCTCATCTTGTGGTGGGTTTCGCGCTTATATGCTTTCAGCGCTTATCCCTTCCGAACGTAGCTACCCAGCAATGCTCCTGGCGGAACAACTGGTACACCAGAGGTTCGTCCAACTCGGTCCTCTCGTACTAGAGTCAGATCCACTCAAATTTCTAACGCCCACAGTAGATAGAGACCGAACTGTCTCACGACGTTCTGAACCCAGCTCGCGTGCCACTTTAATGGGCGAACAGCCCAACCCTTGGGACCTTCTCCAGCCCCAGGATGTGACGAGCCGACATCGAGGTGCCAAACCCCCCCGTCGATATGAGCTCTTGGGGGAGATCAGCCTGTTATCCCCGGAGTACCTTTTATCCTTTGAGCGATGGCCCTTCCATACGGAACCACCGGATCACTATGCTCTACTTTCGTACCTGATCGACCTGTATGTCTCTCAGTCAAGCTCCCTTATGCCATTGCACTCTACGCACGGTTACCAAGCGTGCTGAGGGAACCTTTAGAAGCCTCCGTTACTCTTTTGGAGGCGACCACCCCAGTCAAACTACCCACCAAGCACTGTCCCTGGTTAGAGGTTAGACTCTAGATAAGCAAAGGGTGGTATTTCAACAATGACTCCACAACGCCTAGCGACGCCACTTCAAAGTCTCCCACCTATCCTACACATTACTTATCCAAAGCCAATACTAAGCTATAGTAAAGGTTCACGGGGTCTTTTCGTCCCACTGCGGGTAATCGGCATCTTCACCGATACTACAATTTCACCGAGCTCATGGCTGAGACAGTGTCCAGATCGTTACACCATTCGTGCAGGTCGGAACTTACCCGACAAGGAATTTCGCTACCTTAGGACCGTTATAGTTACGGCCGCCGTTTACTGGGGCTTCATTTGAGATCTTCGAAGTAAACTTCTAAACCCTCCACTTAACCTTCCAGCACCGGGCAGGTGTCAGGCCCTATACATCATCTTTCGATTTAGCAGAGCCCTGTGTTTTTGATAAACAGTCGCCTGGACTTTTTCACTGCGGCCTCCCCGAAGGGAGGCGACGCTTCTCCCGAAGTTACGCGTCGATTTTGCCTAGTTCCTTAGCCATGAATCTCTCGAGCACCTTAGAATTCTCATCCCAACTACCTGTGTCGGTTTAGGGTACGGGCTGCTTCACTCGCTTTTCTTGGAAGTCGATTTGCTAGATTATCACCTTGACCGGAGTCTCAGTGTACTATCGCGGTGTTACCACTCGCTTCAACGTACTATTCCGTCAGTACGCACTAACTTTTCGCCTCCGTCACTTTTAGTGTGAGCAGGTACAGGAATATTAACCTGTTGTCCATCCACTACCCCTTTCGGGTTCGCGTTAGGTCCCGACTAACCCTCAGCTGATTAGCATAGCTGAGGAAACCTTAGTCTTTCGGTGTGCGGGTTTCTCGCCCGCATTATCGTTACTTATGCCTACATTTTCTTTTGTAGCTTCTCCAGCATGCCTCACAGCACACCTTCGACGACACTACAATGCTCCCCTACCACTTATTAATAAGTCCATAGCTTCGGTAATATGTTTATGCCCGATTATTATCCATGCCGAACCGCTCGACTAGTGAGCTGTTACGCACTCTTTAAATGAATGGCTGCTTCCAAGCCAACATCCTAGCTGTCTAAGCAGTTCAACCTCGTTTATTCAACTTAACATATATTTGGGGACCTTAGCTGATGGTCTGGGTTCTTTCCCTCTCGGACATGGACCTTAGCACCCATGCCCTCACTGCTGATTAACATTTTATAGCATTCGGAGTTTGTCAGGAATTGGTAGGCGGTGAAGCCCCCGCATCCAATCAGTAGCTCTACCTCTATAAAACTATAAATCAACGCTGCACCTAAATGCATTTCGGGGAGTACGAGCTATTTCCGAGTTTGATTGGCCTTTCACCCCTACCCACAGGTCATCCGAAGACTTTTCAACGTCAACCGGTTCGGGCCTCCACTGTGTGTTACCACAGCTTCACCCTGCCCATGGGTAGATCACACGGTTTCGCGTCTACCACTACTAACTAAAGCGCCCTATTCAGACTCGCTTTCGCTACGGATCCGTGACTTAATCACTTAACCTTGCTAGCAACGGTAACTCGTAGGCTCATTATGCAAAAGGCACGCCGTCACAGATCAAGTCTGCTCCGACCGCTTGTAAGCGTATGGTTTCAGGTTCTATTTCACTCCCTTATTCAGGGTTCTTTTCACCTTTCCCTCACGGTACTAGTTCACTATCGGTCTCTCAGGAGTATTTAGCCTTATCGGATGGTCCCGACTGATTCACACAGGGTTTCACGTGCCCCGCACTACTCAGGATACCACTATATCCACATTCTTTACTTATACCGGGCTATCACCGTCTACGGCTTGTCTTTCCAAACAATTCTAATTCATCCTGCTTCTAATGTCGTGGTCCTACAACCCCAGCATTGCCGTAACAATACTGGTTTGGGCTAATCCAATTTCGCTCGCCGCTACTATCGGAATCACTTTTGTTTTCTTCTCCTCCGGGTACTTAGATGTTTCAGTTCTCCGGGTTTGCTCACCTTACGGTGTACTATATCTTCAATATAGTGGGTTGCCCCATTCGGATATCTACGGATCAATTTGTATGTGCCAATCCCCGTAGCTTTTCGCAGCTTATCACGTCCTTCATCGCCTCTGAGAGCCTAGGCATTCCCCATACGCTCTTATTTAGCTTATTGTGTACTTTTGTCTTTTTAATGAGTTACTATTCAGATCTTTGCTTTTAGCCTTTGGCTATTAGCGCTAAACTGAACTTTGTGTTTAATTACAAAGCTCGTAAGCTGTAATTAATCACTATTACTATATAAAGAGATAAATCTCTCTATATTATTTCATGTATCTTTTTCAATATGTCAATGAACTTTCAAATATCTAATAAATTAGACATCTTTGGTGGAGAATATCGGAGTCGAACCGATGACCTCCTGCGTGCAAGGCAGGCGCTCTAGCCAGCTGAGCTAATCCCCCATTTCTCTAAGTTAACAGTCCACAGTCTGCAGTTTGCAGTCGCTTGTGCCGACTTTTGGGTGGATTACTACTTCTAGAATTTCCTTTTATAATTAATTAGTAGTCTCAGGCAGACTCGAACTGCCGACCTCTACATTATCAGTGTAGCGCTCTAACCAGCTGAGCTATGAGACTCTACTTAATTATTATAATTTTAAATTAACAGCAAGAGAATAAACTAATTATTTCCTTTATTAGAACTTTCCTTATTAGTCGTCTTTCTCTAGAAAGGAGGTGTTCCAGCCGCACCTTCCGGTACGGCTACCTTGTTACGACTTAGCCCTAGTTACCAATTTTACCCTAGGCCGCTCCTTACGGTGACGGACTTCAGGCACTCCCAGCTTCCATGGCTTGACGGGCGGTGTGTACAAGGCCCGGGAACGTATTCACCGCATCATGGCTGATATGCGATTACTAGCGATTCCAGCTTCACGGAGTCGAGTTGCAGACTCCGATCCGAACTGTGATAGGGTTTATAGATTCGCTCCTGGTCACCCAGTGGCTGCTCTCTGTCCCTACCATTGTAGCACGTGTGTAGCCCAGGACGTAAGGGCCGTGATGATTTGACGTCATCCCCACCTTCCTCACAGTTTGCACTGGCAGTCTTGTTAGAGTTCCCGACATGACTCGCTGGCAACTAACAACAGGGGTTGCGCTCGTTATAGGACTTAACCTGACACCTCACGGCACGAGCTGACGACAACCATGCAGCACCTTGTAGATAGTCCGAAGAAATAAGTGTCTCCACCTAATGCAATCTACATTTAAGCCCTGGTAAGGTTCCTCGCGTATCATCGAATTAAACCACATGCTCCACCGCTTGTGCGGGCCCCCGTCAATTCCTTTGAGTTTCATTCTTGCGAACGTACTCCCCAGGTGGGATACTTATCACTTTCGCTTAGCCACTCAGTCCGAAAACCGAACAGCTAGTATCCATCGTTTACGGCGTGGACTACCAGGGTATCTAATCCTGTTCGCTCCCCACGCTTTCGTCCATCAGTGTCAATATATTGTTAGTGATCTGCCTTCGCAATTGGTATTCTATGTAATATCTATGCATTTCACCGCTACACTACATATTCTAACCACTTCACAATAATTCAAGATAACCAGTATCAAAGGCAATTCTACAGTTGAGCTGCAGACTTTCACCCCTGACTTAATTATCCACCTACGGACCCTTTAAACCCAATGATTCCGGATAACGCTTGGATCCTCCGTATTACCGCGGCTGCTGGCACGGAGTTAGCCGATCCTTATTCTTACAGTACCGTCAGCTCAGAACACGTTCTGAGGTTTCTTCCTGTATAAAAGCAGTTTACAACCCATAGGGCAGTCTTCCTGCACGCGGCATGGCTGGATCAGGCTCTCGCCCATTGTCCAATATTCCTCACTGCTGCCTCCCGTAGGAGTCTGGTCCGTGTCTCAGTACCAGTGTGGGGGATCCCCCTCTCAGGGCCCCTATCTATCGTTGCCATGGTGTGCCGTTACCACACCATCTAGCTAATAGAACGCATACTCATCTTTTACCGCCGAAACTTTAAAGTTACTATCATGCAATGATAACTTACTATAGGATATTAATCTTCATTTCTAAAGGCTATCCCCCTGTAAAAGGTAGATTGTATACGCGTTACTCACCCGTGCGCCACTCGTCATCTTCTAGCAAGCTAGAAATGTTACCGTTCGACTTGCATGTGTTAGGCCTGCCGCTAGCGTTCATCCTGAGCCAGGATCAAACTCTTCATCGTTAAATTTTAAGTCTTACGACTATTTTTTCAACCACTAATAGGAATTATTCTAGTACTCTAAATGATTTATTCTCTTGTTTTAAATCAACCGTTTCCAGTTGATTCTTACGCTGTCAATTCAATATGTTAATGAACTTTTTCTTTACTTTCTCTTAACGTTGTTTCGCTAAGCGGGTGCAAATATAAAACCCTTTTTTCATTCTCACAAACTTAATTTGAAAAAATATTTTAATCCTTTTTTCAACTTTAGTTTCTCTGGAAATGAACGTGCGAAACGCAACATATTGTTTTTGTTTCGGGGTGC
>NZ_ATMR01000165.1 GCF_000427335.1 Winogradskyella psychrotolerans RS-3 | reverse complement strand
TTTATGGTAGTGAAGCTGCCAATGGAGTTATTTGGTTAATACCAAGAAAGGCCAGCATGGCGTTTCCAAAGTGGAATTTTCTTCAACCTTTACTGTAGAAATGCCGTGGATTTACCCAAATTACAAACTTCTTATGGACAGACCGACCCCAATTACAATGACAGTTGGGGAGAGAAGATTAGCAATGGTAGTGATAGTCACTTAAAGGAATTTTTTGAAACGGGGAAAACCAAAATCAATTCTGTTTCCTTTTCCAATGGCAGTGATATAGGGCAACTTTACATGTCTTTTTCTAACACCTCTGCTAGTGGAATTCTTCCTAAAAATAAGCTAGAACAAAACAATTTTACGGTAAGGTTAACTTCTCAGTTTTTAACGACAAATTATCGATAGATGGGTCTGTCAATTATACCAACCAGGAAATATTTAATCAAAATTCCGCAGGAGGTTACAGTGCTTTGCCGGGGATTTATTCTTTCCCTGTTGGGGATGATTTCTCGAAATATGACAAGGATAATTTTGAAGTTTGGGATCCAGTTCGTGCCATGTATGTTCAAAATTGGCCATACATAAGGAATGAAACTTTTCCTAATCAAAATCCTTACTGGGTGCAGAATAGGAATCAACGCGATTTTCAAAGAGACCATACCATTTCTGCTTTTACAGCAAAGCTTGAGCTTTACAGCTGGCTGGACTTGCAAGGTAGGATCACCTATGATAAAATATATGACAAATCAGAATTTAGAAATTATGCCTCTACTCAAGGGACAGTAGCAGGCCCTAATGGTGGGTATGGGATGAGTCAATCCTCAATTGATAATATTTATTCGGATTTATTATTGATAGGGAATAAAAACATCAGTGCAGATTACAACCTGGCAGGTACCCTTGGTTTTAGTAATCGTGAAACAACCAGCGCAGGATTGAATTTATCTTCTACAGTTCCAACTTCCCTGGTTTTCCCAAATTACTTCTCTGTTTATGCATTAAATGGGCAATACAATAAAGGAGAAAGCCTTAGAAAAACGATGACACAAGCGGCTTTCGGGAATGCAACATTGGGGTATAAAGAAAAATTTACCTTGATATTACTGCAAGAAATGAATGGAGTTCTACTGTTGCCCAATCCTTTTTCTATCCGTCGGCTGGCCTTTCTTATATTTTGAAAGATGGCTCAAACGACCGGCCCAGTGCTTCTAATGTCTTGTCCTTTGCAAAATTACGGCGTCTTATGCTGAGGTAGGTAATAGTCTTCC
>NZ_ATMR01000164.1 GCF_000427335.1 Winogradskyella psychrotolerans RS-3 | reverse complement strand
TTTTTTGTTGAAACAATTAATTATTCCCATTTGTAATTTTTCTGTTCAGCTTGAGATTTTAAAGCTTTAATCAGTGCATTTTCTAATCCATTACTAGAATCTTTAGTCTGTTTATCAATATAGTTTCGGCGACTTAAGTTTAATGTTGCAATTTCATCTTGAAGTCTTTTACGTGTTTTAGCTTTTTCTTCAACATAAGTTTTAATTTCAGATGTCGATTTTCCTTTTAATTCTTGAGGCAATTCACTGTCTTTTATTTCATCATAAGAAAAATTAGTTTCCTTTTCAGCATCAACTAAATCCCAAGAACTGTTTTTGTATAAACGAGAACTTTTACTCACGGTTCTACTCACAGCATTCGCTTTATTATAGCTCATGGCATTGGCATCTTGTTCTGCTTGCATTTCCATTTTTTTCTTCCAGAAGTTCCATAAGCAACATAGGTTGTATTTAGTTTTTTATTGAGCTCTAAGATTTCATCATCATATGGTGACGCCACATGCACTGTTGCTTGGTTATGATTTATGGCCATATAATTTCCATGGGTTAAATCCGCTCCATCTTTCCATTTGGTTGAAATGCCTTGATCGTAATCACCACAAAAAATAGTGTTCACAGTAACATCATTTTGATGTGCTAATTTAGAGGCGTCTTTGTAATTGACGTTTCCTTGTGTGTAAGGCTCATTCCCTGCGATGAAAATAAGTTTTAAGTCCTCTTTGTTATCTCCCCATTCTAATTGGTTTAAAGCTGTATTAATTACTTTTCCGCAATATTCATTACCTCCATTAGTAGTTAGTGAGAATAGGGATTTTGAAATTTCATCTAAATCATCACTAAAAGCAATTACTTGTCTTAAGTAACCTTCATCTGCATTAAGATTATCATTTCCATATTCGTAAAGTGCAATTTTTAAATTAGGACTTTGTTCTTCACATTTGGCATAAGACAATTCATTTACAATTTTCCAAAGTTGCGCTTTGGCTTGGTCTATTAAACCATCCATACTATTGCTGGTATCTAATAGCAACGCGACTTTAATTTCAGGATTTTTGTCTTTTGAAGTTGTTTTAATCACTATTTCGGAGATGGCTAAATCTTCATTTCTGTTATTCGAATTTGCGTTGCAAGCAGTAAGTGATGCTAAACTAACTGCTAGGATTAAGGTTTTGAATTGAGTTTTCATATGTTTTATTTTGCTTAATTATTATTTCTCTTTCACGATTAAGTATCTAATTCCCCTTAATAAAATCAGAAATTAATCGGATATTTTTTAGCGATCTTTTTTATTTGAAACCTATAATTTTATAGCTTCATAAAGCAAGTCTTTGTCCTTGTTTCTATAAGTGAAGCGGTCTTATCTTTCTATTTTTTAGTATTCAATTCTTTAACATCGATGGTGCCGTTTGGAGATATCACATAGTATTTATGGTCTATTTTAGTTTCTACAATTGGTAATGCAGCTTTCTCTATAGGTTTAGGTGTAAAGGCTAGTTTTATATTCATCCCGATTTGAACAACAGGTTCTAAAATGGAAGGATTAATTACGACATCATAGTTTTCGTAAGTTAAAGGCTGATAGTAATAAGAGGTTTGTTTTTTAGCTGTAGTTACACCTTTGTTTTTATCTAAAGCTTCAACTGAAGTGCTATTATAGGCTTGGTAGCTTTGGTAGAAATCTTTTGGAAAATAACAATATTTGTCATCTGCAATGGCCACGTTATAATCAGACATGTCAAAGCCTAAAACCTTGTAATACGCTTTTTTCTCTTCAATAAGTTTTAATAATTGATCTTGAAGATTTTTGTAAACGTCCTGAATGTTTTCAATATAATAATCAACCTTAACCAAGTTATAAACTTCACTTTGTGCACAAGCTTCTAAAATGGCTTCAAACTGATTGGTTTTTGTAAATTGAATATGAATGTTTTGTTGCAATTCAAATCCCTTAGGAACTTCTGTATACGTTTTACTGAATAATTTCTTGGTGACTTCAACTTCATAAATAGGAATAAAAGAAATCACATCAATGGCGATATTGTTTTGAGTAATACCTTTAGCATTTAAGCGATTTTTAATTTGGTCTATACGTGCTTTCATAAGTTGGTTTGTAATTTCGGCTGAAGGTCCCATTTGGGATACATTGAATATGGCTGTGTAAGTTGTCGCACTTACATTTTGAAGCGCTTTTACATCAACAGTCAATATATTACTAGGGTGAAGTGTTTGGTTAATTTGCTTTTTTGCTGTTGGATTATAGATTTGCGCATTTCCAGAACTTAGAATATTTTGTCTAGAAATATCTTGGGTGATTTCATTATAATTTCCTCGGTGTTGTGCTGATAGATGCGCACAGCTTATTAAAAATAATAGTAGAATTGAATTGATTGTTTTCATGGTGATCATTGTTTTTTGATTTATGGTGTAAAGCTCTACCGATAAAACAGGGATTAAAAACCACAATGAGTAAAGTGCTATTTCGAGTGAGTGAAGTCTTCTGTAATTTTAGTAGACTTGGCATTTTAAGCCGAAAAAGGAAGCGGATTTCGAATAGCTCATTTTTTGAAACCAAATAAAGTATGTAGTTTAGTCCAACTAATTAAAAGTTAAGTGAAAATTTCTAAAACATATTATATACTGCTACTCTTTTGTCTCATAGGTTTTACAGCTTTTGGGCAAAATAGAAATAGTGCAGATGAAAATACTCTATTTACCATAAGAGGTTCCGTATCCGAAAAGGAAACAAATAAGCCATATAAAAATGTTGAGATATTAGTTAATGGCGGGAGATATGTTACTACTAGTTTTGATGGCTCATTTGATATAAAAGCTAAAATAGGAGATGAGCTTATTATTAAACATCCTGATTTTGAAACCATTTATTATGTTATAAAGTCTGATGAACGTATTAATATTAAAGTAGAAGATGCCACACAATCGGATTCGCGTGGGAGAGATAAAGGAGATTTTAAGCGTTTTAACCAGATGATAGATTCTGCAGATGTTTATCTTAAAAAAGATGCAGAGAAAAGTATAAAGTTTATTGGTGATGCCTTAAATGTAAATGTTAGTAACGTACAAAGTGCTGAAGCTTATGGATTGTTAGGTGATGTGTATATACATTGGAAACAGTTTGATTTGGCAATTTCAGCCTATAAGATTAGCCTTCAAAATGTAGAAACAGCTTCTGTAAAACTTAAACTATCTAAAGCATATCTTAACAATGGTGATTATGAAACGAGTCTGTCTTCATATAACCAGTTAGGTGAAAAAAGCTTATCTAATTATGAGAAAACAATGTGGTATGAAGGGATTGGCGATGCTTATGTGAAACTGAAAGATTTTAACAAGGCCGTAAAAGCTTATGAAGATGGATTAAAAGTGGCCCAAAAGCACCTTATAGCACCAAAAGTTACCGATTTAAATTCTAAAATCGCGCAAGTGTATAGTGAGCAAGGGCAGACAACTAAGGCTAAAGATTATTTTACTAATTCGTTGAATTTAGCAAAACAAGAAAATAAAAAACGCGCTGTTGAAGAACAAGTTAAAGTCGCTGAGTTTAACAGTGATAACGCAGAATATGAAAGTGAGATTGTATTACGGAAATTGGCTATAGAAGGTATTAAAGATATTGAGAACGATTCTATTATTAGCAACGAAAGTCCAATTACGTCACAAAAGCAAAATTATAAAATTGGTAATGCCTATTTATTGAGTAACGATTTAACGAATGCCATTCCGTACTTAGAGAAAAGTAGGGAAGAAGCAGGTGAACGAGGTGATTTAGATGTTAAGTTAGATGCAACCCGTAAGCTTTCTGAAGTTAATGCTAGATTGGGTAATACAGAAAAAACTATAGCTTATAATGACGAGTATAAAGATGTTGTGGATGAATTATATGCTAAAAAAATTCAAGAAATTTCTCAAGCAGCTCGCTTTAGCCGCAACATTGCAGAGCAGCAAAATAGAATAACATCTTTAGAAAGTGATCGGGCATTATCTAAAAGTACTTATGAATTAACTCAAGAGCGAAACAAAAGCCAACAGTTTATAATTTATTCATTAATTGGAGGTTTGGTATTACTTTTAATTACCGGTTATTTAATGTTTAAATATATTAAGCAACAGCGTTTAGCAAATAATTTATTAGCCTTAAAATCGTTGCGAAGCCAAATGAATCCGCATTTTATTTTTAATGCATTAAACTCGGTGAATACATTTATAGCGACTAATGATGAACGAACAGCAAACAAATATTTATCTGATTTTTCGCAATTGATGCGTGCGGTTTTAGAAAATAGTGAAGAAGATTTTATTCCACTTAAAAAAGAAATAGAATTATTGAATTTATATACCAAGCTCGAACATTTTAGGTTTCAAGATAAGTTTGATTATGCTATTGATGTTGATGAAGCTGTTGATGTTGAAGAATTCCAGATTCCACCAATGTTATTACAGCCCTATATTGAAAATGCGGTTTGGCATGGCTTGCGCTATAAAAAGAAAAAGGACATTTGAATATTCATATTCAACCAAAATCTGCAGCTGAAATAACGATTACCATTTCAGATGATGGTATTGGAAGGATGCGTTCTAAAGCTTTGAAAACTGATCATCAGAAAAAGCAGAATTCAAAGGGAATGAACAACATTAAAAAACGTGTTGCCATTTTAAATGAGATGTATAAAGATAAAGTTGATGTTACGATAGCTGATTTTCAAGAATTGGAAGATGCAGGAACAAAAGTAATCGTGACAATTAAAAAAGACTAAATAAAGGTTGAAGCCCGAAGTTGGAAGTTGGAAGTAACTTCGAGCTTCGAGTTTCTCACTTCAAATTATAGACTATGAAACTAAACGCCATAATAGTAGAAGACGAGGAAAATAGTAGACTGATTTTAAGGAATTATCTGACTAAATATTGTCCAAATATTTCAATATTAGGAGAAGCTGCTAATGTTGAAGAAGCCTTAGTTTTAATTCGAAATAATGACTTAGATGTGGTGTTTTTAGATGTAGAAATGCCTTATGGTAATGCCTTCGATTTATTAGATAAAGTTGGCGATATTAATTTTGAAACCATATTTGTGACGGCTTATAATCATTATGCAATCGATGCTTTAAATGCGCATGCGTCTTATTATTTAATGAAACCCATTTCTATTGATGAATTGATAAAGGCTGTAGATTACGTTACAGAAATTAGAACGAAAGAAGATGCACTTCAAGATGAGGTTTTAGTGCCAAAGACTAATTCTGTGAGAGGAAAGATTACCATTCCGCAACAAGATGGTTTTGAGGTTATCGATACTGCAGACATAATGTATTGCAAGGCGGATGATAACTACACCGAAATATATCTGAATAACAACAAAAAGAAACTCGTTAGTAAAACCTTAAAATATATTGAAGAAAGTCTAAAAGATGCCAATTTTGCCAGAGTCCACAAGAGCTATTTAGTTAATGTGAATGAAATCGTAAAATATGTAAAAGGCAAAGGAGGTAGTGTAGTGTTAAGTAACGGAAAAGAAATTTTGGTTTCGGCCTCTAAAAAATCGGATTTATTGTCTTATTTTAAGTAATTACCTATTCAGGTTATGGTTGCTGAGCGAAGTCGAAGTGACAGTGTCCTAAAGAAAAAGAGGTTTGCGTAAATAATCTTTCTCGGATTAATTTAAGTCTCTTCGATTAAATTTAGGCTGAAATTTTCTAGGGCTTTCAGTAATAAGCTTTTTTCTAAATAGAAAATAAAGGAGACAACCGATTACTGGAAAGAATAAAATAGCTAGAAACCATACGGTACTCATATAAGGGGTTTTAAATCGAGATCGGGTGATATCAAAAATTGCCCAAAACCAGAATACAATAGCAACAATTATAAAGCCGATAATTAAAGATGATCCTATGACGCTGTGTTTAGAAAATTAACCAAGATATTTAAATACTCAATTCTACAACCGACCCTTCGTTAGATCTTACATTAAAAACGGTGTCATCTTCAAAAATTAAATACTGTCCTTTAATGCCAACTAGTTTTCCTGAATAATGAGGAGTTTTACTCAAATTCAGACTTTTTAGCTTTTCAGGATAGTGCTCTACAGGGAACTTAATATGGGTTTCTGTGTTGTCTTCAATAAAATATGGTAAGGCTTCCTCAGGAATGTAGGCTTTTAATTTTGTTTCCATTCTAATAAATCTTCATCTTTTATATCGTTCTTTAACATTGTTCTCCAATTAGTCTTATCGGCTACATAATCTTTTAAAGCAACTTCGGTAATTCCTGCTAAATAACGATTTGGTACTTCAACAATTTCAACAGCTTCGTGCGCACCTTGGTCAATCCAACGTGTTGGTACTTGGCTTTTTCTAGTAACTCCAACTTTTACGTTGCTCGAATTCGCTAAATAGACAATATGCGGTTGTAGTTGCACTTTTGTTTCGTAATCTAAATCTCTATCTTCTTTACCTAAATGTGCTGTGCTCAATTCTGGTCGCATAATCCAATCACCAGCAAAAGGTTTGTCAAAAAAACAGGTTTTACAAAAACCTTGTCTGTAAATAGGTTTGTTTAATCCGCAGCTCAAACATTGGTGTCCAATCAGTTTTATATCAATGGTTTTGTTTAATAATTGGTTTACATGAATAAAGTCATTCTCAAAGACCAAATAGTATTGAATAGGTTCTAAAAACTCGGTTTGCATTTTAGTGAGGACTCCTGTATAAAGCATAAAGAAATTTAGTATTTTTAGCATTAATTAATAGCGTAAAGATAGCCAATCCATGCCAATTCCTATTGTAAATTCCATTGCGTCTTGGTTTTTGAAAAAACGATTCCATCAAATTGAATTGTTTCTAAAATACCCTAACGAAGTACAGAACGAGTTACTTTTTAGTTTATTAAAACTGGCAAAGGACACTGAGATCGGTAGACAATATGATTTCGATTCTATAAAAACGTATAGAGAGTTTAATGCGCGAATTCCTGTTGTCAACTATGAAGATTTTCAACCACTAATTGAACGTTCACGTAATGGTGAGCAGAATATTTTTTGGCCAAGACCTATAAAATGGTTCGCCAAATCTAGTGGAACAACTAACGCTAAAAGTAAGTTTATTCCTGTAAGTTTTGAATCTCTTGAAGATTGCCATTATGCAGCAAGTAAAGATTTGTTGTGTATGTATTTAAATAATAATGAAGATGCGCAATTGTTTACTGGTAAAAGTTTGCGCCTTGGTGGAAGTAAGGAATTATATAAGGAGAATGGAACTGTGTTCGGTGATTTAAGTGCCATCCTTATTGATAATATGCCATTTTGGGCAGAGTTTAGTAGTACACCAAGCAACCGAGTATCGTTGATGAGTGATTGGGAGCATAAGATGCAAGCTATTGTTGAAGAAACGGTAGAAGAAAACGTAACAAGTTTAGCAGGTGTGCCGTCTTGGATGTTGGTTTTACTAAATAATGTTTTAGAAAAAACGGGTAAAGACAATCTTTTTGATATTTGGCCAAATCTAGAAGTATACTTTCATGGTGGAGTAAATTTCAATCCCTATGTAGAACAGTATAAGGCTATTTTACCTTCTGATAAATTTAGATATTACGAAATCTATAATGCCTCCGAAGGTTTCTTTGCTATTCAAGATCAGAATAATTCTAGTGATTTATTGTTGATGCTAGATTATGGAATTTTCTATGAATTTATTCCTATGACTTCCTATGGCACTGAAGAACAAATAGTGATTCCTCTAAGCGATGTTAAACTAAATACTAATTATGCGGTTATTATCACCACTAACGCTGGTTTGTGGAGATACAAAATTGGAGATACTATACGTTTTGTAAGTTTAAGTCCGCATAGGATTAAGGTGTCGGGAAGAACGAAACACCATATTAACGCTTTTGGTGAAGAGTTAATTATAGAAAATGCAGAGGAAGCACTGCGTAAAGTTTGTGAGGATACTTCAGCTGAAATTGTGGATTACACTGCTGCTCCTGTTTTTATGGAAGGTAAAGAAAAAGGAGCGCATGAGTGGATCATAGAATTTAAAAGACCCCCTGATAATATGTCTCATTTTGAAGAGTTGTTTGATAATTCTTTAAAATCTCTAAACTCAGATTATGAAGCAAAACGTCTTAATAATATGACGCTCAATAAACCAAAAATTCACAGTGCAAGACCAAATTTGTTCTACGATTGGTTTAAAGAGAACGATAGGCTTGGTGGTCAGCATAAAGTGCCACGGTTATCTAATAGCAGAAAATATCTTGAAGAGTTGCTACAGCTTAATTACCAGTAAAAATTGTTAATAGTATAGACATTAGACCAAATAATAGCTTTAATATAGATGCTTTTATTTAGGGTACACTTTATCGCTAATAAAAACACATCTTGTCACTATAACGACAATCTTATAAGTTTTGTCTAATAAAAAAATCAAATTCAGCTTACTTTAATTTATGCCTATATATTAGCGGTAAATAAATGTGCTATCATTAATTTAAATTCCCTCATTATATATAAAGTATTGCGTGCAATATTTAATTAATCAATCCCTAACTAAACGAAAAAACCACAATTTCTAATATTGAAATTGTGGCTTTTTTTATGATGTAATATTGAAATTTATGAGACGGCTTTCAATTTTTTAATTGTGGATTTGTTTAAACGATCCTCAGCAAAAGCTTTTGTAACGTTTAACTTCGTTTCGTCCGAACTAGGTAGTTCAAACATAGCATCTGTTAAAATCTCTTCACAAAGCGATCTTAAACCACGAGCACCAAGCTTGTATTCAATTGCTTTTCCAACAATATAATCTAAAGCACCATCTGTAATTGTAAACTCAACGTCATCCATCTCAAACAATTTTTTGTATTGTTTAATAATGGCATTTTTAGGTTCCGTCAGTATAGCTCTTAATGTTTTAGCATCTAAAGGGTCCATGTATGTTAATACAGGTAAACGACCTATAATTTCTGGTATTAATCCAAAATCTTTTAAATCTTTAGGAATAATATATTGTAGAATGTTATCCTTATCTATATTATCGGTTTTCATGGCGCTATAACCCATAGCTTGCATGTTTAAACGTTTGGAAATGGCACGTTCAATACCATCAAAAGCTCCACCTGCAATAAATAAAATATTTTCGGTATTAACTTCAATAAACTTTTGATCAGGATGCTTACGACCACCTTTTGGCGGTACATTAACCACGGTTCCTTCCAAAAGTTTTAATAAGGCTTGCTGTACTCCTTCGCCCGAAACATCTCTAGTTATCGATGGATTATCGCTTTTACGTGCAATCTTATCAATTTCATCAATAAAAACAATACCACGTTCTGCTTTTTCAAGATTGTAGTCTGCAGCTTGTAATAAGCGTGTTAATATGCTCTCAACATCTTCACCCACATAACCGGCTTCTGTAAGTACGGTAGCATCAACAATTGCTAAAGGGACATTTAACATTTTAGAAATGGTCTTAGCCATTAATGTTTTACCTGTACCTGTTTGCCCAACCATAATGATATTACTTTTTTGTATCTCAATATCATCGTCAGATGGTGGCTGTAATAAACGCTTATAGTGGTTGTAAACTGCAACAGACATTACACGTTTAGTGTTTTCTTGCCCTATGATATACTCGTCTAAAAAGCCTTTAATTTCTTTGGGCTTTTTAAGTATCAATTCTGAGCTTAATTCTGAATTTCCAGATTGTTTAGACTCTTCTATAACAATACCATGTGCTTGTTCAATACAACGATCACAAATATGTGCATCCAAACCTGCTATTAGCAAGCTGGTCTCTGGCTTTTTCCTACCACAAAATGAACATTCTAATTCTTCCTTTGCCATTATCAATTTTTTAATTCCTGCGAAAGCAGAAATCTAATTTTACATTTTAATTATAAGTCGAAAGTTATTAAGATTACTTTCTCGTTAATACTTCGTCAATCATTCCGTAGTCTAAAGCTTCTTGAGAACGCATCCAATAATCTCTGTCAGAATCTTTTTCAACTTGTTCTACTGTTTTACCAGTATGTTTAGCAATAACGGCATATAATTCTTCCTTAACTCTAATAGTCTCCTTTAAAGCAATTTGCATATCGCTTAACTGACCCTGAGTTCCACTACTTACCTGGTGAATCATAACACGAGAATGTGTTAATGCAGAACGTTTTCCTTCTGCACCAGCACATAATAATACAGCTGCCATTGATGCTGCAATACCTGTACAAATAGTTGCTACGTCTGGTTTTACAAATTGCATCGTATCATAGATACCCAAACCTGCGTAAACAGAACCTCCTGGTGAATTAATATAAATTTGAATATCTTTTGAAGCATCAGTACTTTGTAAAAATAATAACTGTGCTTGTATAATATTTGCCACTTGGTCATTAACACCTGTGCCTAAAAATATAATACGATCCATCATTAAACGCGAGAACACATCAAAAACGGCGATATTCATCTGACGTTCTTCAATAATATTAGGCGTCATATTAGAAGGGTACATGCTCTCAATAATCTTAGAGTAATAGTTGCTATTTATACCTTGATCTTTTATTGCAAATTTTTCAAATTCTTTTCCGTAATCCATATGAATTTTAATTCTTTTAATTAATTTTTATTTCAATAAAGTACTACTGCGGTGTGCAGTCTAATATCTTTTTTTAATGAAAAATGTATTCCAAAAAAAAGCGTAAAATTTTTACATTTTACGCCTTAAAGATACTAATAATTTTTAGGTTAACGTTTTACGTTAACCACATTTTAAGGTTTTAAGGCTTAGCCTTAATATTTTTAAAACTAGCTATAGAATTCTTTTACAAAATCATCGTAAGTGATGTCTTTGGTCTTAATATTAGCTTCTGTCTTATATAAGTTTAATAACTTCTGACTCATTAATTGCTCAGACATACGCTTTACTTCGTCTTGGTTTCCTAAAATACGAGCAGCAATGTCCTCTAATTCTTTATCTGAAGGATTCATTTGGCCAAATTGAGCCATTTGTCCTTTAATCATGTCCATTGAATACGCTTTTAATTCTTCAAACTGAACTTGAAGCTTGTGTTCTGTGATTAATTTACCTTCAATAAGTTGGTAACGCATGCTTTTTTCAGACTTTTCATACTCTTCTTTAGCTTGCTCTTCAGTCATTTCTTCTTCACCTGAAGTTTGCATCCATTTTTGTAAGAAGCTTGCTGGTAAATCGAATTTTGTGTTTTCAACTAAGTTTTCAGTAACGTCGTTTAATAATTTTTGGTCACCTTGTTGTGTAAATTGCTTTTCTGAGTCTTCCTTGATTTTAGCTTTCAACTCAGATACAGAGGTTACAATACCTTTTCCAAATAACTTATCAAATAACTCTTGATCTAAATCTGCTAATTCACGATCGTTAATTTCGGTGATTGTAAAATTCACTTCGATATCTAAACCATGAGCATCATCGTGAGATACTTTTAAAAACGTCATTAAATCGTGATCGTCATTAAATAAGCCTTTAGTTTTTAAGGTAACTACATCACCAACTTTAGCTCCGATAAATTTCTTAGGATTTGTTTTTCCTTTTAATTTATCTAAAGTAATCATTGTAGAATTATCGATTTCTTTTTCTTCGTTAGTGAAAGTTCCTGTAATTTCAGAAGCTTCAGTCACTTCGTCTTGAGAAACAATTTTACCATATTGCTTTTGGATATGCTCAATCTGATCATTGATCATTTTGTCATCAGCCACAATACTATAATGTGTTATTGCTTTTTTGCTTTTCAATTCTACGTTGAATTCTGGTGCTAAACCTAATTCGAATTCAAAAGTAAATGCTTCAGCATCCCAATCTAAATCGTCTTGTGCTTTTGGTAATGGATTACCTAAAACATCTAATTTTTCTTCAACTAAATACTTGCCAAGAGCGTCTTGTAGTAATTTGTTTACTTCATCTACTAATACAGCTTTACCGTATTGTTTTTTTACCATTCCCATTGGTACATGGCCTTTTCTAAAACCAGGAATGTTAGCAGATTTACGATAATCTAATAAGATTTTCTCTACTTTGTCGCTGTAATCTTCTTTAGCGATATCCACTTTTACAACTGCATTTAATGCATCGATGTTTTCTCTTGTAATGTTCATTTTTATTGAAACTAAAATTGGGCTGCAAAAATACAATAATTTTTGCAACCCAACAACAGTTTTAAAGGTTTGAAGCTAAGCTACTTTTTATCGTCTTTTACGAACGATTGTAATACCGATTGTAAAATAGATAAAAGCACACTAAAAAGTAATGCAGTCCAGAAACTAGACACTCCAAATCCGTCTATAAGTTTGTCTGCAAGTAATATGATTAGTGCATTTATCACCAAAAGGAAAAGTCCTAAGGTGACAATAGTTGCCGGTAGTGTTAGGATTACTAAGATGGGCTTTACTAATAAATTAAGAATGGAGAGTACAATGGCAACTATAATAGCGCCAATATAACCATCTACAGTGACGCCATTAAGTATGTTTGCCAAAACAAAAACAGCTAAGGCGTTTAGTAAAAGTCTAATTAGTAAATTCATAATTTCAGTATTTAATTAAGTTACCCTAAGATATAAAATTCATCACAGCTTCGTAGAATTCTTTAGGATTTTCGGCATGTAACCAATGACCAGATTTTGAAATTGTGATAAGTTTTGAGTTAGGAAAATGTCTGTGAATAATAGCTTCATCTGCGTCTCCAATATATTCGGAACGGTCTCCGCGTAAAAACAAAGTGTCTTTTTGAAAGGTGGCATGTATTGGAAGTGCTTCTCCAACTTCAGAAACATTTTCTTTTAAGACGTCTAAATTCATACGTAAAGCAAGTTGTCCTTTTTCTATCCAATATAAATTTTTGAGCAAAAACATTCGTGTTCCGTCTTCGTGGACATAGTTGCTTAGTGCGTCATCTGCTTCTCCACGACTTTTAATTTCAGAAAAATCCAAACTACTTAAGCCTTCTAAAATAGCATCATGATGCACAGGATAATAACGCGGTGAAATATCAGCGACAATTAGCTTACTAACTAGTTCTGGATATTTTGCAGCAAAAAGCATAGCGGTTTTTCCACCCATAGAATGCCCCAATAAAACAATGTCATTTAAATTATTATCATCACAATAATGCTTCAAATCTTCTGCCATTAATTCATAATCAAAATCTTCCGAATGAAAACTACGACCATGATTACGTTGATCCACGAGATGAACTTCAAAATTAGACTCTGAAAATTTTTTGGCTAAGGTTTTCCAATTGTCTCCCATGCCTAAAAAACCATGAAGGATAATAAATGGTTTGCCTTCTCCTATGATATTTGAATATAATGTCATACCGTATTTTTTCTTAGCGCCTAAGCGTGAATTATTATTTTAGCTTATTAAGATACATCCCAATAACATTCTCAACTCCTAAATATAAACTTTCTGCAATTAATGCATGGCCAATAGATACTTCTAATAAGCCTGTAATGTTTTCTTTAAAGAAAGCGATGTTGTCTAAAGATAAATCATGACCAGCATTAATGCCAAGTTGCAAAGTGTTGGCTAGACCTGCACATTCCATGTAGGGTTTTATAGCATCTTCATTTCCTAAACTATACTGATGTGCAAATGCTTCGGTGTATAATTCTATGCGGTCTGTCCCTGTAGCTTTTGCGCCTTCAATTTGACGTAAATCGGGATCTACAAATATGGATGTTCTAATGCCGTTTGCTTTAAATTCTTTTATCACTTCAATTAAAAAATCTTTATGTTTTATAGTATCCCAACCTGCATTAGAGGTAATAGCATCAACTGAATCCGGTACTAAAGTGACTTGTGTGGGTTTAATTTTTAAAACCATATCCACAAACTTCGGAATGGGATTACCTTCTATATTGTACTCAGTGTAAACTTCAGATTTTAAATCGTATGCATCTTGGTATCGAATATGTCTTTCATCTGGTCTTGGGTGAATAGTAACGCCTTCAGCACCAAAACGCTGTACGTCTTTAGCAAACTGCACTACATTAGGAATATCGCCTCCACGACTATTTCTTAACGTTGCAATCTTATTTATATTAACACTTAGCTTTGTCATTTTAATAGGTTTTGAATCACAAAAATACAAAGTAGGAGACGTATTTTGTGGTTATTTTTGATTAATTTGCAACATATTTATACAGGTTAATGGAGCTTCAAGACTATATAATAAATGATATTAAACCGCTAGGTATAACTGATAAAGTAGGTGATTTAAAATTACTCTTTAATCAGTTAACGTATTCTCATATTCCTATTGAAAATGATGGGGTTTATATGGGGTGCATTTCTGAAAAGGATGCACATTGTTTTGAAGGTGCTAAGACTATTGGAGATTGTAACTATGCTATTGAAGGTTTTTTTGTGAGACCTACCACAATTTGGTTAGATGTATTAGAAGCATTTGCTCAAAACGACTCTAACATAATGCCTATATTGGATAGAAACAATAAATATATTGGTTATTACGAGTTAAATGATATTATACATTTGTTTAATGAAACACCATTTTTTGCTGAACCAGGTGGTATTTTAATTGTAGAAAAGGGGATTAATGATTATTCATTTAGTGAAATCAGCCAGATTGTAGAGTCTAACGACACTAAACTTCTGGGTGCCTTTGTTTCTAAAATAGAAGGTGATTTAGCAAGAGTGACTTTAAAAATAAGTAATACGAGTCTTAATGAAATTATTCAATCGTTTAGACGCTACAGTTATAATATTGTTTCTGGGCATGAAGATGATTCTTACATTGAAACGTTAAAAGAGCGTTCGAAATATCTAGATAAATATCTAAACATGTAATGATGAAACCTAGCATGTTCAACGTTTTGTTGGCTAAAAGAATGTTTAATAAAGAACAACATGTGACCATTGAGAAATAATAAATATAAACACATGAAAGTAGCAATTTACGGTCAGAATTACATAAAAGAGACTACGCAACTAGCCGTTGAAAAACTAGTAGATATTTTATTGAAAAAACAAGCTCAAGTGTTTATAGAACGTGAGTTTTTGGATACTCAAAAGACGATTGTAAAAGACAATATTGAAGTAGCGACGTTTAATGAGTTAGATACTAGTTTTGATTTATTAATTAGTGTTGGTGGTGATGGTACTATTTTAAGGGCTATTACGTACGTTGGAGATTTGGGTATACCTGTTGTTGGTATTAATACAGGTCGCTTAGGCTTTTTAGCAACCATACAAATCGCTGATATACAAACCGCATTAACAGAAATTTTTAATGGGGATTATAAAATTTCCGAACGTTCATTATTAAGTGTTTCAACCGATCCTAAGCATCAGGATATTGTAAACACGCATTTCGCACTTAATGAAATAGCGATAAGTAGAAAGAATACTACGTCCATGATCACCATAGAAACCCACCTTAACGATGAGTTCTTAACATCATATTGGGCAGATGGTCTTATTTTGTCAACTCCCACAGGATCTACAGGGTATTCTTTAAGTTGTGGTGGACCAGTAATTGCACCAGATGCTAAGAATTTTGCATTGACTCCGATTGCACCACATAATTTAAGTGCGCGACCGTTGATTCTTCCAGATAGCACAACAGTAACACTTAGGGTTAATGGAAGGGAAGATCAATTCTTGATGTCGTTAGACTCTAGGATTGTAACACTTTCTAATACGACTACAGTAACCGTTAAAAAAGCGAACTTCGTTATAAAAATGGTAGAATTATTAGATGAAACTTTTCTTGCTACGCTCAGAAAAAAATTACTTTGGGGCGAAGATCGTCGTAACTAAAGTTAGTTTGTACAATAATTACTTTCAAAAACTGTTTATCTGTAAGACTATTTGTGTCAAATTATTGCGCACAAATCAGAATTGTTATATTTGCAAACTTTGAAAACTCTATGAAGTATTTTTTTCTGCTTTTATTGTGCACTTTTATACCTAAAAATGTTGGCGCTCAGATTTATGAGGTTGGCGTATTTGCAGGTGGAAGTAATTTTATTGGTGACGTTGGAGCTACAGATTACATCGCTCCAAATCAAGCAGCATTTGGTTTTTTAGCAAAATGGAACCGAAGTGCGAGACATTCATTTAGGGCTTCAGTCATTTTTTCAGACTTAAAAGGTATTGATCGTGATTCTGATGACCCAAGACGGAAAGAGCGAGACTATGAATTTGATACGAGTATTATTGAGATTTCAGCAGGTATGGAATTTACCTTTTTCGATTTCGACCTTCATTCTATTGATACAAAAGGAACACCTTACTTATATTCTGGTATTACATTTACTAATCACGATAATTATTATTTTTTAACAAATGGTGATTATATATCGGAAAACACAAATAGTTGGGCATTAGGAATTCCTATGGCTTTAGGCTATAAAACGCGTATAGCCAATCAGTTCGTTTTAGCTGGAGAAATTGGAGCACGTTATACTTTTTCTGATGAATTAGACGGAAGTGTACCAGATTCTAAAGACAGAGAAGCGTTAAGTTTTGGAAATACTAATAATAACGATTGGTATATGTTTAGCGGAATTACATTAACTTACACTTTTGGTAGAAGACCTTGCTATTGCAATTTTTAAAATGAGTTTAAAAGAACAAATAAATAAAGAGAAACTTCCTGCGCATCTAGCAATTATTATGGATGGTAATGGTCGTTGGGCAAAACAACAAGGATTGATGCGCGTTGTTGGTCATGAAAATGGCACAAAATCCGTTAGACAAACTGTTGAGGCTTGTGCAGAGTTAGGTATTAAGAACTTAACGCTTTACGCATTTTCTACAGAAAACTGGAACAGACCTAAACTAGAGGTGCAAACCTTAATGAGGCTGTTAGTTAAATCTTTAAAGAAAGAAATAAAAACATTTCAAGACAATAATATTAAATTATGTGCTATTGGAAATCTAAATGATTTACCTAAAAAAGCACATCAAGAACTCTTAGGTGTTATAGAAAAAACTAAAAATAATTCTAATATGACATTAACTTTAGCCTTGAGCTATGGTTCTCGTGAAGAAATTGTTAATGTTATTAAAGAATTGTCAGTTAAAGTTAAAAATAATATAATTTCTTCTGAAAGTATTGACGAATCAATTATTAATAAGCATCTTTACACGCAAAATTTACCAGACGTTGACCTTCTTATTCGCACAAGTGGTGAGCAACGTATCAGTAATTTTTTACTATGGCAAATAGCCTACGCAGAACTATATTTTACAGATGTTTTATGGCCAGATTTTTCAAAAGAAAATCTATATGAGGCACTCATAAACTATCAAAACAGAGAACGAAGATTTGGAAAAACAAGCGAACAACTTACCTAATACCGCAATATTGAAGTCATATATTAAACTTTTTTGTGTTGCATTCCTCTTTACAATTTCATTTAGCAGTTACGCTCAAGTAGAGGGAGGAGAAACCTATTTAATTAAGGAGATTAACGTTACTGGTAACACTAATTTTAGTGCACAAACTATTATTGCCTATTCTAAACTTAGAAAGGATGAAGAGATTCAAGTAGGTGGTGAGAAAATCGCTAATGCAGTAAAGACATTGTGGAAATCTAACTTATTTAGTAGTATAGATATTTATATAACTGACATAGCCGGTAAGAGTGCAAATTTAGAGATTCACCTTAGTGATTTGCCAGAACTTAAAGATCTTACAATAGAAGGAGTTAAGAAAGGTAAAAAGGACGAAATTATTGACGAGAACAAACTTAAGTCTGGTCAGAAAGTTACAGAAAACCTTATCGCAACAACAAAGAACTACCTTACTAATAAGTATAGAAAAAAAGGGTTTCTAAATACAGATGTTAGGATTATTACATCAGAAGTTATTGACTCCGTAGAGAAAGAGCGTGTTGACATGCGTATTGCTATTGATAAAGGTGAAAAAGTAAAGATTAAGACCATTAATTTTGAAGGCAATGATAAGATAGTGGATAAGAAGCTTCGTAAAGCTATGAAGAGCACGAAGCAAAAGAACTTCATTCGAATCTTAAAACGTTCTAAATATATTGAAGACGATTTTAGAGAAGATCTAATAAGTGTTGTAGATTATTATAAAGAGAACGGTTACCGTGACGCAAGAATTATATCAGACTCTATTTCTTATTTAGATAAAAAAACAATTAGTTTAGATATTAAAGTAGAAGAAGGGGAGCAATACACGTTTGGTAAAATTTCTTTTGTTGGAAATACTATCTATTCAGATCAGCAATTATCTAACTTACTTGGTATAAAAGAAGGTGATACTTATAATGGTGTAGAATTAAGAGAACGTATTGCAGATGACAGTAATCCAGATGCAAATGATATTACAAATGCCTACCAAAACTTTGGTTACATGTTCTCTACGATCAATCCTGTAGAGGTAAGTGCAGAAGGTAATATCATAGATATGGAAATTCGTATATCTGAAGGTAAACCGGCTTATTATAACAATATAACTGTAGTAGGTAATGATGTTACTAATGATCATGTTATTTACAGAGAGATAAGAACACGTCCAGGAGAATTATATAGAAAGTCTGATATTATTAGAACAATTAGAGAACTTGGGCAATTAGGATATTTTGATGCGCAGCAAATTGTACCAGATATTAAAAACCCAAATCCTGTAGATGGAACTTTAGATGTACAATATTCTTTAGTTGAACAAGGTTCTAGCCAAATACAACTACAAGGTGGTTATGGTGGAGGTGGCTTTATTGGTACCTTAGGTTTGTCATTCAATAACTTTTCAATAAAAAATATTTTTAATGGAGAGGCATACAAGCCAGTGCCGAGAGGAGATGGTCAAAGTTTAGCATTAAGACTTCAGGCAAGTCAGTTTTTTCAAACCTATAGTTTCTCTTTTAGTGAACCATGGTTTGGTGGTAAAAAACCATATCAATTATCATCTTCGCTGTCACATTCGAGACAATTTTTATACGACTCGTCAACAGGGAGTGCTGATAAAGAGAAAAGCTTTAATATTACAGGTTTAACCTTTGGTGTTTCAACAAGGTTAGCAGAACCAGATGATTACTTTCTATTGTCTCAGGCTATCAGTTACCAGCATTATGATCTTCAAAATTATAACACAGGTTTATTTACTTTTGGAGATGGTACCTCAAATAACTTATCATACACTATTGGTTTAAGTAGAAGTGACGTTTACAATGATCCTATTTTCCCAACGGGTGGTTCTAGTTTTTCTGTTTCTGCTAAATTTTCATTCCCATATTCATTAGTAAATGGTGTAGATTATGGAGATTTAAAAGACGATAGAGCTGATCAAAGCGAAATTATTAGTGATTTTCAAAATAATTCTAGTCCTAGCTTACAGGAAACTGCAGCTTATAACGATGCGCAATTAAGAATAGCTGAAATTGACCAAGAACGTTTTAAATGGCTCGAATTTTATAAGATTAAATTTAAAGCGGATTGGTACCAAGCATTAACTAAAAAATTAGTTTTACGTCCTAGTGTAGAATTTGGTTTCCTTGGAGCTTATAATAATGATAGAGGAGTTATTCCTTTTGAAAGGTTCTTTGTCGGTGGTGATGGTTTAGGTAACTTTTCATTAGATGGAAGAGAAGTTGTTCAACTACGTGGTTATCCTAATCAATCATTATCTTCTCAAGATGGTGGTTCAATTTATAGTAAATTCTCATTAGAGTTACGTTATCCTATTACTTTAGGTGCACAAGCTAAAATATATGCACTTTCATTTTTAGAAGCAGGTACATCTGTAAATGAATTTAAGGATTATGATCCATTCAAACTTCAGAGGTCTGCAGGTTTTGGGTTACGAATATTTATGCCAGCCTTTGGTTTACTTGGTATAGATTTCGGTCATGCGTTTGATGAATCTCCTTATGGAACGGCGGTTAAAAATTGGGAAACACACTTCATAATCGGACAACAATTTTAAGTTTGGCACGATATTTTCTAATAGCTAAACAAGGATTTCATCATGTTGTTAAAATTTTTAAGAATATATTTCGTTAAATTTGAAGATTAGTAACACTAAAATGATAACACATTGAGTTTTACAAATAAAATGTCTCAAAACATAAAAACAAAAATGATGAAATTTAAAGTTCTTTTTTATTAATAATAATAGGCCTTGTTAGCTTTAGTGTAAATGCACAGCGTGGTGTAAGAATTGGTTACATTGATACTGAGTACATTTTACAAAATGTGCCAGAATATCAAGAAGCATCTTCTCAGTTAGATAAAAAGGTGCAAGATTGGAAGACTGAAATTGAAACCAAATTAAATGCTATAGCGCAAAAAAAGAAAGAGCTAGATAACGAAAGTGTTCTTTTAACTAAGGAGTTGTATGATGAACGTTTTGAGGACATCACTTTTGAAGAAGCTGAGGTTTTAGATTATCAACAAAAACGTTTTGGTCCTGATGGAGATTTAATGATTCAAAAGCGTCAGTTAATTGAGCCTATCCAAGATCAGATTTTCGCAGCTGTGCAAGAAATAGCAGAAACTAAAAGTTACGATTTTGTTTTTGATAAATCTGCAGATGTTGTAATGTTGTACTCTGCTGAACGTTATGATATGAGTGAGCAAGTTTTAAGAACTATTACTCGTACGTCTAAGCGATCGCAAGCTAAAAGTAAGAAGGAACGTCAAGAATTAGAAGACGAGGAAGTTGTACCTGTCGTAGATACGGGTAAAGATGCTCGTCAGCAAGCATTAGAGGACCTTAAAGCAAACCGTGAAAAAGAATTAGCTGATAAGCGAGCAGAACGTGAAAAGGCAACTGAAGATAGACGTGCAGCGCAACAAGCATTGAGAGATGCTAAGAAAAAAGAAGCTGAAGAGCGTCGTCAAAAAGTAATTGACGAGAAGAATAAAAGATCTGGATCTACTGAGGAGGCTAAAACTGTTGTAAAAGATAGTACAACTAAAACGGCACCAGTAGTTAAAACAGACAGTACTAAAGCACAAGGCTCAGTACAAAAAGATAGTATCAATTCTAAAACACCTTTAACAGCTGCAGAAATAGCAGCAGACGAACGCGCTCAAAAATTAAAAGATAGAGAAGCGCGCCAAAAGGAATTAGAGGAAAGAAAAAAGAAAATAATAGAACAACGTTTAAAAGCACGTGAAGATCGTGAAAGACAAGTAAAGAGGAACGATTCTATTGCTAAAGCAAAGAAAAACGAAGACAATAATTAACAATTTATAACACGTAATACAATTAAAATCAAATGAAAAATTTAAAAACTTTATTATTTGCAGCAGTACTTTTTATAGGAGCTACAAGTTTAACTTCTGCTCAAAACAATGTTGCACATATTAATAAGCAAGACTTAATTAAAGCGATGCCTGCTTATGCGCAAGCTCAAACTGAAATTGATAAGCTAAGTAAGACTTATGAAGCAACAATTCAAACGTCATTAAAGGAATTAGACGTTAAGCTTAAGCAGTATAATGCTGAAGCTGAAACTCAGACTGAGCAGACTAATATGGATCGTATGAAAGAGGTTGAAGGTATCAAACAAAGTTTAGGTGAATACCAACAACAAGCTCAAAAAGATTTACAAGAGAAAGAATTTAATCTTTTAAAACCTATTGTAGAGAAAGCAGATAAGGCGATCAACACAGTAGCTAAAGCGCAAGGTATTCAATATGTTTTTGACTCAGCAATGCTGATTGTTAAAGATGGTAAAGATCTTATGGCAGATGTTAAAAAGCAATTAGGAATGTAATTCTAATTAAAAAATAATTATTTAGAAAGTCGCTTATTATTAAGCGACTTTTTACTTTGTATCTATGAGTAATAGTCCTATTGGTATATTCGATTCTGGAATTGGAGGTACATCTATCTTTAAGGAGATACATGCGCTATTGCCAAATGAGAATTGTATTTACTTAGCAGATAGTAAAAACGCACCTTATGGCAACCGGCCAGAAGAGGAAATTATCCAATTAAGCGTTAAGAACACCGAATTTCTTATTAAAAAAGGGTGTAAAATTATTGTGGTGGCTTGTAATACGGCTACTACAAATGCAATAGATTACCTTCGAGAAAATTATGATATTCCATTTATTGGCATTGAACCTGCTATAAAACCAGCGGCTTTAAATACACAAACCAAAGCTATTGGTATTCTAGCAACCAAAGGCACTTTAAGCAGTCAGCTTTTTCATAAAACTACTGACTTATATTCTAAAGACATTAAAATCATAGAACAAGTAGGTGAAGGTATTGTACCGTTGATTGAAACCGGTCAAATTGATTCTAAAGAAATGCAGGGGTATTTAGATATCTATTTAGAGCCTATGTTAAAGCAGAATATAGATTACTTGGTTCTAGGATGCACTCATTATCCTTACCTCATTCCTATGCTTACTAAAATGCTTCCTGAGCATGTAAAAATTATTGATTCAGGTAGAGCAGTTGCAAAACAGACACAAACTGTATTAACTGCACTTGGTTTATTTAATGATTCTGGTAATCAACCCATAATTCAATTATTCTCCAATGGAGATATAGCAGTCTTAAATTCAATTTTAGATTATAATTTTGAGGTGTCTTATTTAGATTTCTAGTAAGGTTTTCTGTTTAATATCTACTAATGCATTATGAAACGCTAGATTTAAAGGCGTTATCTGTCAAAGGACTTATAAATTGCGAAGCGCATTAAAAGTCTTAAACATAAAGATGCATACATGAAATTACTATTTGTCTATAATGCTAACTCAGGAAAATTGAATGCTTTGTTTGAAGCAGGACACAAGTTAATAAGTCCGTCGACGTATAAATGTTCTTTATGTGCATTAACGCATAATGCCTTTGCAGAAAACAGCATTTGGAAGAATTTTAGAACACAAAGTAAGGTTGATATGGAATTCTATCACAAGGATGAATTTGAAACTACATTTCCAAGTGTAAATATGATTTATCCAACGATTTTAAAATTAGAAGATCAGCAAATTTCAACAGTTCTAAATTCTGAAGCTTTAAAAGAGCTTTCTAGTATTGAAGATTTAATTAAGCGATTGAAGCTTCAATTTTAAGTGTTTAACGCGGTTTAGCCTTTATTCCTTAAACCAACTAGAATATTCTACATAGTTATTCGCAATCCTATCAATTTCACCAGAGATTAATTCCTTGCTAATAGCCTTAACTTTTTTGGCTGGTACACCAGCATAAATACTTCCAGATTCTACCACAGTATTTTTAGTTACTACAGCTCCTGCTGCAATGATGCTATTGCTTTCTATAATACAATCGTCCATTATAATACTCCCCATACCAACGAGTACATTATCTTTTATAGTACAACCATGTACTATAGCGTTATGTCCTATAGAAACATTATTGCCAATGGTCGTGGGCGATTTCAGGTACGTAGCATGGATAACTGCACCATCTTGTATATTTACCTTGTTCCCCATTTTTATATAGTGCACATCACCTCTAATTACGGCATTAAACCATATACTACATTGTTTTCCTATAGTAACGTCTCCGACTATAGTTGCATTTTCTGCGATGTAGCAATCCTCTGAGATTTGAGGGTGTTTTCCTCTAACGGCTTTTATTATTGGCATAAATTATGTTTTTACGAGTTCAATAGTTTTTCAAGATAAAATGAAAATCTATAGTAATCAGAAATTATTGTATAAAAAAAGAGCAGCATAAATTGCTACTCTTTAGTATTACGTTATATAAATATAATGTTTATATATTTTCAGCGTCTCTTAAACCTTGAATGTATTCAGCTTTCTGAACTTCTCTTCTTCTCTTAACAGAAGGTTTTGCGAAATAACGCTTCTCTCTTAAGTTTTGCATAATTTGCACATTTCTGTGTTTACGCTTGTAACGCTTAAGTGCACGTTCTATATTTTCTCCTTCTTTGATTTCGATTTTAATCATTATATCGATATATTTTTGTTAACTATTTCTTGCAAATGGTCGGCAAATATATGCTAACTATTTGAAAATAAAAATTAATTCAATGTTTTAGAAATTTATTTTTAACCTAGGTATGTTTTTAAGATTTTACTCTTGCTCGCATGTCTTAATCTTCTAATCCCTTTTTCTCTAATTTGTCTTACACGCTCACGAGTTAAATCGTAAATACTACCTATTTCTTCAAGTGTCATTGGAGGTTGATCTCCAATTCCGAAATTTAAACGAATGACATCACTTTCCTTTTGAGTTAGTGTTTCTAGTGCACGTTCAACTTCCGTGTTTAAAGACTCTTTCATTAAAGCCATGTCAGGTCTTGGTGATTCACCAGAACTTACAACATCATACAAACTGAATGTTTCTCCATCCTTTAATGGTGCATCCATTGATAAATGACGACCAGAATTTTTCATAGATTGTTTTACTTCACGAACACTAATATCTAATTCGCGAGCAATCTCATCTGCATTTGGTGGTCTTTGATTAATTTGCTCTAAATGAGAAAATGCTTTATTAATCTTATTTATGGTGCCAATTTTATTTAATGGTAGCCTAACAATACGCGACTGTTCTGCTAAAGCTTGTAAAATAGCTTGTCTAATCCACCAAACAGCATAAGAAATAAACTTAAAACCTCTAGTTTCATCAAAACGTTTAGCTGCTTTTACTAAACCAGCATTACCTTCATTTATTAAATCGGGTAACTTTAAACCTTGGTTTTGATATTGTTTTGCAACTGAAACAACGAACCTAAGGTTAGACGTTGTTAATTTATCTAATGCAGCTTGATCACCTTTTCGAATAAGCTGTGCTAACTCGACTTCTTCATCTGCAGTAATCAAAGGAATTTTACTAATATCCTGTAAATATTTATCTAACGATTTGTCTTCTCTGTTAGTTACCTGCTTGGTGATTTTTAATTGCCTCATGTATTCTTTTGAAATTTAGTGAACCTTCAATGTAATCTAATTATTAAGAAAAGCAAATAAAAGCACATTTATTAACATAAATTGGGAGAAATTGAGTAATTTTTCAGTTTGTATCTTAATTTTTGGTTGAATCGGCCTCTTTTTTGGTATCTGTTTTTTTCTTTCCACCTAAGAGTCCGCCTAGTATATTACTAACGCCTTCTTTAACTTTATCTTGGTTAGTTTGCTTAGTACTATCAACTACAGTGGTTTTAGTAGAATCGGTTTTAGTTGTTGAATTACCGCCTAAAATACCTCCTAATAAATCATTGATTTTGTCTTTTCCTTGACCAATTAATTTCTGTTTTTCAATTTCAATTAATTGTTTGGTTAAGCTTGAAACTCCAGACGTTAAATCCGTTTGAATATTAGGACTCGCAAATGTGCCTCCAATATGTGCCGTTATAGGAACCGTAAGATTATTAACTTCATTGTCATTAATTTTGCCAATTAAACGATTCACCTCGCTTCCTAAGTATTTTGCTGGTACTTGTAAAACAGCACTGTAATTCATCGTATTTGCAAAACTATGAGAACCAGAAACTTCAATAGGAATATCTTTGTAATTAATAGTAAACGGTTTTACGGAAACACTACCATTCTCAAAGCTTAAATTAGTTTTAATGTCTTTTAAATCTAATTTACTGAAATCAATAAAATCTAATTTGCTATCTAAGCTAGTAAGCAAAGGACTATTACTCGTGTCTACTTTGTCTGTTAAAATTTCAGCCAATGCGCTACCCGACATCGTTGCTAAATCTGGAGAAAAGCTTTCGTCTAAAAATCCGCTGATATCAATGGTAGAATTTAATTTTCCTTGTAATACTTTGGCAATTGGTGCTAAAGCCTTCAACATTTCTAAATCTTTAAATGATTGTGATATGTCAAAGTTTTGCATTCCTAATTTCATATCGAAACTTGGTTTTGCAGATTTAGTGGATACATTACCAGAAATTCCTAATTGACCATTAAAAATATCTGTGGTCATGTTTTTAAGACTAGCTGTTTGATCTTTTATAATTAACTGCCCTTTTACATTTTTTAAATTAAGATTATCATAAATCACTGTTTTAGCGTTAGCCGTAATGGTGCAATCTAAAAAGGCAGGAATCTTAAGAGATTCAGCTGCAGGTGTGTTTTCATTTGTTTTATTTGAAGTTTCCGTTGTCGTTGTATCTTCAGACATAAAATCTGAAAGGGCAAATATATTGGAATTCAAATTAAAATTACCTTCTAAGTTTTTGTCACTCAGCATAAAACCTAGTAAATTATTAATGGTTCCTGTAGCGGTGAAATCGCTTTTGCCTGTCTGAGCATCAAAATTATTTAAACTTACTGTACCTGGCTTAAAGGTTAAGTCTGCTTTGTTGATTTGAATAGGGTTTAAAATGTCATCAGAAGAAAACACAAAGTTAGATAAGGACACACTTCCTACGTTTTTAATACGTTGGTAGGCGTTGGTTTCGATAGCATCCATATCAAAAGACGTGCTAACGTTTGCTTTTAAAATACCACTTAGCTCATTCTCTAATTCAACAGGATAGGCTTTGGTGATGTTTGCTAAATTTAAAACACCATCCAATTTGGCCACAACCAACATGTTTTTAGTAAGATTTTTAATAGAAGCTTCAGATTTAAAAATATCTTCATCTATTTGAAAATTCAGTTTGTTGATGTTTACAAATGTGTCGTCCACATTACCTGTTGTGTTTTTTATAGAAGCATCAATCGAAATATTCCGAACACTTTTTGGAAGGTCAGGGAATTTGAATGATGCATTACTAGAATTTAGATTAATATCTAAGGTCGGAATTGTTTCTTCTGAAACCAATCCTTTTATAATACCATTAACGGTGAAGTTGCCTGTAGTGCTTACATTTTCAATATCCTTAGCATAAGCCTTTGGGATTATAGCCAAGAAATCTTTGAATGACGCTTCAGGGTTTTTAAATGTGATGTCTATTTGTTGTCCAGCCTCAACCAACTGTACAAAACCATCAAATTCTAATGGTAAAGCGTTGATGTATCCTTTGTTTTCTTTAAATGTATATTTCTGTTGGTCTAAATCTAAGTCTATAAGCGCGTCTAATTTGATGCTGTTATTACTTAGGTATTCAGTACTATCCATAGCAAAGGTAACATTGGCCTCTGTGTTGGTATCTAGTTCAGATTTACCTCCAGAAAATATACCAGTTCCTTTGTGGTTAATTTCGGTAAGATAAAATGCGATGTTTGAGGTGTCGTCAATATAGGTAAACGCACTATTATTAAGTTCGTAGTTGTCAATGTCAAAGCTAAAACCGCTAGAGGTTTCTGTTTCTACTGGTGTAGATTCAGTGTCACTTTCTTTTACAATATCATAATTTACAGCACCAGTTTTACTGGTTTTTAAAACCAAAAGTAGCTCGTTGGCTATTATTTCGTTGATTTCTAGAGGTTCTTCCGTGACTTTTAATAATTGCATAATGCCCATCTCAAAAGATAATGACTTTGCTGTAGCTAAAGTTTCTCCTTCAAAAGGTGCGCGATTGACGATTTTCAAGTTATCGACACTCACTTCTGCTTTAGGGAAACTACTTATAAGACTTAAACTAATATCGTCAAAAGTTAGTTCGGCGTTTAAGTTTTCATCTGCATAGTTTTGAACAATGGTATCTATTTTAGATTCTAAAACAAATGGGATAGCAATAAGAATCGCAATAAAAAGGAGTAAAATGATTCCAACAATTTTGAGGACTTTCTTCATAATTAGTATTTGTGGGTTTTAAATAGCTTCTTCATATATACGCAAAATTCCGTATAAAAGATGCTAATATCGATAAGTTTAAGAAGATTTTAATGTTTTGATTAATAGTTATAATAAATTTATTTCCTCATTTACATTCAGCCTGAAACGCTTTCTAAATAAATAGACTCCAAGATATAAAAATGGTGTATCTAACAACGCGACTAAAACTTTGAAAATAAAGCCGCTAATCAATAAGCCTGCAAAATTTGTCCAATCTATAATTCCGAATGTGCAAAGTAAAGATAGAATAGTAAAGGTGTCTATAAATTGAGAAAACCAGGTAGAAAAGTTATTACGTAACCAAAGATGTTTGCCTTTGGTCAATCGTTTCCAGAAATGATAAATTTGAATATCCACAAACTGAGCAAATAAATAGGTCATCATACTCGCAAAAACAGCAAGCGATGTGTTTCCAAAGACTTGGTTAAACATCGCATCATCAACATAAGACCAATCTGTAGCAGGTACATTTGATGCTGTATAGATAATTAATAGTGAAAATAGTGAAGCAAAAATACCAACCACCACAATGTCGTTAGCACGTTTTTTGCCATAAATCTCACTAATTAAATCTGTAATTAGAAATGTAATGGGATAAGGTAATATACCAACTGAAATCTCAAATAGTTTTGACCCAAAAATTTCGACTTCAAAAGGATGCCAATAAAAGAATTTTTGAAATATTAAATTTGAAACGACTAGTGACGTAATAAAAAGTCCACCAAGTAAGAAATAAATACGTTGGGCTAAAAGCTTGTCTTTTAATGACATTGAAAATGGTTAATAAATAGTTTTGGTAAAGGTAAAGTTATAAAATTTGTTTTAGTTATTTTGCCAATAGCAGCTCTTGTTTGAAATTGCTAAAGAAGAAAATGATGATTTTTTTTCTTAATACGAGATAGAAAAATAAAGTATAGTTTTAGCTACGGTTTAGTTTTATGTTGAAGTAGAAAGGGAAAAAGGGTGTTTTATTTTCGTTATTTTAAATGAGAACTGGTATAAAACTATGAAACCAACTAAAACCATTAATATAGCCTTAGGAAGCAATAAGGGCAATAAATTGCAGTATTTACAATCTGCCGTTAATGCTGTTTTTGACGGTGTTGGTGCTATAAAAAAGATATCAAAAGTTTATAGAACACCTGCTTTTGGGTTTGAAGGTGATGACTTTTTTAATGCTTGTATTACAGTTGAAACGGAATTAAAACCGAAGAGAGTTCTTAAAGAGCTTCAGGCTATTGAAGTAGAGCTAGGGAGGAAATCTAAGGCCTCCAAAGGTTATGAGTCTCGAGAAATAGATTTAGATATTTTATTCTTTGAAGATGAGATTCTTGAAGAAAAAACCTTAGTCATTCCGCATCCACAAATACAAAATCGTAAGTTTGTTTTGCAACCACTGTTAGATATTGCTAAAGAATTAGAACATCCTGTTTTAAAAAAACAATAGAAGTTTTATTTGCTAATTGTTCTGACAATTCTGAAATTGAGTCTGTAAATATTTGGTTGAAGAATCCTAGGGAATCCTACGCTTTTAAAGATTATAATTACATTGCTATTGAAGGTAATATTGGTGCAGGTAAAACAAGTTTAGCCAATAAGATAGCTAATGATTTTAATGCTAAATTAATTTTAGAGCGGTTTGCAGACAATGCATTTTTACCAAAATTTTATAAACAACCAGAGCGTTACGCGTTTACTTTAGAAATGTCATTTTTAGCAGATCGGTATCAGCAAATTAGTGACGATTTATCGCAACTCGATTTGTTTAAAGATTTTATGGTGAGTGATTACGACGTTTATAAATCTTTAATTTTCTCGAAGATAACCTTACCTGAAGACGAATTTAGATTGTACCGAAAACTGTTCTATCAAGTTTATAAAGACATTGCCAAGCCCGACTTGTACATTTACCTCTATCAAAATACAGAGCGTTTACAAGCCAACATAAAGAAAAGAGGACGTAATTACGAAAAAGACATCAAAGACGATTATCTCGAAAAAATTAATGCTGGTTATCTTGAATTTTTAAAAAGTCAACAAGAGATGCATGTTAAGATTATTGATATTTCGAATAAAGATTTTGTGAAGTCTCGTGCCGATTATTTGTGGTTGTTGGGAGAGATTAGTGATGCTTCAGTAGGCAGTGGGCAGTAGGCAGTAGGCAGTAGGCAGTAAGCAGTGTTCAGTAGGCAGTAAGCAGTGTTCAGTAGGCAGTCACAAAGTTTTATTCACAGTCACAGTTTTCAGTTGATTGAAGTTTTATTTGATAACATTAAACGTTCTTTTCGAAATAAATTGAAATATTTACGATAAATCCTATGTTAATCTCTGCGCTTTATTTGTGGAGCTTCGTGGCATAATTTTAAAAAGCAGCGTAACAATTTTTCCTTTATTATCATCTAGAAAGATTTCGGATAATTTTTGTTCTTCAACAATTTCCAATTTAAAAGGCGCTTCCAATACATTAACACCACTATTTTTTTTGATTCTAATACCTTGTCCCGAAATAATGTCTTTATTAGGTACAAACTCTCCAAGAGGTAGATGTTCGGTAAGAATCACAAATTTATAATTGGATAATTTTTCAACTACTTTTAGGATTTCAGCATTAGATAAATGTTGTAAAACCTGTCTCAGAATAACAATATCTGCTTTGGGAAGTTCGTCTTTTACAATATCTAGACACTGAAAATCTAAATGGTCTTCTTTAAATAAGGCTTTATTTCTTTCAATGAGATTGTCAACAATATCTATCGCAATATAGTTTTTAGTGTGTTTGGTGAGTTGTTTTCCGATATTGAAATCACCACAACCTAAATCACAAACGGTTAGTGGATTGTTCTGCGATTTTAAAAACGTAGTGATACTATCAATATAAGGTTCAACGATTTTAATGTTATGAGAACCATCACCTGAGTAAAAATCAAAGTCTTTTCCACCCCAAAGATGTAGGTCATAGACTTGTTGCATAGCATCTTTTGTGGGCCAAGGTGTTTTTGCGCTCTTTTTCATTGTTTGTCATTCCTGCGTAGGCAGGAATCTGTAAGTATTAGTTTAAAGTGGATTCCTGCTTGCGCAGGAATGACAGTGATGTTATATTCTAAGATTTTAATTTCGAGAACACATCCCAAACCACAACACCACAACTCACAGAAATATTTAATGAATGCTTAGTGCCATATTGCGGGATTTCAATCACAACATTACTTGCATCAACTACGTTTTGGTCAACACCTTTAACTTCATTACCAAATACAAAGGCGTATTTTTCAGTGGGTTGAGGTTTAAAATCACTGAGCATGGTTGCGTTTTCAGCTTGCTCAATAGAACAGATGTTTACGTTTTCTGTTTTTAATTTTTTAATAACATCTAAAGTGTTTTCTGCATATTCCCAATCTACAGTTTCAGTACTTCCCAAAGCCGTTTTTCTAATGTCGTTATGTGGAGGTTGAGCAGTAATGCCGCAGAGATAAATTTTCTCGATTAAGAACGCATCACTTGTCCTAAATACGGAACCGATATTGTTGAGACTTCTAATATTATCTAGGATAATAATTATAGGCGTCTTTTTCGCTTCTTTAAATTCTGAAACTTCTAATCTGTCTAATTCTTCGTTTTTAGTTTTCGCATCTTAGTTTCTTAAGAGACCTATTGGGTTTTTAAAACCTGACAGGTCTAGAATATAATTATCAACATCTGTAAATAACTTCTAGTTCTTCGGTTTCAATAAACCTCAAAATATAAGTAATTTAGCAAACTTGCAATTCTGAACATATTCAAGGCAAAAATAGAACTTAAAACTAGATTCCCATTGGCAAAATCCGCAAAAAAAGTAACACCGTTAATGAAACAGTATAATGCCATCAAGGTTAAATATCCTGATGCACTATTGTTATTTCGAGTTGGTGATTTTTACGAAACCTTTGGTAGCGATGCTGTAAAAGCGTCTAAAATTTTAGACATCATTTTAACCAAGCGTGGTGCTGGTAGCGAAAGTGAAATTGAATTAGCCGGTTTTCCGCATCATTCCTTAAATACCTACTTACCAAAATTGGTAAAAGCAGGTGAGCGTGTTGCCATTTGTGATCAGTTAGAAGACCCGAAGCAGACCAAGACCATTGTAAAACGTGGAGTTACAGAATTGGTAACACCAGGAGTTGCTTTTAATGATGATATTCTACATTCAAAATCGAATAACTTTTTAGCAGCTGTCTATTTTGAAAAGCAACGCATAGGAGTGGCATTTTTAGATATTTCAACTGGCGAGTTTTTAACGTCTCAAGGAAATGCAGAATATATTGATAAGCTACTTCAGAATTTCAATCCAAGTGAAGTCTTAATTTCAAAACAAAGTCGAAAAGTGTTTTCTGAAACCTTCGGGAATGATTTTCATACCTTTTATCTGGAAGATTGGGTGTTTCAAGCCGATTATGCACATGAGACATTAACCAAACATTTCAATACGAAGACATTAAAAGGTTTTGGAATTGAAGATTTGTATGAAGGGATTATTGCTTCAGGCGTAATACTTCACTATTTAGGGGAAACACGTCATAATAAGTTAGAGCATATTGCTACGATTTCGAGAATTGCAACGGATGATTATGTGTGGATGGATAAATTCACCATTCGGAATCTAGAATTATATAATTCTACCAATGTGAATGCGGTTACATTGATTAATGTCATTGACAAGACCATTTCTGCAATGGGTGGACGTATGCTGAAACGTTGGTTAGCATTACCTCTAAAGCATGCAGAGAAAATAAAGCAACGCCATGAAGTGGTGAAGTATTTGTTAGAAAATGACGCTGTTTTGAATAAGGTTCAAGGACAGATAAAACAAATTGGAGATATTGAACGTCTCATTTCAAAAATAGCAACGACTAAGGTGAGTCCTCGTGAGGTGATTCAACTTAAAAACTCTTTAGAAGCAATTGTACCTATAAAGTCGGTTGCTGAAACTTGCGAGAACGAAGCTTTAAAAGTATTGGGTGATAATTTACACCGCTGTGATTTGCTTCGGGATAAAATAAAAGAGACTTTAAATGAGGAAGCTCCAGTTAATATTTTAAAAGGGAGTACAATTGCTAAGGGTTTTTCAGAAGAGTTAGATGAACTGAGAGGTTTATCACAATCTGGAAAAACCTATTTAGATACTATGTTGAAGCGCGAAAGTGAGCGCACAGGCATTACATCTTTAAAAATAGCTTCAAATAATGTTTTTGGCTATTATATCGAAGTTCGAAATTCGCATAAAGATAAAGTCCCGGAAGAATGGATTCGTAAGCAAACTTTAGTGAATGCTGAGCGATATATTACAGAAGAGCTTAAAGAGTACGAGTCAAAAATTTTAGGCGCTGAAGAACGCATCTTGGCTATTGAGCAGAAGTTATTTGCAGACTTAGTAACTTGGATGCATCAGTTTATTATTTCGGTGCAACAAAATGCACAGCTTATTGGGCAATTAGATTGTTTATGTGGTTTTGCAAGTTTGGCTAAGTCGAATAAGTATGTATATCCACAAATCGATGATAGCTACGATTTAGAAATAAAAGATGGTCGTCATCCCGTAATAGAAAAACAATTACCAATCGGTGAGCCTTATATTGCTAATGATTTGTTCTTAGATAGAGAGTCTCAGCAAATCATTATGATTACGGGGCCAAACATGTCTGGTAAATCGGCTATTTTAAGACAAACAGCTTTAATTGTACTGTTGGCTCAAATAGGAAGTTTTGTGCCTGCAGGAGAGGCGAGGATTGGTTTAGTAGATAAGATTTTTACGAGAGTAGGAGCAAGTGATAATATTTCGATGGGAGAATCTACGTTTATGGTAGAGATGAATGAAACCGCTTCTATTCTTAATAATATATCAGATAGAAGTTTGGTGTTGTTAGATGAAATAGGAAGAGGAACGAGTACGTATGATGGTATATCTATCGCTTGGGCCATTAGCGAATACCTGCACGAGCATCCTTCTAAGCCAAAAACACTTTTTGCGACGCATTACCACGAGTTAAATGAAATGACAGAGACGTTTGGTCGTATAAGAAATTTCAATGTTGCCGTAAAAGAGTTAAAAGACAATGTACTTTTTGTTAGAAAACTAGTTGAAGGAGGAAGTGAACATAGTTTTGGTATTCATGTAGCAAAAATGGCAGGAATGCCACAACAAGTGATTAGGCGCGCAAATAAAATTTTATCTAAATTAGAGAAATCACATTCGAGCGAAGAGCTAACAGATAAGGTAAAAAGTATAAAAGACGATCTACAATTAAGCTTCTTTAACCTCGATGATCCTCTATTAGTGGAGATTAAGGATGAGATTTTGCACACAGATATTGATACGTTAACACCTGTTGAAGCCTTAATGAAACTCAATGAAATTAAGCGAATGTTGCTGAAAAATAAGCAAGTGTAAAAAAAATAAAATATTTTCAAAAAAGGCTTTGCTTTTAAGATTTAAATTTTAAATTTGCATCCGCTTACAGAGCGAAAATGTTCATTAAAATTGCGAAAGTAGCTCAGGGGTAGAGCATCACCTTGCCAAGGTGGAGGTCGTGGGTTCAAATCCCATCTTTCGCTCTGATCATATAAAATACCAAGTTGATTACAGTCTGTAATCAAGACGCTGAAGTGGTGGAATTGGTAGACACGTTGGACTTAAAATCCAATGTCCATTAGGACGTACGGGTTCAAGTCCCGTCTTCAGTACAGATGAAAAGCCGAAAACGAAAGTTTTCGGCTTTTTTGTTTTAAAAATATAACGAAAACTAGCTTTCATGTGTGTTTTTAAAACAAAAAAAAGCAATTCAGGCTTTCGGATACTCTGTTCTCTACTTATTGAGGGAGAAACTAAGCGAGGTCAATTCCTTTGATTATTCATGCTTTTTATTACTCTATTCCATCTTTAAATAATAAATTAAATCCATTGCGGTTTTTTTTCGCTTTCATAATTTATACAGCTTTTGTGTCGTATAAATTTCAAGTCCATAATTTGTAATATTAGTTAAGCTAAAACAAAAACGGAACCCAACTATAAGAATTGACTTCTATCTAAATTAAGAACTTCTAAATAGTCCGATCCTTCTAAATTTTTAAGCGCTTCATTAATTTTTAAACATTTAAAAATTTCGTCAACTATAGTCTCATAAAATATAAAACAAGGATAAAACTATTCATATATCCCTTGTAAACAAAGTCTCTGTCGGTTGTTAAATTTCCAATATAAATTAATTTAATATGATTATTAAATTGATAAAGTATGACCATACATGTTAAATAGTTACCACTACACAACTTGTCGGATACGTTTATTTAGTTATATTAGAGCCTTAACACATATGAATTTAGTTTTTTATAGACTAGATATAACTTCTATAGATTTTAGGCAAAATGAATTTAATCAAAAGTGTATTCTACGTTTTATTAGTTGTCATTATTTCCACAGCTAGTCATGCTCAAGAAATTCCACCTATTCAAATATTTACACCTCAAGATTATGGTGCTGAAGATCAAAATTGGGGAATTGATCAGTCGGAAAACAACTATATATATGTTGCTAATAACAAAGGACTGTTAGAGTATAATGGAGCTTCGTGGACACTTTATAATTCACCTAATACTGGAATCTTAAGATCAGTAAAAGTTGTAGGCGATAAAATATATACAGGAGGCTATATGGATTTTGGGTATTGGGCCAAAAATAAGCAAGGTCGTTTGTTATATACATCTTTAACAGATAATAAGAAAATTTCCATAAAGGAGGATGAAGATTTTTGGGGGATTATTGATATTGAAGGCTATGTGTTATTCCAGTCTTTTGAAAGAATTCACATTTATAATATTGCAGAAAATAGTTTTGATATTATAGGCTCTGATTCCAGAATCAATAAAATGTTTAAAGTAGAAGAAACTATTTATTTTCAAAAAACGGAAATAGGTGTTTTTAGGATTGAAAACGGAGAACAAACCTTAGTGATTTCAAGAGCAGCTCTAGAGGATAGTGAATTAGTTAATATTTTTAATTTAGACTCTGGCTTGTTATTGCAAACAAAAGAACATGGCTTTTATGAATTTAGTAAAGGAGAGATTAAACCTGTTAGTCAACACCCAGATAGTATATTGCCAGATTTAACTATTTATTGCAGTATTAGACTAAGTGATGGAAGTTTTTTACTGGGTACTATTGCAAATGGACTTGTTCATGTAGATATAAACGGTAAAGAATTATTGACTATTAATCAATCCGATGGGTTGAGTAATAATACTATTTTGTCTATAAAAAATGATAGTTATGGTAATATTTGGTTGGGTTTAGATAATGGCATAAATATTATTAATTTTAATTCGCTCTATAAGATTTATGTAGATAATCAGGGGGTTTTAGGGACCGTTTATGCAGCAGCAAAAACAGACGAATATTTATATTTGGGTACTAATCAGGGTTTATTTTATAAGCTTATAGATACTAATGAAAAGTTTAGTTTAATTGAAGGTACAAAAGGGCAGGTATGGAGTTTGGCTGTTGTGCAAGGGGATTTGTTTTGTGGTCATGATAAAGGAACGTTTTTAGTTAATAAAACGACTGCAGAACAAATTTCTAGTGAGATAGGAACTTGGTCAGTCAAAGAGATAGATGGTTACCCTAATCTATTGATTCAAGGTAATTATAAAGGTTTAAATATTTTAGAAAAAGTTGGTGACACTTGGAAATACAGGAATAAAATAGAAGGATTTAATATCTCTTCAAGATATTTTGAATTGATTAATTCTCATGAATTATTGGTGAGTCATGAGTACAAAGGAGTTTATAAGATTAAGATTGATGAAGATTTTCAAAAAATAATAGGCTATAAAAAGATATCTGTTAATAAGGGTATTAAATCGAGTATTGAAAGTTATCATAATAAAATTCTTTATAGTACTCAAGAAGGTGTTTTTAATTATGATGCTAAAAATGAAAACTTTAAGAAAGATGTAGTTTTAAGTAAGTTGATTAGTGGAGAAAATTATGTTTCAGGTAAACTTATTAGTGATATTGAAGGTAATAAGCTTTGGGCGTTTTCTAATGATGCGATCATTTACATAGAACCTGGAAAATTATCTACTGAGCCAAAAATTAATATTATACCTATTTCTAGCGAGTTGCGTAAAAGTAAAACAGCTTATGAAAACATACTAGATTTATCAAATAACAAGTATTTAATTGGAACAACCGAAGGGTTTCTAATTGTTGATTTGAACAAACTAGAGCACGAGGCTTTAGATATCAACTTAAATAGTATAGACTATGGAGAAGATCCTAATAAACTATTACCATTAGACTTAGTTGGGTCTACTGAGTTTAAAAATAAAATTAACAATATTAAGTTTAATTACAGCGTAACGAATTTTAATAAGCTTTCCTCATCCAAATATCAATATAGGTTGCTTGGGATATATGATAACTGGAGCAATTGGTCTAGTAGCTCGGAGGTGTTTTTTAAAAATTTGCAACATGGAGATTATACTTTTGAGGCAAGGGCAATGACGGATAGAATTGTTTCAAATAACATGTTGTCTTATTCCTTTACTATAGAAAAACCTTGGTATATTAAACCAGTGGCTATAATTTCTTACGTTGTATTTGTTTTACTTTTTATATATGTACTGTACTATTTTAATAAAAAACATTACAAAAAACAGCAACAAATACTTATTGAGAAGAAGGAGAGACAGTTAAAGATGGAGCAATTAGAAAGCCAGCGTAAATTAATACAGTTTAAAAACAAAAACTTACAACAAGATATTGATAACAAAAATCGAGAGCTTGGAATGGCAACCATGAACGTGGTTAAACGAAATGAGTTATTAAATAGTATAAAGACTGAGTTGTCTAAAAGTAAATCTCTAGCTGAAGTTAATAAAGTGGTTAAGCTAATTAATTCTAGCATTAATGACACAAATGATTGGGAGTTGTTTGAGGAGGCTTTTAATAATGTGGACAAGGACTTTATGAAGAAAATAAAATTACTTCATCCAACTATAACTCCAAATGATTTAAGACTGTGTGCTTATTTAAGATTAAACCTGTCTTCTAAAGAGATAGCACCACTTCTAAATATCTCACATAAAAGTGTAGAGGTTAAGCGCTATCGTTTGCGTAAAAAGTTAGAATTAGACCACGAACAAAGCTTATCTAACTACATTATAGAGATTTAATAACTATACAGTAGTGTTTTTTGCCTATACAACACCTATACAAAATCAATTTACGCGTGTATTTCTTCATTTTTATTAAGGAATGAATAATTAACTAAATACTTGGTATAAGCGGCTTTTATGTGAGACTTTAAGAGAATACACCACTTTTTTTTAACGCGTATATATTTTGTATAGTCTTTTTTAGAGAATTTAATAATCTTTCGACTTAAATTTAACAAAATGATAATTTGGTTATTATCATAAGCTAATAATTAACGCTCTAAAAACTGTATTATGAGAAAACGCTTTCTTAAGTTAATATTCTTACTACTAGCAATTCCAATCTTTAGTCAATCTAATAATGTTGAGGTATTAAATAATGCCGAAGGAATGAAACTAATAGTTGATGGTGAAGATTTTATGATTAATGGTATGAATTGGGGTTATGTACCAATAGGTACAAATTTTAACTACAGTTTATGGAAGCAATCAGACGATGTTATTAAGGCAGCGCTAGATGCTGAAATGTCGTTATTAAAGAATATGGGTGTAAATGCTATTAGGCAGTACACAGGTATACAACCTAAATGGATAACCTATATTTATGAGAACTATGGTATTTATACCATGCTTAATCATTCATTTGGCCGTTATGGTTTAACTATTAATGGGAGCTGGGTTGCGGTTACGGATTACAGAGACAAAGCAACTCAGAATATATTAATGGATGAAATCACTGAATTAGCCGAAACCTACAAAGACACTCCTGGGCTACTATTATTTTTATTAGGAAATGAAAATAATTACGGATTATTTTGGGCAGGATCTGAAACGGAAGATTTTCCGGATGAAGAAGAACAGAGAAGAGAAGTTGGTGAGAAACGTGGACGTCCAATGTACAAGCTAATGAACGATGCAGCCATTAAAATGAAGTCAATCGATTCATCTCACCCAATTGCAATCTGTAACGGTGATTTATTGTTTTCAGAGATAATAGCAGAAGAGTGTAAAGATGTCGATATCTACGGTACAAATATGTATCGCGGCAAGTCATTTGGTGATGCTTTTGAAAGGGTTAAAAGGAACTTAACATGCCAATCTTATTCACAGAGTTTGGATCAGATGCCTTTAATGCTGTCGACAATGAAGAAGATCAAAAAATGCAAGCATTTTTTGTTGTAGAAAACTGGAAAGAAATTTACCAAAATGCTGCAGGATTGGGTAAGGCAGGCAATGCAATAGGTGGTTTTACTTTTCAATTTAGTGATGGCTGGTGGAAACTAGGACAAACAAAAAATTTAGATGTTCATGATACTGGAGCGTCGTGGGTAAATGGAGGTTATTATTTAGATATGAAAGACGGAAATAATAATATGAATGAAGAGTGGTTTGGTATATGTGCAAAAGGTCCTACAAACGAAAGAGGATTATATACCTTATACCCACGTTCTGCATACTATTCTTTAAAAGAGGCACATCAAGTTAATCCTTATGACGAAGACATGACGGGTGATTTTTTATCAAACTATTTTTCTAATATTAATTTAATGGATGGTGTTTTAAGGGCACGAGGAGATAAAGCATTATTAGGAGGTAACGATTCTCAAAAAATAAGAATTAGTAGACTTACTGCAGAATTCTCAACATTTAATACCGGGGGAAGTTTAATTACTACACCAAACAATGTAGATGAGGATTCAGATGCATTTCCAAACCAACTAGGCTTCGATCATATGGAGTCTTATTTCGTTGGAATTGAAGGTAAGCCGGCTTCAAATATGAGAGCTAATGTTAATTTTAACGTGGTTGGTAATATTGCAGGAAATCCAATTGACGAAATTTTCTATGAAAACAGATCAAGAGCAGTCAATGTTGATTCTGATGATGGAGAAGTCACACTTACGGATATTAATAGAGTTAATGTTTATGATGCAGAATTTGAATGGAATGCTAAGGATTTTGATTTAAGAGGATTCTATCGGACAGGGCATTATCATTGGGCATATGAAGGAGATATTTTTAATCTATATCCCGAAGCTAATTACGGTCCTAATTTAGATATCTACGGTGGCGAAATTTTAGGATTAGAAATAGATGGAAAAGGTGATCTAAGTGGTTTAAAAGCTGCTTTTGGACCTCAACTTTGGTGGGGAGCAAACCCAACCGCATTGCTTAAATACAGTCGTAAAGTTGGAAAATGGGATATGACAGGTGTTTACCATAGAGATCTTCAAACAGAGCTTAGGTTTGATGAAAATGGCCAACGTATATTAGATGCAAATCAAGTTCGTAGTGGTATTATCCCAGCATGGCCAACGGAAAGAGCAACCATTGCTGTAGAAAGAAAATTAGGAAAATTTGGACTTACCGCAGGAGCTATTTGGGCAGGTAGTCCACTTAACGGAAGTTCATTCCAAGATGTAACGGGTGGTCCTGGAAATTACACCGTTTATGAAGATAAAGTTACAAGTAAAGATAATTGGGGAGGAAAAGCCAAAATCACATATCAAGAAGGTAAAATAAATGCCTATGCTCAAGCTGCCGTTATGGGATTAGTTGCTAATGCCGGAGCAGATCAAACGCAAACATTTACAGGTTGGAAATTAAAAGATAATGGAAGCGGAAACCAATCTAATGTTCTTGCAGGATTTACATATACTGTTGGTGATTTTCAAATTGCACCAAACTTCTTGTGGCAAAAGCCTTTAGTAGACGCAATGCCAAGTGATGTGGATGCGCCTGGTAGATTAAGAAATGTAATTGAAGACCCATTTGCGGTTAGAAATAATAGGGAGACAACAGCAGGAGAAATGTTAATTACGTTCGATCCAACTCCTGGAACTTGGATGTATGAATGGGATAACGACCGCACTGAAGACGCCAAATTTGCGATGAACCTTGGTTTTGTTTACCGTCATCTTCCTACACAGCAAGATGCGCATATTGGTTTCCTAGCCAATCGCCAATTCTTTGCTTTCCCTACATCTGCACCAGCAGAAGATTTGTGGGAGGTAAGCACAAGAATGGTATCCAAGTTAAATCCAGACTTAGGGGTTATTGGAAATTTCTATTATGGTAATGGCCAGGCAAACGGTGATAGTGATAGATTAATAAAAAGATTTGGTGGTGATGTAAGACTGATTTACAACAAAATGAAAGTTGAGACACATGTTAAAATAAATGATTGGGGACCTTTTGACTATCATAGAGATTTCAACTTAACGTATCCAGTACAGTTGATGTTAGATGTGTCAACCTCTTTAGGAAAACCAGATTGGTTTATATTACCAAGCACAGTGATTGGGATAAGAGGAACATGGCGTTCACTTGATGCTAACTCACCAAGGTACTCTCCTTTAGCAGCATCCGAATTTGAAGTAGCACCTATAAGTGCTGTTGGATTTCCTGATGGATCTGAATGGGAGATTAGAACCTATGTACATATTAATATTGGAAAATAAAAAAGCGAAAAATGAAAAATACAAGTTTAATTCAAATTAAGAGAACATTCGTTTTAGGGATGGTTTTAGTCCTAGCTTTAGGATGTGAAAGAGATCTTACGGATGATGCAATACCAGCAACTTTCGCAAAAGTAGGAGACATATTTACAGATGACTTCGTATCTATGGGAAGTGATTTTTACTTTCCTTTTGGTGGGTCAAAATTAGATGCTTTCTCTGTCGATACAGAAGTAGGTTATGAAAGTTCAGCTTCTTATCGTATCGATGTGCCAAATTCAGATGATCCAGCGGGTAATTATGCTGGTGCTATATTAAGAGTTGATGGATCAGGTAGAGATTTATCGGGTTATGATGCCTTGACATTTTGGGCAAAAGCATCGCGTGGCGTTAGTATAGATGCCGTTGGTTTTGGTCAAGATTTCTTAGATAATAAATTTCAAGTCAATGCTAGTAATCTAAGTGTTGGTACTAATTGGTCAAAATTTACTATTCCTATCCCAGATGCTTCTAAATTAACAGAAGAGCGAGGTCTGTTTTGGTATGCTGCAGGTACGCAGGCCACAGGAGGTTCTGGTTATGTCATTTGGTTAGATGAAATTAAGTTTGAAAACTTAGGAAACATCGCACATCCAAGACCTGCTATTTTAAACGGAAGCAATGTGATAGAAGAAACCTTTAGTGGCGCTACAATTGCATTAACGGGTCTTACTCAAACATTAAATTTGGCTTCTGGGGTTAATCAAGAGGTTACGATATCTCCAAATTATTTTGCTTTTACATCTTCAAATACAAGTGTTGCAACAGTTAGTGAATTAGGTATCGTTGACATTGTAGGTGGTGGAGAAGCAGTAATTACGGCTACGTTAGACGGAATAGATGCAGAGGGCTCATTAAATATTACATCATTGGGCGATTTTAATCCGGCTCCTGTACCTACAGTAGAGGCTAGCTCTGTAATTTCAATTTTTAGTGATGCTTATACAAATGAACCTGTAGATTACTATAATGGGTATTGGGCGCCGTTTCAAACGACTCAAGGTCAGAATGATATTCAAATTAATGGAGATAACATTATCAAATATTCTGAACTGAACTTTGTTGGAATTCAATTTGCCGTAGATGTACCCACTATTGATGTTTCTCAAATGACACATTTCCACATAGATATTCAGGTACAAGGCGATATCGATCCAGGCGACTTTTTACAGGTTAAACTTCAGGATATTGGAGCTGACAATGCGTTTGGAGGTACTGATGATTCTGATGACGAATTAACCTTAACTAACACCACTTTGGTTTCTAATAGCTGGGTGAGTATTGATGTTCCAATTTCAGACTTTCCAGGGTTAACGAGTAGATCTAATTTGGCTCAAGTAGTGTTCATTTCTGATGCAACAATTACAGATGTCTATGTAGATAATATTTATTTCTATGAAATATCAGCAGAACCAACTGACGCTGCTCCAACTCCAACTGTTCCTGCGGCAAATGTGATTTCAATTTTTAGTGATGCCTATGCTAATGTAGCAGGTACAAATTTAAATCCAGACTGGGGCCAGGGAACAGCAGTTACAGAAGAAGCTATTGAAGGTAATAATGCGTTAAAATACTCAGGTTTAGATTACCAAGGAATTCTATTAGGTTCGGCTCAAGATGTATCTGGTATGACGCATCTACATATCGATTATTTCACAGCAAATTCTACAGCACTTAATGCTTTTTTAATTAGTTCAGGTCCTATAGAAAAAGCTAAGGCACTAACTGTGCCAAGTGCTACGGGTTGGACAAGTTTAGAAATTCCATTAGCGGATTTCAATCCTGTAGATCTTGCAGATATTATTCAATTAAAATTTGATGGAAATGGTGACATTTATATAGATAATATCTATTTCCATAATTAAAATTAGAAATTAAAAATATTCAAAAAAGAATTAACATGGAATCATCAATAAAGAATAAAATATCAGTAGCCGTAAGTTTATTTACAGCTGTTATACTAGTTACGTTTTTGAGTTGTTCAACAGATGAAACTCAGACGGTAACAAATTTTACTAATTTAACTATGGCAGACGAATTTGATTTGCCAGGTACACCAGACCCAGCAGTTTGGGGTTACGATATTGGTACAGGTCAAAATGGTTGGGGAAATAATGAATTACAATATTACACAGATCGTTCAGAGAATATTATAGTAGAAGATGGCATGCTTAAATTTACAGTGCGTCAAGAATCTTTTGAAGGCTCTAACTATACTTCGGCTAGAGTATTAACTAGAGGTAAATTCGAACAGAAACACGGACGTTTTGAAGCTAGAATACAATTACCTTGGGGACAAGGCATTTGGCCAGCGTTTTGGTTGTTAGGTGATGATAGTAATGGTACAGAGGTTTGGCCACAAATTGGTGAAATTGATATTATGGAAAATCGCGGACAAGAACCAACTATAGTTGGTGGTGCGGTGCATGGACCAGGGTATTCTGGTGGGACAGCAATATCTAAGCCCTATGAATTAGAGAATGATCGTTTTGATACTGGTTTTCATGTTTTTGGTGTTGAATGGGGAGAGAATTATATCAATTATTATGTAGATGATGTGCTTTATAATCAAATTACACCAGCAGATGTTCCAGGAGAATGGGTATTCAATGATGACTTTTATATCATTATGAATGTTGCTGTAGGAGGATCTTATGTAGGGTCACCAAATGCATCTACAGTATTCCCTCAAGAAATGTTAGTAGACTACGTAAGAGTTTATTCAGCAGAATAATTAATACAAATTTTATTGAGGACCGAGAGTTCATCTCGGTCTTTTACATAACCGAAGAAAATTACTAAAATTAACTAGACTTATACTTTGAAGAACACAGTACTAAATAGAGACGTAAAATTAGAACAAGTTACAATAGAGAACGAGACCTATTTCAAAATTAGAAATAGTAACCAAATGCGTCCGTTTTTTATGAGTATTGTAAGCGATTCTAACCATTGGATGTTTATTTCTAGTAACGGCGGATTATCAGCAGGACGTAAAAATTCTGAGTTTGCCTTATTTCCATACTATACAGACGATAAAATAACAGAATCTGCTGATATTACCGGCAACAAATCAATTTTTCAAGTTCGTAAAAATAACGAAGAATTTATTTGGGAACCATTATCTATAAGACCATTAGGAGGCTATAAAATAACTCAAAATCTTTATAAAAATAGATTTGGGAATACGGTGATTTTCGAAGAAATTAATCACGATTTAGAATTAACATTTAGATATCAATGGAATTCTAGTAATACATATGGTTTTGTAAAGAAGTCTACATTAATTAATTCTTCAAAAGAATCTGTGAATGTTACTCTTATAGATGGTATTCAGAATATTGTGCCTGCTGGTATAGGTAGTTTTATTCAAAATCAATCGAGTAATTTAGTTGATGCTTACAAGCGAAATGAATTAGAGAAATCTTCAGGGCTTGGAATCTATGCACTTAGTGCAATTTTGGTTGATAAGGCTGAAGCCAGTGAAGCATTAAAAGCAAATGTTGTTTGGTCTTTAGGTCTAGAGCATCCAAAACATTTAGTGTCATCTTTACAACTGAATAACTTTAGATTAGGTAAAGCTGTAAATGAAGAAGTTGACGTAAAAGCAGAAAAAGGAGCTTATTTTATTTCTACACAAATTGAGTTGACTTCAGAAGCATCAAAGGAATGGATGTTTATTACAGATGTCAATAAAAATCATTCAGATATCGCTTTATTATCTAAACAAATAAGAGATGATAAATCATTAGCCATAAAGGTTAATGAAGATATAAATAAAGGAACTGAAAACCTTATTGAGTTAAGTGCAGCTTCAGATGCCATTCAAGTAACAGGAGATAGCTTAAGAGATACACGTCATTTTGCCAATACGTTATTTAATATAATGCGTGGTGGTATTTTTGACGATAATTATAAAATCGAAAAGTGGGATTTTAGTAATTATCTAGAAAATGCCAATAAGAAAGTAGCACGAACATCAGAGTCTATTTTGGCAAAACTTCCAGAGGTATTTTCATTAGAAGAAATAAAAAAAATAGCATATAATAGTGACGATAAAAACTTTAGACGTCTTTGTTTAGAATATATGCCGTTAAAATTTAGTCGTCGTCATGGAGATCCAAGTCGACCTTGGAATAAATTCTCTATTAACACTAAAAGCGAAATTGATGGTTCTAAGATTTTAGATTACGAAGGAAACTGGAGAGATATATTTCAAAATTGGGAAGCCTTGGCGCATTCTTATCCTCAGTTTATTGAAAGTATGATTCATAAATTCTTAAACGCAACAACCTTTGATGGCTACAATCCTTACAGAGTAACAAAAGGCGGATTTGATTGGGAAACAATAGAACCAGATGATCCATGGTCTTATATTGGCTATTGGGGAGATCATCAAATTATTTACTTGCTTAAGTTCTTAGAGTTTATCCAAAATCATCAACCAGGGAAATTAGACAGTTTCTTTAAAAAAGACTTATTTGTTTACGCAAATGTGCCTTATAAAATAAAGCCGTATAAAGACTTACTAAAAAACCCTAAAGACACCATTGTTTTCGATGACGTATTAGATCATAAAATTAACGAAGAACGCGAGCAATTAGGAGCAGATGGTGCCTTACTTAGAGATGAGAATAGATTTATTATAAAGGCAAATTTTGTCGAAAAAATCTTAGCAACTTCATTAGCAAAATTGTCTAATTTCATTCCTGAAGGTGGTATTTGGATGAATACACAACGTCCAGAATGGAATGATGCAAACAATGCCTTAGTTGGTAATGGAGTATCCATGGTTACGCTTTATTATTTGAGACGTTTTTTCAATTTCTTTGAGGAATTGTTAGGTTCAACTACTATTGATGAGGTAGAAATCTCAAATGAGATCTTTGATTTCTTTAATAGTGTGTTAGAAACTTTTGAAAACAATAAAAATTTATTGTCTGCATCAATTAATGATTCAGATAAAAAAATAATATTAGATAACCTAGGAAAAGCAGGTAGTGAGTTTAGAACACGTATCTACGAACACGCATTTTCGGGTAGAAAATCAACACTTTCAATTAGTAGATTAAAAGATTTTGTTAGCATTAGTAAATCTTTTTTAGAGCATTCTATCAGAGCTAACAAACGCTCAGATAACTTATATCACGCCTACAATTTAGTCACTGTAAATGATGATTCTGTTTCTATTTCATATTTAAGCGAAATGCTAGAAGGTCAGGTTGCTGTTTTAAGTTCAGGATATTTAAATACTAAAGAAACATTAGAGGTCTTAGATGGCCTAAAACAAAGTAAACTTTTTAGAGAAGATCAGTACAGTTATATACTATACCCAAATAAAGAACTCAAAGGGTTTTTAGATCGAAATACAATTTCTAAAGACCACGTACATTCCTCTCAATTAATGCAAGCATTAGTAAAGGATGGTAATGTTCAAATCCTCGAAAAGGATGTAAATGGTGAGTATCATTTTAATGGCAACTTTAAAAATGCTAGTGATGTTACTTCAGCATTAGAAAAACTTTCTGAAACAAAATATAAGTCACTTGTACAATCAGATACATCAAAAGTGTTACAAGCTTTTGAAGCTGTATTTAATCACAAAGCATTTACAGGTAGATCAGGTACATTTTATGGGTACGAAGGATTAGGGTCTATATATTGGCATATGGTTTCTAAATTGTTATTAGCAGTGCAAGAATCGTGTATTAAGGCTGTTAATGATGGTGAAAGTGATGTTTTAGTAAGTAGGTTATTAGAGCATTTTTACGAAATAAATGCAGGTATAGGGGTACATAAATCACCAGAATTATATGGTGCATTCCCAACCGATCCTTACTCACATACACCAGGTGGTAAAGGAGCACAACAACCAGGGATGACAGGCCAAGTAAAAGAAGATGTTTTAAGTCGCTTTGGAGAGTTAGGAATTTTTGTTTCTGAAGGAAAGTTGATTTTTAATCCATGTCTGTTAAGAAAAAGAGAATTCTTTAATGAAGCCACTAGCTTCAACTATACCGATGTTTTTAAAGAGAAGAAAACGATTGAAATGGTCAAAGGATCATTAGGATTTACGTATTGCCAAGTACCTATTGTTTATCAGATTTCGGAAAAAGATAGTCTAGAAATTTCTTTAAAAGATGGAAGTATCAAAATATTTGAGAGTTTAAAAATTGATCCCGCAACGAGCGCTAAAATTTTTATGCGAACAGGTGAGGTGACTAAAATTATAGCACATATTAGTTCAGGTTATTTAAAATAAAAATGTAAGACAATGAAATTAAAATTAATCGTGCTTGGTGTATTTGTAGCCGTATTTATAATGTCTTGCAATGAAAATAAAAAAGATAAAAGTGTTGTAAATCAAATGATGAAAGAAATGACTGCTAAAGATATATTAGGTAATCCAGACTATTTAGCAATTTCTTACGGTGGCTATAGGGAAACGAATAGAGATGTTCAGCCTACAATTCTAGAGCTAAAAGAGGATATGAAAATCCTCAATGTTATGGGAGTAAAAGTGCTTAGAACGTATAATGTTCATTTCGATCAAGCTGCAAATCTGCTAAAAGCAATAGACGAACTAAAAAAGGAAGATGCTACTTTTGAGATGTATGTTATGCTTGGTATTTGGATTGATTGTAAAAACGCTTTTAATTGGGAAGCGGGTGAACCAGATCATAGCCAAGAAAGTGAACGAAATTCTTTAGAAGTAGATACGGCTGTTGCACTCGCAAAACAATATCCAGACATCGTAAAGATTTTAGCGGTTGGAAATGAAGCGATGGTAAAATGGGCAACAAGTTATTATGTGCAACCATGTATTATTTTAAAATGGGTAACCCATCTGCAAGATTTGAAAAAAACAGAAGATTTACCAGCAGATTTATGGATCACAAGTTCAGATGATTTTTCATCTTGGGGAGGAGGTGATCCAATTTATCATACAGAAGATTTAGAAAAAATAGCAAATGCGGTCGATTTTATCTCTATGCATACCTATCCATATCACCAATCGCATTACAATTCGGATTTTTGGAAGGTGCCAGAGCAAGAAGAAAATTTATCAGATAAAGAAAAAGTTGATGCAGCCATGTTACGAGCTGTAGATTTCGCTAAAAGACAATATGATAGTGTAGCAAATTATATGAAAAGTATTGGGGTTAATAAACCCATTCATATTGGAGAAACAGGTTGGGCTTCTATCTCAGATGGTCATTATGGAAAAGCAGGATCAAGAGCAACAGACGAGTATAAACAAGGACTTTATTACAACCATTTACGAGAGTGGACTAATACTAATAAAATTGCATGTTTCTATTTCGAAGCTTTTGATGAGCAATGGAAAGATGGTCAAAATCCCTTAGGTTCTGAAAATCATTTTGGATTAATTAACTTAAAAAGTGAAGCTAAATATCCTCTATGGAATTTGGTAGATAAAGAAGCGTTCAAAGATTTAACGAGAGACGGAAAACCGATTACGAAAACATATGATGGTAATATTGAAACCTTGATGAAAGATGTTTTAGTGCCAAATACAGAATATCCAAAATAGAAATATCCTAACCATGTAAAAGTTATTTTACTTGCTTTATTTTTAAAAGTTTTTTGCCTAACAAATTCTTAAAGAAATAGACGAGTCTAAGTGAGGACTGTTTAATTAACACTATCTAGGTGATATTTTTATAAAATATTTAAGACAATATAAACACCATAGAATAATGATACAATCAAAAAAGTATACGATATGAAAATACCAAAATATTCAATATTGGCAGTCTTAATACTTACAGTAATGAGTTGTACTTCTGAGAAAAAGGAAAATAAAGATTTGAAAGTTGAAATTTATGAAACTTCGGCAAGTGGAAATTCATTAACCAAGATTACTGAGTTATCTTCAATTGATACAGCTTCAGTTATAAAGATCTTACCTGAGAAAAAGTTTCAGACCATAACAGGTTTTGGAGGCTCTTTTACGGAGTCCACGGCTTATTTACTTAATAGATTGAGTAAAAAAAATAGAGATACTATTATTGAAGCTTATTTCGGTGAAGATGGAGCGCGGTACTCACTGACAAGAACTCATATTGCGTCTTGTGACTTTTCTTTAAGTAATTACACCTATGCACCTGAGGCAGATGATATGGAATTAAAGAGTTTCAATATTGATGATGATAGAGATGACTTGATACCGCTGATTAAAGATGCCCAAGCAATTTCAAAAGATGGATTTAAAATAATTTCTTCGCCTTGGTCGTCACCACCTTGGATGAAAGACAATCAGGACTACGTTGGAGGGAAATTATTGCCAAAATATTACGATGTATTCGCTCTATATTTTTCAAAATATCTAGATGCTTATAAAGCTGAAGGTATTGATATTTGGGGATTAACGCCCGTTAATGAACCTCATGGCAATGGTACTAACTGGGAAAGTATGCACTTTACGCCAGAAGAAGAAACCGATTTTGTTCAAAACCATTTAGGACCAAAATTAGAAGCTAATGGATACGGTAGCATCAATATTTTGGGATATGATCAGAACAGAAAAGGCATAAAAGAATGGGTTGATGAAATGTATAAAGACGAGGCTTCTTCAAAATATTTTGCAGGATTAGCTGTGCATTGGTATGAGAGCACTTATGATTATTTTCCAGAAGAATTACAATATGCACATAATAAAGCACCCAATAAATATTTAATTGAAACTGAGGGCTGTGTAGATTCTGAAATTCCTAAATGGCAAGATGACGCTTGGTATTGGAGAAAAGAAGCAACTGATTGGGGTTGGGATTGGGCATCTGCAGAGGATAAACATTTACATACTAAATATGCGCCTGTACATAGATATGCAAGAGATATCATAGGTTGTCTTAATAATTGGGTTGACGGTTGGATAGATTGGAATATGGTACTCGATAAACAAGGCGGACCAAATTGGTTTGAAAATTGGTGTGTTGCACCAGTAATTGTAGACCCAGATAACGATGAGGTTTATTTTACACCCTTATATTATACTATGGCACATTTTAGCAAATATATTAGACCAGAAGCACAAGTAATCGGAGTAGAAAATCCTGATACAGAATTAATGATTACTGCGGCGCAAAACCCTGATGGGTCAATAGCTGTAGTGCTTTTCAACGAAGGTAGTACCGAAAAGAACTTCGCTTTAAACCTTAATGATAAGCTTGTAACTATTAAAATTAATGCCCAAGCCATTCAAACTGTTCTAATACCACAATTTTAAAAACTATATAATTACTTAACTAATTTAAAACCGCTACTATGTCTAAAACAGCAAGTAAAGTACCAATGGGAAAAAAAATTGCCTTTGGATTAGGTATGTTAGCAAATCAAATGTTTCCTGCTGCTTTAGGAATATTTATGGTGGTACTAGTGAAAGATCTAGGATTTCCGACGTGGATGTGGGGAATTTTATATTTTCTACCTCGTATTTTTGATTCTATTACAGATCCAATTATGGGGTATATTTCTGATAATACAAGGTCTAAATGGGGAAGAAGACGTCATTATGTATTTCTTGGAGCCATAATCATGGGAATTTCATTTGCCTTAATGTGGCAACTTCATAGAGAGGATACATTAGATTATAACTTTTGGTATTACTTAATTTGGTCTTTAGTATTTTATTTAGGCTTAACAATTTTTAGCGTACCCTATGTAGCTATGGGTTACGAGATGAGTGATGATTTCCATGAGCGTACCAATATTATGGCTGTTGCACAATGGATTGGACAATGGGCTTGGGTTTTAGCGCCATGGTTATGGGTCATTATGTACGATCCATCTTGGTTTGAGTCTGGTGATGTCGCTACAAGAACATTAGCCATTTGGGTTGCTATAGTTTGTTCTATTTTAGCTATGGTTCCTGCGATTTTTATAAAAGATAAATCTACTTTAAATGATGATAATCTAGAACCACTAAATCTAAGAGGTGTAGGAGGAAGTTTAAAGAAAATACTCAAAGGATTTCAAGAAGCTTTTAAATTAGAACCATTTAGAAAGTTATGTATTGCTACGTTTTTAGTTTTTAATGCCTTTAATACTGTTGCTGCATTTTCATTTTTTATAATTGTTTATTACCTCTTTAATGGTGATGCCGGTGCAGCTTGGATTTGGCCGACCTTATTTGGAAGTGTAGGTGCTTTGGTTACAACGTTCGTTGTAATCCCTATTGTAGAACGAATGTCTAAAAAAATAGGCAAGAAACAAGCGTTCTTGGTGTCTCAAGGAATCTCAATAATAGGTTACATAATGTTGTGGTTTTTGTTCATTCCAGGGAAACCCTATATGTTTTTATTCGCATTACCATTTTTCTCATTTGGTATCGGGGGTCTTTTTACACTTATGATGTCTATGACTGCTGATGTTTGTGATTTAGATGAATTAAACTTTGGTCAGCGTCGCGAAGGCATTTTTGGAGCCATTTATTGGTGGATGGTAAAATTTGGTTTTGCCATTGCAGGAGGTTTAAGTGCTCTAATTATGTGGGCTGTAGATTTTACTCCAGATGCAGCAACTCAACCAGAAGGAGCCGTTACAGGACTTAGGTTTTTCTTTTCGGCTTTTCCAATATTAGGAACTGCAATTGCGATGTATGTAATGAGAGGCTATGATCTTACGGAAGCACGCGCTATGGAAATTAGTGCTGAATTACAAAATCGTAAAGCCAAAAAGAAATCAAGACAACAGTCTTCGGCATATGGGGTAGGTAATCTACTTTCAGTAATTAATAGCGATATTAAATTAGAGGATTACAAAGAAATTGACTTTACTAATAAAAGTGTTGAGCAAGCACAAATGCTTTTTCGAGAAAAATTAAATGCGAAACTTCACGGTTTATGTTTTAGTCCTTATGCTGAAGGTCAAGATATAGATGATATACTAACAGAGTCTCAAATTCGTAGACGTATGAATATTATTTCACCTTATACAAAATGGATTCGTTCATTTTCTTGTACAGAAGGAAATGAACTGATACCGGAAATAGCTCACGAAAAAGGATTGAAATCTATTGTTGGTGCATGGATAAGTGACGATGAAGTTAGAAATGAGAGAGAAATTGAAACCTTGATAAAATTGGCTAAAGCTGGTTTTGTTGATATCGCAGCTGTTGGGAACGAAGTATTGTTACGTGGAGATGTTTCTGAAGACGCCTTAATCGTTTACATTAATAGAGTGAAACAAGCTTTATCGGACATGGATATTCCTGTTGGATATGTAGATACCTATTTCGAATATCATAAGCGTCCAAATTTAGTCGCTGCAACGGATGTTATACTTGCTAATTGTTATCCGTTTTGGGAAGGTTTTAGTATTGATGATTCTTTACAGTATTTACGAGAAATGCATGCGATTACAAAACATTTCGCCAAAGGGAAACGCATAATTATAACAGAAACAGGTTGGCCGAGTCAAGGAGCAGCAAATGACGATGCTCACCCCTCTCAAATTAATGCCATGAAATATTTCATACAAACTCAAGATTGGTCCCATAAAGAAGGAGTAGAATTGTTTCATTTTTCATCGTTTGATGAATCTTGGAAAGTGCGGGTTGAAGGAGAATTGGGAGCACGTTGGGGAATATGGAGTAAGGACGAAAAATTAAAGTACAGGTAACGTATTTTAACCATATAGTATTATGTCTAAAAGAGAAGAAAATTTTTTAGCGTCAGCATCTTTTGATGAGTCACGGAAAGTTTGAGGAGAAGGAGATGTAGGAGCTTTTCGGAGGATTTGGAATAAAAATAAAAAATAAAAGATTAAAGTCAGATATTCAGCATTTTACCAACACAACATTACCGCTACTAAGGAAGATCTTATGCTGTTGCAGTAATTTGTAAAAACTTTGAAAACCCTTTATGCCATTGAGCTCAATTAGTTTTAATGTATTGGTAGCCATCAATGTTTTAAGTGTATGTTTTTTGTTGTGGTAGAATTACCTATAATGTATTAAATCTTAACTAAATTTATCAAACTCTATATTTATAAATAACAATTAACTAAATAAAAACAACAATTATGAAAAAAGTTACTTTTCTTTTCTTGATGCTATCAGTAGTATTAGGTTACTCGCAAGGGCCGGCAGATAATGCGGCAACACCATCAACGAGAGACGCAGTCGATGTGATTTCAATCTTTAGTGATGAATATGCTAATGTAATGGGTACGGATTTTAATCCAAACTGGAGTCAATCTGGTTTTGGTGTAGCAAATACTGCTTTTGACCCAGGTACTGGAAACTTAGTTTTAGGTTATCCAAATTTTAATTATCAAGGAGTTCAGTTCGGAAGCGTTCAAAATATCTCATCTATGGAGTTTTTGCATGTTGATATTTGGATAGATGGTACCTTTAATCCTAATGTGTTTGTAATTAGTTCGGGAGCAGAAATTGCTCATGGAATAACAAATGCAGGATCAGGTACGTGGACAAGTGTAGATATTCCTGTCTCAGGAATCACTGGAGACTTATCAAACGCTATTCAGTTTAAATTTGATAATGGTAATGGGTCTTCTGATGGTATTTATGTAGATAACTTATATTTTTGGAAAAATCCAACAATACCTGGATCAGATGCTACTTTAAGCGATTTACAAATTGATGCTTCAACAATTAATGGTTTTAGTTCGGGTGTTTTTAATTACAATTATGGTTTATCTCCAGGTATAACAGATATTCCTCAAATTACTGCGGCGACTTCAACAGATGCAACAGCGACATCTGTAACTATAAATCAAGCTACTGCACTTCCAGGTAATGCGAGTGTTGTAGTTGTTTCACAAAATGGATTGATTACAGAAACCTATACAGTTTCATTTACTTTTGAAGGTCCTCCTTCAGCGGCAACAGATCCAATAGCTAGAAATCCGTGGGATGTTATTTCTTTGTATAGCGACGCTTACACTGACGTTGCTAGTACTTTTGATGCAGGTTGGTGTGGATTTTCTTCTGTTGAAGAAGTTATGATTTTTGGTAATCCAACTCAAAAATACTTAAATAATGCTTGTCAAGGAATAGTATTAGATACAGCTGTTGATGCTAGTACTTTTAATGCTGCTGCTGGGACTAATTTACATGTTGATGTTTACATAGAAGCTGGTACTGATTTAGTTTCTTCTGTTTTTAATTTGAAATTAGTAAATCAGCCAGGTGGTGCAGCATTCGAAATTAATTTAAATGCTGGTTCTTCTCCTGCTTTAGTGGCTGGTAGCTGGATGTCAATTGATATCCCTTTAGATTTAACCACTTTTACTGGTTTTAAGGAATTTGGTATCACCTCTAATCTTCCAAGTAAGGTATGGTATGACAACTTATATGTTTATAGAGCACCAACGTTAAGTACTAACGAATTTGAATTAGAAAATGTGAGTGTATATCCAAATCCAACAAATTCAGTTTGGAATATTCAAACTACTAATCAGAGCATTAGTTCAGTGCAGGTGTTTGATGTATTAGGAAAGCAAGTTGTTTCTATGACTCCAAATTCAACTAATGTGTCAATTGATGCTTCTGGTTTAATCAAAGGAATTTATATTGCTAAGATTATTTCTAACAATGGAATTAAAACAATTAAGTTAATTAAAAAATAATCTCATTATTTTTAGGAAGGTTGCTGATAGATAACTTTCATTAAATTAACGCTTAATTTAGGAGCGATTAGATGAGTTAAAATTCATTTAATCGCTTCTTATTTTAAACATTAAGCTTAGGATTTTTTTTTAACAAGAGTTAAAGTTTTAATTCAATCAGATACTATGTTTGTTAATGTATATTTTAATTCTATTAACTCAAGTTAGAATTTAAAAATAAACTATAAATCAGTAATACTGCAGACGTAATTATCATTTTGAATAAGCATATGGCAACACCCCCTAATTCAGATAAAAAGATAATTAATACTAGTGATGGCAATAAGGCTATTTGTTTAGCTCTAAAATCTACTAAAAATGGCTCTCAAATAAATAAAACTTGTTAAAAACTAGTTTAAATATTTTTTAATAAGAATTATAAAGAGCGTATATTATACGCTCTTTCTCGATTATATAAAAGATTAAAATAATGACGACACTCAAAGAATTAGCTGCCCTTTTAAATATTTCAGTCTCAACCGTTTCAAAAGCGTTAAATGATAGTCATGAAATTAGTGAAAACACAAGAATACGAGTTAAAGAGCTTGCCACTAAACTAAACTATAGACCCAATAGAATAGCACAGCAGCTAAAAACTAATAAAACTAAAATTATTGGTGTCATTCTTCCGACGGTTACCAATCCATTCTTTGCCGAAGTATTACACGGTATTGAAAAAACAGCAACTAATAATGATTACGATATTATTGTCTGTTTATCTAACGAAACTCTACATAAAGAAAAACGAAGTTTAGATCTTTTAGCAAATGGTAGTGTTGATGGATTTATAATAGCAGTAGCAAGAGAGAGTCAAGTAAAAGAACAAACAGATCATATAAAGTCTGCTATAAAAAGCAAATTACCTGTATTAATGTTTGATAGAGTAGTTGATGATATTGAATGTAATAAAGTAATAGTAGATGATTTTCAATCTGTTTACGAAGCTACTGAGCATTTAATCGTCAACGAACAACGTAAAAATATTCTTCTGGTAAGTAATATTGAAGAGCTTAGTGTTGGTCAGCTTAGAATAAGTGGCTATACAAAGGCTTTAGAAGATCATAATTTAGAACTTCATATTTTAAAATTAGATAATGCAATTGATACAGATGTTGAAAATAAAATATATGATTACTTAAAACAGAATACATCAATTGATGCTATTCTATCCATCGATCACGTCACAGGAATTGTCGCGATTAATATGGCTAAGAAGTTAGGTAAAGAAATCCCTAAAGATTTATCAGTTGTTGGTTTTGGTTACGAACATACCCAATTATTATCGAGTCCAAAAATCTCAATCATTCATCAAAAAGCGCATAAAATTGGCGAGATGTCTACAAAATTATTGATTGATAATATTAAAGATGAATCTTTAAAAATGCAAACTATTGTCGTGCCGAGCGAGTTAAAATTAAGTGAGTCATCTCAAACTAAATTTTAAAATAAGGCATAAAAAAAAGCTTGATAAAAATCAAGCTCTTTTTATTTTTAGGGAGTAAGGTCTTATAAACCTTTAACTTTATCTGCCGCTTTGGTTGCAGCATCGTTACCAGCTTTTTTAGCTGAATCTACTGCATCAGTACCTGCTTTTTTTGCGCCTTCAACTGTATTGTTAGCAGCATCTTTTACATCATTAGCCATGTCATTTGCACCTTCTTTAGCATCATCCATTGCGTCACCTGCAGTAGTTTCAGCGTCGTCCATAGCTTCACCAGCATCATCAATAGTATCTTCCATTGCGTCACCAGCGTCATCCATAGTGTCTTCTATCGCGTCACCAGCATCATCCAATGCATCACCAGCATCATCCATTGCGTCTTCAATTGCGTCTTCAGTATTTTCTGCTTTAGTTTCTCTACAAGATGTAAATGATAATCCTAATACAGCAACTAGTGCTAAACTTAATACAACTTTTTTCATTTTATTGGTTTTAGTGTTAATTTATGTTAATATACGAAAATAGTAATTTAGCTGAATTATCAATATCTTTTATTGATTAATCTTCGTACATCGTTGCTATATACGTTTGTAGTAATGCATTTGGATTTTTTTTATGGATTTTTTTAATTTTAATTACTTTTATAATTATCTAATTCACATATTGGAATGGTTTTATTGAGCAGTGTTTATTTAAAACTAAATAGCTTTAATGGTTAATCATGTCAATTTGTTTTTTAATAAGTATATATTGGCTTTTCAGAATTTTAATTAAAATCTTGCTTTACAACAAAGACTTAATAATTTTGAAGAGCATACACATTTCTAACTTAAAGTAGTTTACACAATCTTGAAGTCAAAAACGAATACTGATCTTGTTTTATGGGCCAAGCTCAAAGATGGCAATATTGAGGCTTTAGGAAAATTGTATGATGTACACATCGAAGAACTGTTTAGTTATGGTATGCAGTTTTGTGTAGATAAAACAACGGTTATGGATCATATCCACGATGTGTTTTTGAATCTATATAAATACAGAAAAAGCTTAGCAAATACAGATCAAGTTAAGTATTATTTGTTTCGGTCTCTAAAAAATCAAATTCTAAATACAGCTAAAAAAACACGCTCAACCCAAACTTATGTTTTAAACGAGGATGTGCAAACCAATACATATTCAAACTCTATTGAACACGACATAATCACTACCGAGTTCAATACCGAACGTACCTATGTTTTAACTATGGCTATAAATTCATTAAGCAAAAAACAACGACGCGGTTTATTTTTAAGATTTACAGAAGAACGAGAATATGAAGAAATTGCTGAGATTATGAATGTCTCAATTCAAACGTCTAGAACTATTATTTATAGAGCCATTAAAGCTCTGAGAAAGAGTATGGTGGCGGTATTCTTTATGTTGCTGTCCATTTTTTATTAAAAAACTTTATTTTTTTGTCTATAAAACGTCTGTTCCTTTCTTATTAAGGTAAGGGTGTCTATGTGATTACGCTAAAACGACATCTGCCTCAAATAAAGTTAAATAAACTAATGAAAGAAGAGAAGTCGAATAACATTAATTTCAATGAACTTTCAACTAAAGAAAGATCAAAATTAAAACGTAGAATAGAAAATTCTGTATATGCCTACGCTCAAAAAAAACGTATTAAGAAATATGCACTTGGATTTGCAGCAGCATCAGTAGTACTGTTGCTTTCTGTTGGATTCTTTAATTATAAAAATCAAAATGATTCGCCAATAGAAACTTTTGTAAATTCTTCAAAAGCGGATTATCAAACCAATGAAGTAAAACTCATATTAAGCGCTACTAAAAACATTGAAATTACAGAAGAAAATTCAGGAATCACCTATTCTAATAATGGTGAAAGTGTTGCTATCGGAAATTCAAAATCTGTAAACCAAAATCTTGAAGAATCAAAAGAGATAGTCTTCAATACGTTAATTGTGCCTTACGGAAAACGCTCAGAAATTGTCTTATCTGATGGTACCAAGGTTTGGATAAATTCGGGTTCAAAATTAATATTTCCTGCCACATTTTTAACAGGCAATAGAGAAGTGTATCTCGAAGGTGAAGCTATTTTTGATGTAACGCATAACAAGAATCAACCGTTTATTGTAAAATCAAAAGACCAAGATGTTGAAGTTTTAGGAACGATTTTCAACGTGAGTAACTACGCAGATGACGATGCCGTTTTTACGGTGCTTCAAAGTGGAAGTATAAATCTTCATTATAAGAATAACAATTTGATGTCTTCTCAAAGTGAATTAAAAATCACACCAAATACATTAGCGACATACCATAAAGAAGACAAAGAAATCAATACCAAAACAGTAGACGTAGAATCTTATTTTTCTTGGAGAGATGGTGTTTTTATCTTTAAAAATGATGCTTTAAAAACGATAATGAAAAAATTATCGCGCTATTACAATGTTGAAATTTCTATCACTGATAACGATTTAGCAGATCATTCTTTTTCAGGCCATTTAGATGTGAGTCAAGATTTAGAACATGTAATGCAAATTATAAAAGAAGCAGAATCTTCTCAATTCGATTATGAATTAACCACCAACAAAAAACTAATTATTAACTAACTAAAACGAATCATTTGAAATAAAAACCGAACCAAAAAAACTAGAAGATGCGCCAACATCCTCTAGCTAACAAATTAATACAACCGCATTAAACAGCAATATTAACCACTAAAACAAAATTATGAATAAAAACGAGAACCTTTACGCTTCACGAAGTGTAAAATCTTTAAGCTATTATCTGGTAAATATTATGAGAGTCTTTCTACTATTAATAACCATTGGTCTGAGTTCTGCTTTTGCGAATACAACAACTGCACAGACAAAAATAGATGTAAACGTCAACAACGTTACGCTAGAGGAATTATTTAAAGACATACAGAGTAAAAGTGAATTTATATTTTTTTACAAAGACAATGTTCTAAAATATAACGTCACTTTAAATGTGAAGAACGCATCTGTCACTGCCATTTTAGATTCTGCATTAAAAGGTACCAATCTTACTTATAAAGTAAACGATAGGCAAGTAATTATTAAAGAAAGTCCTAATAATCAAAATCAGGAAAATAACTTAAAAACCAACCAACAAACTAAAACTATTACAGGTACAGTTTTAGATGATATAGGAGGTCCGTTAGTTGGAGCAACAGTTCAAGCGAAAGGGACAAATGTTGGTGTGGCTACAGATTTTGATGGTAATTTTAGTATAACGGTTGCAGACGATACTAAATTTATTTTGATTTCATATATCGGTTTTGCAACACAAGAAATTGATGTTACTAGTACTTTTAATATAGAAGTTAAGATGTTAGCAGATAGTTCTGCCTTAGAGGAAATTGTAATTATCGGTTACGGAACAGAGCAAAAATCATTATTAAGTGATGCGGTAACGTCCATTAAATCGAGTCAGGTTAGCGATTTACCAGTGCCTTCTGTAGATGGACTTCTTCAAGGTCAGGCTGCAGGTGTACAAGTACAACAAAATTCGGGAACACCTGGTGGCGAAATGTCAGTGAGAATTAGAGGATTGAGTTCTATTAGCGGCTCTAATCAACCACTTTATATTATTGATGGCATTCCGGTAACTTCGGGTGATTTTGGTCAATTAAGTTTTTCTGGTCAAGGAGCTAGTGCGCTTTCAGATTTAAATCCAAGTGATATTGAGTCTATAAGTGTATTAAAAGATGCTTCTGCAACAGCTATTTATGGAGCAAGAGGGTCTAACGGAATTGTGTTAATTACAACAAAACGTGGTAAGGAACAAAAATCGGTAGTGAGTGTTAATGTCTATTCTGGTGTGCAACAAGCTTGGAATAAATTAGACATGTTGAACGCTAAAGAATGGATGGAATACAGAAACGATTTGGCGGGTACAACTGTTTTTACACCAGAGGATATAGCAAATAATACGGTTGATACAGATTGGCAAGACGTTATTTTTAGAACGGCTTCTATAAACAGTTATGAAGCTTCTGCAAGAGGAGGTTCAGAAAAAACACAGTTCTTTATTAGTGGTACATTTTTAGAGCAAGAAGGGATTTTAATAGGAACAGATTACCAAAGAATGAATGCGCGTGTTAACGTAGATCATCAATTATCTGATAAAGTTAAAATAGGAACAAGTATAGGTTTAACTCATGCTAAAACAAATCGTGTTGAAAGTGATCAGACCTTACATGGTCCATTACCTAACGGTATTTCTACACCTGCTATTTTTTCGGTTTATAACGAAGATGGTTCTTACAATCAGAGTGGACCTTATTCTAATGCGCTATCAATTGCTAACGAAGCTATCAGTGAAAATTTTTCATACCGAACCAATTCTAATGCCTATTTAGATTGGCAAATTATTGAAGATTTAAGCTTTAGTACAAAATGGGGAGTTGATTTCTTAAATTTTAGAGAACATTCTTATGAATCCACACAAACCGTTCAAGGAGCAAGATATAATGGTTTAGGTTTTGAAGCCTATTCTAATGTCTCAAACATTGTATCGAATAATCTTTTAAAGTATAAAAAGAAATTTAATAAACATAAAGTTGAAGCTTTAGTAGGTTACACATTTGAAAAATATCAATACAGATCATCTTTTATAAGAGGTCAAGATTTTGCAGATGATAATTTAGAGTATATCAGTTCTGCTGCAACTATTGTTTCTGCTTCGGCTAATGCTTCAGACGAAGGTATAAGATCGTATTTAGGACGACTTAATTATAACTTCGATGATAAATATATAGCCTCGGTTACAGGCCGTTTTGATACCTCTACAAAATTTGGTGAGAATAATAGAACCGGATTTTTTCCAGCAGCTTCTGTGGCATGGAGAGCTATTCAAGAAGATTTTTTCCAAGATCAAGACATTGTTTCAGATTTGAAGTTTAGAGTGAGTTATGGTTTAACAGGAAACGATGATATTAGTCCATTTTTGTTTTCAGAACTTTATGGAAATACGTCTTATGATGGTCAGCCAGCAATTTACCCAAGCAATATTCCTAATCCAGATTTAAAATGGGAAAGTACAGCACAGTTAAATATTGGTATTAATGTAGGTTTGTTTGAAGACAGAATTACATTAACAGCCGATTACTACAACAAACAGACTAATGATTTATTATTAAGTAGACCATTGCCTTCAAGCTCAGGATTTTCTTCAATAACAGAAAATGTTGGTAAAGTTGAAAATAAAGGTATCGAACTGTCTATTGAAACTCGAAACTTTATTAAAGAGAATTTTACATGGAGTACACAATTCAATATTTCGGGTAATAGAAATAAAGTATTAGAACTTTATAACGATCAGCCAATCGATGATATCGGTCGTGGTGGTAATAGAATTATGGAAGGACAACCAATCGGTATTTTCTATAGTTACAAATCTTTAGGAGTAGACCCTTCAACTGGAGATATCGTTTATGCAGATACTAATTTTGATGGTGAGATTACTTCGGCAGACAGAACCATTGTTGGTAACCCACATCCAGATTTTATTTATGGTATAACTAATAACTTCACCTATAAAGGTTTTGATGCGACCATATTTTTACAAGGATCGTACGGAAACGATGTGTTTAATGGTTCTAGATTATTCTTAGAATCATTGCAAGGTGGAGATAATCAAGTGGCAGATATTACAAGGCGTTGGCAACAACCCGGAGATATTACTGATATTCCTAGAGCTACAACAGATCCTGTTGCTTCAGCACAAAACAAACGTGTATCATCTCGCTTTATAGAAGATGGTTCATATTTAAGAGTTAAAAACGTAACGATAGGTTATACACTAGATAAAAGTGTCATGGAAAAAACGATGTTTTCAAGTTTCCGTGTGTATTTAAGTGCGCAAAACTTATTCACGTTTACTAATTATTCTGGTTTAGATCCAGAAGTGAATTATAGAGGTGATGATAACTCTGTTATTGGTACAGATTTCTTTACCTATCCACAAGCGCAAGTGTTCACATTAGGTGTTAATTTAAAATTTTAAAAGATGAAGAAGATAATTTATATAACCTTAATTTTAGTTACAGCTTTATCGTGTGAAGTATTAGAGGTAAAGCCACAAAATTCTGTTCCAGCAGAAGATGCGTTTAAAACAAAGGACGATATTGATAAAGGTATTTTAGGTGCTTATGCGTCGTTTCAGAGTTTAAGTTATTATGGAAGAACTTTCGGAATATTTTCAGACTTAGCTTCAGATAATTTATCACATCCAGTTGATGCTACAGCAACAGAATATGCGGAAGTTGATAATAATAGCATTTTACCAGAAAACGGTTCTGTAGATGGTATTTGGAGTTTGGCTTACGATGGTATTAATGTTGCAAATAATGTCATTGTTAAAGTACCATCAATTGCAGACATGTCAGAACAAGAAAAGAATGTTGCCTTAGCGGAATTATATTTTATTAGAGCCTTAAATCATTTTAATTTGTTGAATTATTTTGGTGGAGTGCCTGTTAAAATTACACCAACAGTTGGAGCTGGTGCCTTAGATGTGCCTAGAAATTCCGAAGAAGAAGTCTACAGCCAGATTATCAATGATCTTATGTTTGCATCAGATTATTTGCCAGCTTCTAGTAATAAAGTGAGAACCTCTAAATATGCTGCAAAAGCCTTATTGGCAAAAGTGTATTTGTATAAAAAGGATTATCCTCAGGCTAAAACTTTAGCTTCAGAAGTTATTACAGAAGGTGGTTATACGCTTTTACCTAATTACAACGACATCTTCGCAGATGATGCATCAGCAGAATCTATTTTCGAAATTTCATTTTCACAATTGGAAAGAAATCGTATTTCAGAATATAATTTTCCTACCTCGCTTAATGGAAGACGAGAAGTAGAACCATCTCAAAACTTATTAGATGCTTACGAAGCAAATGACGAAAGATTTGAAGCCAGTATAGCTTTTGAAGGTGATAAAGCGTATGCTATAAAATACGATGATTTAAGTTTAGGAGCGGATAACTTTATTGTTTTGCGAGTTGCAGATATGTATTTGGTGAGGGCAGAAGCAGAAGCCAATTTACCCAACCCAGATGTCTCAGCGGTACAATCTGATCTCAACGACATCCGATTACGAGCAAATTTACAGCCAACATCAGAATCTGGAATCACACAGTTACAAAGACTAATTGAAAAAGAAAGACGTATAGAATTTGCTTTTGAAGGGCAACGTTGGTTCGATTTGGTAAGAACCGATCGTGCTATTGCTGTTTTGCCAAATGTAAATGGTACAAATCAAACACTTTTTCCAATTCCTTCAGACGAAATACAAACCAATAATGATCCAGGAATGGTTCAAAATCCAGGATACTAAAAACTAACGATCATGATTAAAACAAATTATATGAAAACTAATTTCTTAAGCTACATTTTTATAGCCTTTTTGTCGTTCACATTTTTTACATGCGAAGAAGATGATCCATTACCTCCACAATCACAAGCCGAATTTACAGCAAGTGCAATGGAAGTTGCTGTTGGTGAAGAAATACAATTTGTAAACAACTCAGAAAATGCCACAGCCTATGCTTGGAGTTTTGGAGATGGTACAACATCTAATCAAGTATCACCAAGAAAATCTTATGAGACAAGTAATATCTTTTTAGTGAGTTTGGTTTCTACAGGTTCTGGTGGATCTACAATTTCTAATATGGAAATTACAGTAACACCTGCTGCGTCGTTTACAGTAGAAGATGAAGAAAATCTTATAGCGACGATTCCTGTGCAATTCACAAATACGTCTGTAAGTGCAGATAGTTACTCTTGGTCTTTTGGAGATGCTGACAATTCAACGTCAACAGAAGAGAGTCCATTGTTTGCGTTTCCTTCTTCAGGTACATTTACAGTGAGTTTAACGGCCAGTACAGCTTTTGGTTCTCAAACGGTAACTAAAGACGTTGTGATTGGTGAAGCACCAGAAGATCCAGCCGAATTATATTATATGGCAATTGGTGACGAGTATATAAGAAAACTAGTTTTAGATGGTCAAGGGACGGTTGAAGATGTGTACAATGCAGTCGGAAAAGGTGGTGTTGGTATGGCTTATGATGCCGTTAATGAAAAATTATACTTCAGCGATTTTGATACCACACCTTTCGGTAATATTTGGAGAATGAATCTTGATGGATCAGGTATCGAAGCTATCGCATCTAATATTGATGATCCTTATGCTATTGCTTTAGATGTTCCTGGAAATAAAATTTATTGGGTAGATGATGCTGGTAATGTATCAAGAGCAAACTTAGATGGTTCTAGTGCAGAAATCGGATTTTTCGCAATGACAGGAGTTTCTTGGAGAGCACTTTCATTAGATGTAGAGAATGGCAAAATGTATGTTTATGATGCTAATATCGAAGAGATTTATGAAGTGAATTTAGATGGCACAAATCCAAATGTTATTATCACCGGGAATTATGGCTACGCTATTTTAGTAGATACGGTAAATGATAAAATTTATTTTGATGATCAAAATGAAGAATTACTAAAAGTAGCAAACTTAGATGGAACAAATATTCAAACTATTGATGACAATGGTACTAGAATTTACGGAATGCAAATTGACAATGAAGCGGGTAAATTATATTGGTCTGGTCGTGATTCAGGAGAATTGTACTCTGCTAATTTAGACGGTACAGATAAGGTCGTTTTAAGAACAGGAATTTCAAGTCCTAGAGGAATAGCATTAATAAAATAGATAAAAGATAATAGACCGCTTTGCTTTTAGAACAAAGAATCAAGACTTGATTTGGCCTAACTGATAAGCTGTGAAGTGTCTATTTTAACGGAATAAACTTAAAACTTTTTAAAATTATTGTGTTAAAATAAAAAATATACTTGGACAAAATAAAAAATATAAAATGAAACGAGCATGTTCAACCTATCATCAAATGATTAATAGTGAACAGCATGTGACATTAAAAAAAGATAAATAAAGACACATGAAAAATTTAATTTATATAGTCGCTCTACTGCTTACAGTTGGGATGTTTCAGTCGTGTTCCGACGACGATTATCCTGTGCCACCAGCAAGTACAGTACCAGATTATAGTTATACCATAGATAATGACGAGTTTGCACCTGCAACGGTAACATTTACTAATAATTCTATTGTACCAGAAACCGTAGGTTCGGTAACTTATTATTGGAATTTTGGGGATGGACAATCTACTTCAGAAGAAAATCCAACACATTTATATACGGAAGCCGGAGCTTATAGCGTGAATTTAGTCGTCACAACTTCTGGTTCGTTAGAAATCAACGAAACCACTAAAACGATTGTCATTAGAGATCCAGGTGCAACGGGAGTTCCAGTGTTTTTTACAGATGGAGCCCAAGTTTATGAGGGTTTAATTAATTCGGAAGCACCAATTTTTACACCTTTAGGTGGAGTTGCTGTGCAATCGTCTTACGGAATGGTTATGGATAAGGTTAATAATAAGCTTTACATCAGTGATTTGGGGACGAACAAAATTTACCGATCTAATTTAGATGGTAGTGATTTTGAGGATTTTAGAGTTGGCCTTGATTCCCCTAATGGAATGTCTATTGATTACCAAGACAACCAATTGTATTGGGATACCAGTTCTGGCATTCAAAGAGGGAGTATTGATGATTCTGATGTTAATCAAGTTGAAGATTTTGCAACAGGACAATCTAATGATCCAGACGGACTTTCAGTAGACGTTGTAAATAGAAAACTCTATTGGATTAATTATAATGGTGGTGTTTGGGTGAAGAATCTCGATGGTACAGGTGAGGCAGAATTAATTCCAGCTATTGAAGGTGGAAGTATTTTAGTCGTAGATGATAAAATCTATTATGATGAGTATGTTGCTTCTGGTGATATTAGATTAAAATCAGCAAATTTAGATGGTACTGGGATTTCAACATTAGCCGTGAATATTGGTCGCGTTGTTTACGGGATAGGTTACGATGCTAATGAGAATAAAATTTATTGGGGAGATCGTAGTACAGATGTTATGATGCGTGCTAATTTAGATGGTTCTAGTCCAGAAGCATGGTTTACCCATTCTGCTGATACAAGAGGGATTGTTATTGGAGAATTAGAATAAAATGAATTTAAAAAGATTATTAATAGCAGGTTTATGTCTTGGGTATGCGCTTCAGAGTAGCGCCCAAGAAATGGACATCAAAGGAAAACTTTTTATCATAGGTGGTGGTTCAAGACCAGCATCTATGGTAGATCGTATTGTTAAAGAATCCGGTATTGATAAAGGAGGCTATGGTATTGTATTGCCAATGTCCAGTTCAGAACCCGACTCTTCAGCTTATTATGCAACCAATCAATTTTATAAGTTAGGAGTTAATAATGTTTATGGTTTAAATTTTGTTAAAGACGAAGTGTTAACCGTTTCAAAATTAGATTCAATCCGAAACGCAAAATTGATATACATTTCAGGGGGCGATCAAAATAAATTTATGGATATTGTTCAAGGTACAGAAATCGAAGTTTTAATTCACGAAGCCTATGAAAACGGATCTCTAATTGCTGGCACAAGTGCAGGCGCAGCCGTAATGAGTGAAATGATGATTACAGGTACTGAAATGAAACATCCTAAATATAACGCAACATATCGCCATTTAGAATCCGAAAATATAGAAACTAAAACCGGCTTAGGACTTATAACAACTATTATTGTCGATCAGCATTTTGTTTATCGAAGCCGATATAATCGTTTATTAACGGCGATTATTGAATATCCTGAACTTACAGGAGTTGGTATTGATGAATCCACAGCAATTTTAGTATCTGGTAAGACAGTAGAAGTCGTTGGCGAATCTCAGGTTGTCGTTTTTAAAAATCCAGATACATCTAAAACCACATTTAACGACAAAATTGGTGCTCACGGCATTATTTTGAACATATATTTACCAGGAGAAACTTTCAAAATAGATTAAAGTAAGGGTTTCCTAATAGTTCGATTAGTACGTACAAGACATATTAACAACCTTAAGATTTCTTAGAAAGAATTGTCTTTTTGAGAATAAGCGAAGTATAGAATATTGTTTGTGTTCTATAATCTTCACCGTTCAGATTGTCCCCTTGAGGGGACTTTAGGGGTGTTTCTTTTTAGGATCTTGATTAAGAAAAATTAAAGACTATTTAAAACAAATTAAAAATGATTTCAAATATTAAAAATTCACTTTTCATTGCCGTCTTATGCGTTTCGCTTTTAAGTTTTTCTCAAAATAACAGAAAAGAAAAAAGCATTATAAAAGCGGTAGATAAGCATACGGAAAACGCTATTGACTTGATTAAAGAATCAGTCAATATTAATAGCGGCACTATGAATTTCGAAGGTGTAAAAACCGTAGGACGTTTATTTCAAAAGGAATTAGATAAATTAGGCTTTAAAACCGAATTAACAAATGGTGATGCTTATGGAAGAGCCGGACATTTAATAGCAATAAGAAAGGGGAAGAAAGGGCCGAAATTTTTAATGATTGGTCATTTAGATACTGTTTTCGAATTGGATAGTCCTTTTCAAGAGTACACCATGCTTAACGATTCTATCATGAAAGGACCAGGAGTTGCCGACATGAAAGGTGGTGACGTTATCATCATTTTAGCCATGCAAGCGCTACATGAAGCCGGACTTTTAGATGATATGTCTATAGAAATCGTAATGACGGGTGACGAAGAAAAAAGTGGAGATCCTTTAGAGTTGTCTAAAAAAGCTTTAATCGATGCCGCAAAACGTGCAGATATTGCTTTAGGCTTCGAAAATGGAGATAACAATCCAAAAACTATTGTAGTATCTAGAAGAGGTTCTGCAGATTGGCAACTTAAAGTAAATGGAAATCCAGCACATTCTTCACAAATTTTTACAGAAGCAATTGGAGCAGGAGCCATATATGAAACGTCTAGAATTTTAAATGAATTCTACGTTCAGTTAGCCAAAGAAAAAGATTTAACTTTTAATCCAGGTTTCATTATTGGAGGTACAACGTTGCAACCCGATGAAGACGGAACGGGAGGACATGCCTTTGGGAAATCGAATGTGGTATCTCAAGACGTTATTGTTAGAGGAGATTTAAGAGCGGTGTCTTTAGATCAATTAGTAAAAGCTAAAGCGACTATGGAAAGAATAGTTTCAGAAAATTACCCAAAAACGAAAGCAGAACTTACCTTTTCAGCAGGAGCGTATCCTCCATTAACAAAAACCGATGGAAATGTAAAGTTATTAGGGTATTATAATACCGTAAGTGAAGATTTAGGCTTTGGCCCTGTTACGGCTGTAAATCCAAGAAATGCAGGTGCTGCGGATATTTCATTTACATCAGAATATGTAGAGATGGCAATTGATGGTTTAGGACTCACAGGAGGTGGAGACGACCATACAATTAATGAAACCGGCGATTTAAATACGGTGGCAACACAAGCCAAAATAACGGCAGTTTTGATGTACAGGTTAGTAAATTCAAAAATGAAATAGGTATGAGGTATTAGGGATTAGGTTTAAAACATTCATTTTAAGAAGAATATTAAATAAGAACACATGAAAAAAATTACCCTATTATGTTTGTTGGGTTTACAAATTGGATTTGCTCAAAATTATACAGAATATCATACAGGAAGTAATACAAATGCTATTACTAATCATGAAGCAGGAGTTTGTTTAATGGGTGGTGCTACAGAACAAGAAGACGCCATGATTTGGTTTTTAAATAAAGCAGATGGAGGAGATGTTGTAGTCCTTAGAGCATCTGGAAGCGATGGATACAATGATTATTTTTATACGGATTTAGCGTCAGATTTAACGACACCAATTAATTCTGTAACCACATTTGCTATCAATAATGTAGCAGGAGCAATTGATCCTTATGTGCTTCAAAAAGTGGCAGACGCTGAAGCCATTTGGTTTGCAGGTGGTGATCAATATGATTATGTGAGTTATTTTAAAGATAACGCGATGGAGGATGCACTTAACACGTTTGTGAATACTAAACAAGGAGTTATTGGTGGCACTAGCGCAGGTTTGGCTATATTAGGAGGTAATTATTTTTCAGCACAATATGGAACATTAACGAGTGCTGTTGCATTAAGTAATCCCTATCACCCAAGAGTGGCGATTGGAGAAAATGACTTTTTAAATGTGCCCTATTTGAACAATTTAATTACAGATTCACATTATGACAATCCGGACCGTAGAGCAAGACATAGTGTAATGTTAGCTAGAATTGCAACAGATAATAGCACACGTGCTTTCGGAATAGGATGTAATGAATACACAGCAGTGTGTATTGGTACAGATGGTAAAGCTTACGTGTATGGCGAGTATCCTGCTTATGATGAATTTGTGTACTTCTTGCAAGCCAATTGTGTAACTGATTTTGAACCTGAAAATTGTACGGCAGGCGTTCCTTTAACATGGAATAGAAATGGTGAAGCCATTAAAGTTTACAAAGTACCAGGAACAGAATTAGGTGTAAATTATTTCGATTTATCCGATTGGGAAACAGGAAGTGGAGGAGAATGGAGAGATTGGTCCGTTAATAATGGTGTTTTTACTTCAGTAGCTGGAACTAATCCACAATGTACGTTATCCGTTTCAGGATTTGAAATTGCTAACATCAAAGTGTATCCGAATCCGTTTGTAGATAGTATTCAAATAGAATCTGATGTGGTATTAAATTCAGTTCAACTTATAGATATTTTAGGAAATACGATTCCTGTAAAATTACAATCAAATAACACTATTAATACGGCATCTTTAAGTTCAGGAATTTATTTTATGAAATTGAAAAGTGATGCAGCTACTCAAGTTTTAAGACTTGTGAAGAAATAGAACGGTTGTATTGAATTTAAAACAATGGACTTATTTAATTCTGAAATAGATGCTAATCTTTTACCATTTGATGGCGAAGTCAATTATTATGGCTCCATAATGACTATTGAAAAAGCACAAGAATATTACAAAAAATTACTTCAACATATTGATTGGAAAAATGATAAAGCGATCATTTTTGGAAAACTAATTATCACTAAACGAAAAGTAGCTTGGTATGGAGATCAACCATTTAATTATACCTATTCCAAAACTACAAAATCGGCATTACCATGGAATAAAGAGCTCTTAGAACTCAAGAAAATGGTAGAAGCCAAAACAGGAGAAACTTTTAACTCATGCTTACTTAATTTATACCATAGTGGAGAAGAAGGTATGGCTTGGCATAGTGATGGCGAAAAGGATTTAAAAAAGAACGGAGCCATTGCGTCTTTAAGTTTTGGTGCAGAACGTAAATTCTTATTTAAACATAAAGAGACTAAGCAAAATGTTTCTATTCTATTGGAAAAAGGCAGTTTGTTAGTGATGAAAGGATCAACTCAAACCCATTGGTTACACCGCTTGCCACCAACTAAAAAAGTGAAAACACCGAGAATAAACTTAACGTTTCGTACTATAGAATCTTAATTAGGATTCTAAATAGTCCATGATTTTTACAACAGCACCAATATTAGAATGAATATAAGATTTAGTAATATCACCTTGTCTTTTTCTCAATACATCGTCAGTAATTAAAGCGTTTAAAGAAGCATTGAAGGCTGAAGAACTACCTAAACTAGTAACTCCTCCTAAATCAATAAGCGTTTTAGCTTCTGGAAACTTCTCATAATTTTTTCCTATAAGAATTGGGATTCCAAATACTGCAGGCTCTAGTATATTATGCAAACCAGTTGTTCCTGCACCTCCACCAACGTAAGCAATATCTGCATAGCTATAAGCTTTACTTAAATAGCCAATAGTGTCTAAAATAAAGACCTTGTAATCGGCTAAATTTTGATGTTCAGTTAATTCTGAATAACAAATCGTTTTTACGTTTAATTGGGATTTTAAAGAAGCCACATAACTCGGTTTTATATTATGTGGAGCAATCACAAATTTGACATCTAAATTTTCATTAGAATTTATAAAATCCATATATAATTTGTCATCATCTGGCCAAGAACTTCCAAAGACCACACATAATTTGTCATCTTTAAAGTCTTCAATAAATGTAACGGTATTATCAATTTTTAGTTGATTCGAAACACGATCAAATCTGGTGTCTCCAGAAACCGAAACGGAATTATAATTAATACCTTCAAGGAGCGATTTAGAATTTTCATTCTGTGTGAAAATATGCTTGAATCCAAACAGAGCGGACTTTGCATAGCTTCCATACCATTTAAAAAAGGCTTGGTCTTTCCGAAACGCAGCAGAAATTAAAATCGCTTTTAAGTCACGCTTTTTGATTTCATGTAGAAAATTAGGCCAGATTTCATATTTCACAAATAGGATATAATCTGGATTCACTAAATCTAAAAACCGTTTAGCATTTGCTGTAGTATCTAGAGGAAGGTAAACCACGACATCTGCAATTTTTGTATTCTTTCTAACCTCATAACCAGAAGGTGAAAAAAAGGATAACACCACTTTATAATTAGGGTGTTTAGCTTTTAAAGCTTCAAAAACGGGCAAGCCTTGTTCGTATTCTCCCAAAGAAGCACAATGAAACCAAAAGGTTTTATCTTTTGATTTGATAATATATTGAAGCTTTGAAAAGGTGTTTTTTCTGCCAATGACACCTTGCTTCAATTTAGAATTGAATAAAGCCGCAATTTTAACAACAAAACTAGCTAAGTAAATTCCTATAGAATAGAGTCCTTTCAAAAACAAAGATTTGTGCTAAAATACATTTCTTTCAATTAATTGCGTTGTCATAGCGCTTACAATTTTGTATTTTCGCTAATAGCTTTACGCTTTTTTATATTTACACTAAAATGTAGTCTTCACAATGAAAAAAATACAGATGGTTGACCTTCAAAGTCAATATGCCAAAATTAAAGATATAGTAGATCCTTCGATTCAAGACGTAATGGATAATGCCACTTTTATCAATGGACCTAAAGTACATGAGTTTCAAAAAAATCTTGAGAATTATTTAGGAGTTAAACACGTTATACCTTGTGCTAACGGAACGGATGCATTACAAATTGCAATGATGGGTTTAGGTTTGCAGCCAGGAGATGAGGTCATTACCGCAGATTTTACGTTCGCAGCCACTGTTGAGGTTATTGCATTACTGCAATTAACTCCGGTTTTAGTTGATGTTGATCCGGTAACGTTTAATATAGATGTCGCTGCGATTGAAAAAGCAATTACGCCAAAAACTAAGGCTATTGTTCCTGTTCATTTATTTGGGCTTCCGGCAGAAATGGATGCTATTATGGCTTTAGCAAAAGCACATAATTTATACGTAATTGAAGATAATGCGCAAGCTATTGGCGCAAGTTATACACATAAAGATGGTAGTAAAACCAAAGCTGGAGTTATAGGAGATGTGGCTTCAACATCATTTTTTCCATCAAAAAACTTAGGTTGTTACGGAGATGGTGGAGCAATTTTTACCAATGATGATGAGTTAGCACATGCAATTAGAGGTATCGTTAATCACGGTATGTACGAGCGTTATCATCATGATGTTGTTGGTGTAAATTCACGTTTAGATTCTATTCAAGCGGCTGTTTTAGATGCTAAATTACCACATTTAGATGCCTACAATAATGCAAGACGAGATACGGCAAGAAAATATAATGAGGCTTTTAATAATCATCCAAATATTATCATTCCTTCTGGTTTAACTGAGTGTGAAGGGATTTGTGATACTTGTGACTGCCATGTGTTTCATCAATATACACTTAATTTAAAAGGAGTGGATAGAGATGCTTTAGTGGTACACTTACAATCAAAAAATATCCCTTGTGGAGTGTATTATCCAATTCCATTGCACAGACAAAAAGCGTATATGGATGATCGCTATAATGAATCAGATTTTCCAGTTACAAATGCATTAATCAAATCTGTGATTTCGCTTCCAATGCATACAGAGTTAGATGATGAACAAATTGAATGTATTACAAGTACAGTTTTAAGTTTTATCGATTCAAATAAATAATATAAAACGAGCATGTTAAGAGCTTTGTCAACCAATGGCTGATGAATAGTGAACAGCATGTGACATTTGAAAGCAAAATATATAAAAAACACATGAAAATTTTAGTAACAGGTGGTTTAGGGTTTATAGGATCGCATACCGTAGTAGAATTACAACATGAAGGCTATGACGTTGTCATTATAGATAATTTATCCAATTCTTCAATTGAAGTTTTAGATGGCATCACAACTATTACAGGCAAAAAACCACTTTTTGAGAAATTAGATTTAAAAGTAAAACCAGACGTTCAAGATTTTTTTAAACGTCATAACGATATTGTTGGAGTTATTCATTTTGCAGCCAATAAAGCGGTTGGAGAAAGTGTTGCCGAACCTTTAATGTATTATGAAAACAATATCGCCACATTGGTTTATTTGCTTCAAGAATTAAAAGGTTTGAGTAAGAAGAATTTTATCTTTAGTTCGTCTTGCACTGTTTATGGACAAGCAGATGAATTACCAATTACGGAAAATGCACCTGTGAAACCAGCAGAATCTCCTTATGGAAATACAAAGCAGATTGGTGAAGAAATTATAAGAGATACCTGTCGTGTAAATGGAGATATAAAAGCAATTGCTTTACGTTATTTTAATCCAATTGGAGCGCATGATTCAACAGAAATAGGTGAACTACCCATTGGAGTTCCACAAAATTTAGTACCTTTTATAACACAAACTGCAATCGGTATGCGAGAGCAATTGTCTGTGTTTGGAGGGGATTATCCAACGTCAGACGGTACTTGTGTAAGAGATTATATCCATGTGGTGGATTTAGCAAAAGCCCATGTCATAGCTTTACAGCGTTTATTAGATGTTAAAAATGATTCTAATTTTGAGTTTTTTAATCTTGGAACTGGAACAGGAAGTACTGTTTTAGAAGCTGTTCAGTCATTTGAACGTGTTTCAGGAACATCTTTAAATTATAAAATCGTAGATCGAAGAGAGGGAGATGTCATTGCGGCTTATGCCGAAACGTCCAAAGCAAACAACGTTTTAGGTTGGAAAACAGAATTAACCTTAGATGATGCCATGGATTCCGCTTGGAAGTGGGAACAGAAAATTAGAACGAAATAAACTAAATCATATCATATGAAAACTTTTCTTAGAATTTTTGTATTGCTTTGTGGTGTTACGCTTACAGCGCAAAGTACATATTTACATTGTGGTAAATTAATTGATACAAAATCTGGAAAAGTACTCATAGAGAAAACGATAGTTGTTACTGGTGATAAGATTATTTCAGTAGAAAATGGTTATATCAATCCAACAAATTATGAAGATGTAACAATTGATTTAAAATCTAAAACCGTAATGCCAGGATTAATAGACATGCATGTGCATATTGAAGGCGAAACGAGTCCAAAATCTTATCTCAATAAATACACGTTGAATGATGCAGATGTCGCTTTTAATTCAACAAATTATGCGAAAGTCACCTTAATGAGTGGATTTACAACCGTTAGAGATTTAGGAGGCTCTGGAGTAAATATCGCCTTACGAAATGCTATAAACTCAGGAAAAATTGTTGGTCCAAGAATTTTTACTGCAGGTAAATCATTGGCAACGACAGGAGGGCATGCCGATCCAACAAATGGTTCTAGTAAAAATCTAATGGGTGATCCTGGACCAAAGGAAGGCGTAGTGAATGGAGTAGAGGACGCCAAAAAAGCCGTAAGACAGCGTTATAAGAATGGTGCTGATTTAATTAAAATAACAGCAACAGGCGGAGTTTTAAGTGTGGCTAAAAGCGGTCAGAATCCACAATTTTCAACAGAAGAAATTAAAGCAATTTGTGAGACCGCTAAGGATTACGGTTTTCATGTGGCAGCACATGCACATGGAGATGAAGGCATGCAACGTGCCATTTTAGGTGGTGTTAAAACGATTGAGCATGGCACTTTAATGAGTGCTAAGACTATGGAATTAATGAAAAAGCACGATGTGTATTTAGTGCCAACCATTACAGCAGGAAAATTTGTGTCAGACAAAGCAAAAATTGAAGGGTATTATCCGGAAATCATAGTGCCTAAAGCTTTAGACATTGGACCTAAAATTCAGGATATGTTTGGTAGAGCCTACAAGGCAGGAGTTAAAATTGCTTTCGGAACAGATGCAGCAGTGTTTTATCATGGTGACAATGCAAAAGAATTTGGTTATATGGTTGAAGCTGGTATGCCAGCAATTGAAGCGCTTCAATCTGCGACAATTACCAATGCCATGTTACTAAGTATGGAAGACCAAATTGGGCAAATAAAACCTAATTATATTGCCGATATTATTGCTGTAAATGACGATCCAATAACAACCATTTCTACAATGGAAAACGTCATTTTTGTTATGAAAAACGGTGTTATTTACAAAAAATAGCCAAATTTAGGTGCTTTTTCGTTTATTGAATATGTAAATGACAAGCTACAACGTTGCGAATATGTTAATTCTTTTAGTGTCTGATTTTCAATATGATAATATCAAAAGCCGTTAGCTAGGTTTTAACACTGATTCCTTGGAGTTGGTCATCAATCTTCGTTGCTTTGTAGTGAATGATAATTGAACAACATGAAATTGATTAGTATTAAAAGAGAGACCAAAACAGAAGGTCGCTTCACGAAAAAAATGGGTGTAATGTTAACTAATGTTACCTACATTAAAAAGCAATTCTTAAGTATTCCTTACAAAACACTTCATAAATACAGAGAAACGTATTATGGTGAAGTTAAAGATTGCGAAGACTGTAAATTAGCGCGTTAGTTTTAAAACTCTAAACAGAAACGTTTTCTTTCTTCTTGCTGTTAAATATTCCACTGAAAAGTAAAATTACCATTCCTATGGTAACAGACATATCAGCAACATTAAAGATGCCTGTTTTAAATACACCACCTAAATTAATATAGAAAAAGTCAGTGACTTGGCCAAATACAATACGGTCAAAGACATTGGCTATACCTCCTCCTGCAATACAGCAAAAAGCAATAAGGCTCATTCGGTCTAATTCTTTAGTTTTTATGATATAATAGATCACGTAAGCTAAAACAAGGGTTGGTAAAATTAATAAAAAGATTAATCTAAGAGTTGGATTCATATCACTTCCCATACCTAAAAAAGCTCCTTTGTTTTCGACCCAAATGAGTTGGAAATAATCTTGTATTACATTGATTTGCCCTCTCCCACCTTTAATCATTGTGGTTCTAACAATTACTTTAGAAATTTGGTCAATAGCAATATTAAATGCGATGAGTATTATGATAAATAGTGTTCTGTTCAAATCAGTGAGTTTTAGGCATTAATTTCAAAAGTAGCTGAAGCCGTTTCCGCTTCACGGTGTATTTTTTTCACTAAGCCTTGTAATACTTTTCCAGGACCAACTTCGGTAAAATGTACTGCACCATCAGCAACCATTTGTTGCACAGATTGTGTCCAACGTACAGGTGCTGTTAATTGTGAGATTAAATTAGCTTTAATTTCGTTTTCATCGGTAATAGCAGACGCTGTTACGTTTTGGTATATTGGGCAATTAGGTTTGCTAAATGTTGTGTTTTCTATGGCAGCTGCTAATTCTTCACGAGCAGGTTCCATTAAAGGAGAATGAAATGCTCCACCAACCGGTAATACTAGAGCGCGTCTTGCACCAGCGTCTTTCATAGCTTCACAAGCTTTATTAATAGCTTCTACGTCTCCAGAAATAACTAATTGACCTGGGCAATTATAATTTGCAGGAACAACAACTCCATCTATAGTTTTACAGATGTCTTCAACAACATTATCTTCTAAACCCAAAACTGCAGCCATTGTACTTGGTTGCAATTCACAGGCTTTTTGCATGGCTTGGGCACGTTGAGACACTAATTTAAGTCCGTCTTCAAACGTTAATGCTCCTGCAGCAACCAACGCAGAGAATTCTCCAAGAGAATGACCAGCAACCATATCTGGCTTAAAGCTATCTCCAAGTGTTTTTGCCAAAATTACAGAATGTAAAAAGATAGCAGGTTGAGTGACTTTAGTTTGCATTAAATCTTCCTTAGAACCCTCAAACATAATGTCTGTAATATGAAAACCTAAAATATCATTAGCTTTTTCAAATAGTTCTTGTGCTAAAGGAGAATTTTCGTAAAGGTCTAGTCCCATTCCTGAGAATTGAGCACCTTGACCTGGAAATATATATGCGTTCATTTGTGTTTTAATTTAAGTTGCAAAAATAGGAATTAATATTTTCAGTTTACAGTATTCAGTCGCAGTTTTCAGTTAGTGCGTAATTAATTGAAAACTCTAAGAACAAGCCGCTTCCGCACAACGTTCTCCATCCATTGCCGCAGATACAATACCACCAGCATAACCTCCACCTTCTCCACAAGGAAACAAATTAGTGATTTCAGGATGTTCTAAAGTTTCCGTTCTTGGAATATTTACAGGTGATGAGGTACGAGATTCTACTCCTATAACATTAGCTTCTTCGGTATAATAGCCCTTCATTTTTTCGCCAAAAGCTTTAAAGCCTTTACGTAAGGATCCTCCAATGATTTTTGGTAGTAATGAATGTAATGGTGCTGAATTTAAACCAGGTTGATAAGAGGTTTCATTTAAACTTGAAGATAATTTTCCTTCAACAAAATCCGTCAATCTTTGAGCAGGAGCAGATTGTCTACGTCCCCCTGCGGTGAAGGCTAAACGTTCTAAATCTTTTTGATATTCGAGTGCTTTTAAAGGGCCAAAATGTTCGTATCTGTAAAGATCTTTGTCGGCATTAATTTCCGTTACGATGCCAGAATTCGCGAATTTATTATTGCGTTTAGAAGGCGACATCCCATTGACTACAACTTCACCATTGGCTGTGGCTGCAGGAACTATGAATCCACCAGGACACATACAAAATGAATATACACCTCGGTCATTTACTTGTTGCACTAAGCTATATGAAGCTGCCGGTAGTAGCTCGTCGCGTTGCTCACCTTTACAATGGTATTGAATGCCATCAATTATTTCTTGTGGATGCTCAACTCTGACTCCCATGGCGAATGATTTTGCTTCAAGCTTAATCTTCTTATCATTTAATAAGTAAAAAATATCTCTTGCCGAATGGCCAGTCGCTAGAATGACTTTTTCAACATCGAGTTCATTATCATTGTTAAGCTGAATAGCAACTATTTTATTATTCTTAATAGTGAAGTCAGTAACTCGAGTTTCAAAATGAACTTCACCACCAAATTTGATGATATTTTCTCTTATATTCTGAACCACTCTTGGTAATTTATTGGTTCCGATATGTGGATGCGCATCTACTAAAATCTGATCTGTTGCTCCGTGATATACTAAGTTTTCAAAGATTCTTCTAACATCTCCTCGTTTTAAACTTCTGGTATATAATTTACCATCAGAATACGTACCAGCTCCTCCTTCACCAAAGCAATAATTAGAATCTTCGTTTACAAAATGATCTTGGTTGATGGCTTTTAAATCTCTTCGACGATCTTGTACATTTTTACCGCGTTCTAAAACAATAGGTTTAAAACCAAGTTCTATACAACGCAATGCGGCATACATGCCTGCAGGTCCAAAACCAATAATGTGTACAGGTTTAGCGTTAGATACATCTTTATAATCAAAATGATAATCTGAAGTTTCGGGTACAGGTTCATTGATGTAAACTTCAACTTTATAGTTGAACATAATATTGCGCTTACGTGCATCAATCGATTTCCTTAGAACTTTTATTCCTGAAATTTCGGAAGATTTCATTCCCAAATCATAGGCGGCTTTATTAAGCAAACCATCGGGTTGTCTTTCTTGCTGCAAATTAATGCGTAGTTGTAAGGCTTTTATCATGTTGCAAAATTAAAGAAAAGAAATGTTATCAAAACTTTTTAAATAGCAATAAGTTGTAATGATTACGTTTCAGTATAAGCATAAAAAAACCACGTTAATTAACGTGGTTTCCTTTTTACTTTAACGGTATTATGATTTCGTTTTAGGTTGATCTCTATTTATTTCTGTAATATCAATTTCCGTAGCTTCTACACCAAGAAAGTGCTTGCTAAAATGATCGGCTCGTAGCCAAAATGAATATTCAGTCATGTTTCCAAAACTATGACGTTGCCCTGGCATAAGCATAAAATCGAAACGTTTGTTAGCTTTTATTAATGCATTTGCCATTCTAATAGTTCCGCCAGGATGTACATTATTATCTACATCACCTGTAATAAGCATTAGATTTCCTTTTAGATTTTGCGCTAAAGATTGGTTGTTGTCAATTAGGTATTTGTATTTTACATTACCATCGTCATCCATTTCTTCTTGCACACCATGATGTGTTTCACTCCACCAACTGTTATAGATGCTATTATCATGATTTCCTGCAGACGACACAGCCGCTTTAAAGAAATCTGGGTAGACTAACATGGCAGCAGTAGACATAAATCCACCTCCTGAATGACCATAAATACCCACTTTTTCTATATCAATAAAAGGATGTTGATCTGCAAGTTGTTCTGCGACATGTTTTTTATCTGCTAAACCGTAGTCTCTAAGGTTGCCATAACCATAATTATGGTACCATTTTGAACGGTCTGGATGGCCACCACGATTACCCATAGTCACTACAATAAATCCAACTTGAGCCATACGATCTAAGCGATCCATTCTAACAGAGAAGGATTTGTTTACAGCTTCAGTTTGTGGACCAGGATAGACATATTCTAATAAGGGATATTTTTTAGTGTCATCAAAATCGTAAGGCTTATACATTACTCCATAAATGTCTGTAATGCCGTCATCTGCTTTCATTTTAAAAGTCTCAGGAAACTGATAACCTGTTGCCATTAATTGCGATAAATCGGCTTCTTCTAAGTCCAATATAAGTTTTCCAGTATTGGATCTTAATTCTGATTTAGGAACCGTGTTCACTTTAGAATAGTTGCTCACAAAATAGGCATTGGAATCTGCCATATCTGTACTTGAATCATAATCGCCAGGATTTAAAGCTTGTAAGCTAGAACCATTTAGATTAATCTTATAAAGATGTTCGTAATACGGGTCCTGGTCTTTTGCGATACCGTTTGCTGTGAAGTAAAGGGTTCTGCTTTTTTCATCTACACCAACAGCACTTTGTACGTGGTATGAGCCAGAGGTGACTTCATTTTTTAAATTCCCTTCGGTATCATATAAATAATAGTGTGCCCAACCCGAACGTTCTGCCCAATGCAACATTTCACTTTCGTTATTAAACAATACTAATGGACGCGATTCTATGTATGTATTAAAGCGTTCTTCAATTAATACTCTTGTTTCTCCTGTATTAATATCTGCAACACATATATCTAGTTTTTTGCGATCTCTACTAATGGTGTTGTAATAAATTTTGCCTTTTTTTGATAAAAGTAATGACGGATTAAAGTCATCATTATAACTCGATTTTTTTCTAGGCTCACGATAAACTTGAATACTTTGTTGTTTTACCGTATCTATTTGTACTTGAATATTTGACTTTGAAGGAATATCAAAAACATGCAATTCTGTTTTGTAATACTCATCTTCACCTGGCATGTGGTATTTATAAGACTCTAAAGTTGGACGTTTTCCGGAAGTGGTATTAATTACCCAAAGGTCGCTAATGTGTCTAGAATCTGTTCTTTGAAATACAAACTTTTTAGAATCGTGAGACCAAATACCACGAACAGATTTACGATCGTCTTTATTCTTTAATTTGGTTTCATTGTTTTCACCACGACTACTGCCTCCAAAATCATAATTTTCTTCTCCATCAGTGGTCCATTGGTTTTCTACAATAGTTGAATCTTTTTCATTTTTTACAGCCTTCAAGAAGTTTTCCTTATCCATCCAGTACATATTATAGTGTTTAGAAAATAAAACTATAGAACTATCCGGCGCTATATTAGCCCACTTTTTCCAGCTTTCTTTTTCTTTCTTCTTGTTATCTAAAACGGTTAAGCCATTGCCTCCAAGTTGGTATTCAAAATAATATACTTTATTAACTTTTTTTGCCTTTTTAGCTTTGCCTTTTTTCTTTTTATCTGTTTTGGTAGAGTCAGTTTCTTTTGTGTTTTCTTTTTCGTCATCTACGTCATCTACGTCATCGTCCTTTTTTTCTTCATCAACTTTCTCGGTTGATGTTACATAGAAACGTATTGCAGTTTCATTTTTTACAAACTCAAAATCAAATTTTGGTAAATGCTGAGCATCATATGGATCTTTAGTGATTTCGGTAAGCCATTTTGCCATTTTTTCATTGTCAAAAAGTGCTTTTTTGCTACGGTTGTCTGCATCAACAATATAGTAATTAGAACCCTCGGTTGTTTTGTATTGATACCAAAATTTATTTCCATTTTTTAACCAATTTGGTCTTACCGAAGTAGAATGAACTAATTTTCCTAAATTAGTTGGAGAATATTTAGCCGCTGCTCTATAATTAGGTGTTGGTGTTTGACTTTTCTTTTCACTGTTTTGTGCATTTACTAAACTAAAGGATAAGCTTAAAAGGACTAGAAATATTAATTTTTGCATGCTTATTGAGTTGGATTAAGATGGGTTAGTTGCTCGATTTGACTAAAATACTCGTAATATTATAAAATTGGTAAATATTTAACATTAGGCTAACGAATTAATTGAGTTAACATTTTTCTTATGAACTGATTTTACTATCTTGAAACCTCAAAATAAATCATAATTGAGCTGGTTAAAAAAAGACCCTTTACAGATTATTGCGTTTCAGAGTTATGGAACAAATTCCCATTTTTATGCTAGAGGTAGAGCTTTGGAAGATGAGTCCATTGACTTGGACGATCAGCATATTTGGCACCTCATTGTTAATACTTGGAAACGATTTGAAACTGATGAAATTAAACATGTTGGTTTAGATTTAAAGTTACCTAACAATAAAATTATAAAAGTCAACACGGACGAAAATGGTTATTTTCTTGCTGAAGAAAACATAGAAAACTTAAAAGAGCTAACGAATGCTGAAGGTTGGCTTTCTTTTGAACTTTCTTATAACGACGTTAACATTAAACGTTCTATACAGAACAAAAATAGATTTCCTGGTGAACTATTAATTCCGTCTAGTAAAGCAGAATTTGGTGTTGCTAGTGATATAGATGATACGATATTACACACAGGTGTGGTGTCTGTTTTAAAATGGAAAGTAATTTATAACTCCATTTTTAAACATGCTAAAAACAGAATTCCTTTAGAAGGTTCTGCAGAATTTTATCATAAATTACATCGTGGAATTTCAGGTAAAAGTGCCAATCCCATATTTTATGTGAGTCATAGTCCTTGGAATTTATACCGCTATTTAGAACTTTTTTTAAGACAAAATAATTTCCCAAAAGGTCCCATTTTATTGCGCAGTCTTAGTAATCTTCTTAGAAAGAAATCTCAAGATGAAAAACCGCAAAAACAAAAGGAAATTATTAATATTTTAAAAACATATCCTCATTTGCCGTTTATATTAATTGGGGATAGTGGAGAGCACGATCCTGATATTTATATGGAAATTGTAGAAGAATTTCCGGGTCGAATTTTAGCTATTTATTTACGTAGTGTAAAGCACAAAAAGAAAATGCTACGTGTTAAAGGTATTGTAGATGGTTATAAAGTAACACCAATGTTATTAGTTGAAAATAGTCAAGAAGCTATTGAGCATGCTAGACAAAGTGGGTTTATTATCTAAGGATATGGTCTATACGGTTTTTATTCTGTTGTTGTAATAAAATAGGGTAAAGGTTAAAGATAATATTAAATAGAAATAAAATAAATGCGGACAAAAACAATCCATTCCATAGTTTTATGACTATAACAATAAGTATAAAAATAAAGCCAATTAGGTGTCCTATTTCTGCATAAACCATTTCAGTTCTAATTCGTTGCAAGTCTTCTCTGTTTGTTCTGCTTTTTGAGGTTTAAATTTGTATTAAAGACTCTAAAGAAACTGTTTTTAATGACCCAGCCAACTTTACTTAATCCAATAGACTTACTTAAAACCTCATTTTTTGTAAAGTTAAGGTGTGATATTTTGCCATAGAACGTTCTGTGCTTTATTGCATTATTAAGCAATAAGCCAATAGTCCAAGATATAAAAGTGAATGTGATGGCCTGAAGAAAGTAGAGTAGAATTGTCAATTAAAATAACCCATTTATTTGAGCATCAATTCTATTAATGATATCTCCTAAATCCTCAGGGTTTGCAACAAAATCGAGGTTGTCAACATCAATTATAAGTAAATTACCTTTGTCGTATTTAGAAATCCATGCTTCGTAGCGTTCATTTAAACGACTTAAATAATCGATACTAATGGTGTTTTCGTAATCGCGACCTCTTTTATGAATTTGAGCAACCAAATTAGGAATAGAACTGCGTAAGTAAATTAATAAGTCAGGACCCTTTACAAATGATTCCATAAGTTGAAATAATGACGAGTAATTTTCAAAATCACGATTGGTCATTAAACCCATAGCATGCAAATTGGGAGCAAAAATATGAGCATCCTCATAGATGGTTCTATCTTGTATGATGTCTTTTCCGCTATCATGAATTTGATTCACCTGGCGAAATCTGCTGTTTAAGAAATAAACCTGTAAGTTAAAACTCCAACGTTCCATTTGATTGTAAAAATCATCTAAATACGGATTGTCAACTACGTCTTCCAATTGTGCCTCCCATTTAAAGTGTTTAGCTAGTAATTTTGTGAGCGTTGTTTTTCCAGCGCCTATATTTCCTGCAACAGCAACATGCATAATCTATTCTATTTTTAATTGGTAATACCGTAGTAGTTTTTCGTGGTAAATATACAAGGTTTCATTGGTTACCAAAAACTGATTTATTAACATTTTTGGATGTTCTATAGGTTGAATTATAGATTCATTTTTCTCTAAATAATAAAGTTTCTCATTTTTCTTTAAAAGCAAATGTGCTTTACTGAACGCTAAACTTTCATAACCTGTATTTTCTATTTTTTGAATTAAACTGCCGAAGTAATTATAAATGTAGAGATAATTCTCAGTAAGCAAATAGCAATAATTATAATCGCTTTTTAAATCTAAAACTTCAGATTGAATAGGAACAGTTTTAAGTTTTACCTTATGGGTTTTATAATCATATAATTCTAAATACTGATAATCTTGATTAACTAACCATAACGAATTATCAAAGCCAGAAGACACAAAAGAGACATTTTTATAAGGCTGAATAATATTAAAATCCACTTTTGAAATTTCTGCCAAACGATTATCTAAAATTATAACTGTATTAAAATCTTTGTAAAACAGATTTATTTTTAAAGGATTAAATGTGTTTACAGAGGTGATTTCGCCAAGTTGAAAATTGGCATAAGTTATAATGGTATCTTTTGTTTTTTATTAAAGGAATTATTTTCAGAAGTGAAATATAGTGTTCCAAAATTATCAATTCCAAAAATGTGCGTAACATCAAGAGGTATTGAATCTGTTAAAGTCGCGGAAATTTTCTGTGGTGACTTTTCTTGTGAAAAGCAGAACAAACTGATAAAAAAGAATAAAAAAATGAGCTTTTGCATAATTCAGGGCGAATAAGCTTGAAAAATACAACAATTACTTCAATTACGCTTCACAGATTTTTCTAGGTCTTAAAACCTTAAAGATCTCAGTCATAGATTTTAAATAATTATTCGTGATGCTTTTAAAACTAATCCGTTAGCTTATATCCAAAACCACGGACATTAATAATTTGAATGTTTTCATCTTTACTCAATTGCTTTCGTAATTTACTAATAAAAACATCCATGCTTCTGGCAGTAAAAAAGTCGTCTGTGCCCCAAAGTTTATTCAAAATTAAGGAACGATCTAAAACTTGGTTTTTGTTTTTATTAAATGAAATAATAAATGTGATTCTCTATGAGTCAGCTGAATCGATTCGTCATCCTTAAATTTTAATTGCTGTTTTGCTAAATCGAAGGTGAACTCCCCAATAGTTATGATTTCAGTGGTCTTTTGAGTTTTAGTTCTGTCTATCAAATTATGAACTCTAACAATCAACTCTTCTATACTAAATGGTTTTTTGAGGTAATCATTACCACCAATTGAGAAACCTTCTACAACATCTGCGGTTTGCGACTTGGCTGTTAAAAATATAATAGGAATAGTGTCGTCAATAGCCCTGATCTCTTTAGCTAGGGTGAAACCGTCTTTTTTGGGCATCATCACATCTAAGACTAAAATTTCTGGCGCTTCAGATTTATACTTATCAAAAGCTTTGTCTCCGTTTTCGCAAAGAATGACTTCAAAATCTCGTGTTTCAAGACTTTCTTTTAGTATTTGTCCTAAAGCAGCTTCATCTTCAGCCAATAACAATTTGATTTTATGAGCCATTTAGAAGTGTGATTTTAAAAGTGGTTAAATTTTTATTGAGTTCTAAGGTGATTGAACCATTGTGCTTGTCAATTATGGTTTTGGTGTAATAGAGGCCAATACCAAAACCTTTTACATCGTGGGTATTCCCTTTTGGAACACGATAGAATTTATCGAAAATTTGATGTTTGTTTTCGTGGGTTAAACTATTACCATTATCTGAAATTAAAACTTCAAAATTAGTTTTTTTCGTCTTTAATTCAATAGAAATTAGATCTCCTCCATACTTTACAGCATTGTCTAATATGTTATTTAAAGCGTTTTCAATATGAAAGATATCGGCATTAACAATTAAGCTTTCAAGCTGAAAATTAATGTTGAATGTTTTATTCTGAAATTGCATTTTATAATTGCTCATTAAAGATTGAAGCAAAGCGATAATATCAAAATTTTCTTTATTCAATTCTAAATTATTACTATCTAAGGTTGCGGTTTCAAGTAGTTTTTCGACCATAGTATTTAATTTGTCTAGCTGCGTGGAAGACATGTTGAGATACTTTTTGGTTTTTCTTTATCATCAATAGCATTAAAATTATTAATGCTTTCTAATGCTGCGCTAATAGTGGCGATTGGTGTTTTAAACTCATGAGTAATATTACTGATAAGGTCATTTTTTACTTCGGCTAATTGCTTTTGATGTTTTATGATTTTTAATAGATAGAATAGACAGCTTATTACGGCTAAAACTAAAAGTGTTGAAATTAAGACGCCTCCAAGAATGCGGTATAAAATAGCTTTAGTGGTGTTGGTAAATAGAATGGTTAAAAAAGTGCCTTTTGGAAGGAATCTAGATTTTGTGTCCGTTTGCAAATAATCATCAGACATGTGATTAGGGTCCAATTCAGGTAAGGATCCGTTTACCATAAAATAATCAACGTTACGTTCGATGTCTTTGTAGTCTAGATAAAAATCGACATTGATATTCTTGCGTTCTAGTTCTATCGCTATTAATTCTTCAACAGCCTTTACATCAAGTGTGTCATTTTTTATCGAAATCATCACTTTAGAGGTCAGAAATTCGGCATTTTTTAAATTGACATCTTTATTGTTACTTTTTAGATTATCTATTTTTAATTTAAATTGATCTGTAGATAAGGATTTTTGTTTTTTATTATGTGCTTCCGACATTGAATCTGCCTTAAATCCTCTAAAGATAGTTATGCCTTCAATAGTATTTGCATCTATAGAATCAAGGTTTGTAAACTCTTTATTAGATTCATCAATGTTTTTAAAAAATTTTTCCAGCTCACCACCATCTTCGAAAGCATTTTTTTGCTGGTCGCCTTCAAGAATAAAACCAAAAGTGGTGCGCTCTGCTAAAGCTGTATAATAATCATCTACCGCTTTATCTAAACTAATTTGCACATCGTTAATCAGCTGCTGTTTATTGGTTTGATAGTTTTTATAGTTCCAATAGACTTGTATGCCAATCGTAGCTATAATTACGGCAATGATGGTGTATAAAATTAGGCGATACCGTTTATCATTCATGTTTCAAATGTATAAAGTTATTATCAAGTATAGGTTATCGGTTAACACACGTTAACACTAGTTAACCTAAAAAATCAATTGGTGTTGAGATATTTGTAAGGTATTAATCATAAAACCATAAAAAATGAAATCAAAGATGCGTGACTGTTTTAGTCTAAAAAAAGTGCTTACTTGTTTAATGATGTTAATTTCTGTTGTTGGATTTAGTCAGTCTAAAGTTGAAGAAAAATCAGTAAAAGTTGATGCGATTAGTATTGAGGTTACAATTGATTCTCTTGAAGAACTAGAGTCTACTTTTAAAGCGGAGGATTTAGATGAATTATTTAAAATGATGGATAGCAATGAAGAATTAAGTTTTACCTTAAACTGTAGCTTTTCAGAGGTTAAGGATAGTTTAAAAGGTAGCATGACTTATACTGTTGCAGGAAGGGCAAATGAAAAAGCAAAACTTCTCAAGAATATTGAAAAAATGAAAGCTACAGCATTGAAATTTTATAATTTAAAAAATAGAACATAATGACAACAATTACTAGAATTCTAACTTTGATATTAATAGGAGTTATTTCATCTGTTAACGCACAAGATTTTCAAGGTGTAGGAACTTACAGAACCCATCGCGATTTTGATATTAAAATGGATAGTACCAAAATGAATGATGCGATGCAAAAACGAATGATGGAAATGATGAAAAAGCAGTTTCAGAAAACGTATACCCTAACTTTTGATAAATCGTCATCTTTATATAAACAGGAAGCAGAATTAGATAAGCCACAGGTTGGCGGAGGTTTTCAGATGTCTTTTGGAAATAGTGGGTCAGATGTCTTTTATAAAAATATAAAGCTTAGAACGTATGTTGACCAAAAAGAGACAATGGGTAAAAAATTCTTAATTAAAGATTCTATTTCCCCAATCGAATGGAAGCTAGAATCCGATACCAAACATATTGGAGAATACATGTGTTTTAAAGCAACGTATACTAAACAAGTGCCTAAAGTTAATATGAATTTTAGTAGCTTTTCAAGTGTAGATGATGACAATGAAGAGGAAAAAGAACCAGAAATGACAGAGCGTACAATTACGGCTTGGTACACTCCTCAAATTCCTGTTAGTAATGGTCCTGCAAAATACCAAGGACTTCCTGGTTTAATTTTAGAAATACACGATGGGAAACTAACTGTGATCTGTAGTAAAATTGTAATTAATCCAGAAGACAAAATTGAGATTGAAGAACCAATGAAAGGAAAAGAAGTGACCCAGAAAGAATATGATGATATTATGGATAAAAAACTAAAGAAATGATGGAGCGTTATGCACCAAGCAGAGGGTCTAAAGACGGTGCGATTCATATTTCTATAGGTGGTTAATTCTCTTAACACAAATTTAACAAGTCGAGACTTAACTTTTCTTCATTTATAGAGTCTTATGGAAGTAAGATTAACATAATTTGTTATTAAATTTAACTAGACTATTAAAAATGAAGAAATTACCATTAAAAATTGCATTCCTCTTAACTGTGTTTTTCGCCAGTTCTAATTTGTTTGCTCAAGATTTTCAAGGAAAAGCGTACTACATATCTAAAACCACTATGGATCTCGATCAATTTGGAGGACAAGATATGAGTGCGGAGCGAAAAAAGCAAATTCAAGAACGTATGAAGAGTTTCTTGGAGAAGGAATATACTTTAACGTTTTCTAAATCAGAGTCTATTTATAAAGAAGAGGAAAAGTTAGCAGCACCTGGTGGAGGTGGTGGAAGAGGAGGCTTTGGTGCAAGTTTAACTGGAGGACCAAAATATAAGAATGTTCAAACAAAAGAAGTCATCCAAGATCAAGAATTTTTTGGGAAGCAGTTTTTAGTTAAAGACGAATTAAAAGATTTAGAATGGGAAATGGGTACGGAAACCAAATTAATTGGTCAATACACCTGTTTTAAAGCTACCGCAACTGTGGTTCCTAGTGGAGTTGACTTTAGCAGTTTTAGAGGATCAAGAGGTAGAGATCAAAAAAGTGAAGTTGAAAAGGGTAAAGATTCTACAGATTCCAATGAACCTAAAGCGCCAAAAACAATAGAAGTTGTTGCTTGGTATACACCACAAATTCCTGTAAACCAAGGGCCTGATGATTATTGGGGTTTACCAGGATTAATATTAGAAATAAATGCAGACCGTACAACCATACTTTGTACTAAGATTGTATTAAATCCAAAAGAGAAAGAATCTATTGATAAGCCTAAAAAAGGAGAAGAAGTGACGCAAGCAGAGTACACTGAAATCACTACCAAGAAGATGGAAGAAATGCGTGAAATGTATGGTGGGCGTAACGGTAGAGGCGGTGGACGCGGTAGAAATTAAAATTATAACTTAACTAACTCTCGGATGAGCAGAGTCTAAACCACGCTCTCAATTACCAACCAAAGAATTATTTATATGAAAAATATTTTAGCACTGCTATTTACTTTAGTAGTTATGAGCTCTTTTGCTCAAATTAAAATGACAGGTATTGTAAAGGATAGCATTGGCTCTCCTTTAGAACTGGCCAATATTATTGCTATTAATAAAGAATCTAATACCTTAGAATCTTACGCTATTACAGATGCCAATGGGAAATATGTTATTTCATTGGGTAAAAATGGAACTTACAGTATTCAAGTAAGTTATATTGGTTTAAAATCCGTTGATGAAACTGTGACAACTAAAGAAGTTGATATCACAAAAGACTTTAATATGCTTTCTGATAATATGTTAGATGCTGTAGAGTTAACTTATGATATGCCAGTAACTATAAAAGGAGATACCTTAATTTATAATGCCGATTCTTTTAAAAATGGTACAGAACGAAAGTTAGAAGACGTCTTAAAGAAATTACCAGGTGTAGAAATTACAGCAGATGGAAAGATTGAAGTTGAAGGTAAGGAAGTAACGAAACTTATGATCAATGGTAAAGATTTCTTTGATGGAGATTCAAAACTGGCGACTAAAAATATCCCTTCAAATGCTGTAGATAAAATTCAAGTGTTACGTAATTATGCTGAGGTAGGTCAATTAAGTGGTGTTCAAAATAACCAAGATAATGTTGCCATTAACATTAAATTGAAAGAAGGAAAAGAAAACTTTTGGTTTGGAGATGTTACTGCAGGTGGAGGTGTTGCGCCATCACCAAATGATAACTTGTATTTAGTGCAACCAAAACTATTTTACTACAGTCCTAAATACAGTATTAATGTTATTGGTGATATTAACAATATCGGTGAAGTCGCATTAACAGGTCGTGATATTAGAAATTTCGGTGGTGGCTTTAGAAGTCCAAGTTCTAATAGCGGAACGAGTCTTAATCTTGGAGATAATGGATTGCGCGGTTTAACGGATCTTGGAGATGCACAAAGTATAGAATCTAAATTAGGAGCAATGAACTTCAGTTATGCTCCGAATAAAGCCTTAGACCTTAGTGGATTTTTAATTTATAATGCGAATCGTTTAAAAACGAGACAAGAAAGTTTTGTACGTTATACAAATCCAGAATTAGGAATTCCTGATGAAGAAACAGTGCAAACAGGTAGAGAAGCTACCAATCAAGGTTTAGCCAAATTGAGCTTAAGTTATAAGCCAAATGCTAATAATCAATTAAATTATGATGTTTTGGGTCGTGTTTCTAGCGATTCTGAAATGCAAAATGAATTTTCTTCTGTAGTTGGAAATACCAATGAGTTGAATGAAGCAAAGCCATTTAGTATCAATCAAAATGTGAATTATTATTACACGCTAAATGAGAAGAATATTTTTGCTTTCGAAGCGCAGCATTTAATTAAAGATGAAGATCCTTTTTACAATGTAATTGGATTAAAAGATGAAGGTGCTTTTGAAAGTACAGCAAACAGTTTAGGTTTAGATACAAGTCAGAGTAATTACGATCTAAATCAAGAACGTCGTATTAAATCTAATCAGTTAGATGCTAAATTAGATTATTATAATATCTTGAATTCAAAGAGTAATATCAATTTAACCTTAGGTACTATTTTAAGTAATCAGAAATTTAACTCTAATATTTTTCAGTTCTTAGATGATGGATCATTTTTTGACCCTACAGCAAACTTGACTAATACAGAAGGTGACTTATTAAGAAATGAAAATGATACAGAATATAATTTCAGCGATGTTTATCTTGGGTTACATTACAGATTAAAAACAGGGAAATTTACAATTACACCTGGATTTTCTGTACACGCTTATGGAAATAAAAACACACAGTTTGGAGAAACCTATGAAGATAATTTCTTTAGAATATTACCAGATTTTGAGACGCAAATTCAATTTAAAAAGAGTGAGAGTTTAACGTTCCGTTATAATATGCAAAACTCATTTACTGATGTTACAAGTTTAGCTGAAGGTTTGGTTTTAAATAATTATAACAGTGTGCAATATGGTGAGCCTAACTTACAGAATTCATTATCGCATAACTTAAACTTACGTTACTTTAGTTTTAACTTGTTTAATTACACTAATATATTTGCGTTTATTAATTATAACAAGAATATCGATCAAATAAGATCACTTACTAATTTTGATAATGTTATCAGAACCAATACATATTTCAATTCAAATTTTGCGGATGAGAGTGTGTCGGCTAGCGGTCGTATACAACGTACTTATGGTAAGTTAAGAGCAAGTATGCGTGTTGGTCTTAATTATAGCAAGAGTAATCAATTTGTTCAAGATGTTAGATCTGTAAATGAGACGTTTTCTCAAACGTATTCACCAGAATTAAGTACGAACTTTAGAGAGGCGCCAAACGTAACTTTAAAGTATGGATATAGTGTCTCAGATACAAAGCAAGGAGAGAATGACACACAATTTATCACGAATGCTCCTTCTGTAGAATTTGATGCTTACATCTGGAAAGCTTTAACTTTTAGAACAGATTATTCATACACAAGTCAAAGCAGTAATGTTAGTGATACACAATCATATCAAACATGGAATGGGAGTTTGTCGTACAGAAAAGATGAGGATGCTAAATGGGAATACCAACTTAAAGCTACCAACTTATTGAATATAGATTCGGAAGTTAATAATGGGTCTAGTAATATTTCTGTATATAGCTCAGAAACATTTATTTTACCTAGATTTATTACATTTAGGTTGACGTATACCTTATAGAATATAATTATAATGATAAAAGCCTCACATTTTGTTTTAAAATGTGAGGCTTTTTCTTGTTTATATATAGAGGTTTAAGTGGTCTCTCAAAACTTTAAATTCATACTATAGTGTCTATATCTACTAAAATAAAACCTTCAACATTTTGAATAATGTTGAGGGTTTTTAAAAGATTTTAAAAAGGACTAAGAATTAATTCTTCTCTTTTTGTGTTTTGGCATATGCACTAGATTTTTCTACAACTTCATCCAAGTTACCTTCAAAAGTCTTGTTAATTACAACAGTTTGTCCATCCTCTTCAGAGGTTGTTGTTACTGTAGCTTTTGCTGTATTAGGCAAGTTAACGTCATTTTCAGTTTCTACAGAAACTGTTCTTGTAACTTCCACGCTGTTATTTGTCAAAGCTAATCCAGTTTCATCAGCATGACCACCTAAAATAGGCGCAATGACTAAACCGATTAAACAGGTTAACTTAATTAAGATGTTCATTGAAGGGCCAGATGTATCTTTAAAAGGATCTCCAACGGTATCTCCAGTTACTGCTGCTTTGTGAGCTTCAGAACCTTTGTATGTCATTTCACCATTAATTTCAACTCCAGCTTCAAAAGATTTTTTAGCATTATCCCAAGCTCCGCCAGCATTGTTTTGGAAGATCGCCCAAAGCACTCCTGAAACCGTAACACCAGCCATATAACCACCTAACATTTCAGCAATCGCTAAAGGATCCATTCCGAAAATCATCGGAATAAAAGCAATTGCTAATGGGAAACCTATAGTTAATAAACCTGGTAACATCATTTCTTTTAAAGACGCTTCCGTAGAAATCGCCACACACTTATCGTATTCTGGTTTTCCTGTACCTTCCATAATACCTGGAATCTCTCTAAACTGACGACGTACTTCCTCAACCATTTCCATAGCTGCTTTTCCTACAGCATTCATAGCTAAAGCCGAGAATACTACTGGCACCATACCACCAACAAATAGCATCGCTAATACTGGTGCTTTAAAGATGTTAATCCCATCAATTCCTGTAAACGTTACATAGGCAGCAAATAAAGCTAATGATGTTAATGCTGCAGAAGCGATGGCAAAGCCTTTTCCTGTTGCAGCAGTAGTGTTACCAACAGAATCTAATATATCTGTACGTTCTCTAACGATAGGTTCTTGTTCGCTCATTTCAGCAATACCACCTGCGTTATCAGATATTGGCCCAAAAGCATCAATTGCTAATTGCATAGCTGTAGTTGCCATCATAGCAGAAGCCGCTAAAGCAACTCCATAGAATCCTGCAAATGCATACGATGCCCAAATAGCACCAGCAAATAATAATACGGATGGGAATGTAGAAATCATACCTGTCGCTAAACCTGCAATAATGTTGGTTCCTGCTCCAGTACTTGACTGTTGTACAATATTTAAAATTGGTTTTTTACCTAATCCTGTATAGTATTCAGTTACAGAAGAAATAACAGCTCCTACAACTAAGCCAACTAAGGTGGCATAGAACACACGCATCGAAGAAATGTCTTGTAAGCCTTCTCCGAAGAAATTCATTTGCATAGTCTCAGGTAACATCCATGTAACTAATCCATAACATGCTGCAGCAACTAAAATAATTGAAGTCCAGTTTCCAATATTTAAAGCTCCCATAACCTGAGCTTCTTTGGCGTCATTACTTTTTATTTTCACCAACATGGTTCCGATGATAGAAATAATAATTCCTACACCAGCAATTGACATTGGTAATAAGATTGGTCCAATACCTCCAAAAGCATCAGAGATTGAGCCACCCATATCTTTAATCACGTAGTTACCAAGAACCATTGCAGCTAAAACCGTAGCTACATAAGAACCAAATAAATCGGCTCCCATACCTGCAACATCACCTACGTTATCACCTACGTTATCTGCAATTGTAGCAGGGTTCCGAGGATCATCTTCTGGTATCCCAGCTTCAACCTTACCAACTAAATCGGCACCAACATCGGCAGCTTTAGTGTAAATACCTCCACCAACTCTAGCGAATAATGCGATAGATTCAGCACCAAGAGAGAAACCAGCAAGTGTCTCTAATACGATGGTCATGTCCATGGTGTTTGTCCATTCGCTTCCCATAAAGAACCAAAAGAAGAATATGAAAAATGCGGTTAATCCTAAAACGGCTAAACCAGCAACACCAAGACCCATTACAGTTCCACCACCAAAAGATACTTTTAGTGCATTTGGTAAACTTGTACGAGCGGCTTGTGTTGTTCTAACATTTGTTTTAGTCGCTATTTTCATTCCAATGTTTCCAGCGAAAGCAGAAAATACAGCTCCGAAAATAAAAGCAATTACGATAAGCCAATGCGTTGTTGGAACAATGAAAGAAACAATTGCAAGTAACACACTTACGATTACCACAAAAATGGCTAATAATTTATACTCTGCATTTAAGAAGGCGAGAGCTCCTTCGTATATATGATCTGAAATTTCTTTCATTTTACCATCTCCAGCATCTTGTTTCATAACCCAAGATTGCTTTATTAGCATGTAAATTAAGCCCAAAAGCGCCAGAGCTATTGGCATATAAATCATCATTGACTCCATATTATAATATTTAATTTAGTTAGTTATTAGCTAGGTAAATGTAGTAAAATGAATCATATTTTTACGAAAAAAGCAATATCATTTGAATGATATTGCTTTTTTAATAGTTTTTTACTTAAAAACTTTGGATTCCTAAATAAGAATGTTAAATCGTAAAAGTGCGTTTCTTTTTATGCTCACTTTCATCATAACGTTGAATACATTCGTGATAAATTTTTACAGCTTCTTCAGCATCTCCCCATCCACCAACATCAACTTTCTTCTTCTCTAAGTCTTTATAAACACGGAAAAAATGCTCAATCTCTTTTAATCTATGTGGATTTAAATCGCTTATATCTCTATTGTTACTCCAAATAGGATCTGAAACTGGTACACAGATAATTTTTTCATCTGGTCCTTTTTCATCTGTCATATGGAAAACACCAATTGGTCTTACTTCCATTACTACCATTGGGTATGTAGGTTGGTGTCCTAATACTAAAACGTCTAAAGGATCACTATCTAAAGCTAAAGTTTCTGGAATAAAGCCGTAATCACCTGGATACATCATAGATGAAAAAAGCATGCGGTCAAATCTTATTTTATGTAATGTGAAATCGTATTCATATTTATTACGACTTCCTTTAGGTATTTCAATTAGTACATCGAAAGTTAATTCTTCTGATTCTGACATGTTTTAATTTGTATTTGGGAGTTCTAATTTGCTTAGAACCATTGTTATATTCTCTGTTATAATTTAAGTTCCGCAAAGATAATATATTGTACGAGTTAGGCAATTAATTATCTATATAGTGGTTTATTGAATTGTTATCAATTTAGACTTACTACTTTTCTTGTTCAAATTGTTTCACTAAATTCGTTCAATCTGTAATGTATACTATAATTATACGTCTTTTAAAAGAGTTATCTAAGTATGAATTTGAACGTAGTAAAAGTCATAAATGACCACAAGGAAATAATTAAGGTTTCGATGACTTTAAAAGAAGAGTCGCAACGGTTCACAAAATTGCTTTTTAAAGCTTTTTATGATTGTGATACGGATGCCGAACTTGCATTACAGCAATTGGAAACATTGTTTATCACAATTAGAAATAGGGCATGTCCAGAGATTAAGAATAAGACTTGTAAGCTTTGGAGTGATTTTAAAGAAAACATTCCTGATTTATATTCCAGTTTAAAAAAGGATGCTGAAGCGATTTATAATAATGACCCAGCATCGCAATCCATTGAAGAAGTATACCTAGCCTATCCAGGATTCTTTGCAATTTCAATTTATAGAATGGCAAGAGTCTTTTTTAAATTGAATCTGCCGCTAATACCAAGGTTAATGACGGAATATGCACATTCTATTACTGGTATAGATATACACCCTGGCGCTACTATCGGTGAGTCTTTTTTTATAGATCATGGAACAGGTGTGGTTATTGGAGAAACTACAGACATACACAGCAATGTTAAGGTATACCAAGGCGTAACTTTAGGTGCTTTAACGGTGAAAAAAATACATCAAAATACCAAGCGTCATCCTACTATTGAACAAAATGTTACCATATATGCGAATGCAACAATTCTGGGTGGTCAAACAATTATTGGAGAAAGCACGGTAATTGGAGGTAATACATGGTTGACAGAATCTGTTCCTAAAAACTCTGTTGTAACGCATAATCATCAAGTTGAAATTTTCTCTAAATTAAAAAAGTAATATGAACAAGACATTAATAGACCAAATAGGAAATACACCGCTTGTTAAATCAATAGCATTGAATACCAATCCGAATGTGAGTTTGTATTTTAAACTTGAAGGAAATAATCCTGGAGGTAGCGTAAAGGATAGAGCAGCTTACAATATGATTAAAAGTGCTCTAGACTCGAATAAAATTAATACGTCTTCGAAATTAATTGAAGCTACAAGTGGAAACACAGGAATTGCCTTAGCGATGATTGCCAGTATTTATAAGTTGAATATTGAACTTGTAATGCCTGATACAGCAACTAAAGAACGCGTACAAACCATGCGTGCTTATGGAGCAACTGTTACATTACATCCTGATGGCATAGAAGGAGCAAGAGACTACGCTATAGATAAAGTTGAAAATGAAGGTTATTTTTCATTCAATCAATTTGCTAACGATGATAACTGGAAAGCACATTACAAAACCACAGGTCCTGAAATTTGGAGAGATACTGAAGGTACAATTACGCATTTTGTGTCTTCAATGGGAACTACAGGAACTATAATGGGAACCTCTACGTTTTTGAAAGAGCAAAATGCTGAGGTGAAAATTGTAGGTGTACAACCAACAGATGGGTCTAAAATACCTGGGATTAGAAAATGGCCCATAGAATATTTACCTAAAATATTTGAGGCTTCCAAGGTAGATCAAACTATTGAAGTCAGCAAAGATGAAGCTACAGCAATGACACGACGATTAGCAAAAGAAGAAGGCATACTCGCAGGAATGAGTAGTGGTGGAGCAACAGCTGCTGCTTTAAAATTGGTAAAAGAATTAGAGAGCGGAATTGTAGTTTGTATTATTTGCGATAGAGGAGATCGTTATTTATCCTCTGATTTATTTGAGTAAATTTTTGAATACATTTTATAAAAAACAAAAGG
>NZ_ATMR01000163.1 GCF_000427335.1 Winogradskyella psychrotolerans RS-3 | reverse complement strand
CAGCAGGAAAGGTTAGATCTATTACAAAGTCTACTGGATGAGCAAAAAGCGGTGATGGAAAGCTTGAAAACCACAATTGACAAAGCGCTGGTTCAATACCGGTCAGATGAGTTGCAGGTATATGAACAGGATGGTAAATTGTACGTCTCTTTACAGGACAAGTTATTGTTTCCATCGGGGAGTGCCACTGTTAATAAAGATGGCAAAGAGGCCCTCAGTAAATTAGCTGTCGTGATCAATAACAGTCCTGACATACAAATATTAGTCGAAGGACATACAGACAATGTTCCTATACGTGGTAAATTTGAAGACAATTGGGCCTTGAGCACTGCCAGAGCTACTGCGATTGTGCGTATTTTAACCAACTCTTATGATGTAGTTCCCGAGCGGGTGACTGCGGCAGGAAGAAGTTTCTACTATCCAAAGACCTCAAATGAAACAGCTGAAGGAAGGGCAAAAAACAGGAGGACTGAAATCATTCTTACCCCTCAATTAAACGAACTATTCCAATTGTTGCGGTAAAAGAAATTATGGCACTTAGTTATTACATTGTTTATAAGCCTTTTGGTGTTTTGAGTCAATTTAGCGGAGAAGGAAATACGCTGGGCATGCTTAGTGATTTCCCATCCGATGTTTACCCTAGTCGGTAGGCTGGACAAGGACAGCGAAGGTTTATTGCTACTGACCAATGACACCCGGTTAAACCATTTATTACT
>NZ_ATMR01000162.1 GCF_000427335.1 Winogradskyella psychrotolerans RS-3 | reverse complement strand
ATTACGACAATCAGCCACGACGTCCCCACTATCGGTGCGGGACTAATAAACAAGAAGGAGACCAAACACATGTTCAAAAGAAATTCTGCAGTATCAATCGGAGTTCTCTTCATCGTTCAAGTACTCACGGCGGCCATTGGGTTGTCATTCGTTGAGTCATTCCTCGGTGGCCAAGCGAGTAGGTCAATGCTCACTACCGGAGTGGTGCTCATGATGTTCTCGGGAATCTTGATCGCCGCATTCGGCGTGCTTCTGTATCCGATACTCAAGCTCGCCAACAAAACGCTGGCGGCCTGGGTAGTAATAATTCGGGCCACTGAAGCTGCGGTTGCCGTGGCCTTCGGCATCTATCTGCTACAAAACCTGCAGGTCGTGCCGAATCACCTGATGTGGGTCTATATCCTTGCGGGCGCGGCCGTGTGATGTCGCAAGACATCGGAATAGTTCGAACCCACGGTTTGTGGGTTCGGACTATTTTTTTGTGCTGGTGGGTTGGTAGTCGCGGCTGAGGTCGATGGTGAGCTCTCGCAGGATCTCTCCGGTGGTGGCGTTGATGACGGTGACGTCGAGTTCTTGGATGAGCAGTGTGACGTGGGTTCGGCCGACGCCGATGTGGCGCAGGTGGCCGGCAACGCGGAGGGTTACGGTGCCAGATTTGTCGATGCGGTCGTGGCGGACGCGGTTGTGGGAGTCGTCGCGTGGGCTGCTGGCGGGTGTGGCTTTGATGCTGGTTGTGTAGGCCGTTGCTGGTGTTGCTTGGTGCTCTAGTGAGCGGTGTGGGCGACGCTGGTTGTATTCGTCTGCGAACTCGCCCAGCAGTAGTTGCAGCTCGCTGATCGTGGTGGGTTGGTGTGGTTGTGCTCTGAGCC
>NZ_ATMR01000161.1 GCF_000427335.1 Winogradskyella psychrotolerans RS-3 | reverse complement strand
AATCAATTAATTAAATAAAACGTAGATCCCCCTTGGGATCTTTGTTCCTTTTTTCATATCTATTGGTATTTGTTTTCTTAATTCAAAAAACGCAATCCCCACTGATCCTCCCTGTTTTTCCTAGTTAAATATACATATAATTTCCATCTAAAAGACCAAAATTCAAGTAAAATTACCAGTAAAATTTAGAGTTTTAGCGGAAAAATTTAATTTATCTTTCAACCCGGATATCATTGACTGCCTTGCCAAGGAAACAGGTTTTTCCAAAAGAAAATCCAAACTCAAGCCCCACCTGTTTTTCGAGAGCCTGATGTTTTCCCATCATTTAGGAAAATCTTTCAGCCTCATGGATGTGTGTTCGGATCTTATGGAGGAATACGAGCTGGGGATCACAAAACAGGCAATTGATGACAGGTTCAATGACCGAGCCGTACTTTTCTTCCGCCGGATACTAGACCGGCTACTTTCCGCCGAATTTAATACTTGTAAAGATTTTGGGGGGTTGCTTTCCCGTTTCAACAGGGTGAGGATAAAAGATTCAACGAAGTTTCCTCTTCCAAAAGCCTTTACCCATAAATACAAGGCACACAGGGGCGGTGGCAACGGGGGCAAGTCCGACAATTGCGAGTCCCCTGATCA
>NZ_ATMR01000160.1 GCF_000427335.1 Winogradskyella psychrotolerans RS-3 | reverse complement strand
GGTTGACTCGGTTCCTTAGGCCGCCAGTGTGACGGCTTTTTTCATTATGGTCTCGTATTCGATCGGTGTCAGCTTCCCCCAGTCGGCGTTGTCTCCTTCGCCGGTGGTAGGTGCCTTCGATCCAGTTGATGATCTCAAGTCGGAGCTCGTCGCGGGTGTCCCACGAGCGTTGGTTCAGGACGTTTTTTTGCAGCAACGCGAAGAAGGATTCCATGGCTGCATTGTCGCCGCATGCCGCCACTTTCCCCATCGAGCCCAGCAGCCCGTTCTGGGCGAGTGCGCGCACGAATTTTCGTGACCGAAATTGGGATCCTCGGTCGGAGTGAACAATCACTGCCGTGGGGTGCTCCCGGTGGGTGACGGCCATGGTGAGCGCGTCAACGGCAAGCCGAGCCTTCATCCTCGTATCGATGGAGTAGCCAACAATGCGATTCGAGAACACATCTTTGATTGCGCAAAGATAAAGCTTTCCCTGACTCGTTTTGTGTTCCGTGATGTCGGTGAGCCACAGCTGATTTGGCCTCGACGCGGTGAAGACCCGCTGCACCCGAT
>NZ_ATMR01000159.1 GCF_000427335.1 Winogradskyella psychrotolerans RS-3 | reverse complement strand
CCTAAGGCAGATGGATTCAGTGTTCTGTTACCACGAAGACCTTGAGCCTTTTATGGAACGAGGCAGAGTGACTTAAAAAAGAAGGTAAAAATTTTAAGCAGGTATTTGATACACGTGAAGAGGAAGCCAAAAGTGGTGGTTTGAAAATGCCGGATGCTCCGGCAGCCCTTTATGTTTTGACTGCAGATAAAGCTGACTATGATGCCTCCAAAGGGAAGGTTGACAATACCTATCTTCGATATGTGGTCTATATCCCTTGGGCTACTGAAGAAAGTACAGGTTTGGCTTTGAAACCTGATGTGCCGGGAATGCCATGGATAATGGATCCAGGTACTCATCGTGCCCATATCATGATCAGCCCTCCAAAAAAATAAGCAATCCTAAGTATTTAAGAATTCCGTCTCTCTCCACTGAAACATGGTGGAGTTATTTCTCGGGACAATGAATAATTATTGAAGAATAGAGGCCTTTTAGATTATTAGCATAGGTAAAAGGCCTTTCCAATCCTCTTGTATTAATAATGGAAGCTACATTTAAAACCT
>NZ_ATMR01000158.1 GCF_000427335.1 Winogradskyella psychrotolerans RS-3 | reverse complement strand
TTGCTTTTGTAGTCTGTTTACATTTTGAAGATTTGGGGTGGCGGTAGATTGGTTTCGCTCGGTAGCTTCAAAAACAAAATATATTTTATTTCCCACTAATCCTCAAGGGGACAATTTACGGATTAAGCCTTTAGGGTTTGTTTGTAGGTTGTTTTTTTGATTGGTTCTCGATACGATTTTCTCGTGCCTCGAAAATCACTCGAACTGACATTTGTTTGTTTATTTGGGTTTGTCATTCCTGCGTAGGCAGGAATCCACTTGATCATTCACCTTTTTATTATTAAGATTTTGCGTTAACTAGACTCGGACTCTCTAAAACTTAAATGGAGTGGAAGGTTTTAGATGGAATAGATTCCTGCCTGCGCAGGAATGACAGTTGGTGTTAAATTATAGCCATTTGGTGTCTCGCGATGTGGCGTCTAAAACATCAATCTGTAAGGCTGTTGCTATTTGTTTAGCCATATCAAAAGCGGTATCTGTATTATCTGTTTCATAAGCTTCAATTTTCTGATTGGTATTATAGAACAAATTGACTTTAACGACGGTTGTCGTTACGTTTGTGCTTGCTGTGGAGACCCAAACGCGCGTGGTCTGCGTGGTTTTAAACACAGAAACGTATTCTATTTGAGGAAAGTCTTTCCATTTTCCGAAGGTGAGGCCAAAGAGGTTAATGGTATTTCGGTATTTTTTGTTGTGAGGTCAATTTCGATACCATCGGTATAGAAAAAGAAGACACCTGCGCCTAAGAAAAGCACACCAAAATAGGTGTCGATACTCAGTATTCCGATAAAAAAAGACCAATACCATAAATGAACTTTAATTTAGGTATTGGTCTTTTGTAGCTAATTATAGTCAAGAAAAGATAATTTTGTTATTACAACTTATCTATAGTCGCGTCGTCTGCTGCGATTTCTTTTTTGTCTTTTCCTTTTAAATATTCTGGTAAATCCATACCAGCCATATTAAACATTTCTTGTAAAGGTGGTACTGATTTGTACATTCCAGATAAGAAATTAGCGGTTGACGATTTTCCGTCTTCTCCACCACTACCATTATCCCAAACGGTTACTTTATCGATTTTGATATTCTTAATCGCTTCCGATTGAATTCTTACCAATTCTGGTAATTTGTCTGCAATTAATAATAATACCGCATCTCTACTATTGTTACCAGCCGCTTTTACAATTTGCTCCATACCCGCAGCTTGCTTGGTTAAGATTTCATATTGTCCTTGTGCTTCGGCTTGTGCTTTAAAAAGTATGGCATCTGCTTCACCTTTTGCACGTCTTCTAATACGTTCTGCATCTGCTTCAGCATCAATTTCAACTTTGCGTTTATCAATTTCAGCTGGAATAATAACATCGGCCATTTGAGACGAACGCTCACGTTCCGCTCTTGCTGTTTCTGCGATTTGCTCTGCAGCATAAGATTCTGCTAAGGCGTTTGCAGATTGTACTTTTTCAGACGCATTTGCCACACGTTCTGCTTCCGCTTCACGTTGACGACGTAATGAATCTGAATTTGCAACGGCAATTTTTGCGGTGTTCTCACCTTCTACAGCTTGTGCGTTGGCTGCTGCTACTTGCGTTCTTTCATCTTGTACCGCATTAGCTTCACCAATAGATCCATCTCTCGTTTTTTCTGCAACCGATTTACGAGCTGCGTTAATAGCGTGTGCTGCAGCTTCTTTACCAAGTGCTTCGATATAACCAGACTCATCAACGATATCTGTGATGTTTACGTTGATTAGCTTTAAACCTACTTTCTTTAATTCGGTTTCAACAGATTCTGAAATATTCGTTAAGAATTTATCTCTATCGTTATTGATTTCCTCAATATCCATTGAAGCCACAACTAAACGTAATTGTCCGAAAATAATTTCTTGTGCTAAATCCTGAATTTCATTTTGACCCAATCCTAATAAACGCTCTGCTGCATTTTGCATAATACCTGGTTCTGTAGAGACACCAATGGTAAAACGCGATGGTACATTAACACGAATGTTTTGTTTAGATAAGGCATTAACCAAATTTACTTCGATAGAAATTGGCGTTAATTCTAAGAATTCATAATCTTGAATGACAGGAATTATAAAAGCCGCTCCACCATGAATACATTTAGCCGATTGTCCGCCACCCACTTTTCCATAGACGACTAAAATTCTATCTGAAGGACAACGTTTGTAACGTTTTATTAAAATAATTAAGGTAAGTACTACAAATAAGGCTACAAAAATGAGTAGCATGGGACCGCCTAGGCCCTCTACATTAAAGTTTTCTTGAATGGTTAATAATTTCATAGTCATTTAGATTTGATTGGTTGGTTATAAAGCTTAATATTAGTGTGACTTAATTTTCGATAAGTCGGTTTTTTGGTTCGGGTAATTCTTCAGTATTAGTATGTGAAGGTTCTATGGGTTTACGTGTTTGATCTACAATGAGAATGCCGTTAGAGGTGACATCGACAACTTTTATTATTGTGCCCGTTTTTAAGGGTGTTAATGAATCGGTAAGTGCATCGAGTTCGCGCATTGTGCCTTGCACACTTACATTTACTTTTCCCATTTTTGAACGGTCAGATCCAATAGGTAAATAGACTTCACCAATAGCATCGAGCGCATTTTTGTAATTTAAAGTACCGCTATCCGAAAGTTTACTAATAAAGAAATAGAGTGCTGCCATAATCACCATCATTAACAAACCACAAATTACAGATATAAATATGGTCAGAGCTGTAGAGAGTCCGGCATCTATACACGCAATACCACTCCAGCCAAAAATGGTAAAGAAGCCTACGAGGTTTTTGAAGGATATAAATTGAAATCCGGCTTCGATGTCACCATCAATATCATCAGCTTCTCCACCTGCAAAAGCCATTACCATAACTACAGAAAAAATAATAGAACCAATAATAGCGACTAACCAATAGAGTTGGGATAGAAATTCTAGATTTGAAAACCATTCTGCCATAAGATGTCGTTTAAATTTGAGTTACTAAATATACGACCATTGTAATACTATGCAATCTTTTTTTGAAAGTAAGTCGGACCAAATTTAACCAGCAGATTGACGTTTTAAGTCTCAGTTTTTAGCCTTGTTTGAATTTTAATAATTCAAGCTTGGAATACTAATTGTATTGTGATGGTTATTGAAGTACGGTCGTTTTTATACTATTTGGCGCCTCAAAAAAGTTTTGAGATTTGGACCACTTTCAATATATATGTAGCAGATGAAGGACTTTTGTTACATGGAATTTGGGAAATATTTATTTGTGGCTTTTTAATGTGGGCATGGTGTGTTGTGTCATTGCTGTGTAAACAGGAATCTGTATGGTGTAATTTATGTAGGTTTAGTTTTATAAAAAATTAGAAGGTGTGAGACTTATAGGGATTGTTTTAGAGGTATAGTGCTGTTGTGGATTCCTGCCTACGCAGGGATGACAAAGTGTGTTGGTATTTGTTGTGGGTTAGCTTGGGTGTAATTGAAAGTTTGTCTGATTTTGCAGGAATTACATGGTGTAATTGTTTAAAATAAGTTGAGGTGTGTTCTTAATTTTTTTGTCATTCCAGCGTAGGCAGGAATCTGTTTGTTGTTATTAATGTTGATTTAGTTCTAAAAAGAATTAAAAGATGTGAGAAATATAGTAATTGTTTTAAAGGTGTAGTGTTGTTGTGGATTCCTGCCTGCGCAGGAATGACAAAGTTCGTTGTTATTTTTAATGGCTTAGCTTGGGTGTACTTGAAGGTTTGTCTGCTTTGGAAGGAATGACAAAGTTCGTTGAATTTAGATTATAGTATTAATTGTTTTTGGTGTTCTGTCATTCCTGCGTAGGCAGGAATCTAGTTTATATAGTTGATGTCGGTTTGATTAAGTACAATGAAGAATGAAGTGTGTTAAAGTCATAGTAGTCGTTTTAGAGGTATAGTGTTGTTGT
>NZ_ATMR01000157.1 GCF_000427335.1 Winogradskyella psychrotolerans RS-3 | reverse complement strand
GAATTGCACGTTCTGCTAGTCAGTCCGACGTAGTAGAGTAGATGAGTGACTTAGATCCCAACAGAACAGAATTTGGCGGATAAGAAGCAAGTCCAAAGTCAAATGTGGTTTTTATAAGTCCAGTTTTTCATTTTAACGTTCAGAATTGCACGTTCTGCTTGTCAGTCCGACGTGGTTATGCTGATTAGCGATTACGATCCCACAGGCTTTAATTTGGCGGGTTAGAAACAAGTCTGACGTCAACTGAGTTTTAATAAGTTGAGTTTTTTTAATTTATCTGACTTAAAAGTCTAAAAAAAATCTCCGAAAAATAACTAGGCAAAAATGTACGAATTGCATTGCTGCTAACGTTGTTGTGTATGGTTAAGCAACTAAATTAGTAAACAAATACGAACCCGAGAAAATTCCGAAGGAATTTTCCAAATAAGCACTTGCCATAGCAATTAATTATACACGGTGTTAGCACCTGTTATTTTATTTTCAATGAGTTCATTATTTTATCTGCGGTTTGTTCCCATTCAGAAAAACTTTTTTCATTACATTTAAATGTTGAATGAAGTAATTTTCCATCCAAATCAGTAAAGAAGATTACTTTATATATTTTTGTGTCAAATTCAGAAATTATTAGTTTTAAATAACCAACTTTTTGTCCATTAATTTCTTTTATACCAGAATCTTTCCATTCGGCAGAAGGATAGACGTCTTTATGCATGGTCACAAAATTTCCTAAATAGGGTTCTATTATATCTTGATTAGCATTAGCTGGTGTTAAATTTATGACAAGATTTATTTCTCCACTTTCGTCTGAATAAATAAGTGTTGGTCTATTGTCGGAAGGATATTTTATTTTCATCAATTCTTCTGACATTATAACAAAAGTTTTTGGAATTTTCAATTCGACTCGGTTATTAAGCAAAGACTTTGATTCGAGTTCAATTTCTCCAATTGTCATTGAAAGTAAGGGAATTAGAAGTATTCCAACAAATATTATTTTTAAATTTTTCATTTGATTTCTTTTATAGAGCCCATTTTG
>NZ_ATMR01000156.1 GCF_000427335.1 Winogradskyella psychrotolerans RS-3 | reverse complement strand
GGGGTCTCATGCTGCGCAACGGCGTCACCGCCGAGGGACGGGTTGTTCCGGCAGAGTGGATTGCTGACACTCAGCGTGGCGGTGACCGACAGGCAGCCGCTGGTTCCGTATTCCAGCAGGTGCACCCCAATGGCAGTTATCGCAATCAGTGGTGGGTGACGGGAGATGAGCGCGGCCGTTACTACGCCGCGGGAATCCACGGTCAGTTCTTGTGGATAGACCCGAGCACAGAGACGGTGATCGTCAAGTTTTCGTCGTGGCCCGAGTCAATTGCAGAGAAATGGACTCGATTCCACGCAGCCCTTTTCGACGACATTGCGCGCGCAGTCTAGTTACAGTGACAGCGCGCTCCCCGCGTCGTCTTTCGTCCCCAAATCAAACTTAATCATTCCGTAACGTTATGCCGTGGTGCTTTGCCCATAAGGTGTCGTTATGCACGGTGAAGCCGAAGGATCCGCCAATCTCGACGAACTCACTCGCGCGCTCGACCTGCACATGCTGCGCATCCTGGTCGCCATCAACGAAACCGGAAGCGTCTCCGCCGC
>NZ_ATMR01000155.1 GCF_000427335.1 Winogradskyella psychrotolerans RS-3 | reverse complement strand
CTGTTGGAGAGAATTGGAGCAATATTGTATACACAACAGGTCAGAGAGATGGATACTATCTTAACCAACAGTTGACTGGAGGTATCGTACTTAACGCTCAAATTACTGAGGATTTAAGTTTTAAGGCAAATTTTGCTATAGATAACAGGAGTGAAGACAGTAGATGGTCTAACGGGGACTTCCAGGGAACAAGGAATTCAGATGCCAGAGGAAGCAATCAAAGGTGGTTTTATTGGCAAAAATGAAAACTACTTTAATTACAATAAAGTAATTGACGAGCATTCATTTTCTGGTGTACTAGGACTTTCTTGGCAGGAAACTCAAACTGATTGGGTAGAAGCGCAGGCTTCTAATTTTCCATCAAATTTTTACAGTTACAATAATTTAAATGCAGGCGCAAATACACCGCAAGTCTATTCTTCAAATCAAAGAAGTGCACTGAATTCGTACTTTGCACGTGTCAACTATGCTTATGATGGCAAATACATGTTGACAGCAACCGGACGTATGGATGGATCTTCAAAGTTCGGACCTAACAATAA
>NZ_ATMR01000154.1 GCF_000427335.1 Winogradskyella psychrotolerans RS-3 | reverse complement strand
CCTTGAGCTCCTTGTCAGTAGTTGGAAATAGTCTCAAGACTAAAATACACCTAGACCTTTTTGAAAACGAAAAGAATTCCTTAGACTTACTACTTTGATAGAAATAATGGTAGCAAATAATAACATTGGCTTGTTATCATTTAAAGCAAACATATAAAACTAATCCAATCAAAAATGGCACAACAAATCAAACTCAAAACCAACGTAAAATGTGGCGCATGTGTAACGGCCATCACTCCGGCAATGAACGCTTTAAATGCAAGCCATTGGGAAGTAGACTTAAAGTCACCCGACAGAATACTGACCGTAGAAGGAGAAACAGCTGCTGCAGAAATCATGGCTGCACTAGAAAAATCCGGTTATAAGGGCGAATCTATTTAAATGAAAGAAGGTAGGATAGGTATAAATTTTATTACTTTTGCCTCAATTCTATGATTAAACACAAATCTTTTATTCTGGACAATGGACTTCAAGTTTTGGTCCATGAGGACCATTCTTCAGAAATGGCTGTTGTCAATCTCTTGTACAAGGTAGGCTCAAGAAATGAAG
>NZ_ATMR01000153.1 GCF_000427335.1 Winogradskyella psychrotolerans RS-3 | reverse complement strand
GAGGGTTTTGTAAACTTATTATGGATGACTGGTTTAAATTCATGGCTTTGCTGTTAAATGTAATTATCGAATTGGCTAAAATCATGCCATTTTATGAAGGTTGTCCCAAAGTATTGGATGGGAAACCTTCCCCGATGCATCATCAAAAATGGAAATTAGTTTGAAATTATTCCCCTAACCCAATTAATTATTAGCAAAAATAGGAAGGATCAATTTTTAATGAATAATTTGAACTCTCGAAAAGAAGTGCTAAAATTTTTGGCGAGGCAAGGCGTCTTTTTAACCAATAAAAAGCACTTCTGCTATTTGTAGAATAAAGTAAACAAGAAAACAATAAGCCACATCATTTATGATACATATCGAAGGACGTGAATTCAATTGGATGAACCCACCTCATTCCTGGTCAGAAGACATTGGGAAGCTGCACTTAAAGACAGACTCAGAAACAGACTTCTGGCGAAAAACCCATTATGGTTTTATTAGTGAAACCGGTCATTTTTTGCATACGGACCAATCTGGAGATTTTGAACTTTTACTTCAATTCTCAGGAAAATATACTGACT
>NZ_ATMR01000152.1 GCF_000427335.1 Winogradskyella psychrotolerans RS-3 | reverse complement strand
AAACACCCTGAGGTAAAAGAAGAAGTTGGTCAACTGCCTATGGAAATAGGATTGATGCTGATAGCTTCAATTATGGTCTTCTCGGCTTTATTTGGTGTAGGGTTCTGGATTTATGGCGAAACAATACCTGCTATCATTGCTACAGCTATTACAATTGCTGGTGGTGTGCTAGTTTATAAAGGTTGGAAAAAAATGAGGTAATCCTAAAGGGATTGCTTTTTACAGATTATGACCAGAAATAAAGGGTGTTTCCACTTATTAATAGTTGGAACACCCTTATAGCAGTTGAATATTTAAGTCATTCCAAAAGAAAACTTATGGCTAATAAAACGGCTGAAATATTAAAAGACAATAACCTAAGAGTAACCAGTTGCAGGAGAGATGTGCTTTCAACTTTTCTTAACAGGAAAATAGCCTTGTCTCATGCTGACCTTGAAGATGCATTAAAGGATAATTTTGATAGGGTAACTATTTATAGAACGCTGAAAACGTTTTTGGAGAATGACCTTGTTCATAAAGTGCTGGACGATACTGGGGCTGCCAAATATGCACTGTGCAACCATAGTTCAGATGTCCCTCACCATGATCACGAGCATGTACATTTCAAATGTGAGAAGTGTGGGAATACAAGTTGTTTGGATGAAATTTCCCTCCAAAGGTATCACTACCGAAAGGCTATGAGCTAAGGGAAATGAATTTATTGATTCAGGGAATTTGCAACAAGCGACAAAATAAAAAATTAAAGGCTTATTGGTTTCTTTTCCTTCTCATCTGAAGGCCAAACGATACCTGGTGTAAATCTATAACAGGTGGTGTATTGTCTTCTACTCCG
>NZ_ATMR01000151.1 GCF_000427335.1 Winogradskyella psychrotolerans RS-3 | reverse complement strand
TACAGATTCTGAAAATACAGCCATCCTGCTTCACCGAGGATCGTTGAATTATGGCGAAGACCAGGAATCTGTTAACAGGGGGAAATTCTATTTATTCCAGCAGCTCGACCTACCAGGGTATCTTTCGGTACAGTTACCAAAAGAAACGAGACTAACAATGATAATTTTTTAGAAAATAAAAGAAATATCTTCAGACTATCAGCTTCAAAAACATAAAAAATTTAGAAGATGACTGCATCACCTCAGTCACTTTTGAAGCAAAGGTATTCGATGTTGTCAATTTCTTTAACTCATTAGGCATACCTGCCTTTGTAATCAGGTTTAACGACCGGATCGCTTCAATAATTGAAGATGTAGTGAAGGAATCAGAACAAAATACACCTGGCAAAGAAAGAGTCATAAAGCTCTATACCGAGTTACTTGTGGTCGAATTGGTTCGTCACATCCTTAAAAACAGACTATTTGTAGAAGAATTATCTACCAACAGTACCTATTTCAAGGATCCCCGTTTGATAGACATGTTCAAT
>NZ_ATMR01000150.1 GCF_000427335.1 Winogradskyella psychrotolerans RS-3 | reverse complement strand
GTAAATGCCAGACCGGAAATCATTCCGGAAATGGCACCTTCTTATTCATTCGAGTAGAAAATATACCCATAATAATTACAGGAAAGAAGGAGGCTGCTGCCAGGCCAAAGGCGAAAGCAACTACCTCTGCGACAAATCCCGGCGGGTTGATACCAAAGTATCCTGCGATGATCACTGCAAATGCAGCAGAAACCCTTGCGATGATTAGTCGGTTTTTTCTGTCATTGAAGGCACAAAAGTTCGGAACAAATCCCTGGAAACCGATGTGGAAATAACCAATAAAAGTCCTGCAGCAGTGGATAAAGCCGCTGCCATACCTCCGGCAGCTACAAGTCCAACCACCCAGTTAGGCAATTTGGCGATCTCAGGAGCCGCCAAAACCATGATGTCCTTGTCTATCCTAAGTTCATTGGTTTCAGGGTTGGGCGTATATTGTACGATTCCATCCTTGTTTATGTCTTCAACTACAATAAGATTGGTTTTTTCCCAGTTTTCAACCCAAACAGGCAATTCATCCACTGATTTGTCGGCTACAGTTTCTATGGCATTGTATATTCCAAAGGCAGCAATCGCTGGAGCAGTGGTGTATAAGATGGCAATAAAAATCAACGCATAACCAGCAGAAAGCCTTGCGTCTTTAACTCTAGGTACAGTGAAAAACCGCACAATAACGTGTGGCAATCCTGCAGTACCTACCATTAAAGCCAGGGTAATGGCAAAAATATCAGCCATTGACTTTCTTCCAGAAGTGTATTCCTGAAAACCCATGTCCAATAAAACACCATCCAATTTATCCAATAGGTAGGTTCCATCCTGTACTGTTCCACCTAAA
>NZ_ATMR01000149.1 GCF_000427335.1 Winogradskyella psychrotolerans RS-3 | reverse complement strand
GTGTTGCCTCATTTTAGGTTAAATCACTGAAGACTTTTCGCACTATTCATTCTTTCATCCTCTTGCAAAAACTCCTTTACTTGCCTTTCCCTTACCACTTTTCCTATAACGATTACAGCAGGAGAGGAAAGTGCAGCCTTCTCTTGTAAAGGTAGAATACTATTTAAATCACCGGAAATGAATCGTTCATTTGCTTTACTCCCATTTTGGATCATACAAATTGACTCCTTTTCTCCACGATACTTTGTGAATAAACTTACAATTTCAGAAAGCTTATTCATTCCCATAAGGATCACCACGGTTGCAGAAGATTGAGCAGCAAAATATAAATCTCTGGCTGAACTATGGTCTTTTAAAGTACCTGTCACAACCCAAAAACTCTCATTTACACCTCTTTTTGTTAAAGGAACGCCGCATATACCTGGGACTGACATGGCACTACTTATCCCTGGAATGTAAGTAGTTGGGACACCATGCTTTTCCGCATATTCTAATTCTTCATGGCCACGACCAAATACGTAGGGATCTCCTCCTTTAAGACGGACGACATGACCACAGGTATTGGCCCAATTT
>NZ_ATMR01000148.1 GCF_000427335.1 Winogradskyella psychrotolerans RS-3 | reverse complement strand
CCCAAAAAGTACCCCAATTGGTCCGCATCAATAGCCATAATTTTCCGAATTCAAGGGCTTCCAGGGTAGCTTCTGTTACACCGCTATGGTGACCAATACCACCAAGATCAATAATATTAGACCTTTCCCAGGTTTTACCTTCATTGCCCGACTTATAAGTCAATACCGTATGGTGGCCCGGGTGGTGTCTCATCATCATGGAGGTGAAGACTATATTCCCATTTTCGGTTTCTATCATGTCACGAACCGCACCGGTCCACTCATTATGGAGCTTTTGCACATCTTGCCAGGTTTTACCCCCGTCTAAACTTCTCACCGTATAGGTCGGTAGTCTGGCTCCCGGCGAATCCGAAATTTCTTCTTGCCAATTCCAATTTGCCCTTTCCTGCAAATTCATAAAAGCCAGGATGATCACCCCATTGCTGGTCTTTAGTATTGCCCGTTCATTTGAAATCAAGAAATTTTCAGGATCTTCAAATACAGGATAGCTTTGCCAGGTTTTACCATTGTCATTGCTAATGGTGCAATCTGTTCCCTCCACTGTCAGAATGTCCCCATTGTCTAATTTGACAAAAGGCCCCATTTTAAGGCCTTTTATTTCTTCTACATCATGATGTACCAAAGCTCCTGTGGAGATCGCTTTACCATTGTCAGCATTTAAAAGAACATGCT
>NZ_ATMR01000147.1 GCF_000427335.1 Winogradskyella psychrotolerans RS-3 | reverse complement strand
GTGCATGGGTATATTGGATAAATGGGCCAGTATTGCCTTGGAATTCAATGGACTCCTGAGGGTTGAACAACATCCTCTTCTTAGGGTCTACCTTCAGAAGGAAATATTTGATAGCTCCTAAACCCAACATCTCGTACAGTTTCTCAGCTTCTTCTTGGCTAAAGCCATCTATTTTACCGAGTTCTTGCGTGTGGCTTCGTGCAGTATCTACCATTTCCTGAATCAGGTCATCGGCGTCTACTACTGTTCCTTCACGGGATTTCATTTTTCCTGATGGCAGGTCTACCATGCCGTAGGAAAGGTGGAATAAGTTATTGGCATAAGGCCGTTCCAATAAGCCCATGATTTTAAACAAGACTTCAAAGTGATAATCTTGTTCGTTGCCCACTACGTATACAGACTTGTCTATAGCATGGTCTTTGAATTTTAGGTCAGCAGTTCCCATGTCCTGTGTCATGTATACGGAAGTGCCATCAGCTCTCAGGACAAGTTTTTCATCTAGCCCTTGATTGCTTAGATCC
>NZ_ATMR01000146.1 GCF_000427335.1 Winogradskyella psychrotolerans RS-3 | reverse complement strand
CTGATTGGCGTATTGAATTATGCATTGACTTTGGAACACTTGGAATATAGGTACTATCAAATGGGCTTAGATGCAGGTGTGATCGAGGGAGCAGACATGGCGATTTTTGAGAAAATCAGAGACCATGAGTTGGCTCACGTTAACTTTTGACTGAAGTAGTAGGGAATGTATTGGGTGGAGATCCAGTGATGGAACCTGCGTTTGACTTTACCGCAGGTGGAAATTTCTCTCCATTTACTGATTATCCTACTTTTCTGGCCTTGTCTCAAGCATTTGAGGATACAGGTGTGAGGGCTTATAAAGGTCAAGCTGGCAATGTTATGGAAAATGATGTGGTTCTTACTGCTGCACTTTCTATACATTCTGTAGAAGCCAGACATGCCTCTATGGTGAGAAGACTTCGTACCAAGAAAGGACATGATAGTATTAAAGGCTGGATTACCGAAGGATCAAATGGTACTTTACCTGCTGCTACCCAGGCCATATATGATGGTGAAGAAAATGTAATGCACGGAGGTGTAGATGTTACTCAATTGACAGGTATTGATTCCGCAGCTGTAACTGAAGGCTGGGATGAGCCTTTAAACAAAGATCAGGTATTGGGAATTGCATCACTTTTCTTAGCGTAGTTTAGGTTATTAGTTGGGTTTGAGTGTTTGGATGTCATCTCTGTTGGGAGATGGCATCTTTTTTTGTTATTACCATGTTAATTTTTCGAACCCGAGTTAAATCAAATATGCCAATCCCAATACGAATGGCTATGGAGTGGCATAGAAAAGTGTTTATTGTTTTATATTAAAATATG
>NZ_ATMR01000145.1 GCF_000427335.1 Winogradskyella psychrotolerans RS-3 | reverse complement strand
TTTTTTTGTGTTAAGATGTTACGTAAACGTGCTGATGTAATTTAATAGTAGCTTAACTTTGAAAGTCAAAACACCCCTAAAGTCTCCTCAAGGGCACATTCCGACCAGGTTTATTCTTTGGATTGTCCCCTTGAGGGGGTGTAAATTAATAGATATTAATCCACTTGATTCGGTTTCTCTGAAAACCGTTTCCAAAGTTCTGTTTGGTGCGTTTCTAAACTTAGTAGTCTCCCATCAATAAAAGCATGTGTCAATTGATTGGTTCGCATATCTAAAGCATCACCTTCACTAATAAATAAGGTGGCACTTTTTCCTACTTCAAGCGTTCCGTACATGTCATCAATACCCATAATCTTCGCAGGATTCTGCGTAATTAATTGTAAAGCTTGTGCTTTCGTTAAACCATGAGCAACTGTTGTACCAGCATAAAAGGGAAGGTTACGAGAATTCATACGTTCCATTTGTCCGCTTGGTTCTAAAGCCACTAAAACACCAGCATCAACTAGTTTTTTTGCTAATTTGTAAGAGGTGTCATAATCATCATCTTCTAATTCTGGTCTAGAGTGAATTCGTCTTAAAAAGACAGACACATCATTTTGTTTTAAAAAGCTTGCGATATTTCCAGCTTGATAACCACCAACAATAGTGATTTTAGACACCCCTTGTGACTTTGCAAAATTTACAGCATCGGTAATTCCTTTTTCGTCATCTACAGTAATATATAAACGTTTAGAACCATCAAAGACTCCAGCTAAAGCTTCGTACGGCAAGTGACGTTCAGTAGAACTTCCCATGCTATAACTTTTAGATTCATTAAAATAATCGCTCAGCTCCTTTACTTGTTTCGTGTAGTTTTCATTAGGTTTCAATCCTGGATCTTCACCTAACCACCAACGACCACGGCTAAAACTATTTGGCCAATTCACGTGAATTCCATTATCCATTTTTATAGCGGCATCTTCCCAATTCCAGGCGTCATATTGTACCACAGATGAGGTTCCTGAGATACGTCCACCTCTTGGTACCACTTGGCCTAGTAATACACCGTTAGGTCGCATCGATTCTGTGATTTTAGATTCTGTGTTATAAGCTATAATACTTCTAATATGTGGATTAAACGTCCCCAATTCTTCAAGATCATCAGAGGCTTTTACAGCATCGACTTCAACCAATCCTAAGGTACCATTAGCCACAATAAATCCTGGATAGACATCTTTTCCTTTGGCATCAATAATGTCCATAGCTTGTCTAGTCAGTGGAGTAGAAGCTTCTGGTCCAATAGTTGTTATTTTTCCATTGCTTACTACAATAATGCTGTTTTCAATTACGGTACCATTACCTATGTGAGCCGTGGCTCCAACGATAGCAAAATCTTTGGTTTGCTTTGGTGCAGGTGTTTGTTGTGCGAATCCAAGAGTGATACACAACATAAACAATACGCTGTTTATTTTATTTAAGTTTTTCATTTATAACTGTTTTTTAGTTGTGTAAATCCATTGAATCACAATGCATTATTTTGTCCTCTTTCTTTTTTACAGGCTGTGTTTTTAAACCTTTGTTTTTATCTTGAAGCATTAAGTTAATAAGTTCGCTTTTCTCTTTTTTAATCGCTTCTCTCATTTCTTGGTCGCGTGCTAAATCAAAATAAGTAACTCCTTCTATAATGGTTTTTTCAGCTTTTGCATAAATTGATAATGGATGATCTGTCCATAGTACAACATCAGCATCTTTTCCTACTTTTAAGCTTCCAACACGGTTATCAAGATGTAAAAGTTTTGCAGGATTTAAAGTGACAAATTTTAAAGCTTCTTCTTCGCTAATGCCACCATATTTAACTGATTTTGCAGCTTCTTGATTTAATCGACGCGACATTTCAGGATCGTCACTATTAATAGCAACCGTGATTCCTGCGTTATGCATAATAGCCGCATTGTAAGGAATAGCATCATTTACTTCATATTTATAACCCCACCAATCGCTAAATGTAGAACCACCTGCTCCGTGTGCTTTCATTTTATCAGCCACTTTATAACCTTCAAGAATATGGGTAAAGGTGTTAATTTTAAAGTCGAATTGATCCGCAACTTTCATCAACATATTAATTTCACTTTGCACATAAGAATGACAAGAAATAAAACGCTCTCCGTTCAGAATTTCAGCAAGTGTTTCCATTTCGGCATCATGTCTAAATGGTTTACCACTTTTCTTTACTTCATCATAAGCTTTTGCTCTGGTAAAATAATCGACAAACACTTGTTCCACTCCCATTCTTGATTGTGGGAAACGTGAATTAGTTCTACTTCGTGATTGTTTAACGTTTTCACCTAAAGCGAATTTGATAAACTTCGGAGAATTTTCATAGATTAAATTATCTGCTGCTTCTCCCCATTTTAATTTAATGATGGCTGAACGTCCTCCAATAGGATTTGCAGAGCCATGTAAAACTTGAATAGATGTTACTCCACCAGCTAAATTTCTATAGATCCCAATATCTTCATCATCTAAAACATCTTCAATCGTTACTTCTGCGGAAGAGTTTTGACCACCTTCATTTATAGAAGCAGCAGCAAGATGCGAATGTTCATCAATAATACCAGCGGTAACATGTTTTCCTGTGGCATCAATAACCGTTGCCTTACTGCTAGAAAGGTTTTTTCCTATTTTTGAAATCTTACCATCTTTAATTAAGACATCCGTGTTTTCTAAAATACCATCGCTTTCATTGGTCCAAACGGTGGCGTTTTTAAATAATATAGTTTCCGATTTTGGTTTTTCTGAAAATCCGTACGCCAAATTAGGATAGGTAATCGGACTCATAAATGGAGCGTCAGAATCGTCTTGGTCATCAGTTTTACTACCTTTCTTTTTGTCATTGTCTTGGTCGCTAAGCGAAGTCGAAGTCTCAGTTTTATTAGCAAAAAAGGATAGCTCATTACCATTTGGTAAAATAGCTTTACCATTAAGACCAGTGTTGCTTGTTGCATTGGCTACAATCCTAATGTATTCTTTTTTAGTACTGTCGGCAGTTTTAATCGTAAGGTTTAGCCAATCATCTGAATAACTCGTTTTAGTCCCTAAATTTTTGTCGTTGCTCTCAATTTTAGCATCTGCTTTACTAGTACTGTTTGAGATGGTTAGTTTATAATCTTCTCCATCAAGTTTAAATTCGTAGTCACCATCGATGTCTTTCGTATTTATATTTTCAATAACATGCGCTGAACCTTGTACCCAATTTTCGTAGAGTTTTGTTTTCTTTTCAAAAATGTCTCCATCTGTAATTAAAAAATTAGCATAGCTTCCTGTTTTTAAAGACCCTAAAACATCTGATTTTCCTAATAAGGACGCAGGAATTGTAGTTAAAGCTTCTAATGCTTTCTGTTTAGATAAGCCATTTTCAATAGCCTTCATTAAATTAGAAGAAAACGTTTTGTTCGACTTTAAACCATGTGTTGTTAAGGCGAATTTAATACCGTTTTCAGCTAATAATCTTGGGTTGTGTGGTTGTTGATTCCAAGAACGCATATCACTTAAAGACAATGTGCTCGCTAAGAATGGATCATCAACATCATAGGCCAATTGGAAATCTATAGGTAAAATTAGAGTAGCGTTTGTGCCTTTTATTTCATCAATACGTTCGTATTCGTCGCCACCTCCAACTATAGTATATTGAATGTTAAAGGCATCACCAACTTTATCAGCGCGCATAACGTTAGCTCTACTTCCAGCTTCAAAAATTTGAAGTAAGTTTTTATTTTATTTAAGGCTTCTAGCGATAAATCTTTAGTGTCAATGTTTCCAGCTTCGTACCATTTTGCATCATCATACATTTGACGCAATAGTGCCATACTTCCCATAATTGAAGATGGGTAGGATTGGCGAGAGGTGACGCTTTTACTGAATGATAAATGTTGTGTAGTTTCTCCATCCACAACACGCATAGAATTGTCAGCGTTATTATTAAGTGCAATTAAAGCACCTGTACCACGAACAACACCATCTGGCATGTGTGTGTTAACAACTCCAAAACCTAATTTGTGAAGTTCAGAAGCAGATTTTGCATCGTAATTAAAACTTGCCATGACATCTTGTTCTGGCATAATATGATCGTTCCAGTAATAGCCACTTCGACTTGCACCATATTGTGGACCATCGCCACCACGTTTTGGTTTTTCTACACCAAAGGTGGTGTACATATCAATAAAAGATGGGTAAATGGTTTTCCTGAAAGATCAATTTTTGTAGTGTTCTTCGGAATGTTTACGGATTTACCAACACTAACAACTTTACCATCCTTAATAAGGAGTGTTGCATTGTTTAGGACTTCGGTTGGAGATACATGGATCGTAGCATTTGTAAATGCGGTGTAGTTAGAGTTATTTGCAATGACACCTGAGTTACTTGGAAAGTAATCTTGTGCAAATAATGAAAAACTGCACATAAAAATGAGCAGTCGGAGATGTACTTTAATCATATATTTTGGTGGGTTAGATTGAGTTTTAAAGATAGGAATTATAGCTAAATGAGTGTATTTAATGTTAATATTTTTAACATTTCCTAGGTTGAATAAAGGTGTCTAGCGGAACTTATAGTGCTTGGTTTTCATAATAATTAACTAAAAGCGCAACGACATAGCTGTAACTTTTCATGCCAGCGGACTGATTATTAGCTTTTAGAAAATTATCAAAAGTTTTTTCGAAAATAGGTTCTATTGGGTTTTCGTAGGCGTCCCAAAATTCTCGAACTTCTTGGTAGTTTTTCAGTATGCCTGTATTCACAGTTAAAATTACAGCATCATAAAGTTCTGGGTCGCGTTTAAAGAGTTCCGCTAAACAATATCGAAGTGCAAAGGTGTAACCAGAGTATTTAAAATAAACATCATTATTATGAATAGCAGCTAAACTGCCAATGAAATTAGCTTCGTTTTCTGCTGCATAACCTAATTGGTGTGCTGCTTCATGGCATGCTGTTGTTGGGAATTTATAGGTTGAAATTAATCCATTGACCTGAGCTTCATTGGTGAACGGATTTAAATAACCAGAAAATCCCATATAGGTTAATGGTAAACTGTAAATGGATTTTTTGATACTTTTTGGATGATATTCAAGGTGAGGATATATTTCTGAAAGTGCTCTATAGCCATCCTTTACTTTATCAAAAATTTCAGATTTAGTATAAGGCATTTCCACTTTTAAAGTATCGTTTTTCGCGAGTTGAAGCTGTAATATATTTGATTTTTGAATCAGTTGTTCCGTAAATGAAACCAGTTGTTCTGTGGTGTAATCGGCTTCAAGGTTTAACGATTTGTAAAGCGGTTGTCTGTAATAATTAAAAGCCCAAAGGATATGAAATGCAAAATAGGCAATCGATAAGGTGGCTCCAATATCTAGTAACCAATTCACGGTATCTTTAATAATACGTTTTCGGTTTACAATTAGCCATCTGATGAGATAGATTCCGGCTAAAGTATAAAAGAGGTCTCCAACAGAAAATGGCAGCCATCCAAATGCATAACGCATTAATTTTGAAATAAAAACGTAAAGTCCGTTGCTGTAAAATTGTTCAACAAATTCAGGATAGTGCTTAAGTTGAGATAATAATAGCAATTGAATTCCGAAGAACACAATAAGGATTAATTTTTGTTTTTACGCATGACTCAAAAATAGGGAAAAGTGTGTCATACATTTTTATTTTACTAGTCAAGATTATTCTAATTTTTTAAAGTACGTCAAAAGTTGGTAATTGATTTTATGTGGTATTCTGTTAGCCTTTTTTCTTTTGATAAATACCCATAAATGTTAGCTGTGTTTTTACTTATTACGCAAATGAATAGTTTGAAGAGCTTTAGGTGCAATTTGAGCTATATAAGTATTGGTCTCTAGCGTGATTGATAATTCATGAGCCTCTTCATTATTGTTATAAACAACCACAGCGATTGAGCCATCAGGATTTTTAGCAGCTGTATAAATAAGTCCATCGACGTCATTAGCTTTTATACCAATGCGTTTAGCGTCTGGGCGGATAAACTTGCTAAAATGACTTAATAAATAATAGAGTGGTGTGTAAATCACCTCGTCAGTAGTTGGATTAATAAGTACTGGAGCACTATTAAAATTATCATAAGGATTTGGTTGTCCTTTGTGACTCAAAATACTGCACCATTCAATGTAGCCTTGAGTACCGTGATTTAAATCGGTGATGATGTCGTTAGCGTATGTTTCAAAAGGGACAAAAGTACCTGCGTAGTCTGTACTCGCTCTCCAGTATTGACCAATAGGATCATTAGCATCAATATCGATGCTCGATTCCGTATGAATCATTCCTTTGTTTGGCCAATTTTTTTCTAATTCAGCTAATTCGTCAGCATACCAGTTATTTCCTTTTAGCTCAGAATTAGTGTACCAATGAAAAGCAGTTCCCCAAGCATATTTAGATGCTTCAGGGTCTTCATACGTTTTTTGAACATAGTCGTTCATTGTAGACTTGTTGTGATCATAAATCAGAACACGTAATCCAGATTCTAAATCTTCAAGATTTAAATGGCCATCTTTAACAAGTTGCGGACCAAGGTGATCTCTTAAGAAATCACGACCTTGTTCTGGAGTAAACCCGTTACTATCCCAGTGCGCATCATGGGCATGTAATGGTTCGTTTTGTGGTGTAATTCCCCAAAGGGTAATACCTTGTTCCTTGTATGCTGTAACATATTTTGACATGTATTCTGCCCAAATCCCATAATATTCAGGACGTAAACTACCATTAGTCATTTCAGACGTTTCACCTGTTTTCATCCAAGATGGTGGACTCCATGGTGACGCTATAATTTTAAAGTCTGCACCAGGAATACTAGATGCTTCTAAAATCATTGGAATAATATCGTAACTAGGTTCTATGAGTTCAATACCACGCACCTGATCGTTTTCGTCACCAGTAAATCCTTTCATATCTTCATGAATGCTAAAGGTTGAAAGGTCTTCGTCTCCTTCTTCAATATAGGTATAGTGATTGTTTGAATAATCACTACTGTTAATATGCGTTCGAGTAAGCGTGAAGCCAGCTCCTTCTGTTGGACTAAAAAGTTTAGTTAAGACTTGTTTGCGAGATTCAACAGGAATTGTAGCCAGATTCCATGCTGAGGATTCGGTAAATGAAGCGCCAAAACCATAATATTTTTGAAATTCTTCATTAGGAAGTATTTCTAAAGTTACTTTCTTTACATCAGTAGAAGTTGACTTGGCTTCTACGCTTGAAAGCAATTTGAGGTTGTCACCAGACTGGGATGTTTGATAAACATCCGATATGTAATCTTGATAAGTACTTTTAGGAGCGCAGTTAACAAGCACCATAGATATGATTGGAAGCAGCAACCATTTGGTTTTGTTGATATCGGATATTTTTAAATCATATTGAATATTAATTTTCCTTTTATAATTTTCTATTATGGCTTTAATATTAAAGACTCCCATTCTTTGTTTTCAATGTTTTACAACGTATTTCTTTAGTTGTGTGATTAAGCATTAAATTTAGCAAATAAAAATCGAATAGCACCAAGCTAAGTGAACTCTGTAAGTAAAATCAATGAGGGTATTTGTAAGCAAGCTACGGCCAAATAATTAGTTTTACGCGGCTTAAATTTATAAGAAATAATTACTTAATCAATGCGCTTATATTTAAGTTTAGAGTCAAAATAAAAGCTAAAAAATTCATTTTATCAGAGTCATCTTCTAGCATGTTTGATACACCAGCATCAAATTTTCCTTCGATGGAAAAATAATTATTGATATGAGCGCCAATTCCAAGCTGCGCTCCAAAATTTATTTTTTTGAAATTACTTTTAAAATCTAAATTATCAGATTTTGCTGATGTTAAAAAAGAGAAATTTGGACCACCAATGAGATACATTCCCTCAAGATAATCTTTGTTAAAGGAGTATTTGATGTTTGGATTTAAAACAATATAGTTAAGCTTAATATCATCTGTAATAAGCTCATTACTCGTTTTTAGTTTGTTATGAGTTAAAACTAAATCACTTTTTATTCCTAATCTCTCAGTAATTTCATAGTCAAAGTAAAAACCTCCGTATGAACTTATGACTCCAGAATTGTCAACTAAGTTGAGGTCAGATGAGCCATCTGCGTAAGTCGTACTAATTTTACCTCCTAAAACGACTCCGAAATTTATGTCTTGTGCGTAAAACGTAGAGGTTATAAATAATGTTATCAAAAGTAAAAAGCTATTCTTCATGGAGTTGAGTTGTTTTGTGGCTAAGGCAGATGTGAATTGAAAGTTACGTGGTTAAGCCACTAAATTTAGCAAATAAAAATCGAATAGAAAATCTGAAAGTAATATCGTATATGATTTATATCCGTTGTAAGAATTAAATACGGGGTTTGTAACTAGTCTTTTACAAACTTTCCATGTTGATATTTAACGGTTTCCAATAGTTGTCCTTCAATATCATATAATTTCATTGTGCCATTTCCATTTACAAGGGTTCCTTTATCTAAAAGATTTCCGTTTCCATCATAACAATTAATGATGTCTATTAATTTTCTGTCGTTCCACTTCCGTTCAGTTTGAATTTGACCATTATTAAAATACCATTTCCAAATACCAACTTTATTGCCATCTATTAGATTTCCAATTCCATCTCGATGACCATTCGAGTGATAAGAATTCCATTCTCCGACTTGCTCGTCATTTAAATAGTTTCTGGTTTGGTGTAATTCCCCATTTGCGTGAAACCATTTCCAAGTCCCATCTCTTTCTCCATGTAAATACTTTCCGCCACCTACATATTTACCCTCCTCATTATAATATTTCTATTCTTTAATTCTCCCCATTTAATATTTTCCCTTTATTTTTTACTATACCATTTTCATAATATTCCTTACTGATATTACAAGAAAAAAAGAAAGCGCTAAAAGGCAATAAAGAATTTGTTTCACCATTTTAAATCGTTTTTCATTGTCAAATATATATTAATATCTATGTTTCTAAAACAGTGAATTATTGCACACAGTAAAAATGACTAATGTTTGTGTCATAAATTGAATTCAGTAGCAAAGGATCATGTTATTTTGGATTCTGAAACAAGTTAGGAATCACCATAAAGAGATAATCGTATTTTGTACCTTTGCAAATCTAAAAACAAGATTTATGAGTTCAGAAATAAGAGCCTTAGAGCCAAAACAACTATGGAATAAATTCGCAGATTTAAATGCTGTGCCACGACCTTCAAAAAAAGAAGAACGTGTCATTCAATTTATGAAAGATTTCGGAAATAATTTAGGTTTAGAAACGATAGAAGATGAAGTTGGTAACGTCATTATCCGTAAACCTGCATCGAAAGGTATGGAAGATCGTAAGCCAATTGTAATGCAATCGCATTTAGATATGGTACATCAAAAAAACAACGATACTGTTTTTAATTTTGATGAACAAGGTATTGAAATGCATATTGAAGGGGATTGGGTGAAAGCAAAAGGCACAACGCTTGGAGCTGATAATGGCTTAGGTGTGGCCACTATTATGGCGATTTTAGAAAGCGATACTATAGCGCATCCTGCTTTAGAAGCGTTATTTACGATTGATGAAGAAACCGGGATGACAGGTGCAAAAGGTTTAAAAGGCGGCTTACTTAATGGTGCTATTCTTTTGAATTTAGATACTGAAGAAGATGATGAAATTGGTGTAGGTTGTGCTGGTGGAGTAGATGTAACGGCAACTCGCGATTATAAAGAAGAAGAAACTCCTGAATTTAAAATTGGTTATACCATTACTGTAAAAGGCTTACAAGGAGGTCACTCTGGAATGCAAATTCATGAAGGTTTAGGGAATGCGAATAAATTAATGAACCGTGTGCTATTTGATGGTTTTGAAAATTTTGGACTCCGTATTTCTAAAATAGATGGTGGAAGTTTACGAAATGCTATTCCAAGAGAGAGCAATGCAATCGTTGTTATTGATGCCATACATGAGGCGGCTTTTGAAGCTGAAATGAAAGAATTTTCAGAGACTTTAAAAGTTGAGTTTAAAACTATGGAACCTGATTTAGAAATTGTTGTTTCTAAAACAGAAACTCCAGAGAATATCATGGATCTAGGGGTGCAAGAAGGCTTAACAAGAGCTTTGCATGCGGCTTGGAACGGGGTATATCGTATGAGTCCAGATATTAAGGACTTGGTAGAAACATCTAATAATATCGCTAGAGTTATTGTTAAAGATGGTCATATAAAAATAGGTTGTTTAACACGTAGTTCGGTAGAAAGTACAAAACTAGATTTAGCTAATACATTGCGTTCTGTTTTTGAGTTGACAGGATGCGAAGTAGAGTTTTCTGGTGATTATCCTGGTTGGGCGCCAAATATGGATTCTGCCATATTAAAAGTTATGGTTCCTATTTATGAGCGTTTAAATAACGGAGAGAAGCCACATGTTGCTGCTTGCCACGCAGGTTTAGAATGCGGCATTCTAGGAACTAACTATCCTGATATGGATATGATAAGTTTTGGACCAAATATTAAAGGAGCGCACTCACCAGATGAACGTGCTCAAATTTCTTCTGCTCAGAAGTACTGGAAATTTGTTCTAGAGGTTTTAGAAAATATTCCTAAAGTATAATTTACATAAAAAAGACCCGTTAGGTTTTTAAAACCTGACGGGTCTAATACATTAAAAGAAAAAGCAGCTATTCATAAATCTATGATTAGCTGCTTTTTTTTTATGTTATTGTTGGTGTTATCTATTTCTTGATGCTTGCCAATTCAATATCAAATACTAAGTTCGCACTTGGTGGAATTACTGGAGGGTTTCCTCTTTCTCCATAGCCTAAATAATAAGGTATGAATACTCTGGCTTTATCTCCAATTTTCATATGAAGCATAGCTTCTCTAAATCCAGCAATTAACCCAGCAGTTTCGTTGTAAGGCATATCAAAAGAACTATAGCGACCAGCGTTATCAGTACGCTCGTCGTATTTACCATTTTTCTCAGCCACATCTTTCCAAGTGGTCCAGAACAACTCTCCGTTTTCTAAATAACCAGCACATTCTATGTTTACACGATCTGTAGCCTTAGGTGTTACACCTTTGCTTTCATGAGTAAAGATCATTGCCATTCCTGTTGGAGACTCAATTTTACGACCTTTTAACTCATCGTTCTTTTTTAAGAACGCAACTTTTGCTGCATCTGCTTTTGCTTTAGCTTCAATTTTAGCTTCTTCGGCTTTCTTTTCTGCATCAAGTTTAGCTTGCGCTATACGTTCTTTAATTTTTGGAAGTTCTTCTGTAAATACTTTAGGCGCATCAAATTTCTTTGCAGCTGAACCTATGCGAATAATATTTAATTTTTTAATGATGACATCTTCAAGTGGTTTGTTAGTTCTTGGGGCCACTTTTACATTCGATATAGTATCTAGGATATTTAAACCTTTTACTAATTCGCCAAATACAGAATGACAAGCGACTCTCGGATTTTCACAATCTTTTAAAACACCGTTTTCGTCATAACCATCTAACCATGGAGTGACTTTTTCAGTGATAAAAAATTGACTTCCATTAGAATTGGGACCACTATTAGCCATAGATAATATACCAGGCTTATCATGTTTATATTCTGCTACAAGTTCGTCTTCAAATTTATACCCAGGATCACCAGTTCCTGTAGCTGTCGGATCACCTCCTTGTACCATAAAATTATTCATAACACGGTGAAACGTTAATCCATCATAAAAAGGCTTTCCTTTTAATTCTTCTTTAACTAACGGGTGATTACCTTCTGCTAATGCTACAAAGTTGGCAACTGTAACAGGGGCTTTTTCATAAAAGAGTTTAGCAACCATTGTGTCTTTAGAGGTTACAAATTCGGCATAAATACCTTCTTCTAAATCAGGGTAGCGTTCTTGGCAAGACGTGTTTGATAATACTAATAGTGCAACGAATGCTGTAAGTGCTTGTTTAATCATTTTTTTGAGTTATAGTGTTTAAAGTTACTTCACAAATTAAAGGAACATTGGTTCCTATTTTATGTTCATCTCCATAATATCCAAATGCTTTTTGGGATGGAAAAATAAACGTTGCTGTTTCGCTTGGTTTTAAAAGTTTTAAGCCTTCACGTAAACCTGTGAACAATTCTTCTTTGTCCATAATATAGGTTTTAGTGGTGTTGGCATAAATTTCATTTCCTTCAATATTAGAGACATTGAAAGTGAAACCAACAACATCACCAAATTGTGGTTGAACGGTATCCATTTCAACTTTAGTATTGTAATAATACCAAAAACCACTTTCTGAAGCGATATAGTTGTTCTCAGGATTACTTTTAATAATATCGAGAATTTGTTTCTGCTCTAGCTCGTTAAGTTTTTTATTACGTTCTGCAGAAGCTTTTAAGAATGAACCAGATTGTACGGATTCTGGTAGTCGTGCTTCAGGAGGTTTACAACTGAAACACAGCAGTAATACTGTAGAGAGTATGAGTAGGTTTTTCATGTGTTTATATTTATTGCTTTTTAACGGTCACATGCTGTTTGCTATTAATCATCTTTTTGAGTGATAATATATTAAACATGCTCGTTTCATATTATGATATTTTAATCGGTACCAATTTAGGGGTTTCATTGGTTCAAATCTTGTTTATATTGCGGTAATATACTAATAAATTTATTTAGTGTTGTTGGCATATCATCATCGCTACGTCCTCCTGCAGCATTTGTATGACCTCCGCCATTAAAATGTGCTCGCGAAAATTCGTTTACCGAGAACTCTCCTTTACTACGTAACGATACCTTTATAATCTGATCTTGTTGACTTTCTATAAAGATGGCAGCAAAAATAATATCTTTTAATGATAATGCATAATTAACAAATCCTTCGGTATCTCCTTTTTTAAAGTTGAATTCATCTAACTCCGCCTGAGATAAGGTCATATAAGCTGTTCTTAATTCTGGAATGACTTTAAGGTTTTGCATGGCTCTACCTAATAATTGTAAACGACTATAACTATTAGTATCGTATATATTATTGTGTATTTGAGAATTATCGGCTCCTTTTTCAATTAAATTTCCAATAACTTGATGCGTTCGGCTTGTCGTTGCAGGAAACCGGAAAGAACCTGTGTCTGTCATAATCCCAACATATAAACACGATGCAATAGTGGCATCAATTTTATCATCATCGCCAAGCATTTCAATAAAATTATAAACCATTTCGCAGGTCGAAGACATGCTTATATCAGAATACATATATTTAGCATAATCATCTGGCTGCTGATGATGATCTATCATTATTTTAATCGCTGTAGATGGTTCTAAAACTTCAGCCATTTGATGTCCTGCGCGATGAAAAGCATTAAAATCTAAGGTAAAAATAATATCAGCATTATTAATAAGTGCTGTGCCTTCCTCTTGTTGTGTTTCAAATTTTAAAACGGTATCGTCTCCTGGTAGCCATTTTAAAAAATCTGGATAATCATTTGGTGCCATAACGATGGCATTATGATTGTACAATTTTAGATAATGATACAACGCTAATGTTGAACCCATCGCATCTCCGTCTGGGTTTCTATGTGGAACAATTACAATGTTCTTAGGTACACTTAAGAGTGCTTTTATTTGTGGAATTTGTGCTTTAATCATAGATGGCGAAGATACGTTTTTTAGCTATTTTGAAGATGGCTTTTAATACGAATTATAAGATTGTTTGAGTTCTAAAATGTATGGCGATGCAAAATTAATGGAAAATCAATTTTACAGGAACAGATAGTGAAACTAAAAATGTGAAGTTTTCTCAATGTGATTGCTGTTTATAATTGAATTTAAAAGTCGCTTATTTGGTAACATTAATTTAATAAAAACTGCTCTTGATTAATTAAAGAAATACATTACTTTTGCACCTCATTAAAAAAAATACATGGCAACTAACAGAACATTTACAATGTTAAAGCCTGATGCTGTTGAAAAAGGACACATTGGCGCAATATTAGAGAAAATTTCGGCTTCAGGATTTAGAATCGTAGCGATGAAATTAACACAAATGACTACAGCAGATGCTGAGGAATTTTATGCAATACACAACGAACGTCCATTTTTTTGGAGAGTTAGTAGAATATATGACTCGTGGTCCTATCGTAGCAGCTGTTTTAGAAAAAGAAAATGCAGTTGAAGATTTTAGAACTTTAATTGGTGCAACTAATCCTGCTGATGCAGCAGAAGGAACTATCCGTAAATTATATGCAGCTTCTATTGGAGAAAATGCAGCTCACGGAAGTGATAGTGATGAGAATGCAGCTATTGAAAGTGCTTTTCATTTTGCTGGTAGAGATATGTTTTAATACACATTTCAACTTATATAATATAAAAAGGCTGTCTTTAGGGATGGTCTTTTTTTTGTTTTAAAGAGTCGCATTATTCGTTATAATTTGGTTAATTATTAACGAATAAAAATTTTTAATTTATAAAGTAGGCGATAACAAGTAATTACTTATAACCAGTGCTGGTAGCCATTATTTAATTTTCGTCAAAATTTAATTTTTGGTTTTCCATGTCATTCTTCCAATTATAAGGGAAAATTCCATTTTCGTCTTCTGTTATATTTTTCATTATAAGTTGAACGTTGTCTTGAATTTCTTTTGGTAATTGATAATACGACTCATCTACTTGAGTGTTTCTCTCGAAATCCAGAGTTCCGTTTTGGTGTCTAATCGCGCTCTTTTTTCCATTATGATACACCAAAATTTTAATTCGCCCATCACTTGTTTCATTCATAGCAAAAGTTCCATACACTATTATCGGGTCAATGAATCCATCCTTGTCATGGTCATTTAACTCAAAATATTTTGTCCAAATAGAAATTGAATATTCCTCTGAAACTTCATTCCCATTTGGAAGAATAAAGTCAGTCAAATTCCATTCGAGATCGTATTGTCCGTTTTTATATAGAAGGCAAAATACCTTTATAGCGTCAAAACAGTCTTTTCTTTCATCACATTCTACTTTGTTTTCGGTCATAACAATAAAGTGCTTTCCGCCTTTATCATTATACTCATATACCTTGTAGATAGAGTAGTTTATTTCAAATTTAGTCTTTAATGAATCTGTGAAAATTGAATCAATTTCATGTTCAGTTAATGGGGTACTTGAAAGGATCGTATTTTGACTAAATCCTATCGTTGTGACTATAAATATTACGAGTATTGTTACTATGGTTCTCATTGTTTCTTAAAAGGCTGAGGTCGTCTGTGTGACTAATTGTGTGGTTAAGCGAGTAAGTTAGCAAATAAATCACAGATAGAATAGTCCGCAGGAATGTTCGTAAGTCGGCAAGAACAAAGCAATTAATTATACACGGCTTAAGTTTACAATTCATTAAATTTAAGTATAAATCAGAAACTGAGAAATTTATTATGTATGTGCAGTTTTAATGCTTGTAAACAAAACAAGGCTTGCCGAGATCTTTATGAGCGAATCGTAGCTAAAGGAAAGAGTGAAAAATTAGCATTAATCGCAGTGTGTAATAAGCTACTAAAACAAGCTTTTGCTATCGCAAAATCTGGGTTAATATTTGATGCAACATATAAAAGTACGTTAGTGAAAAATTAATGGGATTTTACTTGTTTTTTAGCACAGTACTTTGTTGGCAAATCGTTTTTTTATAATTCAAAATATTTCTAATTGTCATCATTAAAAAGCTTAATATCCAAAGATAATATCCAATATCATAGTCTGTTATTTTTCCGTATTTATTGTTTGTTCCCATTACAATTTCATCGATGAATAAAAATGAAACACCTAAAATTAAAGCAGATAAGCTATAATATAAAGAGGTTCTCTTATGTTTAAATAACCAAGAAAATACTATCAGAAAATTGGCTAGCCAAGAGAATCCAGTATCAAAAACTACATAGAAGCCAAAAATTAATGCCAAATAACCATAATTTCCATCTTCATTATTTAATAAGAACGCGTTTTGCGTTAAAGAAATTAAATAGAGAATAATGCTAATACAATAAAGAAGGTTTTCTTTTTCTATTTTCACAACAGTTAGCTATACGTTATTATTTGATGGCTTATTTTTAAATCCAAAATAACCGAAAATTAGTGCTATTAACATAATTATCCCACTAATTATCCAAAATATCTATTCATATTCTCTTTCAATAAGTAATTCATACGTTGGTCCAGGAACATTTGTCTCAATTCCGATATTTAAACTATTTGGTTTTGAATTGGCATTTATGAATTTGAGTTTTAGTTCGTATTCTTGACCTGATTCACTCAAAAAGCTATTATTGTCAAAAATCTTAATAGGCTTATTATTTTTCAGTATTTCAACTTTAAATTTATAAGGTTTTATAGAGTCAATTTCTGCATATGGTTTAGGGTTTTTTAAAGTATATGATATTTCGTAGGATGTTTCAAAATCGGTGGTGAATTTTTCTGAAACTTGTAGCTTTTTTTCAAAAGTATAAGATTTGTCTTGTCCTGAAATATGGCTACAGGTTAAAATTGAATTTAGGCTGATAATTGATACCATATTTGGTGTTTTATAGTCTAAAGATAAATGTAATCTTATTTTGTTGTATAAATTAATTGCATTTTTTGCAGCTTTTTTAACGTGGGCCACGTTATCAAAGGTTTGGTCGAGATAAAATTCGTCTTTTAAGATGCCGTTTACACGTTCTGACATGGCGTTTTCATAACAATGATTTTCTTCAGTCATATTGATATCTATCTTTTTTCTCTTTAGTATTTGCGTGTATTGATTGCTACAATACTGTATCCCTCTACCTGAATGATGAATAAGCTGTTTAATGTTTTTGGCTTGATATATGGCCTTATTTAGGGCTCCTACGCACCCTTTTAGTTCCAAACTATCACTAAGATCATAACCCACTATTTTTCTTGAATGCATATCTGTTATTAAAGCCAGGTAACAAAACCCTTTTACAGTTCTTATGTATGTAATATCAGATACCCAAACTTGGTTAGCTCTAGTAACTTCTAAGTCTTTTATGATGTTACTATATTTATAAAAACGATGATAAGAGTTGGTAGTTCTAGTACTTGTTTTCTTTCTAAGTGTTAGCGTATTATGTTTTATAAGGACATTAAATAGCGTATCTCTACCAACTTTAATGTTGGCTTTTGTAAACTCATCATCTAATGATTTTATGAGTTTACGTACGCCTTCTCTAGGAAGGGATTTACGCTTTTTACTGACTATGTTTATAATCTGTTGTTCTAGTTTTAAACTCTTATCAGCTCTAGATTTGTATTTATAATACGCATCACGTTTAAGTCCAAAACAACTTGCTATAGTAGATAAAGAAGCAAATCTCTTAGCTCTATTTCTAGTTTTAATAAAAGCTAGATATTGAGTTTTTTTTAAGTTGCTGAACATTTTTATATCCTAATTTTTCTGCAGCTACTTCAAGATAAGATTCTTCTACCATTGCATCAAGATCCTTTTTAAGCAGCAGCTTTTGAAGTTTTTCATTCTCTTTTTGCAATGCTTTGATTCTAGATATTTCATCTTTGGTTTCCACTTTTACTCTGGTGTTCATTAGGTCTTTACGATTATACTTTTTAATCCACTCATTGACTGTAGTAGGTGCAATGGAGTAGAGTTTACAGAGTTCGCTCTTTGTGTGTTTTCCGGTTGTAAGTTCGGCTAAAATTTTTAATTTAAAAGGTTCGCTGTAACGTCTAATTACTTTGTCATTTTTGTACATAATGTTTAAAATTATGTAGCCTTTATTCAGGACGACTCAAAATTAGCCACAACGTTGTTGTATATGGTTTGTTGCGTGTTTTAAGCAACTAATTTAGTAAATAATTACCGACCAAGAAAGTCCGCGAGGACTTTCGTAAGTAGGCTAGAATTAGCAATAAATTATATACGGTGTTGGCTGTAGTTGTTTTTTATTCAATTATTTCTTCAAGCTTGTGCTCAATTACCATTCCATTTTCGGTTTTAGTTGTTGAATAAAGTTCGCCCAAACTTTCGCAAGTACAACCTGTCCAAGTTCCGTTTAATTTTTCCGTTCGTCCATTAAATTCAGCCGTAAATGTTTTTCGTGATTCCATTATTGCACAGTTATATTCTATTCCATTGAACACTTTTTTCACGTATTCTTTATGAGTTGTATGTCCTTGAAACTTTCTTGAAACCATTTTACCATTAAAAGGTATTTCATACTCATACGAATTTCCAAAAGTTCCGAATTCACAAAATCTATTCCCGACGATAGAATCCTTGGTTGGTATCAATTCGGGATATGCATCTACTCTTGTGAAAGACTCTATAACTTTCGGAATTCCATTGGTCAGAGTAAATATAGTTGAGTCAGTTACTATTCCTTGAGAGTTTTCTGTAACACTAAAAAGTAAAGAATCTGTATCAACTTTTAATGAATATCTTTTTTTGAACAATTCAGGTTTAGATTCTCTATTCGATTTTAAAGAGTAGACAAAAGTTTTTCCATTAGTAAAATTACTAATCGGATAAATGTAGCTCACAAGTCTTGTGTTATTACAGTCTTTACTTTTCAGTTCAACTTTCTTTTCAGAGTTCTGACAGCTTAAAAGTCCAATTAGTATTATGAAGTATAGAGTTTGTTTCATTTCAATTACAGCCAACTAGTTATATAGCAACTTCCATCACCAACACCCCATATTAATGTCGGGATAACAATAACTTCTGTTACTACTTATCAGTTGATAAAATTACTGAATAATTTCAACTTTTATATACGTAACGTTACGTATGCATTAATCCTCTAGTTTTCGTTTGGCCACAAACGTCCCATTGGGCTGAATAAATTTTACTTCATTAATACTTTTATCATCACTTGCAAGAAACTCAATCTTAAAGCCTTCGAGTGTTTTAAAATTAAATTTGTGTGTTGCCGTTGGGATTAAAGCATATTCTGGTTGTCCGGGTACAAAAACATAAAGTACATTTTCGTCTTTAATGTAGGCTTTAATTTCTGTGCCCATTAAATCGTATTTACCAACATACTGCTCTAAGGTTTTAGCATCTACATCGATGGTGTTTGGTGTACGTTTAAAAGCAATAGGATCTAATAAGCCTTCAATAGCGATGCGTCCATAATCGATATCTCCTGCAATGTTGGTGCTAAAGTTTATTCTAATTGAGTTACCAATGTCTGTGGTGTCTACTTTTCCATTTTTAATCTCAAGAAGTTCAAACGTGTCGTAATGAAAATGATTTAAGAATATTTTTTTTCCATTCAGTTTAGAAAATAAGGAATCGTTTTCTATTTCAATTTCAAACTTACCGTAGCCTTTCTCTTCATAAGTACCTGTGTAATCTAATTTGGTATGTGAGGGTCTCGTGTTTTTTACATTAGATGTTTCCTTATCGTCTTTAGCTTCTTTCATAGCGTCTAAGGACTTGTCTAAATCTTCCTTGTATTTTTTCGCCCATTCTGTTTTGTCAACTTTTAGCATATAATCCGCTGTTATATTTCTAATAAGTCTTGGCACTGGTGAGCCATTTTGATTTGTTAAAACTACAATACCCAAACTATCTGAAGGATATAAAGCAACACTCGCTGAGAAACCATCAATATTACCACCGTGTTCTACCATATAATGACCTTTATACGAATGCAAAAACCAGCCATAGCCATAATTAGCGAATTGCGCATCTGGTAATTCTTTAGAAGGAAAGCCTGCAGCAACAACCATTTGAGAACTCATGGCTTCTTTTACGTAATCCTCAGGAATAATTTGTTGGTCTTTGTATTTTCCTTTATTAATCCACGTGATTAACCATTTCGTCATGTCATTAACGCTACTGTTAATACTTCCTGCTGGTGACATGCCGGCAATATCATAATAATCCATTTTGGTGATATTTCTATCGGCATCTAACTCGTAACCAAAAGCGGCGTTAGTGCTAGATTTCATGCCTGCAATGGTCGTTTTAGAACGCTCCATGCCTAACGGTTTAAAGAATTCGTTTTCAATATTTTCTTCCCAAGTTTTTCCTGTAATTCTTTCAGTAATGACACCTTGTAATAAAAATCCAAAATTGTTATAATACCATTGTTCGCGTACTCCAGTAAAAGGTTCATGGTATTTTAGTTTGGTGACTAAACTGTCTTTACTATGACTTGGGAAATAATACCAAGAACCGTCGTGTCTTGGTAAACCTGTGCTATGACGCATTAAATCTTTAATGGTGATCGTGTTATCCATCTCATCATTGTAAAATTCTAATTCCGGAATGTGTTTTCTCGGGCGATCGTCAAAAGTCAGTTTGCCGTCTTCGCGATGTAAGCCTAAAAGAGCCGATGTAAATGCCTTGGTCGAAGAACCAATGGCGAATAGTGTGTTGCCATCTGTTGGAATCTTATTTTCATAATCAGCATACCCAAAACCTTTGGCATAAATAATTTTATCTCCTTCTACAATGGCTACCGCAAATCCTGCGGCTTTTGTGTTTTCTAAAACGGCGTTATATTGCTTTTCTATACCTTTTAGACGTCTGTCAGTTTGCGAAAACACAAAAGTTGAAACGAGAGTAAACACAAGAATGAGGGTGTGATTTTTCATTATTTAGTTGGTTTTTAATGATGGTTATAAAATGTTAGCAGGTATAAACCTCTGTAAGTTACTGATTTTTGTCCTAAATTTTAAAAATTTACAATTCGTCATTAAAAAATAACATTTCGGTTATTTCAGTTTTTAAAACCAGAAGTTGTAATCGATATTTGTAGCAAGCAAAACCATATCTCATGAATATACTCGTAAAAATGACTGTTATCTCTGTGATAAGCTTTATAAGTTTTCAGTTAGAAGCCCAAGAAAATTATACGATTACAATAAATGTTGTAGAGGCCGATAACGATAAAGGGAAAATGTTTATAGCGCTTTATAATTCTGAAATTGGATTTTTAGAGACGTCTTATAAAGGTACCATGAGCAAAATAGAAAATAAAAAGTGTACGGTCACTTTTGATGAGATTCCGCAAGGAACTTATGCGGTTTCAATTTTTCACGATGAAAATGATAATGGTAAATTAGATACTAGTTTTTTTGGTATCCCTTCGGAAGATTATGGATGTTCTAATGATGCCAAAGGGTTTATGGGGCCACCACAATGGAGCGATGCTAAATTTGAATTAAAAGACGATAAAACATTAACTATAAAACTGTAAGATGAAAACTATAATACTCATTGCTTTACTTGTAGTCTCAGGACTAACACAAGCGCAAGCCAATTTTGAAAAAGGTATGTCCAAAGCCTTTGACCTATGGCAAGCCAATAAAACTGATGAAGCCGAAAATATGTTTGAACGGATTGCTAAAGCAGAACCTAAAGAATGGTTGCCAAATTATTATATAGCACAGATTAATAGCTTAAAAAGTTGGACAGAAAAAGATGCGACAGTATTAAAAGCGCAATTAGACAAGGCACAAGAACATTTAGATGCGGCTATGTTGAAGAGTGAAAATAACACAGAATTACTTGTAATGCAGGCTCAAGTTTTTACCAATTGGGTGGCGTTTGATGGTATGACCTACGGTATGAAGTATGGTGGTAAAATAGCGGAGCTTTATGAAAAAGCAACTGCCTTAGATCCAACAAACCCAAGAGCAGCCTTAGGAAAAGCGGAGTGGGAAATGGGAAGCGCAAAATATTTCGGAAAAGATACAGCACCTTATTGTAAAGCAATAGAAGCATCCATTGAACTTTTTAATACCTTTAAACCAGAGAGTCAATTACATCCCAATTGGGGGAAAGAACGTGCAGAAGCGGTTTCTAAAGATTGTAAAGCTTAAAAAAATATGAAGAAGTCATTAAAAAAATAATACTAACATTCGCCATTGGATGTGTGGTATTTGTAATAGGTAATCTTTTATCTGATGGTTTTAATTATGACTCATTTAATGACTTTAGTATTCAATTTGGATTTTATCAACTCTATGCCTTTGTTTTAGGCTATTCTAATATGGCGTTTTTCGATTTTATGGAAAGACGAACTTGGGATAAAAGTGATTACATAAAGCGAATTATATTAGGGATTATCGGAAGTACAGTCATCACTTTAGTTGGTCTGTTTTTCTTACGGGCAGGAACATCAGTGTTCTATTATGGAACGGACTTTAATGTGTTTAAGCAAAAGGAATCCTGGAAAGCCTATTCGTTTGGGTTATGGATTACATTAAGTATTGTATCTGTTTTTCATGTTGTTTATTTCTATAATCGCTATCAAAAAAATAAAATTAAAGAACAAAAAGTCATTGCAGGTACGGCAAGTGCCAAGTTCGATGCTTTAAAGAATCAGTTAGATCCTCATTTTTTGTTTAACAGTTTAAATGTTTTAACGAGTTTAATTGAAGAAAATCCAGAAAATGCACAAAAATTCACAACCTCCCTATCCAAAGTCTATCGTTATGTTTTAGAGCAGAAAAGTAAAGAATTGGTGACGGTAGATGAAGAGTTGAATTTTGCCAGAACTTACATGTCGCTTTTAAAAATGCGCTTTGAGGATAGTATCATTTTTGAGATTCCGGATAAAGCATCAAACCCAGAAAGTAAAGTGGTGCCATTGTCATTACAGTTGCTTTTAGAAAATGCAGTTAAGCATAATATGGTAATGTCTAGTAAGCCCTTACATATTATGATTTATGAAGACGGTGATCATTTAGTAGTGATGAATAATCTTCAACCCAAACAAATCGTAAAAAAGAGTAGTGGCGTGGGTTTAGAAAATATAAAACAGCGCTATCAGCTTTTATCAAATAGAAAAGTACAGATCAATCAAAGAGAAAAGGATTTTTCAGTAGCTATTCCTATGCTCACAAAGCAAGTATCAATTATGAGAACAACACAAAAATCACAAGCACGTCTTAATGATGATTATGTAAGAGCTCGCAAGCGTGTAGAAGAGTTAAAAGGCTTCTATTATAGTTTAGTTTCTTACTGTGTGGTTATTCCTTTTTTGATTTTCATCTGGTATAAGTATTCATATTATACGATACAATGGTTTTGGTTTCCAATGATTGGTTGGGGAATTGGATTAACGTTTCAAGCCTATAAAGTTTTTGTAGATAATGGAGCTTTAGGTTCTAAGTGGGAAGAACGAAAAATTGAAGAATACATGCGTAAGCAAGATGATACTGCACGTTGGAATTAATCTATAAAATAATGGGACAACAAGATTCTGAATTAAAATATTTAAAAGCTAAAACAAGAGTTGAAAAACTAAAAGCGTTTTACACACACCTTACAGTATATTTTGTCATAAACTCAGTGATTACAACTGTTAAGATGATGAACAATTTAAATAATGAAGAAACCTATGATGAAGCATTTTTTGATTTCTCTACTGTTGCATCATGGTTAGTTTGGGGAGTTGGACTTGCTTTACATGCTTTTTCTGTATTTGGACTTCCATTAATTTTGGGAGATGACTGGGAAGCGCGTAAAATAGAACAGTATATGAATGATGAGTTAGAGCAACATAAAAGCAACAAATAATGGAAAAATATAGCATAGAACTTTATAGCGAAACGGAAGAAACATCTGACTTTAGAAAAGAAGAAGCGTATTTAAGAGCGAAGAAAAAAGTAGATGCACTTGTTGGTTTTTATTGGCACTTGGCGAGTTATGTGATAGTCAATCTCTTTTTAATTATACTGATTGGAGTGAATTCTAATAATGGTTTTACAGAATTCGGAACCTACGCAACAGCATTATTTTGGGGTATTGGTTTGGTATTTCATTTTCTTGGTGTTTTTGGTCCAAATTTCTTTTTTGGAAACAATTGGGAAAAACGAAAAATTGAAGAGTTTATGAATAAGGAAGAGCAGAATTGGGAATAGTTTTTAGTTAAGAGTTAAGAGTTAAGAGTTAAGAGTTAAGAGTTAAGAGTTAAGAGTGGAAAGTGAAAAGTGAAAAGTTAAGAGTGAATATTAAAATTTTAAGGGATATGAATAGCGATGACAAAGAGCAATTTCGAGAAGCAAAAGACCACCTTAGAAGACTCCAACTTTTCTATATTCATTTAGCTGGTTACATCGTTTTTGTAGTACTTCTTTTGTATAATTTATATATTGTTGCAGGACCCTACAAAAATAATATCATCAGCCTAAACCTCAGTTTAATAGTCGCATGGTCCGTTTTTATTGTTGTGCACGGCTTGAATGTTTTTAAAGGCAAACAGATCTTTAAGAAAAGTTGGGAAGACAAAAAAACAGAAAAATTCTTAGAGGAAAAAGAGAAGAAAACCACCTTTTGGGAATAACACGTTTTATAAATTTAAGAATCAAAACAAATAAATTTTAAGTCATGAATGTAATCATAATAGAAGACGAAAAACCATCAGCAAGACGATTACAACGTATGCTAAAAGTTGTAGATCTAAATGCAGAAACCATGTTACATTCGGTTGAAGAGTCTATAGAATGGTTTCAAAATAATGAGCATCCAGATTTAATATTTTTAGATATTCAGTTGAGTGATGGCTTGTCTTTTGAAATCTTTGAAGCTATCGATATAAAGTCCGCTGTAATTTTTACAACAGCTTATGATGAATATGCCCTAAAAGCCTTCAAACTAAATAGTATTGATTACTTATTAAAACCGATTGATGATGAGGATTTAAAAACTGCTGTTGAAAAATATAAAGGCAGATTACCTCAAAAACAATCTGTAACCTTAGATTTTAATGATATTAAAAATTTATTGGTGAATCCGATAGAGCGCGAATATAAAAAACGGTTTTCAGTAAAAGTTGGTCAGCACCTAAAACTTATAAATATTGAAGATATCGAATGTATTTACAGTGAAAACAAAGGCACTTATGCCTTTACAACCGAAGGCCGTAATTATCTTTTAGACGCCACTTTAGATGAGTTAGAAGCAGATTTAGAACCCGATGTGTTCTTCAGAATTAGTAGGAAATTCTATGTAAATATTAATGCTATAAAAGATATGGTGAGTTATACCAACTCACGACTTCAAATAAAACTCAACCGTTTTAATGAGCAAAATATTATAGTGGCTAGAGAACGTGTTAAGGATTTTAAAAATTGGTTAGAGTAGTATCGGATAGGTTTAAATTTATGTGTAACCTATAAAAATTTTAATGTTAAAGGGAAATAAAGTTGCTTTTTTGAATAAAGACAAGGAGAGCTAATTGTAGTATTAATCTACCTCACGGTTTTTATATAATTCTATGGCCTTTAAATAATCGATTGCGCCTTGCATACTTAAATCGTGAATAAACCCATCCATTTCAGGGTGGTTAATCTTAATCCAATTGACAAGAGTGTCCACTTCGTTTTGCCATACATTCCAATCAACACTATTACAATCTAATTCTTCAATTCTTGATATTTTTCCTGCTATAAATTGAAATTGATAGCGACACGTCATTGGGGTATTCTTCAAAAATTCAAGTTTTAAAGAACGTATAGAGACAGTCGCAATAAATTGCCCTTCTTCATATTTTAAAGCATCCAATTTATAAACGGGTTTAAAGATGGAGTCCCATTTAAATTGTTCGTAGTAACTCTGATGAGAGTAGGTGGTTATATAGTCTCCAAAGACTGTTGTAAGACTATCGGATAATACCTTTTTTATCTGTTCGTAATCCGAATTTATATAGCCTTTGTAATATGCTGTTATTTGCTCTGATTCCGTACTAGGCTTATCTGCACAATTCGTAAATACTAAGACTATTAAACTAAGCAAAATGTGCTTCATAATTCGGAGGTTCTTTCGTTTAATCCTTATCGTCTATTCTATTATCATCAAAAGCCGAAGGTAATAACTTAGGAATAAATTTGATAAATAAAGGCAAAAGCAACATACCTCCGGGCAACATAAAGATGGCCAAACTTGGTATAGATTTAAATATATCAATAAGTTGTGTTTGAACTTTCTTCTGTTCCTCTTCCGTAAGATTTCGTTGTGTAGATTGGGTTAAAAGGTATAATGCTTCCTTACTTTCAGATAATTCTTTTATTAAACGTTTGCTATTTCGTTTTATAAGCTTTGAGACGACTTTGCTACTATTATCGTAAAAACTTTGTGCTAAATTTTTAGAGCTTAAAAAAGCAACGTCTCCTTTATGCTCATCATAAAACAGGTTTATATCATTTATTGATCTAACAATAATACTGTTATCAACATTTAAATCCGTTTTTAATTGATTTAAAAAGCCTTTTTCTTCTTTGTCTATAATTTTATCTGTCCAAGACGCCATACATACTAAATCTATGACGTACAGCTTTTCTAAAGGTTCATTTATAATAGAAATAGCATCATTATAGGTTAGAAGTTCGGGGTTTTTATAACGAATAGAACTTTCAAACAATCTAATAAGATTTTCATCATATTCAGATTTTAAAGTCTTGTTCTCAATAACTGAAAACACAATAGTTTCTAATGCCGATTCAAGATTTTCAACATAGTCTTTAATGTGCTTTTCATCTTTTAAAAAACGTTGATAACCTAAAACATCAACAAATAAAAGTGCATTAATTAAAAAATAATTAAAACTTTTTGAAATAAAATTATCATCAATATGTATCCGTTTATGAAGTATTTTTTCTAATAAACTATCGGCAGTTTTATCACTAAATAAATCTTCAAAAAACGATCGCTTTTGGTCACTGATAGACTTGTAATATCTAATGAGACTTGCTGTGAATTGTTCTTCTGAGTTTTCCTTATTATAAATATAATAGAATGTAAGAAGTAAATTAGTCTTACAACGTTCCTCCTCACTAAGCTCAAAGGGTTTAACGATATCTAAAACCACTTTAATATTACTACCATATATAAATCCAGCACGTTTTAAATTAATATAAAACACATCAGTCTCAGTTTGAGAATACATGGTTTCAGAAACTTGATTAAGTAATTTTTTATCCAGCCGTTAGCCGATGGATTCATAACATATAATTTGAAGGGTCAAAGTTAATTTTTTATGCTGAGAAATCATCAATTTATTTCATTAACAAAATTTTAACAAAACCGCTACTTCTATTTTTTCGTAGGTAGAACAGAGACATTAAAACTAACAAAATCTCAAAAATTATGAAAAAAACAAAAATTTTAATCGCAACTGCAATCTTAGGTATTGCAACATTCGTTGCTATTGCAGCAGATCATATTGATGCTCCTGCAGTGCAAGGTGGTACAAGTGATATCACAGACTTTTATGCCTTTAGAGGTGAAAACACATCTAACTTAGTGTTGGTTGCCAACGTACAAGGACTTTTAACTCCTGGTAATACTGCAGCAGCATCTTTTGATGAACGTGTATTATTAGAATTCAATATTGATACCGATGGAGATAATATTGAGGATCTTGTAATCCAAGCAACTCCAAGAGATGGTAAAATGTATTTCTTCGGACCTACTGGACCTACATCAACGGGTTTAAACAGTACCATTGTTTCAACAACAACTAATGCAGGTGTTGTAGATATTACAAATTATGGAGAAACTGCGATGATAGAAGAGTTTGCAGGCATGAAATTCTTTGCAGGACCAAGAGATGATCCTTTCTTTTTTGATTTTAACAAGTACACTGAAATTATTGCAGGAGATGCAACCGGATTTGCTAATCCTGGTGACGATACATTTGCTGGTTCTAATGTATTATCTGTAGTTGTTGAGGTACCTAAATCTATGATTGGTGGATCTGGCACAATTAATACTTGGGTAGAATCTAAAAGAAAACAATAATTTAAAATAAATAGTCATGCAGAAATCTTAAGACTTCAGGTTGAACACTAATATATTCAACATCAAAAGGTATCTGATGATATTAATTAACACTAAAATTTAAATAACATGAAATTCAATAATATAAAACTATTTGCAGTTGCAATTTTAGCGTCAATGACAGCTATCAACTGTAGTAACGACGACGATAACGTAACAGGTCCTACAGGTCCAAACTTTACAGGAACTTATGTTCAGGAAGACCAAATGGCTAGACCGGCAATTAATACGGTTTTTGTAAACGATGGTATGAAAGATGCTTTTAATACAACGACACCTTCAGATATGGGAGCTGCGTTTCAAGCTGCGTTCCAAACTAAATTAGAAACTTTGAGTCCAGCTTACGATCCAGCATCACCAACTGATGCTAATGCTTTAGGCTTTACAGCAGCACAATTTACAGGTGTTTTAGCTACGGATGTATTAACGGTTTCTTTAGATGCACCAACAACATTTTTTGATGGTACAAATATCTTAACAGGTAGAAACTTAACTGACGATGTTATCGACGTAGAATTGATCTTAATTTTCGGTGGTGAAGCAGGTTTAACAAACCCAGAAAACCCTGGATTAGTAAGTGATAATGTGGCGTCTAATGACAAAGAATTTTTGATGTCTTTCCCTTACTTAGCGTCTCCTTGGTAAGCGATTGATTAGTAACCTAAAATGGGATCGAAAGATCTCATTTTAGATTATTAATATGGGCTTCCACACGAATTAACCAAACTCAAAAAACAAATTATTATGAAACTCAAAAACATACTTCCCATTTTTATAACGCTAATAATGCTTAGTTGTAATTCTAATAAGGTTACCGATGAAGCTGATTATAGCCAATACCTATCCACCGAAATAGACCAAACTAAACTATTAGAAGATGTCGATTTTTGGACTACTAGAATAGAGAATAGTTCTAGTTCTTATACCTATTTAATCAGTCGTGCTAATGCCAATTCAGAGGTGTTTAACGTTACAGGAGAGATTGATTATTTAATTAAAGCCGAAACGGATCTCCTTGAAGCTAATAAAATAGTTAAGGATAGTGACGCCGGACTCTTAAAAAATATCGCTACAAATTACATTTCACAACACCGTTTTAAAGACGCTCTAGTCTTACTTAAAAAAGCAGAAGCTAATGGTGCAAAACTTAATGGGACTAAAAAAATGCTTTTCGATGTGCATTTAGAGTTAGGTAACTACATCTATGCTGAAGCCTATTTAAAAGACATAAAAAACACATCTAGTTTCGATTATTTGATTCGTTTATCAAAATTAGAGGATCATAAAGGTAATTTAGATGGTGCTATTGAAAACATGGAAAAAGCCATGGCCATAGCAGAATCCTCTAATTTAAAAGGTATGAAGCTATGGTCTTATACCAACATCGCAGATTTTTATGGTCATGCTGGTGAGATAGATAAGTCTTACTCTTATTTTTTAAAAGCTTTAGAATTAGATCCTAATAATGCTTATTCTAAAAAAGGAATTGCATGGATCGTGTATTCGCACGAGAAGAACCCAACGGAAGCTTTAAATATCTTAAACCACGTAACGTCTTATCACAACACTCCAGATTACGATTTACTAAAAGCAGAGATTGCAGAATTTAATGACGATTCAAAATTAAAGGCAGAATCCTTAAAAAACTATCAAGCGGCAGTTAAAAATGAATTGTACGGAGACATGTATAATCAATACAACGTTATGGTTTTCTCGGAAGATTTATTAATGCCAGAGCGTGCTTTAGAAATCGCAAAGCAAGAAGTTGAAAATAGACCCACACCACAATCGTATAACTTATTAGCTTGGAGTTATTTTAAAGCAGGTAACATTGAGAAAGCAAATGAAATTATGGTAGATTTTGTAGAAGGCAAAACATTTGAGCCAGCCGTCATTTACCACATTGCAGAAATTTATAAAGCAGCAGGTAAAACAGAGGCAGTTGAACCTCTAAAAGCTGAACTTTTAGCTAGTATTTATGAATTAGGACCAACTATGGTTTCAAAGATAAATCAGCTATAATTCCTACAAATTTGTAACAAAATATTTATGTTTGTTATACTATAATTTATAAATTAATTCTCAAAAATTTTCGAATGAAACAGATCAGTCTATTAACCCTTATTATGACTTGTTTTGCCTTTACAGCATACGGACAAAACGTAAAAGGACGTGTTGTAAATGAGTTAAATCAACCCTTGGAAGCTGCCTATATTTATAATCAAGCTTCCGAAAGTCACGCACATACATCAGGAAATGGTGTGTTTGTTATTGCCAATACTAAATTAGGAGATTCTTTAAGAATTGGGTTATTAGGCTACAAAACCAGGTTTATAACCTTACAATCCATTGAAAATCTAAATTTTATTCTAGAAGAAAAAGCCTTTCAATTAGATGAAATGGTGATTACCGAAGAGTTAAATACGGTAAGTACTATTTCGAGATTAGATTTAAACGTCACTCCTGTGAATTCCACACAAGAAGTCTTAAGAAAAGTACCAGGTTTATTTATTGGTCAACATGCAGGTGGAGGTAAAGCCGAACAATTATTTTTACGTGGTTTTGATATCGATCACGGTACTGATGTTTCTATTTCTGTAGATGGAATGCCCGTAAATATGGTGTCTCATGCCCATGGTCAAGGGTATAGTGATTTGCATTTTGTAATTCCAGAAACGGTAAATAAAATTGATTTTGGTAAAGGTGGCTATTATGCCCAAGAAGGAGATTTTAATACCGCTGGTTATGTTAATTTTAAAACAAAAGATTACCTAAAAGAAAGTGAGGTTTCATTTTCTGTGGGGCAATTTAATACCATGAGAACGGTTGGTTTATTCAATCTTTTAGAAGATACTAAAAATCAAAATGCTTATGTGGCTTTAGAATATATTAATACCGATGGTCCTTTTGAATCGCCACAGAACTTTAACCGTTTAAACCTATTTGGAAAGTACGTTATGTTTTCACCAGAAAATGATAAATTGACCTTAACCGCTTCTCATTTTACAAGCCGTTGGGATGCTTCTGGGCAGATTCCACAGCGCGAAGTAGATAATGGAAACATCTCACGTTTTGGAGCCATTGATGATACTGAAGGAGGCCAAACAGAACGTACCAACCTTAATGTGACTTTCGATAAATACATTGATGATCATACCAGTTTAAGTGCTAATGCCTTTTATTCGCATTATGCTTTTGAGTTGTATTCTAATTTTACCTTCTTTTTAGAGGATCCTATTAATGGAGATCAAATTTATCAGAAAGAAGATCGAAATATTTTTGGTGCAAATACAGCCATTACACACACCACATTTTTGGGTGATACGGAATTGACGCTGACGTCTGGTATAGGCTTAAGACATGATATTTCTGATGATGTAGAATTATCTCGAACCTTAAATCGAAGTACAACTTTAGAGAATATTCAGTTAGGTGATATTAACCAAACAAATATTGATGCTTTTGTAAATGCAGCATTTGAATTTGGTAAATTTAAAGTGGCACCAGCATTACGTTTAGACTATTTCAAGTTTATGTATAACGATGCTTTGCAGTCTAATTATCAAACTTTATCAGAAACTAAAACGATTGTAAGTCCGAAGTTGAATTTCTATTACAATGCACAAGATAATCTGCAATTGTATTTAAAATCAGGATTAGGATTTCACTCTAACGATACTAGAGTGGTGGTTGCCAATGGAGGTGAAGATATTTTGCCGCGTTCTTACGGAGCCGATTTAGGATCTGTTTGGAAACCATTTCCAAAATTAGTGGTGAACTCTGCCTTATGGTATTTGTTTTTAGAACAAGAATTCGTTTATGTAGGTGATGCAGGTATTGTAGAGCCAAGTGGAAAAACAAGACGTTTCGGATTAGATTTAGGCTTGCGTTACCAATTAACCGATTGGTTGTTTTTAGATACCGATGCAACGCTTACTAATGCCAGAAGCGTAGATGATCCGGATGGTGAAAACTACATTCCTTTAGCACCAGATTTTACGCTAATTGGAGGTTTATCGGTTGATGATCTTAATGGGTTTTCTGGAGGTTTACGTTTTAGATACTTAGATGATAGAGCAGCAAATGAAGATAATTCAATTGTGGCAGAAGGGTATATGGTTACCGATTTTAACGTCAATTATAGATTACAAAATATAACATTTGGCTTAGCCATAGAAAACTTGTTTGATGTGGATTGGAATGAAACACAATTTGCTACAGAATCGCGTTTACAAAACGAAGCACAATCTGTTGAAGAAATACATTTTACACCAGGCACACCTTTCTTTATTAAAGGAACGGTAAGCTATAGATTTTAAAAAGCTTTCAACCACTTAATTTGTGGGGAAGCAAATTAAGTGACGTTGATTGATTGCTAGCAAAAAAGATTAATCTTAAGGGATAAAAAGATTAATCGTATTGTGAGTTTCTCATGATGTTTTTTGAGTTTTTTTGTTAGTGATGGCACCCGCTCGAAAGAGTGGGTGTTTTTATTTTTGATAAAATAGGAATACCCAGTGTCCTAAACTACATCGTGTTTTAAGCTTTATTCAAGTTCAATTAGCTGAATTTCATTATTATCAAGATGTTTAAAAGTACCAACGACTACATCTTCACTTTCTAATAGTGTATCTAGCGCATCACATAAGGTATTACAATCGATATCAATTTGATTTAGTAATTGATAACCAGAATCTGTAGTGATAAAATTTTGTCCGTTGATTTTTAAATTGATATTAAATTCAGTTTCAGCTGGCACCTCTTGTTCCGATATAACCTCTAAGAGTGTGTATTTAAATGCGCCATCATCAGCCGCTGGATTACCGATTTGGTCAATTCTCACAGAAAGATCATAAACCTGTCCAGGAACATAATTAAATCCTTCAATAGTAGCGTAGAAGTTGTTCCAGCTAGTTGTTCCAATGTTATCATCATATTGCACAAGTAAAGCTATAACGGGGTCTAAAGCTATAGCTGTATTTTGATAATGATTAATGCGCATAGTCACCGTTTGAGAATCATTATCATCGTCATTAGTACAAGAAAAGAATAGACCGATTATTATCAGAAGTAGAATTTGCTTTTTCATAGTAGTGTTAATTGTATCGTTTTAAAGTAGATGCAGAAATGGCTTAATGGTTGCGTCAAACTTGTTGGTGATTTTGGTAATGTTTTAAAATCAGCAAATTAAAAAGGAATAAGACTCAGTCTGCAAATAGAACATCAAATTCAATTACAAATTTAAGGTTGGTCCAGGCTAGTGAAAAAAGAGTTCCAAGTATAAAAAGTATCCATCTCTTTCTTTTACTAGAAATGTATGTTTTGTAATAGCTAATAATACCAGAACCCCGACTTAAGGTATAACATAATTAGCACCAAAAATAAAAATGATGGCATTACGAATAATTTGATTACTTCCTATTATGGATCTCATCGGATAATCCCAATAACTGTATATAGAAAACACAGATAATCCAATAATTAAAACATTGAAAATTAGCCTTCTTTTTTCCCACCACAAAATCATTTCTTTTAGTGGCAATGTATCTGAAGTTACGGTGTCGTTCTGTTTCAATTTCGTGGTATTTAAAGCATTGTTTTAGGTTTGCTTTTAGTTTAATTAACTGATTTTTATTTCTTGTAAATTTTAAAGGTAGTTATGTTTTTAGCGGTATAGTGTATGATTAGTGCAGTGTTTTAAACACCTAATTTAATAAATAATTATGGACCAATAAAGTCTGCGAAGATTTTTGTAGGTAGGCTAGGGGCAAGCAGTTCATTATACCCTTCACAAGGTCATAAGCCTTAATTATTAATATTAAACCTCACTGAATGTCTTTGGTTATGCTATAAGCTTGTTTTAAGCATGCTATAACCACGCTATAACCTGTATTATGATTTTTTCTATATTGCTGTTTTGTAGGTGTTTAACTTGGGTTATGGTGTTAAGGCACAGCAGACCGGAATTATCCCTTATTCAGGACGAGTCATAATTAGAGCTAACGTTTATGTATAAGTATAGCTGCGGGTTTGTATGCGAGGATTTTCCGAAGGAAAATCAGATGCAGGCAACCACGAAATCACCTTTGTTTAAGCATTAAACCGCAATTATTTTAATACGATGTTGTAGCAGGTTTTTTAGTAAAATCAATATCTATTTTCTGTATTGAATCAGAATCGAAACAACTAAACTCTTTTTTATCAAAGTCAATCAAAAACCCTTCAATTGTACTAGAGTAAGGAAAATCAGTATTTATTACTCTATCATTGTAGGACATCCAAATTCCATCAACTTCATGTGATTTACAAGTTGTTAGTAGAATTCCTAACATTATTAATTGTAGCGTTTTTTTTTCAAACTTGTTTACGGTTTGTGTATGGTTTACTTCGTCTGTTCGCTTCGCTCGGGTGTTGCGTGGTTAAGCACCTAATTTAGCAAATACATCACAGATAGACCCGAGCGCAGTGAACTGGCGAAGCCATATTCCGTAAGAATGTTAGTAAATCGCCAGTGATCAAGCCATTTATTATACAGGATGTTACCACACGTCTTTAGTTTTTTACAAAAATTAAAGCCATTTTATAATCTCCTTTATGTCCAGAAGAAAATACCATTCTATCTTCTTGTAACTCTATTAATTTTAATGAAAACGATGTACTACTCACTATATTATCTGTTATTTTCCCTCTAATCATAGTCAACCAAACTTCCCCTTGTTCTTCATAAAACGTATAGCTTGCTTCTGCAATTTCTGAATCACCATAATAACAATTTTCATTTCCACTAATTACTTCTACCTCATTATCTGATTTAAAAATGTAACTGTCATCAACAAAACACTCATTTTGATCACTTACCCAATTATCGTAGTTCTGATAGTAGGCTTCTAACTCCCATGTTTTAGAGCTATTATTATGTAGTAAACTCAAATCTTCGGTGGTATATATTTCAAGTGAATTATCTTCATCATCTGTACTACAGGCTACAAAAAGAATTAATAAAAAAGTAAGTGCTATTGGTAATTTTAACTTGTTCATAAATACGGTTTTTTTTGATTTTCTTTATTCATTCAATTATTATGCCATTTACTTACATCTTTCATTTGTGATGGCAGTTTTGTGTATAGTTTCTTCGTCTGTTCGCTGCATTTGGGTATGACATTTTACTTGTGTTTTGCTGCAGTACTTTGTTGTACAGCGTTACTAATCACAATTCATTTGAAGAAACTGATGAACAGCATCTATTAGTGTTTTCCGGAACATAACATTTGTAGAGATTTCCCAATGACCTGAATGAATACCAGTAATTCTAATTTCATTATTCTTCAGTTTAAAATTAATATCAGTTTCTAGTGTAGTTTTGAGGTCTCCAAACGTCATAATAATTCTTTCTATTCTCGTGTTAACGTAAATGACGGAGTCATTTTGAAATCCAAAACCATTATTGACTTTAATATCAGAATTAATATTTTTATCAAACTCAGAGATTACGTACCTGAATTCTGATTCATAATTTGGAATCCTATAATCGCCATGGACTTGTTCTATAAGTTCAAGTTTAACTATATCACTCTGTCTATCATAAATGAATTCAATAGGTTTCTCACAATTTAATTGTTTAGCTTTCTTAACTAATTTATTAGTAGAACTACAGTCAATTAAAAATAACGCGGCAAATAGTAGGACTAATATTTTATAATTCTTATTCAATGGCTATTTTAAATGTCTTGTCCTGAAATATGGCTACAGATTAAAATTGAATTAAGCTGATAATTTATATACCATATTAGGTGTTTTATAGTCTAAAGATAAATGTAATCTTATTTCGTTGTATAAATTAATTGCATTTTTTGCAGCTTTCCTTGCATGATTGATGTTATCAAAGGTTTGGTCGAGATAAAATTCATCTTTTAAGATGCCATTTACGCGTTCTGCTATGGCATTTTCGTAACAATGATTTTCTTCAGTCATACTAATATTT
>NZ_ATMR01000144.1 GCF_000427335.1 Winogradskyella psychrotolerans RS-3 | reverse complement strand
TGATCATTGAAAATTCTTTGTTAATCTCCCAAAGTCCAAAACCGTAAAAACAGCGATGGCAACGTGTAAGGAGATTTTTGATTTTGTAGTTAAGGAAGAAAGCAAGTAGCAGCAATTGTATGAGTATCAAGCTCCCTATAATAACACTGGACGGCTGATTGCTAAACCATAAAGCGGCTAATACAATTACTGCCAATACCAGGATAAAGCGGTACATAGAGGACCGTTGGCTCCTGATTGAAACATCAAAGTTTGAATACAATCCTTTTCGGGTACGGTATAGGTTCCAGCCTATAAGGGGCAAAATCCCTAATGAAATGATTATGGTTAGGGTCCAGAAAGCTTTTGCCGGATCATGAATACTGAAAAGGAAATAGACTAAAAAAGTCAGTAACAAACAAATAGGATGACCAACTTTGGAAATTATGAGTGCGATTTTTTGTTTCAAAACTTAATGGAAATCATTTTTCTCCCAGCAATTTACCTCATATTTCACGAATTGAACTTGAATGGATGTTTTTATATGGGATGAAATCACTCAATTGGGACCGATTTTATGATTGTTCCTCCAGCTATTTGTCTAGCTATTGGATA
>NZ_ATMR01000143.1 GCF_000427335.1 Winogradskyella psychrotolerans RS-3 | reverse complement strand
CCAATTGGTAGCAGACTACGGCTATATTTTTTACCTAGAAGCGCGTAAAGAAATCATTTATGAAAAGGGAAATCAAGACCATAGGTGTTCATGGTTATGATGCCAAGAACAAGGAAATGCATGGTGTGTTTATGCCAATGGGCCTGCTTTTAAAAATGGATACAGCATCCCTTCATTAGAAAACATTCATATTTACCCATTAATGTGCGAGATTTTTAGGGCTGCCTATTCCAAACCAAATTGATGGCAAACTCAATAAGATTTAAAAGCGTTTTTAAGAGAGGATTGATTCATTTCAATATTCATTGACAAAAGAAAGGCAAAGTTACCAAGTTTGCGAAGGGTTTTATCCTAATTTTCGTCTAAACAAGCAATTACAGTTCATCAAATAATAACAGTTGTTCGTTTCGGCCTAAACCCTTTGAGATTGAAAAATAGTCAAAAGCTTATTCTTTTTACAGCCTTAATTTCTTTAGCCAATACTGCTTGTACTACTGAAATGGAGCCAGAAACAATTGTCCCCTCCACCTATACAGGGACGGCATCTTTATCTCAGGGCATGGCAACAGTTACCACCGAAAACTTGTTTGAATGTTCCAATGGAAGAGAGGCACCCGTTGGCATCTCCACCGCATTGGATGGAAACATATGGACTGTTCCTGCAATG
>NZ_ATMR01000142.1 GCF_000427335.1 Winogradskyella psychrotolerans RS-3 | reverse complement strand
GCCAATAAAATTACCAGCCCTTATAAAGGGTGGAAATACCTTATGGAAGCACTCAAAGATTTGAAAGAGAATTATCAGGACCTTGATGTTTGTCTTCTAATTTTCGGTAGTGGTCCAAATAAAGAGATTCAGGAATCTATTCCGTTCCCTTGTAAATTTATGGGTTTCATCACGGATGATTATACCACCAACTTGGTTTACAATGCATCGGATGTTTTTGTCGCCCCATCACTTGCCGACAACCTTCCGACCACCATTCTTGAAAGCCTTGCATGCGGGACGGCTGTTGTCGGTTTCGATGTAGGAGGGATCCCTGATATGATCGATCACCTTAAAAATGGGTATTTGGCGAAATACAAAGATGAAAAAGACCTTTCTAAAGGTTTGAATTATTGTCTATCAAATAAATTGGAAGGGTACTTGCTACCTGAATTTCAAAAAAGTGAAATTATAAACCAGCACCTGGCCTTAATGAAAGAAGCCACCAAGGATTGATTTGTGGGAAAAGTAGAGAAATATAATGCTTCATTAAAGC
>NZ_ATMR01000141.1 GCF_000427335.1 Winogradskyella psychrotolerans RS-3 | reverse complement strand
TTTCCTGACCATGCATTTGGTAAATGAGGTTTTCTCCATTAAAACTACACCGCAAAACAGCTACACGATCAGATCGCTTCCTCCCATTCGGATGGGGATTAAAATAGATAGGCAATAAAATGGTCCCATCGCTTTCATCATACCTTTGTACTGAACCTGCTCCCGCAAATAAAACTGCTCCCCACCAGGCATTTGGAGTTTCTTCCAATTGCCCCATTTGTCATTTTTCTCATCGTATACAGCATAGGAGGTATGTCTTGGACGGGGAACCATTACCTTCCATTCAGGAGTATACACCACCGTATGGCCTATGCCTAATAGTTTTCTAGAGGAAGAATGAAAAGCTGGCCAAAAATCACTCGCTGCTACGGGATGTTCTTTCCCTTCAATTGTTTCAAAACGAGGGTTTAACGGAGGTAATGCTATAGGTTCAGAATAGGACTTCCCTAAATCATCCGTATGAAAACCATACATACCCTTGAACACATCACTTCCTGATATATCGTGGGTATTCATCGTAAACAAAACCTTTGGTTTACCCTTTTTCCCTCTCTTAGGTATTATTCCTGCGCGAGGATGAACCCAGCACTTTTTACCATCATATAATTTGGTCGGTATATCATGTTTAAGCTGGTATTTCAATTTTCTTCCTTTTCTGTAAGTTTGAAAATTTAGTCCTCCCAGTCCAGGAATCACCATTAGCGAAATACCCTTAGAGA
>NZ_ATMR01000140.1 GCF_000427335.1 Winogradskyella psychrotolerans RS-3 | reverse complement strand
TTTATCTTTTTATCTTTTATCTTGACTCTTGACTCTTGACTCTTGACTCTTGACTCTTGACTCTTAAATCCTGTCTCTTTCCTACCAACCAACAACAAACAACCAACAACTCTTAGCCTTTAGCTTTTAGCTCAAACTCGTCATTTATAACTAAAAGCTCTATTCTCTTTAATCTTAACTCTTGCATCTTGACTCCTGGTTCTTGCATCCTATCTCTTTCCTACCAACCTACAATCACCAACAACCATCAACTATCAACCACCAACCAACAACTATCAGCTCTTTCTTATATTTCCTTCACACTTCACACTTTACACTTTACACCCTACACATATAAATTTTAACCCATAACCCTCAACATTCCACTCATAACTCTTAACTTTGTTTACATGAAAGTATACACAAAAACAGGAGACAAAGGCACAACCGCACTTTTCGGTGGCACAAGAGTTCCAAAACATCATATAAGAATAGAAAGCTACGGTACCATCGATGAGCTTAACTCACATATTGGATTAATCAGAGATCAAGACATCGATCAATTGTATAAAAACACATTGATGGATATTCAAGATCGACTATTTACGGTGGGTGCTATTTTAGCGACAGATCCTGAAAAAGCACAATTAAAAACGGTAAAGCACGATTAAACATTCCGAAGATTTCTAACGAAGACATTGAGAAACTAGAAAAAGGTATGGACCTTATGGAAGACAGCCTACCACCTATGACGCACTTCGTTTTACCTGGTGGTCACACAACTGTGTCATTCTGTCACATTGCACGCACCGTATGCCGTAGAGCTGAGCGTTTGGCGTCGCATCTTAATGACTTAGAACCGTTTCAACCCGAAACATTGATGTATATTAATAGACTATCTGACTACCTTTTTGTGTTGGCACGGAAGTTGTCACATGACTTGCAAGCTGAAGAGATAAAGTGGATTCCTAATAAAGAATCTTAATTAAAACGTCAGTTCGAGTATTTCGATATTTTTTTATCGGAATGTATCGAGAACAGCGTTTTAAATACTATTGAGATTCTCGATACTAATTTTATTTCCAATAGGTCATAAAATTCACTCGAATTGACGAACATTTTATTTCAAAAGCACAGGATTAAAACAGCAAAATTTAATCTGAAATTAAAAGTTGACCATTACACGTTCTTTCTATTAATGATTAAACATTTATAAGTGATATTTGAATCATTCAAACCACATAAATATAAATGTTCAGCAAGACCGATAAATTAATTTATAAAAGTTAACAGCTAATTAATGTGATTTTTTCTTGGATTGTTCAACTAAAAATTATTTTTGCAAAAAATTAAATTACAACGCAATTATGTATTGGACATTAGAATTAGCATCTTATTTAAGTGATGCACCTTGGCCAGCAACCAAAGATGAGCTTATTGACTACGCAATTAGAACAGGAGCACCTTTAGAAGTTGTTGAAAATTTACAAGCAATAGAAGATGAAGGAGATTCTTACGACTCTATTGAAGAAATTTGGCCAGATTATCCTACTGACGAAGATTACCTCTGGAATGAGGATGAATATTAACATATAAAATTATCACAAAAAAGTCTCTTGCGTTATCTTAACTAAGAGACTTTTTTATTTTCGGATGTTATTTTATTGCGAAACAAAATCTATACCTCATTGATTGTTCCCATATGGGGACTTTAGCGGTGTTTTTAATTCATTATTATAAGCATCACGTTTTTAAAATATTAAAAACTAACTGAAATTAACAAAAAAGATTGATACAGATCAATCTATTACAAACCTATCAATATGACATTTTTAGATAAAGTGCTTAAAGTTTTTGTTGGAGATAAATCCAAACAAGACGTAAGTTCAATTAAACCTATTGTTGAAAAAATAAAAACTTTCGAAAAAGCATTAGAGGCTTTATCACACGACGAACTGAGGGCAAAAACAGCTGAATTTAAAGCTAAAATTACCGAAGCGAGGAAACCACTTCAAACTAAAAAAGACGAGCTTTTAGAAAAAGCTAAAATTACTGAAGATATTGACGAACGCGAAGACATGTACCTCGAGGTCGATAAAATCGATAACGAGATCTACGAAGTCACAGAAGAAGTATTAAACGATATTCTTCCAGAAGCTTTCGCTGTTGTTAAAGAAACGGCTAAACGTTTTGTTCACAATACACAGATTCCGGTAACAGCAAATGCCTTTGACCGTGAAATTTCTGGTGCTAAAGACTATGTAACGCTTGATGGTGACCAAGCCATTTGGGCTAATTCTTGGGATGCTGCAGGAAAGCCTATTACTTGGGACATGATTCATTATGATGTGCAACTTATTGGTGGTGTGGCAATGCACCAAGGTAAAATTGCAGAAATGCAAACTGGTGAAGGTAAAACGTTGGTTGCAACGCTTCCTGTATATTTAAATGCATTAGCTGGTAAAGGAGTGCACTTAGTAACGGTTAACGATTACTTAGCAAAACGAGATAGCGCTTGGATGGCACCAATCTTTCAGTTTCATGGTATGAGTATTGATTGTATCGATTACCACCAACCAAACTCTGATGCACGTCGTAAAGCTTACAACGCAGATATCACATACGGAACTAACAACGAGTTTGGTTTTGATTATTTACGTGATAACATGGCACATTCGCCAGACGATTTAGTACAACGTCCACACCACTATGCTATTGTCGATGAGGTCGATTCTGTATTAGTTGATGATGCACGTACACCTTTAATTATTTCGGGTCCTGTACCTAGAGGAGATGAGCACGAGTTTGATGCTTTAAAACCTAAAGTAAATGCTATTGAAGAAGTACAACGCAAATATTTAGTCGGTGTTTTAGCAGAAGCTAAGAAGTTAATTGCTGCTGGTGATACTAAAGAAGGTGGTTTTCAATTATTGAGAGCTTACAGAGGTATTCCAAAAAACAAAGCCTTAATTAAGTATTTAAGTGAGGAAGGTGTGAAGCAATTACTTCAAAAAACCGAAAATCACTACATGCAAGATAACAATAGAGAAATGCCTTTAGTAGATGCAGAACTCTATTATGTTATCGATGAGAAAAATAATCAAGTTGAATTATCTGATAAAGGTGTTGAATTTCTTTCAGGTGAAGATGATCCAGATTTCTTCGTGATGCCAGAAATGGGAACTGAAATTGCTAAGATTGAAAATAAAGGTTTATCATCTGAAGAAGAAGCAGATCTCAAAGAAGACTTATTTAGAGACTTCAATATAAAGTCAGAACGTATTCATACGCTTAACCAATTATTAAAAGCTTACGCCTTATTCGAAAAAGACAACCAATATGTTGTTATGGAAAACAAGGTTATGATTGTCGATGAACAAACCGGTCGTATTATGGATGGTCGTCGTTATTCGGACGGATTACACCAAGCGATTGAAGCTAAAGAAAATGTAAAAATTGAAGCTGCTACGCAAACTTTTGCAACGGTAACACTTCAAAATTACTTTAGAATGTACCGTAAACTGTCTGGTATGACAGGTACTGCGGTTACAGAAGCTGGTGAACTTTGGGAAATCTACAAATTAGATGTGGTAGAAATTCCAACCAACAGACCAATCGCTAGAGATGATAGAGACGATTTAGTTTACAAAACGAAACGTGAAAAATACAACGCTGTTATTGATGAAGTTGTAAACTTATCTAATGCTGGTCGTCCTGTACTTATTGGTACAACTAACGTTGAGATTTCAGAACTTTTAGGCAAGATGTTAAGCATTCGTAAAATAGATCATAACGTCTTAAACGCGAAACAACACAAAAAAGAAGCTGATATTGTCGCACAAGCTGGTAATGCTGGGCAAGTCACTATCGCCACCAACATGGCTGGTCGTGGTACCGATATTAAGTTAAGTGAAGAAGTAAAAAAAGCAGGTGGTTTAGCCATTGTAGGTACTGAGCGTCACGATTCGCGTCGTGTAGACAGACAGTTACGTGGTAGAGCTGGTCGTCAGGGAGATCCAGGAAGTTCACAGTTTTATGTCTCTTTAGAAGATAACCTAATGCGTTTATTTGGTTCTGAACGTATCGCTAAGATGATGGACAGAATGGGCTTAAAAGAAGGAGAAGTGATACAACATGGTATGATTTCTAAATCTATTGAGCGTGCACAGAAAAAAGTAGAAGAGAATAACTTTGGTGTTCGTAAGCGTTTATTAGAATATGATGATGTGATGAACGCACAACGTGAAGTCATTTATAAGCGTCGTCGTAACGCTTTACATGGCGAACGTTTAAGAGTGGATTTAGCGAACATGATTTTTGATACCTCAGAAGGCATCGCTGAAACGAATAAAGACGCCAACGACTTTAAGAATTTCGAATTCGAATTGATTCGTTATTTCTCAATGGAGTCTCCTATTTCTGAATCTGAATTCGGAAAAATGAATGCCACTGATATTGCAGGTACTATTTATAAAGCGGCCTTTAAGCACTACAGAGAGAAAATGCAACGTGCGGCAGATTTAGCTTTTCCTGTAATTGAAAATGTATATGATACACAACGCGATAAATTTAAGCGCATCGTTGTACCATTTACAGACGGAGTTAAAAACTTACAGGTTGTAACAGACTTAGAAAAAGCATACGAAACTAAAGGAAAGCAATTAATTAATGATTTTGAAAAGAACATTACTTTAGCGATTGTTGATGATTCTTGGAAAGTACATTTACGTAAAATGGACGAATTAAAGCAGTCGGTACAGTTAGCGGTTCACGAGCAAAAAGATCCATTATTAATTTATAAGTTTGAATCTTTTGAGTTGTTTAAAACGATGATCGATCTCGTAAATAAAGATGTAATATCATTCTTATTTAAAGGAGAAATTCCGCAAGAAACAGCAGATACCATTCAAGAAGCTAGAGTGCGTAAGCAAGAAAAGCTTGAAACACAGAAAGACGAAATTCCTAATTTGGATGAGCGTACGTCTCAAAACAGACAAGCTGGTGAAGGTGCATCTCGCCAACCACAACAAGTTGTAGAAACCATCGTAAGAGACCAACCAAAAATTGGACGTAATGATAAGGTTACAATTAAGCATGTAATGAGTGGTGAAACAAAAGACGTTAAATATAAGCAAGCCATTCCTTTGATTGAAAAAGGAGAATGGGTAATTGTTGAATAACACAAATTCCTGCGGACGCAGGAATTTCATTAATAGAATTAAAAATCCTGATGTTAACCCATTAGGATTTTTTTGTGATATACGCAATGTCACTTCCAACATTTACACTTTTTTTCGTCGGAATGTATCGAGAAGCATCATAATAAAAACAGCACCTTTAATAATCATCCACCTTCATATTCCTTAATCTAATCAGATTTTAGTAACTTTAAAAACAACAATTCAATCCAAAAATCCAATAATCTAGCGATCTAACAATCTAAAAATCTAAAAATCTAACATGAAACACATCATCACAGCAATAATTTTCACAGGACTCTTAATGTCTTGTAATTCTACAGACAAAACAAAAACAACCGTTCAAGATTCAGATGTAACGGAAACCACAACAGAAACAACCCCAACCGAAACCAATAAAACTTAAAAGCGATAGATTCTGACGACGCCTTAATTGCAACCGCATTAATGGCTGCACCCGAAGCCAGTAGAGCTGGTTGTAAGGTGATTGGCTATAATATGGCAGGCGAATTTGTAACCTTAAAAGAAGGCGATAACGAATTTATAGTTCTTGCAGACGACCCCAATAAAGAAGGCTTTAGTGCTGCCTGTTACCATAAAGACCTCGAGCCGTTTATGGCAAGAGGACGCGCCTTAAAAGCCGAAGGCAAAAAACATCAAGAAATATTTGATATCCGCGAAGAAGAAATGAAAGCGGGTAAATTTAATATCACTTCAGGAGCGACCTTACACATCTATTCCGGACCAAAAGCAGAGTACGATCCTGCAACAGCAAAAGTAGATGAAGCAAAACTACGTTATGTGGTGTATTTACCTTGGGCTACCGCAGCATCTACCGGTTTACCAGAAGCACCAGTAGCTTCAAACCATCCTTGGATTATGAATCCTGGAACACACAGAGCACATATTATGATTTCTCCTTTGACAGATGAAAGTCATTAGTTTATAAAACAATAAGAAAAGTTTTACTAGAATATTGAATTCAATGGAAATACAATGACTCACGCTGAGCATGACTACATTTCAATATTCTAGTTTTATTTTATTATCAATAGAACATAAAAAAGAAGAATTAATTAAAACTGATGTCTTAGTAAAACGTTGTAAATTCAAAATAATAAGTACAGCTCTAATGAAAGCATTGCTTTTAACGCTTATAAAGCGATGCAATTCAGTTCGATATTTATTCATTAAATTCGTCGTTTCACTACGCTATAAGAAGTCAACGTTACAGTTCTATTTATGCGAATCAAAAAGTGACCTATTTTAGACTAAAAAATGATTTTTAACTCCCTTGATTTTGCTATATTTTTACCAATCATTTTTATTATTTATTGGTTTGTCGCGAATAAAAACCTAAAGCTCCAAAATTTAATAATTGTAATCGCCAGCTATATATTTTATGCTTGGTGGGATTGGCGCTTTTTATCTTTGATTCTTTTTAGTAGCTTAATTGATTATTTAGTTGGACTTAGCTTGTCTAAACAAGACGACGAAACAAAAAGAAAACAGTTACTATGGATTAGCATTCTAGTAAATCTTGGGTTCCTAGGGTTCTTTAAATACTTTAATTTTTTTATAGATAATTTTACGAGTGCTTTTTCATTATTTGGTACTGAAATTAGTTCAAATTCCTTAAATATTATTCTACCTGTTGGTATTAGTTTCTATACGTTTCAAACCTTAAGCTATTCTATAGACGTTTATAAACGGAAACTTGAACCCACTAAAGACATTATTGCATTCTTTGCTTTTGTAAGCTTTTTTCCACAACTAGTCGCCGGACCAATTGAACGTGCCACAAATCTATTACCTCAATTTTATAAAAAACGTCATTTCGATTACGCCAAAGCTATTGATGGGATGCGACAAATACTTTGGGGACTATTCAAAAAAATAGTCATTGCAGATAATTGTGCAGAATATGCCAATCAAATTTTTAATAATTCTTCAGACTATTCAGGAAGCACTTTGGCTTTAGGTGCTATCTTTTTTACATTCCAAATTTATGGTGATTTCTCTGGGTATTCAGACATTGCCATTGGTACGTCTCGCCTCTTTGGTTTTAATTTAAAACAAAATTTTGCAACTCCATATTTTTCCCGAGATATAGCTGAATTTTGGAGACGATGGCACATGTCACTTTCTACATGGTTTAGGGATTATGTCTATATACCTTTAGGTGGAAGTCGAGGTAGTCTATTAAATAAAATTCGGAATGTATTCATCATATTTCTTGTCAGTGGATTTTGGCATGGTGCAAATTGGACCTATATCGTTTGGGGAGCTTTAAACGCATTGTATTTTTTGCCTATTCTTCTCACCAAAAAGAACAGAAATCATTTAGATATTGTTGCTAAAGACAAACGCTTCCCAAGTCTTAAAGATTTCTGGCTAATGTCATTTACTTTTGGGTTAACCGTTTTTGCCTGGATATTTTTTAGGGCAGAATCGCTTCAACATGCCATAGACTATATCAAAGGTATATTTTCAGGATCTTTATTTAAAATACCGCAATCACTAACCAATGATACGATGTTAACGCTACTTCTCATCTGCTTTTTTATCGTTATAGAATGGTTGGGACGCGAAGGACAGCACACCTTATCACAACTTTGTAGAATTGAAAAACGCTATTACAGATGGTGTTTTTATCTTATAATATGCCTATTGATTTTTATGCATCAAGGAAAACAACAAGAATTTATATATTTTCAATTTTAGTTATGAGCATATTTATTAAACGTATTTTACTTTTCACGTTCCTTTTATTAGGCATAATTGTTTTGACTTTAATTGGCGTATCATCTTTAGATAGAAAATTCACTAGCTTTAAACTTCAAAACAATCCTAAACACATCGTATTAGGGCATTCTCAACCCGAATGTGCGTTTAACGATCATCTAATTCCTAGCTTAAAAAACCTATCTCAATCTGGCGATTCCTATTTTTACATTTACTTTAAAACGAAAGAGGTTATTATACAAAATCCAGCGCTAGAAGTTGTTTTTATTGAGTTCACAGACAATCAATTAAATATGAATGAAAATATTTGGGGAAATAAATACATACCCTACAAATACCCTAAATATTCTTCTTTTATGAGTATGACTGACAAACTCGTATTATTTAAAAATAATCCATCGGCATTCATAAATGTGCAGTCACTTTCCCTGAAAATGAAGCTTACAAGAATCATTAAAAATGAAGTGTATTTCTCTAACGACTTTGGTGATTACTTCTATTTAGAAAGAGACAAAACAGATTCGCTAGTAGATAATATATCTTCTTTAGAAGACGAATTTTCTACTGTAGAGAATGGAGTTTCAGAAGTCAATTTATCATATCTAGATGCTATAATTAAACTTTGTAAAGAAACGGTAAAAAGTTATTTTGATAAGAAGTCCGCTTCACAAAAAATACCTTGAGTCTGTTAATGAGGAAAAATATATTGAAATACTGAAAACGCGATACGGAACTATGGATTATCTGGACTTTTCAAATTTTCCACTCTCTAATTTTCAATATGGCGACCTTCAACATCTAAACCATAAAGGAGCTAATGTATTTTCTGAATGGTTTGCCACGTTATTACAGAACGGGTTATTGGAAAAAGAAAACAAACAAGCATTTATAAATGACATGATGCTAAATGAAACTAAAGAATAAATCTTAAAATGAGTATGAAAATTTGCTGTCGTCATTTCGTAAAACAGAAGAAATGAAAGCCGGTAAATTTAATAACACTTCAGGAACGATGTTGCATATCTATTACGGACCAAAAGCCATCCTATGGCTCATTCCAACCAATACCATAAAAAAATTCCTGATGTATCGCATCAGGATTTTTTTTGAGATATACGTAACGTCACGTCGAGTGTTCCGACCTTTTTGTCAGAATGTATCGAGAAGCATTATAACCAAGCATCAATTTATTTACAACAATCGTATCCATCACTTAGCCGTCTACAATAAAAATAAAGCGTCACTTAGATAGCTTCAAAAACCACCCAACTCTTACGAGCACCATGTAAAATTTCCAGCAACCTATTCGTTTTTTTTATACCATTACGGAAAACAGTAATCATAAGTCTTGTAACTATCTTATATTTATTGAAATGCACGTAATGTTGTGCATTAAACTTTGTAAATTTTTTCTTAATATTATAAACTAAGAATGGAGTACCATTGCGTTTGATATCCCGAATTAAAAAAGGGATAAAAAGGATGATTGTGCTCTTGTAACTAGTTGTAAAACATTTGAAAAAAACAATCAGCATACTAACATTTATCTTAATTCTCTCTTGCTCTTCCGAAAAAGACAAGATTGAAAAAAGTACTGATATGACTTATTTAGGTGGAATTATAGAAAACTATATGTTTGAATGTACTGACGCAAATCAATTAGAGGTACATACAAAAGCGAAATACAATCCAACCGATTCTACTTTAACTTTCTTTATTGGAAAATCTAAAACAGAATTCTTTCAGAAGTGGAATATTCCATTGCGAGATATTTATGTGGATATAAATTTCATTCATTCTTTGACAGACACAATGAAACAAATAAACATTAAAGCAACTGAAAAAGATTCTGTTATTCAATATTCTGACAAAAAAAATATGACTTTTAAAATGACAAATTCTTATAATATTTATTTATTTGATTGGTGTGATAAGGAAAAACAAAACAATTTTATAAGTGCATTCGAGAGAATAACTGAGTTGAGTAAACTTAAATAAAATGCAAGAAACCATCAAAAATAGAATTCCTATTCACGTTGATTTAGCACCAAATCGTGACGAAGTTTATTCAGGGATTTGCCTAAAATCTAACGACAATATCTTCATCTTTATCTGTTTTAATGACGAGACAAAAGAATTTGATGGTTTTGCAATTATTAGAAATTTCGAAATTGATAAATATCGAGAATGGGACGAAGAAGAATTAAGTGAAATAAAGAATAACAATTACTCGGAATTTATCGAAAAACTACCACTCGAAAAAATGAACAATATGTTCGAGTGTTTATCGGAATTGGAAAACGAAGAGTTGATTGCAATATTTACAGAAACTGATGATGATTCATATTTTGTCGGACAAATTAAAAATCTAACAGAAAACGAAGCGGAATTAAAATTAATGAATGAAGATGCGGATTGGATTGAAAATGAGAAAATAAAAATTGCCGAAATAACTTATATTGGATTTCGGACAAGTATTGAAAAAGAGTTACTAAATAAAAACGTTTTACAACACCGTGTATAATTAATTGCTTGGTCACTGCCGACTTACGAACATTCCTGCGGAATATTCTATCTGTGATTTATTTGCTAAATTAGGTGCTTAACCACGCAACTAATCATACACAATCACGTTGTAAGCAATTTAAGAGA
>NZ_ATMR01000139.1 GCF_000427335.1 Winogradskyella psychrotolerans RS-3 | reverse complement strand
TTTTTTTAGTTTATGCTTAGCATCTTTTGTTTTACCACATTTCACTAACCTCTTGTTTTATATATGCAAGAGCCGCATTACTTGGTGCTGGTTTATCCATAAGTTCTGTTAAAACAACCTCTCTAAGTTTGTCAGCTGTATCTGTTGATTCTTGCATGGCAGCTTTTCTAATCAATTGAATGGTCGCATTTTTTGCAGCTAATGTAATAGACCAACATTGATCGCTTACATAAATCTGTTGTGATAAGTTATGCTCTAATTCTTGTTCTATCGTTGCAATAAGTAAGCTTTCATAATCTGTTTTATTAGAAGACGTAGGGTGAACTCTCGTTAAAAGTTTTGAAGGTGCCACGCGCTCTAAGAAAAGCGATATACGTTCGTAAGCTTGCAAGCGTAATGGAAAGCTTTCTTTTTGCAAATCTTTCTGCAATAAAAAGCGTCTTCTACTATTTTCATTTTCTACATGTTGCTTAAAAAAATAGTAAGCCACTGCACCAACGATAGCAGCAGGAGCAATGCTGAAAAGTAACTCGATAATGTTGTCAATATCCATAGTGTAAATTTAGAATACAAACTTAAAACCTTTAAGTCTATTGCACAAACAAAACCGATAATTGAATGAAGTCTGTCTTTCATTCCATGAAGTCGCTTTTAAGGCATATGGTAACGTGCATTTTATAGTGTACGGCTTATTTTGCATAAGCTATTGACTTTTACGTCGTGAAAAGTATCGAATCGTTTTCGATTGCTTACACGAAATAATCTTTTTTTAAAATAATTCTAAAAAAGAAAGAATTAGAGGGTAACAATTTTAATAGCTACTTGATATAACCTCGAACGTCAGTTTTCAAAGCGTTAACTGAATTATAAAAAACAAAAATATAAGAATTATGAAATCAATTTTAAAAACAATTTTATTACTAGCCATTACACTTACTCTATTTAACTGTGACAACGATGATGACAATGCTCCAAACATAAGTGTTTGTAGTTATGAAGGACTTACAGCAGAATTACAAGGGGTTCTAACTTTAATACCAGCATCAGATTTGGTTACGGATTATTTTCCAAATAATGATGGACCAGGTATTGGAGCGTATGAAGTGAATCAAATTAGCAATATGGGAGGCACGTTCGTTGTCACAAAAGCGGTTACTAATGGTGCTGTAGATTCAGATCCTGAAATTAAAATTAATGATATAAACTATTCTGGTGTTGTGACTTGCCAAAGAGCAGGAAGTGCTGTAGGTGATGAGATTCGATTAGATATTGTACTAGCTTCAGGAGAGGAAGTAGAATTATGTGTTGTAATTGATTATGTAACTCCTTAAAAAAGTAGATTATGAAATTAGGAATAAACACCTTATTAATACTAGTTGTTGCTCTTACTTTTTTAATTGTGATAATAACGACGATGCTACATCAGCAGCTTCAACAGATGGATTTACAATAAATTCAACGTTTCACGAAACTGTAAATGCTTACGTCACTATAGATCAATTAGACAGCAATGCAGATGGTAATCCTGATCATTACAACTTTATGTTTACTGATGGGAGAATCACAGATACTTTTGGAGATGTAGGTCTCGGTTATGCCTATGCCTATTCGGTTAGTACCACTTCAAAATTGGCTTTAATAAAAGTATCGCTAGATGATAATCCAAGTTTAGGTTCGGGTTTAATTTCGACAGGTAATACGTATATCGGCTCTAGTTTAAGTACTGGTGTACCTAATTACTCAGCAGATTCTTTAATCGCTTATGATGGAGTCGTTTCTTCTTCTTTCGGAACAGAAAATGGAATCAACTATGGTCACCTTCCAGAAACAAGTGGAGTTTGGTATGCTGTAGGAACTATAGGACCGACGGTGATCATAAATGCAATAAACATTGATACAAATGTGCCTGCAAATAGCACAATCGATGTAGACTATACGTTTTTAGCTTCAGATGGCACTTCCATTACTGGGCATTACGAAGGCACTTTAGGAATAATATTAGATTAAAACAAAACGATGAAATCATTTATTAAATCAATGCTTTTAATGGCATTAACACTCTTGAGTTTTAGCTGTAGTAGTGACGACGATACAATTACACCAACCTTAAATACGAGTGAGTATTTTAAATATTCAATAAATAATGGTCCTGACCGTATTTTTGATGCTTACGCTAGAGGACGGTATGAGCCAAATCCCAATTCTACGTTTGAGAAATTTTATTTTAGAGCAGGTGCGGCAACGGCAGATGGTCCGACTGTTATAGTTGATGCCGATTTTACGTTTCAAGATTTCACGTCATTTACTAATACAACTAATTTTAATTGGGGAGTATCGGATGGTCTAACGGCTAATTTTTATTTCACAGAATTAACCCCTGGTCATACGTTTTTGTCTAGTTGGACGGTCATGCCAAGTAATCCTATTGTGTGCACAATTACCGTACACCCAGTGAATGTAGGAGACTATATAGAATTTTCTTTTCAAGGTGATTTTTTACTTGCGACAGAGAACTCTGTTCAAGGATCAATAGTAGGAGAGGGTAGAGTGTTGAGAGAATAAGTGATTCAAATAAATAATAAAAATTATGAAACGTGCATGTTAAAATTATTAATAACAAAGATCTAATTAATAACGAACAGCATGTGACCTTCGAAAAAAATAAACACATGAAAACATATATAAAAACAATAGTGTCAACATTGGTCGTGTTATTGGCTTTTAGTTGTAGTGATAATAGCTCTTCAAGCGGTTCTGGAAGCACAATAAATGCGGAGTATGCCTATATCACAGATGGTACAGATTTAAAAATTATTGATATTACGGTACCAACCGCACCAACGTTAGTAAATAGTATTGCGGTAAATACCTCTTACTTTGTAAGTGTATCTCCAGATGTGGCATATGTTGCTCAGTATGATGCGACCGAACCTTATTTAAGTATCGTAGATATTAGTAATGTAGCGGCACCAAGTATTCAGGCAGAGATTCAAAAAAGTAATACACTTGCTTTTAGTTTATTAAGTGATATGTACATGGTTAATAATGTGGCTTACTTAACAGATGTTTATAGAGGTTTACATGTTGTAGATATCGCTAGTTTTAATTTTACTAGTCAATTAAATTCTGGTGGAGATGCTATGAGTCTTACAAAGGTTCAAAATGAATTATTTGTCATCGATCAAGCTAATGGTTTACATTCTTACGATGTTACAACACCAGGAACTCCGACAGCAACAGGAACCACAAATACCGCAGATATTGATACGGCTTCTTATGGTGATGCTCCTTTTGGTCAGTATCATTCTTGGGTTGAAACCGATGGAACTTACCTTTTCGTTGCTAATACAATAGATAAGAAAATAAAACAATTCGATGCTGCAACACTTACGTTAGTTAACGAAGTTAATATAGAAGGATATCCTACAGCATTCGCAATTCATAATGGTAATGCTTATGTAACCATGAAAGCAAGTGCAAATGCACCGTTGCAAAATAGTTCTGATAGTGTTAGAATGTATGATTTGGCAACACTTTCCTTACAAGATATGAAAATACTATCAAGATCAAGTGGTGTAGCACTAAATGGTAATTACGCTTATGTAACAGATGCAAATGGACTTCATATTTATGACATCAGTGGAAATGATTTTGTATTAGAATCTTCTTTAGGAACTGGTTTCGGAAATTTTATAGCACTCGGACAATAACTAATTTAACCTAAATAAATAATTATTATGAAAATAATTATAAAAACGTTTTTAATCCTATTAACAATTACAATGTTTAGTTGTAATAGTGATGATGATCAAAACATAACACTTAATGTTTGTGATGAGAGTTATGTGTCTACAGAAATGACACATACGTTTTCTACAGCAAATGGTTATACAAATCTAACAGAGGCAAAACCATTAGAGGTTCACCATTATGCTATGCGAATACTCGAAGACGGAGTAATATGCAGTATTGGGTACCAAAACCCAACAAATTACACTGGTACTTATACTATTAAAATAACAAATAATAACAATGGTTTTATTTATGAAGATGTTCTGTCTTTTTCTCAAACAGAATTGGAATATCATACGATTTCTCAAGTTTTAAATGTTGAGGCAGGCGATTTCATTAGTGTCTGGAGGACAATAACCCCAGGATACACGGATATAAATCAAGCTAATGGGACTATCATTAATAAAATGGATAATTCCGCCTTTACATTCCCAATAACAGGTGTTAATGTAAAGTTTTTAAGCTCAAGTTTTGAAGGAGGTGGATCGGCAGAGTATGATACAGCCATTCCGCATATAGCTTTAGGTTTTAATGCTGATTAGAAATTGAAATATATCAATATTCATGTAGGTAATACATTTTTAAAGTAACATGAAGCTTTAAGATAAAGATATTATAAGAGTAGAGCTGTTCTGTCTGGGATTCCAGTTTTCAGAAGCAATACAATTATATAATAACATTAAAAAAGAATAGAGTTATGAATCTAGCATGTTATTACTATTAAGTACTCACTAGTCATTAATTGTAATAACATCTGATTGTAATAAATTAAAAAATATACACCTATGAAAACAAAAATACTATTATTGGCTTTTTTTAGTCTAGCCATATCAGCATATTCGCAAAATACTTATGTACCAGACGATAATTTTGAAAATTATCTAGAAACACACAATACTAGTGGTAATGTCGTTGCCGTTGGTGACCCAACGAGTTTGGGAAATGGAATTGCTAATGACGACTATGTAACTACGGCAAAAATTAATACAATAGGTTATTTGGATGTTAGCAATCAAGGGATTTCAGATTTAACAGGTATTGAAAGCTTTTCAGCCTTACAATCACTTTATTGTGGGTACAATCAATTAACAGAATTAAATGTGACACAAAATCCCGCTTTATCAGTATTAAAATGCTATCATAATCAATTAACCAGTTTAAATGTGAGTTTTAATTATTATTTGGAAACTTTAGAATGTAATGATAATGAGATAGTTACTTTAGATTTTTCTCAGAATCACCCTTTGTCATATGTATCTTGCTACAATAATCAAATAATAGGTCTCGATTTTTCACAAAATATAAATTTATATACCTTATTAGCTTATAATAATCAATTATACAGTTTAATCATGAAGAATATAAACAATGTAGCTATTTCAAATTTTAATGTGCTAAACAATCCATACTTAACGTGTATTGAAGTAGATGATGAAGATTGGAGTACTGCTAATTGGCTAAATGTTGACGTTACAGCTGTTTATAGTGAAGATTGTGCTCATGTCGGATTAACCTACGTTCCAGATGATAATTTTGAGAATTATTTAGAAACGCATGATGCTAATGGTAATATTGTATCTGTTGGAGATTCTAACAGTATGGGTAATGGAGTAGCAGGAGATGATTATGTGACTACAGCTTCTATAGATTCCGTAATTAACTTAAGTGTAACGTCGCAAGCTATTTTAGATCTAACAGGAATTGAAGATTTTGAGGCTTTGGAAAATTTACGTAGTGTTAATAACCAGTTAGCTAATGTTGATTTAACTCAGAATATTTTATTAAAAAAATTATATTCAAATAATAATCAATTGATAAATTTAGATCTGTCTCAAAACATCCTTTTAGAATATTTAGATATAAGTTCTAATGAGATAAGCACTATAGATGTGACTCAAAATATAGATCTAGACCATTTTTATATAACTAATAACCCAATAGCAACTATAGATGTGTCACAGAATATAGCGTTAGAATATTTTCACTGTAATAGTACAGAGTTAACGAGTTTAGATTTAACTCAAAATATAGTTTTATTTAGACTTTATTGTCAAAATAATTCTCTGACTAGTTTAAATGTAAAAAACGGGAACAATAGTAATTTGAACGGACAATTTTTTAATTCTTCTAACAACCCTTACCTAATATGTATAGAAGTAGATGATGCTACGTACTCCGCAATAAACTGGACAAACAAAGATAATGCATCAACGTTTGTAAACAACCAAGCAGAATGTGCTGCGTTAAGCACATCAGAATTTACACAGGTAGATTTTAATGTCTATCCTAATCCTGTAAAGCATGAATTAACGGTTTCAATAACTAATGAAGCTAGTTATAGTTTAATAACAGTAAGTGGACAGGTGGTTAAAAGTGGACAACTTCAATCAGGAGAGAATACTTTAAATGTATCTAGCTTCTCTAATGGTTTATACTTTTTACAAGTAAAAACAGAAAAAGGGATTTCAACTAAAAAATAATCAAAGATTAAATTTACACTTATATTTAGCCTTCATTCAAATAAGAAATAAAGACAACTAATTTTATTGAAACATAACAAACTCCATATCAAAATCTATTTTCTTCTGATATGGAGTTTTTCATTCGCACAACAATATACCAATTACGCTACAAAAGACGGTTTACCTAGTAATCACGTCTATACTATTATGCAAGACGCCAAAGGCTTTATGTGGTTTTTAACCGATAAAGGCATGGTGCGCTATAATGGTAAAACGTTTAAAACCTTTACAACAAAACAAGGTTTGCCAAATAACGATGTTTGGGATGCATTCCCCACGCCAGATGGTAAAATTTGGTACCTGTCTAAATCAACACATTTAGGATATATTGAGAATGATAGTGTGTTATCTTTTCCTAATGAAAATGAAGAAGAAACGATAAACCCTATTTATTCGATACAGCTAAATAATGAGGTATATCCTGCAGGACCTAAAAAGATTTATGCTTTAAAAGATAAGTTTTGGAGAAGTTTTGAAATTCAAACAGAAAACAAAATACGAGAAGATTATACCACTGTTTTTAATGATAAAGTGGCTTATTTAGGTATTGCGTTTAAAGACGAAAGCCTAAACGTTTATGACAAAAAATTTAATGTTTTAGGTAAGAGACCTACCAAAGGTGTCATCAATAATAACAGTACTCGTGGTCAGATAAGTGATAGCTTATATTTTTGGGTTTCAGAAAAATCATATAGTATTTTAAACCTAAAAACACTTGCTTTAAAAAGTTTTAAATTTATAGATGAAGTTGGTATTGAAACCTTAAAATATCCTAGAATTAATTTGGTTGGAAATTCGATTCAAATTTCCGGAGACCGCTTTGTAGGTACATTTAATACCGACTTTCATATTGTAAATCCTTTTTTCTTTCCGCCAGAGTTAAATGCACATTTTGGTTTTATAGACCAACAGAATACTATTTGGTTAGCGACGTTTACTAACGGAGTTTATAAATTACCATATATAAAACAAAACATAGCATACCAATTTAACAACGAAAAAGTTCAAAACCTAAATATTATCAATAATGAATTGTATGCAAGTGTTTATAATAAGGGCTTTTATAAGTACAACGAGACAAATAAAACCTTTGACCCTTATATAGCTTCTAATGATTATAATTTTGGTGGGGTTTATATTGATAGCCTTAAGCGCACCTATTTCTTAAAACAATCTGGTATTATTTCCGAAGGAGATGGAAAAAGAGAGCGCATAATCTTTAATACTAATGTAAAACCATCACATCATATTAACTCTTTTGTAAAGAAACTCGCGTTTTTTAAGTCCAATTTATATGGTATTTATTCTTTTGGAATTTTTAAGTTAGATGCTAAAACATTCAATATAGAGAAGGATATAATTTTGAAAGGCTCTAATGATTTCTTAGTTTTTAATTCCCGATTAATCATAGCAACCAATAATGGTTTAAAAGAATTAGAAAATGATGCCATAAAAAAAATAGAGTTTAAAGAAGCCGTTTTTAATAAATCTGTACTAAGTATTAAGTCCATCTCAGAAACCGAAATTTTAATTAATACGGATGGTTTTGGTAGTTATATTTCAGATTTAAATACAATAAAGCCTTTAGATAACTCTGAGTTTTTAATTGTTCAGGATGCTTTTATACAAGAAAAATCTATTTGGTTAGCAACCAATTCTGGCGTATTGCATTATACCAAAATCAACAATACATATAAGTTAGTTAGAACGTACAATAGCAATGATGGGTTGCCAAATAACAACGTGAACACAGTCAATGTTATTAATGAAGATTTAATTGTTGGAACAAATAATGGATTAGCAATTGTACCCATTAATCAAACAAGAAAATACTTATTAATTGATCTCTTTATTACCGAAGCAACCTATAACAAACAACCAATATCAGAAAACAATGTCTCCTTTAATTATGCAACTAATAATGCGGTGAACTTTAAGTTTGAAAGTATTGATTATTCTGAAGATCAATTAAAAAACGGTGACTATTTATATAAGTTAGAACCGCTGCAAAACAATTGGATAAACACACCAATTAACTCGGTGAATTATAACAACCTTCAGCCTGGAGATTATGTTTTTCAAGTATATAATAAATCAATTTCAAAAAAAATAAGTTTTAAAATAAAGGCCTTATGGTGGCAAACATTTTGGTTTAAAACCTGTATTGTATTGCTAGGAATTTTTCTCGTGGCACTAATATCAATGTTTATTGTAAAACAATCACAGTTTAAAAAGAATCAAAAGATTTTTGAAGATAAACGTCTTATCGAATTACAGCTAAAAGCCTTACGTTCGCAAATGAATCCGCACTTTGTATTCAATTCCTTAGCAGCGATTCAATATTATATCAATGAAAATGATTTTGAAGCATCGGAAATGTATTTGGTAAAATTTTCGAAATTAATTCGGCAATTTTTTGAGCTTTCAAAAGAAAATGAAATCTCATTAGCAGCCGAAATTGATTTACTACAGAGTTATTTAGAAATTGAGAAACTTCGTTTTAAAGAAAAATTAAATTTTAAGATTAATGTGGATGACGATTTATATACGGAAAGTACAAAAGTACCAACCATGATATTGCAACCCATTATTGAGAATGCCATAAACCACGGCATATTTAATAAGGAAGATAATGGGGAAGTTATCGTTAATTTTAAAAAAGGACAAAATCAGACTCTAATAGTAGAAATTATAGATGATGGAGTAGGTTTTGTTAATACCAATAAAAGTCAAAATGGAAAGATTAAGTCGTCTAATGTTCTAAAAGATAGACTACACTTTTTAAACAATTCTAAAAAATGGAATATCTCTTATGCCGAAGAAGAAGTATTTCCAGATCATTTCGAAAAAGGAAATAAGTCAACTTTTATAATTCAAAAACTATGATAGATCAGATAACAGCGGTAATAGTTGATGATGAAATTACCAATATAAAAGGCTTACAGAAAAAAATCAAAAAACTGTTTCCTAGTATTCAGATCATTGGCACTTATCAAAAACCAGAATTAGCTATTAGTGCGATAAAAGAACTGCAACCACAACTCGTATTTCTAGACATACAAATGCCTAGAATTAATGGTTTTGAGCTTTTAGAAGCTTTAGAGTTGATAAATTTTCAGGTGATATTTGTAACGGCTTTTAGCGAATATGCCATAAAAGCATTTAAGCAAAATGCCATCGATTATATTTTAAAACCAATAGATGATTCCGATTTAAAGAGCGCAGTTCATAAAGCTTTAGAAGCTATTGAATCACAAAACTCTGTAGAGCAAAACACAAAGCTTTTACAATTGATTTCAACCATGGTAACTGATAATAATAAGCTTATTGTACCAACTGCCAAAGGTTTATCCTTTATTCCACAAGATGAGGTTCTACATATTGAAGGTTATGAAGGTTACACCAAAATCCACTTAGAAGATAGTACCACATTACTAAGCTCTTATAACTTAGGTAAGTTTGCTAAAATGGTATCTTCTGATTTTTTTAAATGCCATAAGTCGCACATTGTTAATCTCAATAAAGTGAGGCATTTTGAAAACGAAGGCTATCTCGTTTTAGAAAATAAAGAACGTGTTCCGATTTCTAGAGCTAATAAAAAAGCGTTTCTAGAGCTATTCAATTAAAGCTGTACTTCAAAATATTACTGAAACAGAATGCAATCTCAATGCGTTGATTAGGAAGTTTCAATAATAAAATTTTAAAAATTGGGTAACAAACATAAGCTTGTTTTTATATAAGGGTGATAATACGTTAAAAACACTTTTTAAATAAAACAATATGAAAACAAGACAAGCAATTTCAAAAATTTCACTAGCATTAGTTCTAGTGTTTAGCGTTCTATTTACATCCTGTGAAAAAGAGGAAGGTATAGATATTCCTTCAGGTAATGGCAATAATGAAATAGGTGCTATAGACCAAGGTATAAATATTCAAAGAGATTTTATGGGCAAAATAGTAGATGAATCGTCTATGCCTTTAAGTAATGTAAGTATTACAATTGGAAACAAAGTAGCGTCAACTGATGCTAATGGTGTTTTTATGATTAGCGATGCACAAGTCAAAGAAAGACAGGCCTACGTAATCGCAGAAAAAGCAGGTTTTATTACAGGCTTAAAAACGGTAGTACCTACAGAAGGTATGAGCAACGTGCAAATTATGCTTGTTGCTAAAAATCTTACAGGTTCGGTGTCTTCAGGAACAAATAGTGAAGTGTCTTTAACTAATGGCGCTAAAGTAAAATTTGATGGTGCTTTTAAAGATGAAGATGGAAACGCTTACTCTGGTAATGTTGATGTGTATATGTATCATCTAGATCCTGCACATGCTAATGTATACGATGTAATGCCAGGAAATTTACAAGCCATAAATAGTAATGATGATGAACAATTACTAGAAACGTATGGTATGCTAAATGTGGAGTTAAAAGGAGAGTCTGGACAAACATTAAATATTGCCGATGGTCATGTCGCAGAAATACACATGCCATTAGATCCTGCGCAAAGTGGAATCGCACCTTCAACAATTCCATTATGGCATTTTGATGAGGTCAATGGTTATTGGGTAGAAGATGGTGAAGCCGATTTAATTGGTGGTGTATATATTGGAGAAGTTTCTCATTTTTCTTGGTGGAATTGTGATGCGCAATTTCCAACGGTATCATTCTGTTTAAATGTTGTAGATGATACAAACACACCAATTTCTAATGTAAAAGTAACATTAGGAAGAGCTGGTGAGGTTTATCCTAGACAAGGTTTCTCTAATGCAAATGGTGAAATTTGTGGATTAATTCCTGCAAACGAAACCATAACGCTAACGGCATATGATCAGTGTGGAGAAGTAGTGTTTTCAACAATTATAGGCCCATTTTCAACGGATACTAATTATGGCGACATTGTGCTTTCAGGTACTGTAACGGAAGTAATATCAGGTAACTTAGTAAACTGTAGTAATGCTAATGTTACGGATGGTTATGTGAATTTAAATTACGGACATCAAGAGGCATTGGCTGAAGTTACTAATGGAGCTTTTGCAATGAATATTATTAAATGTGCTTCCATAAATACGTTTTCATTAGAAGGAGTAGATTACGATGCATTGCAATCAACAACCGTTTTGCCTTTTAATTTAAGTACACCTAATGTTGGTAGTATCATGGCTTGTAGTTCGGTTACGGAGTTTATTTCTGTGCAAGTAGATAGTGATCCTGCAGAATATCTTTTATTGGATCTCTATGCGTATCAAGAAGGACCAGTAAACGGTATGTTTGTAATATCAAGTCAATCCGAAGATGGTTCAATTGGAGTAGGTGGTGATACAACCACATCAGGTACCTATACAACTCCAGACTTTTGGGTACAATCGTCTATGTTAGATATGGATTATAATGCACCAGATACGCTGCAATTTACTATATCAAATTTTGGACCAATAGGAGGTTATGTCGATATGACTATAACTGGGACCTATACGGATACGAGTGGTGTCGTAAAAAACTTAGCAATCACTATTCATGTTCTAAGAGATAGTTAATAGAAAAAGAAGAATACAACCTAAAGAGCCATTTCATATTTTGAAATGGCTTTTTTTGAGTTAACATAAAATGGGTATTGGTTAATACTTTTAAAAGCGTTTTGGTAAATTCATGCATAATATTTTAGGATAAGATAAAATGACAAAACCAAAATATAAAAAAGCCATCATTGTAATAGCTATTATTACAATCGTTACTATACTACTATCATTTTTAGCAAATAGTTTTATTGAACAAAAAATAGGAGAGGAGCTTCAAAATGTATCCGAATCTACTAAAATCGAATACACATCTATTAATGCTAATATATGGACAGGTAATGTTGAGGTGGAATCGCCAACAATCCTTGTCTCAGGAGAAACAACCAATAACACCATCTTAGATGCAAAACTTAAATCTATAGCGATCAATGATGTTGGCTATTGGGATTTACTTTTTAATGATAAAATAACCATTGAATCTCTTGTTATAGATGAGCTTATTGCAAAATATAAGCATAATTCAGTTGTTAAGAATGAGGATTACCAAAGTAGCTTTCTAGATAAAATCAAACAGGTTATTCATGCCGAAAAAATAGCGATTAATAAGGCAGATGTTTTAATAACGAATTATGAAAGCGACTCTATAATTTTGAGTATTCCGAATCTTAATTTCGAAGTATTAGACTTTCAAATCAATCCGAAAGCTTCAAAAGCAAATAAGAAAATTACCTATACTGATTTTGAGTTAAATGCTGAAAATGTAAAATGGGCGACCAATACGTATGATGATCTCATATTAGATGCCATGCATGTTACTAATGATAAAGCGACATTTAAAAATTTCCAACTAAAAACAAAATATTCAAAAGCGGAGTATTCAACAGTTTTAAAAACGGAGCGCGATCATTTCAACCTGAATGTGAAAGAAATTAATATCTCGGATATGGATTTTGGCTTTAATACGAATGATGCCTTTTACTTTACTTCAAAAAAGGTAGATTTAATTGCACCTGTAGCAGAAATATACAGAGATAAATTAGTTGCAGACGATTTAACGTATAAAGCACTCTATGGAACGTCACTCAGAGATTTGACTTTTGATTTAGGCTTAGATATGGTTGAAATTACAGATGGAAGTATTTCATATCTCGAAAAAGTGAATGCCGAAGAACAAGCAGGTCGTTTAGATTTTACAAACCTAAATGCCACATTTGCGAAATTAGGGAACACCTTTGGAAACGATGATACAGCGATTGAGATACAAACTACTTTTATGAATGATTCACCTTTAAAAGTGAATTGGAATTTTAAAGTTGCCGACACTACGGATCAATTTACATTTAAAGCCGATTTAGGATTTTTTAATGCCAAACAAATGGATCAATTTACACAACCGAATCTTTATGTCGATTTAAATGGAGAATTACAACAAACCTATTTCACCATTAGTGGTAATCCAAGAACGTCTCGCATCGATATCAAAATGAAATATGATGATTTTGAAGTTTCAATTTTGAAAAAAGATGGCAAGGAAAAGAACAAATTTTTATCTAGCATCGTCAATCTATTCGTTTCAAAAGATAGTGAAGATGATAAACATAATTACCGTTACGGGCAATCCGAAGATGTCGAACGTGAAACCAATAAATCCGTATTTAACTTTATATGGTTAAATGTTAAAGCGGGCTTACTTTCTGCCCTCGCAGGCGATGGAGACGAAAAGAAAGATTAATGACTATTCAAATAATCTAATGTCAGTTGCGTAAATGCTTTAACTCCGAGTAACATACTACTATCATCAATTTTAAAATCTGGAGTGTGGTGCGGAAATGATTCCGTAGCTCCAGGCGTCATACCTCCTAAGAAAAAGTAAACACCAGGCACAACTTCTTGGAAATATGAAAAATCTTCTCCACCAGTTGTTGCTTTTATAATTGAAACATTAGAGTCACCTGCTGCTTTTTGTAAAGAAGGTAATACCTGTGCCGTTAAGTCAGGATCATTATATGTAATAGACGTGAAATTTTGAAATGTAATAGATGCCTCACCACCATAAGCTTTGGCAATTGTTTCCACCATTTCTGTCATTCGTTTTTCAATGTGAACACGCATTTTTGGATCTAAAGTTCTAACAGTTCCAATCATTTCTGCCGATTCTGGAATAATATTAAATCGTGTACCAGACGTAATTTTACCAACAGTAATTACCGCAGCTTCATTGGTTAAATCAGATTCACGACTAATAATGGTTTGCAAGCCATCTATTATTTTTGCAGAAATCAAAATCGGGTCGACTCCTGACCAAGGTTGAGATCCATGCGTTTGTTTCCCCTTTACATCAATGACAAAGCGCTCTACTGCAGCCATAATGCCACCCGTTTTATAAGTTATAGAACCAACAGGAGTTCCAGAATCAATATGAAGTCCGAATATCGCATCTACTTTCGGATTTTCTAAAACGCCTTCTTTAATCATCAATTTAGCACCTCCTTCTTCGCCTGGTGGAGGGCCTTCTTCTGCGGGTTGAAAGATGAATTTTATAGTTCCTTTTATTTTGTCTTTATGTTTAGATAACACTTCTGCTGTAGCCATTAAAATGGAAATATGCGTATCGTGTCCGCAAGCATGCATCACTCCTGTTTCGGTATTTAAAAATGTAGTTTTTACTACAGATTTAAAAGGTAGATTGTTTCGTTCTGTAACAGGTAACGCGTCGATGTCTGCTCGTAAAGCAATAACTTTTCCGGGGTGATCACCTTTTAAAAGCCCAACAACACCGGTTTTGGCAATACCAGTTTCAACGTCTAATCCTAAAGATTTTAAATGTTCTGCTATTTTTTTAGCCGTTTTAAACTCTCTATTTGATAATTCGGGATTCTGGTGAAAATGATGTCTCCAGGCTATCATTTTTTCTTCAATAGCATTAATATCGCTTTCCATGGAATTTTGAGCATTAGAAAACAGCGATAAAAAGACGAGGAGTACAGTTAAATTTTTCATGTAATAAATATTTCTACTAAGATATTGAATTTTAATAAACTACATTTTTTTATAGTTTGTTTATAATTTATAGCATTTACATGCGGTAAACTATAGGACTATGCGTAATTTTACTCCTTCAAAAAATTTTAGCTTGGAAAAGTATCTTAGTCAACTTAATGAGGCTCAATTAGCGCCTACTGTACAGATTGATGGCCCAATGATTATCATTGCTGGAGCCGGTTCTGGAAAAACACGTGTGCTCACATTTCGTATTGCTTACTTAATGAGCAAAGGAGTAGATGCCTTTAATATTTTGGCATTGACCTTTACAAATAAGGCAGCCAAAGAAATGAAAGGCAGAATTGCTGATATCGTTGGTGATGGTGAAGCTAAGAACCTTTGGATGGGTACATTTCACTCTGTATTTGCTAAGATTTTACGTTTTGAAGGGCATCATTTAGGTTTTCCAAGCAATTTTACTATTTACGATACACAAGATTCACAAAAATTAATGGGTTCTATTATTAAAGAAATGGGACTCGATAAAGATATTTATAAAACCAAGCAGGTTTACAGCCGAATTTCGTCTTATAAAAATAGCCTCGTTACTGTAAAAGCGTATTATAAAAACCCAGAATTGATGGAAGCCGATGCAATGGCTAGACGTCCTAGAATCGGTGAGATTTACAAAGAATATGTAGATCGTTGTTTTAAGGCAGGAGCGATGGATTTTGACGATTTGTTGTTAAGAACTAATGAGCTTCTTACACGTTTCCCTGCAGTTTTAGCACAATATCAAAACAGATTTAGATACATATTGGTAGATGAGTATCAGGATACCAACCATTCACAATATTTAATTGTTAGAGCATTAGCCGATCGTTTTCAGAATATCTGTGTTGTAGGTGATGATGCGCAGAGTATCTATGCCTTCCGTGGTGCAAACATTAGTAATATTTTAAATTTCCAAAAAGATTACGACGGTGTAAATATGTACCGATTAGAACAAAATTACCGTTCTACAAAATGTATTGTTGGTGCAGCAAACTCTGTTATAGAACACAATAAAACTAAATTAGATAAGATAGTTTGGACCGCCAACGATGAGGGTGAAAAGGTAAAAGTACATCGTGCTTTAACGGATGGTGATGAAGGCCGATATGTGGCTAGTACTATTTGGGAAACCAAAATGAATGAGCAACTTCACAACAGTGATTTTGCCGTTTTATATCGAACTAATGCACAATCTAGAGCTATTGAAGATGCGTTGCGTAAACGAGATATTCCTTATCGTATTTATGGAGGTCTATCATTTTACCAACGAAAGGAGATTAAAGATTTAACGGCGTATTTGCGTTTAATTTTAAATCCTTCAGATGAAGAAGCTCTAAAACGTGTTATTAATTATCCAGCAAGAGGAATTGGCCAAACTACAGTAGATCGCTTAATTGTAGCAGCCAATGGTTATGGTAAAACTATTTTTGAAGTCTTAAAAAATTTAGATAGTATTGATATCAATATCAATGGTGGAACTAAAAATAAGTTGAGAGATTTTGTGACGCTTATTGAAAGTTACCAAGTGATGAATCAGACAGCAAATGCTTTTGATTTAGCAGAGCACGTTACTAAAACGAGTGGATTAATAAGAGAACTTAACAAGGATGCGACACCAGAAGGTGTGGTGAAAATGGATAACGTTCAAGAATTATTAAACGGTATTAAAGATTTCGTTGAAGGTCAATTAGAATTGGCAGATGCAGGCGATTCTTTAGCCGAATTCTTAGAAGATATTGCCTTAGCAACAGATTTAGATGGAGATAAAGGAGATCCAGATCATGTCGCTTTAATGACTATTCACTTAGCAAAAGGATTAGAATTTGGTCATGTATTCATCGTTGGTTTGGAAGAAGATTTATTTCCAAGTGGTATGAGTATGAATACGCGTAGTGAATTAGAAGAGGAACGACGTTTATTTTACGTAGCCTTAACGAGAGCAGAAAAGCAAGCTTATTTAACATACACCTTATCGCGTTACCGATGGGGGAAATTAATAGACGCAGAACCAAGTCGATTTATTGAAGAAATAGACGAGGAGTTTGTAGATATAGTAACACCATTAAGAGAACAACGTAATCCGATGTTAGATCAATCTATATTTGGAGATATTGAACCTAATCGCATTCGATTCGCGAAACCAAAAACAGCAAAAATTTTGAGAAAAGAGTCTAAGAAGAAACCTGAGAAATTTCAAATTAGTACACCAAAAAAGATGAAGCCACTAGCAGATACGGAAGAGGTATCAGGCTCATTTAATACTAAATTAGAAGTTGGTAACACTGTTAATCACGATCGATTTGGTAGAGGTGAAGTGATGACAATTGAAGGTACAGGAGCTGATGCAAAAGCTGAAATTAAATTTCTGAATGGAGATACTAAAAAACTGCTCTTACGTTTTGCAAAGCTTGAAATATTGAGAACAAAGCAAGACTAAAGGTACGTTTCAATAAATATTTTCAGTTTTAGAGTTGTGTCTAACAAGTTTAGTCCTGTCCATCCGTGTCCTTCATTAGGATACAGTGTGAATTGGTGTGTAACGTTAAGTGATTCGAGCTTGTCTCGCATGGTCGTACCTTGAGTTATTGGAATTAAAGGATCTTCTCCGCCATAAAATAAAATAGTTGGAGGAGATGTTGCCGTGGCTTTATGATACGGGCTAACTTCTTCTAAAAAATCTGTTGCTGTATCAATTCCAAAAGTATCTAATAGCTCTTGCAGCACTACATTGGTGTTGTTTAAGTAAGCAGGATCTGTAAAGTTTGTGGGGCCAACAATACTACAAACCATTCTAACTTGGTTTTCAGTGTCAAACCCATAACTCCATAATAAGGATAAATGGGCACCAGCGCTAACTCCTACAAAACCTAAGTTATTTGAAATGGTATAATGTGCTTCATTGTTTTTTAGACAATTAACAACGCTCGTAATATCATTAATCTGCATTGGGTAAGGTGAATTATTTTCATCTGCTAATCGGTAATTAATGTTTACAACAGCGTAGCTTGGCATTTGATCTTTAATAAAATTCTTAAAATCAGTCATGTCTGTTTTATCTCCAGAAGTCCAACCTCCTCCATGAACCAAAATAATTGTTTTAGTGTCAGCTGTTCGGTTTGCTGGTAAATACAGATCAAAAACCTGCTCGTCATCATTGCCATAAGAAATATTAAGGTCTTCGTAAGACTCTGACGTGTTTAACGGTTCTATTCCATCATCATCATCAGAACGTTCAGAAGCGCAAGACGTCACTATTGAAATTGAGTATAAAACGATGAATACAAGTTTTAAATGGTTCATATTGAAAAAAATATAGTTACTTTGTATAACGTATTTGAAAGATACATATTATGGCGGAGTTTATTAAAATATACCCAGAAAATCCGAATCCTAAAGAGATTCAAAAAGTAGTTAAAGTATTAAAAAATGGTGGATTAATAATTTATCCTACCGATACCGTTTATGGTTTGGGTTGCGATATCACCAATATAAAAGCCTTAGAGCGTATTGCTAAAATAAAAGGGGTAAAGCTAGAAAAGTCTAATTTTTCATTCGTTTGTGAAGATTTAAGTAATTTAAGTGATTACGTCAAGCAGATTGATACCACAACGTTTAAAATTCTGAAACGTGCCTTGCCTGGACCTTATACTTTTATTTTACCAGGATCTAAAAATTTACCCAACCCTTTCAAAAAAAGAAAAACAGTCGGAATCAGAGTTCCAGATAATTCTATAGCATTGGCAATAGTTGCAGCTTTAGGTAATCCAATCGTTTCTACTTCTATAAGAGACGATGATGATGTTTTAGAATACACTACAGACCCAGAGTTAATCCTTGAAAAATGGAATAATTTAGTCGATTTAGTAATTGATGGAGGTTATGGAGATAACGAAGCATCCACTATTATAGATTTATCGGAAGAAGAGCCTATTGTGATAAGAGAAGGCAAAGGGAGTTTGGAGATCTTTTAGACAGGTTTTAGACTATGCTCATGTCAGTTTTTTACGTTATAGAATAAAACCAATCCAATCCAATAATGAGTGTTATATTAGTATTCTTTATATAAAATGAGAATAAATAAATTGTACAATTTATTTATTTTTTCTTACGCACAACAACACTTAAACGTGTTTATTTGCTTTTTGTGGTATTTTTTTGTACGTTTACCGACTGATTAATTAATATATCTTAAAATTTTGAACACAAAAGCAAAAATTTACACAGCCCTTTCTTTACTAGTATCAACTTACAGTTTCTCTCAAACAGGACCAGGCGGAGTCACAACAGATAACGAAATATGGCTAAAGGCCGAAAATAGTACGTATACAGATGCAGGTGTAACTCCAGCTTCTAATAACTCATCGATACAACAATGGACTGATGCATCAGGAAACGGTAACAATGCCTTACAGAGTAATGGAAGTTATCAACCTAAATTAAAAACAAATGCTTTAAATGGCTATTCAGCGTTAAATTTTGATGGTAATGATGATAGAATTCTAGCAACTGGTATAGGACATAGCGATCAAGTAAGTTTATTTGTCGTTCTAAAAGCAACAACTTTTAGTGGTGGCACTGGGGGTATTATTCAAGCAGGACCGTCTGGAACTGCATTTGCAGGTCCACAAGAAGATAAATCTATTGGCATGTGGGCTAGTGATAATGGACGTGTGTGGGGAAGAGGAGTTCAATTTAATAGGGTTGCAAGGACTCTTGACAAAAATACAGGAATAATCTTAGCTAATAGTACCCCGTATATTATTACACAAAATTTCAATGGTACAGCTATAAATCAATATGTAAATGCAACAATTTCTGGTACAATAGGATATAATGGTACTTTACAAAGTTTCAGTGATTTTGGTATTGGTAGACAATCGGCTGATAGTTTCAACGGAGACATAGCTGAAGTTATTTTATACAAAAGATCACTTAATCTAGCAGAAACAACAATTGTTGAAAATTATCTATCTGCAAAATACGGTACAGCTTTAGACGGTTCTAAAGATTTTTATGCACAAGATAATACTGGTAATGGAGATTTTGACCACAACGTAGCAGGTATTGGCCAAGCATCAGATGGTTCTAATCATTCAGCTTCTAGAGGAACAGGAATTGTTAGTATCAATGCTGCTTCAGATTTAAATGATAGCGAGTATTTGTTTTGGGGAGAAGATACTAAAGACCCAGCATATGATTTTGCATTAAATGCAACCAACAATTCTCAAGAGTTAACGTCAAAGTGGCGTGTTAGTAAAACCGGAGATTTAGGTACGGTAACAGTAGAATTTGACATTACAACTATTAGTGCAGCTTTAGAAGGCTGTCAAGGCTTACAATTAGTAGTAGATAACAATGATACTTTTGCTACATCAACAGCTTATAATTTAACAGTTTCAGGAAATATAGCAACAGCAACAGGTGTTTCTTTTGCTGACGACGATTATTTTACATTAAGTTTCATTTCTGATATTGTTTGGGATGGTACGGATTACTTTAAAGGTTCAGCAGTCTCAGGTGCTCCAGATGGCACAGATACATGTTATGGGTTGATCATAAAATCAGGTACGAATGCAGTTCTTACTGCAGATGCAGATGTAAAATCAGTATTGGTAGAAGCAGGAGCAAGCTTAACTATTGATTCTGGAGTTACTTTAACGGTTACCGATGCTATGACTTTAACATCGGAATCTGATAGTTATTCAAGTTTAATTTTAAACGGTACTATTTCTGGTACGATAAACTATGACCGTCATGTAAATATAGTAGGTACAAGTGCAGGTGGTGGAAACGACTTAATCGCTTTACCATTAAGACCAGCTGGTGGACTTACATTTGATGCTTTTATAAATCTTGGTTCACCAACAAACGCTACCAAACTTGCGTCCAATGGATCGGTATATGCTTTTGGTCCTTATAATAACACTGTAGATGTTACTTCTTATGAGAATTTTGCAGTAAACGCAACTACAGCTTTAGAAACAGGAAAAGGATATAGAGCGGCAACTACAACTAGCGACCAAGTATTAACTTTTACAGGCGATGTCGTTACAGGTAATATTAGTGCTCCTATTAGTAATCCTGTTAGTGGAAATCAATGGAATTTAGTTGGTAACCCTTACCCAAGTTATCTTAGTGCTTCAGAATTTTTAACAGTTAACACAGCTGTTTTAGATGAGGATGCTATAGCCATTTATGGTTATAAGAGCAATGGAGCTTCTACAGGAAGTGTAGCTACTACAGGTAATTTTACAATTATAAATTTTGCCACTATTGGAGCTGAGACTGAAACTGGGATGTTTAATATTGCACCTGGTCAAGGATTTATAATTGCTGCTAAAAACGCTACAGATAATGTTGTTTTTAATAATGGAACGTCTAGTACTACAGATATGAGAACATTAATTGGTTCTGATGATTATATAGTAGGCAGATCACCATCTATCAGTTATAATCTTAAATTAGATCTTGTAGGTTCTGCTGCTTACAGGACAAGTTTCTACTTTAATGAAGGTTCTAGTTTAGGGTTAGATGCAGGCTATGATGCTAAAGTATTTGGTGCTGCACCTACATTTGCGCTTTACTCTCAATTAGTAGAAGATAATGAGGACGTTAATTTTGCACTTCAATCTTTAAATACTTCAAATTTAAGTGATGTTACTATTCCACTTGGTGTGAATGCTAATCAAGGTGAGCAAATTTCGTTTACCATTTCACAATCGACATTACCAAATACGGTAAATGTATATTTAGAGGATACTGTTACTAACACCACAACATTGTTAAATTCTGGTGATTATACCTTAACTCCTAGCACTAACTTAAGTGGTACAGGTCGTTTTTACTTACATGTTTCAAATAGCACATTATCTACAGTAGATAATACTTTAAACCAATTAAATATTTATACTAACGAGGCCGATAAAACAATTGTTGTTGCAGGTCAGTTAGTAGGTGCAACTAAGGCTACGATTTACGATTTACAAGGACGTGTAATTCTTTCGGAAAATTTAATGACATCTAGTACATCTCAAGCCATTGATGTGAGTGGATTAAGTACAGGTGTTTATATTGTAGAATTAAATAATAAAACACAGAACAAAACACAAAAAGTAATATTGAAATAAGCAGGGTATACCCCATGTATTAAATGTAACTAAAGAGTGAAAGCGATAATTTAAATATTAAGCTTTCACTCTTATTGGTTTCTTTACACTATAGAATAAAACCAAACCAATAATTCCTGTTACAAAAAAACCGATAAAAAGCGGTAAGACAGACGTTTTTACAAAACTACCAATATAATTAGCAATTGGTACAGCCATTATGGTAGATATAAAACCATTAAGCGCAGATCCTACACCAGCAATGTGTCCCATAGGTTGCATAGCTAAAGCTCTATAATTTCCAAATAAGAACGCTACACTCGCAAATTGAAGCATTAAAAATATAATGAGAATTTCTATTGGTGGATTTACACCAGACCAGAATATGATGACATAAGTTAAAGAGTTAATCACAAATACCAGTAAGGCAATATTCACCAAATTCCACATGCCAAAACGCATAACAATGGCACTATTTAAAAACGTTGCGAGACCAATGGTCACCGCTAAGCTGGCAAAAATATAAGGGAACATGTTACCCAAATCATACTGCACCTGAAAAATTTGTTGCGATGTACTTAAATAGACCATAAAAGAGCCTGTGGCCAATCCTGAAAGTAAGGTGTAGATAACCGCAGATTTTATTCTAAAGAACGTAATGGCTCCAGATTTAAAAATGGCTAACCGAAAGGTCTTCTGATATTTTTTGTGAAGCGTTTCGGGTTGGCGTCTCCAAAACCAGAATATAACTAAAGATCCAAAGATAAGGTTAACAATAAATATAGATTGCCATCCAAAATGCACCAATAAAAACTGACCTAACATGGGTGCAATAACTGGAACTAAAATAAAAGTCATAGTCACAACAGATAGAATTTTTGCCATGTGATCGCCTTCGTAAGAATCTCTTACAATAGCAATACTCATAGTTCTGGGTGATGATAACCCTACACCTTGAAGAACCCTTCCCAAAAGCATAACTTCAAAATTCCTTGTGGTAATACAAATAATAGAAGCAATTATAAACACGCCAAAACCAAATAAACCATTGGCTTTCGTCCAAAACTATCTGATAATGGTCCAAAAACAAGTTGTCCGAATCCCAGTCCCAAAAATATGGCTGTAATAAGCTTTTGGTTTTCAGTTTCATTCACACTACTTAAATATTCTCCAATTTCTGGCAATGCAGGTAAAAGTGCATCAATAGATAAAGCAACAATAGACATCAATGCTGCCATTAATACTACAAATTCTAATTGCGACCTTTTTTGTTTTCCATGGTGCAAAAGTAAGATATATATAACCTACTTTTAGATTCATGTTATTCTAAAATCGGATATTTATATTTAATAATTACATAGTATGCTAACTGATACCTTATTAAAATTATTTAAGCGAGATCTTAATAAATTAATTGAAGAAATTGAACTGTATAAGACCGATTCTCATATATGGAAAATAGAAGGTTCAGTTACTAATTCTGCCGGAAGTTTATGTCTTCATCTTATCGGAAATATAAATCATTTTATTGGATCCGTTTTGGGTAATACAGGATATGTAAGACAACGCGATTTAGAATTTTCATTAAAAGATGTTCCCAAATCCGAACTAATTAAACAAATTGAAGATACTTTACTTGCCGTAGAGCGCACTTTAAAAATTGTAACGCCTGAAGATTTACAAAAGGAATATCAACTGCAAGTTTTTAAAGAACCGATGACTACCGAATATTTTTTAGTGCATTTAAGCACACATTTAGCTTACCACTTAGGTCAGATTAATTTTCACAGACGTCTATTAGATTAAATTTCGGTTTGCGGATTGCTACTTTAGGGGATTTGTAAACGTATCTTTGTGCAAATTTTAAAATAAGGATGCAACACTATAAAGATTCACCAAAACGATCTAAAACAGATAAGCCAAAAGTAACTATGGCAACCGCTTTTAAGACCATTATTTGGCCAAGACGGAAGTTGGTTCTTGTTGGTTTAATACTTATTGTGATTCGTAGTTTATCTGGACTAATTTTACCATGGCAAAGTAAGGTATTGCTAGATGATGTGGTGCCAAATAAAGATTTTGATGGGCTTTATACACTTATTGGTATTGTATTGGTAGCTATTTTAATACAAGCCGTTACGTCATTTTTATTAACGCGTATTCTGAGTGTTCAGGCACAATATCTCATTTCAGAATTACGAGCACAAGTTCAAAAGAAAGTATTGTCCTTACCGATTAGTTTTTTCGATAATACAAAATCAGGTGCATTGGTATCACGTATAATGAGTGATGTAGAAGGTGTGCGAAATTTAATAGGAACAGGACTGGTACAACTTGTAGGTGGTACGTTTACAGCTATTGTTTCTATGGTGATTTTGATAAAACTAAATGCATGGATGACTTTATTCGTCTTTGTACCACTGTCATTATTCGGAATCGTTGCCTTAAAAGCCTTCAAATATATTAGACCCATTTTTAGAAATCGTGGGAAGATTAATGCTGAAGTTACCGGGCGATTAACCGAAACATTAGCAGGAGTACGCGTAATTAAAGCGTTTAATGCTGAAGAGCAGGAAAACCAAGTCTTTGAAAAAGGTGTAGAACGTTTGTATGAAAACGTAAAAAAGAGTTTAACAGCAACCGCTTTAATGACGAGTTCTTCAACATTCTTAATTGGAGTAGCAACCACAGGAATTATGGGAATTGGTGGTTATTACATGATTTTAGGCGATATGACTGCAGGTGAATTTTTATTCTTCACTTTAATTTTAGGCTTTATGATTGCACCAATTGTGCAAATGAGTAACATTGGTAGCCAATTAACGGAAGCTTTAGCAGGCTTAGATCGTACTGAAGAATTAATGAATTTAGCTACGGAAGATGAGCAAGAAGATAGAACTATCGCATTAGAAACATTGAAAGGTGACATAAAATTCGATAATGTGACGTTTGCTTATGAAGAAGGAAAACCGGTGTTACACAATATTAATTTCGAAGCACCATCCGGATCTGTGATAGCGTTAGTTGGAAGTTCAGGATCCGGTAAATCAACTATTGCTGGTTTATCAGCTACATTTTTAAATCCTGATTCAGGAATCATTACCATTGATGGGCAAGATTTATCTAAAGTGAAATTAAGTAGTTTTAGACGGAATTTAGGAGTCGTGCTACAAGATGAATTTTTGTTTGAAGGCACTATTAAAGAAAACATTATGTTTCCAAGACCTAATGCCACGGAAGCACAATTACAAAATGCAGTAAAAGCGGCTTATGTCAATGAATTTACAGATCGTTTTGATGACGGTTTAGAAACGTTAATTGGTGAACGTGGTGTAAAGCTGTCTGGTGGTCAACGTCAGAGAATTGCCATTGCGAGAGCCATTCTAGCAGATCCTAAAATCATAATTCTAGATGAAGCAACGTCTAACTTAGATACAGAAAGTGAAGGCTTAATTCAGAAAAGTTTATCAGAATTAACTAATAATAGAACGACGATTGTGATTGCACACCGTTTAAGTACCATTAAAAAAGCAGATCAGATTTTAGTGATAGAAAATGGACGAATTGCAGAACGCGGAACTCACGATGAGCTACTAAAAGCTGAAGGCCGTTATTACGATTTATATACTTTTCAAGCTAAGATATAAGTAATTACAGAAAATAGTTTGATTCTAAAAGGATATATAAAAGATTAAAATTCCAACTGTTACGATATGAATTCGCTCTGTTGATTTCACGTGATTTAATTCGATTATTGTCAATAACTTATATAATATCAGTGATTTTGATTGCAAATAGGTGCTAGTTTTGATGTATATTAAGTAGCGATAAATCAAGTTATGAAAAAATATATAGTACTATCACTTTTCCTATTGGGATTCTCAACTTTTGTGTGTTCTCAGAGTGTATCAAATGACCAAATAAAAGATTTAATCTCCACTTATAAAAATGATGTTCGTGGTCCTTATAAGGACATTCGATGGTTCTGTACAGATGGAAGTTTGCGTCAACCAAAAGATCCTTGTCCAGAAAATATTGGGCCAGGAGTTCAGCATGCACGCTATAAAGATGCAGTTGTCAACTTAGGCAAAACCAATCATATTTATTTAGGTCAAATATTAGCCTATACCGATGCTGCTGAGTTTTGGGATGTAAAGCATAATCATTCGCGTCTTAAACAATACCAATTAGATAAGTATTTAAGAACTATTGATAATGGATGGGTAAATCAAAAAGGACAATTTTATAGAGGCTCAATTCAGTCGGAAGATGAAGAGGCCTGGGGAATCGAATTCTACAAATGGTTATTAGCGAATGACACTAATCTTAAACAAAATTATTTTTTAATTAGACAGTCTTTAAAAGACATTCCGCATAGTGGTGATGATAATGTTGCACAAGTAATGCGCAGTCAATCTAAGGTGATTTCTGATGTAATTCCTGAGTTTATGGATTTACGTGTTAAGATTCATAGTTTACCAGAAGCTTCGGATATTCAGAAAGTTAAAAACTTCAAGCAAGCAAATACCTCTAAAATATCTTCCGCAAATGGAAAGAAAATAGATGAATTAATTGCGACGATGACGCTCTTTTTTAAACCAGTAGATGTTTCAGCATTGGCAAAACAGACTACTGCGCTTAAGAACACAGAGATTGGTTTAAAAATAAATGGCTTTATAAGTTCTAATTCTAATACGTCAGAACCATCCAAGCTTATTGAAGAATCATCACAATTACTTTATGATATTCGTGAAGCAGTGATTACTGAAACGAGTGGAGCAAAACGGTTACAGTTATTAGATGTATCACTTAAATTAGAAGAAATCGTTTTTAAGACTGCTCAAGATTGGGAAACTGAGACCGTTGATGAGTTATTGAATAAAATATGCTATTTAGGCTTAGCAACTGCAGGTGCTGGTTATGTAGAATTATCAGAATGGCAAGAATTAGATTTAGGTATTAAGCCATCGGAAAATAAAACGATGACCTTAGATGAGTTAACCCAAATTCTAGAAAATGCTCGGCGTCAAGTAGAGTGGAGTTCGTCTATGGTCAAAGCCAATTACCAGCATGTTGTAGATCAATTTACCGCTTTTGAGCCTTTGGCTTATGGTTTTATTGATGATAAGATTAGAGGTTCAGTAGCTTTACACTTAGGAAAAGCAGTCAGCGATTTAGGTGATTTTATTGCAAAAGAATCATCATTAACTAACAAAGTTTTAGATGTCCCAAATCAAAGTGGCTTTAGAGGTTTAAATCCTGGTTATGCTTTGGGTGAATTAGTTGTGGTTTCTGGATCACCTGAAGACATAGAAGTATCATCTAATAAAATATATATTTTTCAGCGTTCACCTTCCGATCTAAAACCTATTGCAGGTATAGCTACAGTTTCTGAAGGGAATATGGTATCACATGTGCAACTATTAGCTAGAAACTTAGGCATTCCGAATGCAGCATTATCAGATGATAATCTACAGAGTCTTTTAAAATATAATGGTGAGACGGTTTTTTATGCGGTTTCTAATAAAGGAAACATCATCATGAAGCTCGAAAAGGATATGACAGAAAGCGAGCGCTCGTTGTTTGTGAAAAAAGAGAGAAAGGAAGGAAAAATTGCTGTGCCCATTGAAAAAATCAGATTAGATGAAACAAATATTCTAAACCTTAGAAGTGTTGATGCTAGTGATTCCGGACAATTATGCGGACCAAAAGCAGCCAATTTAGGACAGCTCAAAAAAATGTTTCCTGATAAAGTAGTTGAAGGTCTTGTGATTCCTTTCGGAATTTTTAAAAGTCATATGGATCAACAAATGCCAGATCAAAATAAAACATATTGGGAGTTTTTAAACACAATGTTCGCAAAAGCAGAACAGATGTCACAAGATAATAGTGATGCTGAAATTGAAGCCTATCAGTTATCGCAATTAGAAATCTTAAGAGTTGCCATAAAGAAAATGCCAATGAAACCTGAGTTTCTTTCAGAACTTGAAAAAGATTTTAAATCAATTTTAGGGAATGAAATGGGTGATGTACCTGTGTTTTTGCGCAGTGATACTAATATGGAAGATTTAAAAGAATTTACAGGAGCCGGTTTAAACCTTACCTTATTTAACGTTGCAGATAAAGCTAAAATTATTGAAGGTATCAAAGATGTTTGGGCCTCACCATATACCGAACGCAGTTTTAAATGGAGACAAAAATATCTGTTGAATCCTGAAAATGTATTTCCTTCTATTTTGGTAATTCCTAGTGTAGATGTCGATTATTCTGGTGTTTTAATTACTAAAGGTATTAGTAACAGTAACGATAATGATCTCACAGTAGCATTTAGTAGAGGAGCAGGTGGAGCGGTTGATGGACAATCAGCAGAAACCTATCTGATTAAAAATGAGGGTGGCTTCCAGTTGTTAGCGCCTGCGAGAGAATCATATTTCAACAGGTTACCAATTACAGGAGGTATGGAAAAGCAAACTTCAACTTTTGATGATTTTGTTTTAAATATCCAAAATATTAATGAAATACGAGCTTTAGCAAAAACGATTAGAATTTCTATTCCTAAAGAAACCAATTCAGATTATGAAGGTGCGTATGATGTGGAGCTTGGTTTTAAGGATAATAAATTATGGTTGTTTCAAATTCGACCATTTGTAGAAAACAAAAAGGCATTAAGTTCTGAGTATTTAGAATCTATTACTCCAAAAATTAATAAGTCGAAAGTAATTTTACTTTCAAAAAACATAAATTAAAAGATGAAAAAATTAAGTCTCATTCTTATTCTATTCGTTTTGTGTACGGCATTTACGACCTTAAATTATTACCCAATTGATGGTTATACACATACAGGAATAAAGCGCCTAAAACGGCTTGAGTTAATTAAAAGTGGAGAACTTGTTGATGCAGCTAAATTACCAGCTGGAGCAATGAAGTCTTATATGGATATTAACTTAAATCTCACATCTAAAAAAGCAGATAGTATGGGGTCTTTTCTCGTTGTCGATGATGCTTTTCAAAAAGAAATAAGTAGTTTATTTAAAGGCTTAGATAAAAGTTATTCTATTGCGGTATTAGACATTTCTAATCCTGATAGTTTACGTTATGCCAAACGAAATGAAACTTCGGGTTACCAACCAGGCAGTGTAGGTAAATTAGCTGTATTAACCGGACTTTTTACACAGTTGGCTAAGATTTATCCCGATGATTTTGAAAAACGATTAGACTTGCTGAGATCAAAATCTGTTAGAGCAGGAGTTTGGGGATTAACGGATGAACATACCATTCCTATTTATAATATTGAAACTAAAAAATTAGTAAAGCGTCAGGTAATTGCTAGTGATGTTTTTACACTTTTTGAATGGGCTGACCACATGCTATCTGTAAGTAATAATGGTGCAGCAAGTATTGTTTGGAGAGAGGTTTTGCTGATGCAAATTTTTGGAGATAAATATCCAGCATTAACACAAGACGAAGCGGATGCTTATTTTAAAACTGCTAACAGAAGAGAGTTAACGGATTTAGGTAATGATGTGGTTAATTTGCCATTAAGAGCGTTAGGCATTACTAAAGATGAATGGAGATTAGGAAGCTTCTTTACAAGAGGTGCTAATACCTATGTTGATGGCAAGGATGGAAGTATAGGTTCTCCTTTGGGATTAATGAAATTTTTAATAAAATTAGAACAAGGTAATATTGTTGACGAAGCGTCTAGTTTAGAAATGAAACGTTTAATGTATATGACAGACCGAAGAATTAGATACGCACAATCGCCAGCATTAAAAGATGCGGCTGTTTATTTTAAATCTGGAAGCCTTTATAAATGCGACCGAAGTAAAGGTGAAGCTTGTGGAAAATATATGGGTAACGTTACTAATTTTATGAATTCTGTTGTGATAGTAGAACATCCAGATAACTGTAAATACATGGTAGCTTTAATGACCAATGTGTTGCGAAAAAATTCAGGTACAGATCATATGATGTTGGCTTCTAGTATAGATAAAGTGATTACGAAGTAGTTGTAGTATTAAGTATCTCTTTTATGTTTTTTTAATTTTCGGATTGTTATCAGTAATTAAAATAAGTTCTAATAACGGATTGAATTTTGGGTCGTTAGATTTTTCAATGAGATAGAGGACGGCAAGTTTTAATTTTAAATCCTTTCTTTTTAATAATTCACTGTAGCATTCTATTTCGCTTAATACTTTTAAGTTTAATTTTTTAAGATTTTCTTCAGATCGGATGCCTATTAAAATAGATTCAGCCACAGGAATCAATTCTTTTTTGAGTTGATTATCTAGAATATTCTCTAAGAATTCAATGGCAAGTATACGTTGTTCTTCTTTTCCTTTAAGAATGGTATTTAAAATAGAATCCACATCATTGGGAGGATATTTTATACCCAAAAATCTGAATATTCGCTGCAATTGTCGGTCTAATCGCAGTTCTAATAAATTGATAAGCCCTTTTCTCGCTTCATCGATGTCTTTTGATTCTTCTGTTTGATTTTTCGATTTATAACGAATCACAATTTGAGAATGAATTACAGCAAGCGTATTTTGGTATAAATGACATTCATCCAAAATTTTATCTACTATAAATTGATCCTTAATTTGTAGGTTGTTATGTTTCCATTTAAGTCGTCTTAAAGCTTCAATCGCTTCAATCTTAATAGTGTGTTCGGTGTCGCCGGTTAATTTTATTAAAGTATTGATAGCTTTTTGAGAAGCGAAATTTTCAATGACTAAAATGGCATAATGCGCATCTTCTAATTCGATGGTTTCAGATTTAATTTTTTCAGCAAGAATATCAATAATGGGTTCACCATAAAACGTTAGCGCTTCAATAGCATTTTTCCGAGTGTCTTTACCGGATAGATAAGAAATTATAGCATCTAGAAATTGTATATCTAAAGTTTTTGAAGCACTTAGAATTGCCATATTTAAGATTTCTAAATGATCTGATTTTAGCTGAGTTTTTATGATGTCATAATACCGTTCTACTTTAGCATTACCAATAGCCTCAAGAATTGCTAATATTTTATGGTTCTTATCATCCTGAGAATTTAGTTCAGAATACTGGGTTAAAGCTGTTTTTATTTTGTCTTCTAAACTAAAGCGATGCTGTAATAATTGGTTGTTTCTTAATTCTAATGACAGTCCGACTAATGCAGCATTGGCAATAGTCTTATCGTCACTATAGAGGTACTTGTTAAATAATTCTTCGGTGTTTTTGTTATAATGTTTTAGTAAATATCTGAAGGCAACTGTGGTGACCTGTTGATCCGTATCGTGAATCATAGTTTCTATTTGAGAACTTAGATTTTCAGTTCTTAAAAAGTATAAATTGTCAATAACCAATGCACGTATTTTTGGGGATGAATTGTTAAGTTGACTTTTTATCGCAGTGAAAAAACGTTCATCTTTTACCTCAAGTGTTTTTTGAAGCATGTGCAACACTTGGTTGTCATTACCATCCTTTAAAACCCGAATAACAGTATCAATAATAGAGGTGACCTTAATATCTTTTTTAGTTGTTTTTTCTTTTTTCTCTGGTGAAATTTCTAGCAGTTTTTTAAATGAAATAATGTATTCTATTCTAAGATGATATATAAAATACAGCCAAATAATAATTAAAGCGATGATAATTAAACTGATGTAAGTCGATGCGATATCTAGTCCGTTAATAAAAAAGATAAGAATAAAACCAGCTAAACCTGTTGCAATACTATCAACCACCACGTCTGTAAACGTTTTTGTTTTCTTTTTTATATCGATAGGAATAGGAATAGACAGTAATTCCGTAGCTGCTTTATTAACCGATTGTTTTAAACTACCATCCACAACTTTTATAAAAACAATGACCCAAAGTTGAGGAATAATCAATAACAAAATAGACCCTATTAAAATACCTGAAGGTAACCAGAGTAGAGATTTTCCAACACCAAAAGTTCCAACGATTCTTTGAGTTAAAAACAACTGAATCAATAATGAGATAACACTTAATGTAGAAAACCAAAATCCAAAAAAGGAAGTTAGATCTTCTTGGTTTTCTATGAGGCGAGAGGCATAGTCACTGTATTGGTAATCAACTAGTTTAGCTATTAAAACGCTGATTCCGATGACGATAGCGATTAGTTTTAATAGTTTTGATTGTTTAATGAGTTTAAAAGGAGAATCTGTTTTAGGATCAGACCTCAAAGCCACTTGAAACGTATTCAGCTTAACGACTTCATTTTTCCAAATATAGCGTGTTATGGGAATGCAGATAGCGAGTAATGCACCAGCTACGAATAATAAATCTTCCGTATTCAAAAAAGTGGTCAATATTGATGTTAAATAACCACCAAAAATCCCTCCAGCAATGGCACCTGCACCAATGAAACCAAACACACGTTTTGCTTCTCTTGCGTTGTAAACTAGATTAGCAAGGATCCAAAACTGTGATGCCGTTAATAAACCAAAAATAGCAACCCAAACATAGGGTATGTATAGTAGGGGCCCAGCAGCAAGATTAAAATTTAGTGCGATCGAGAATAGAATTAGGGACATGACTGAACCAATTAAGGTACGATCAATGATAATATTTAAAGGATATTTTTCTAAGGCTTTATTATAAAAAAAGGACCCAATAACCGCCATTACAGCTGTTAATATATAACCTAGTGGAAGTGCATCTGCCGTTAATTCGGATAAAAATAAGGAGTTAATTGTAGGCTTTACAATTAAGAGTGTCGTTATAATAATAAATATATTTAACTGAAGAAGCAGTGTTTTAGGTAACTCTTCTTCTTTTAAGTCAAATACTTTGAGTATATATTTTTTTAAAATGTGTAATACAGACATTTAATGGGGTCATTAGTAAAGCATATTGCTAATTTAGTTATTAGCGACTACGCATTCTTCTGTTTTAAGGATCTTTTCTGTAGGTTTTATTAAACACCTATTAATGTGTTTACCTTTTGCAGAATTATTTTACAGAATTTTAATGCTTGGATCACTTAAATCAACAATATCAGAGGCCTTTATTTTTTGATCAACTAGTTTCCGTTATTTTGGATTCTTGTAAAGCTCAGTTTGATGGTCTTCCGAAAAGTAGATGCAACTAGCGTTTTTATAGATTGTAATTATTACAATAATAGATTAGAGCATTATATTTTCTGTGGCTTAGTCAATGAACGTGCTTTTTTCATTGCTTTTTCTAAAGGCTGTACTAAATTTCTAATAATGGTCTCGCCAGAATTGTCATCTATCAGTGCAACCATAATATAATGCCTCTGTGGTCCCCATACTAATGCAGAATCTGAATGGTAATTTTTCCAAGATCCAGATTTTCTATATACGTCAGCCTTAGGTGCAATTTTATCTAAAGTGTTTACAAATTTATGGTGTAATGCAGGATTTTTCATAATCTCGAGCATCTCTCTAGAGCGGGCGTCAGTGACTAAATTTCCTGTTATCATTTGATAATAAAAATTACAAACTTGTTTTGTTGTTGCAGCATGACTAAGTTGCTTTAAGGGTTCTCTATTAGTATCACCACCTCCTCCATAACGTTTGCCAACCCAAAGTCCACCACCTGTTTCCTCATCATAAAGTTGATTGTCTGGTGATCTTAAAACCTCTTCAATCTTCGCATACCCGACACGATCAATCATACGAGTTGTGGCTTGATTATTAGATTTACTAATCATCAGTTTCATATCCTCTTGGATTTCCTGAGAATCTTCTAATTCTCCTTTTTCAATGGCATCCATTGCGGCTAATAATACTGCAATCTTAGGTAAGCTAGCGGCATACATCATATTCTCATCATTGATGCCTGCGTATTTTATGTTATTTAAATCTGTTAAATCTATAATACCAATAGCCATAGATTTATTAGCTACTAAATTTTTCCAAGTTTTGTTTTATTTATTTCTTTTTCTAATATGGATTGTAACTGAAGGTTTCTAAGGTCGTCTATTTTTATTAAAGAATCCTTAACCTCAATAGGTAATTGAATGTTTGTGCTGTATTGTGTAACTTGAGTTGCGTTAGAATATAGGCGCTCTGTAGATGTTTGAGATTCACAACTATAAGCTAAAACAAGGGAAATAAGTACAACTATGTTTTTCATGAGTTTTATTAGTTTATAAATTCAATAATATACGTGCAAGGTACATACAATGGATGTCACTAGATACTCGTCTAAATCATAAATATTTCACAATATTTTAAGCATTTTGTAGGTTTTAAAGGTTTGTTTACTAGTGTTTTAGGTTGTTTGTTTTGAGTTTTGATTACAATGGAATATTCCCATGCTTACGGTTAGGTCTTACAACGTCTTTATTTTCTAGCATACTAAATGCTTTTATTAGTTTGCGTCGAGTGTTTTCAGGTAGAATCACATCATCTACAAAACCACGTTCAGCAGCACTATAAGGATTCGCGAATAATTTGGCATATTCTGCTTCTTTCTCTTTCCATTTCGCTTCTTTATCGTCTGCTTTAGAGATTTCACGTTTAAAAATAATCTCAGCTGCACCTTTGGCTCCCATAACGGCGATTTCGGCATTAGGCCAAGCAAAATTCATGTCGGCTCCAATATGTTTAGAATTCATTACATCGTACGCTCCTCCATAGGCTTTTCTAGTAATAACTGTAATTCTTGGCACAGTAGCTTCACTAAATGCATAGAGTAATTTTGCACCATTGACAATGATACCATTCCATTCTTGGTCAGTACCTGGTAAAAATCCGGGAACATCTTCAAGTACTAATAAAGGAATATTAAAACAATCACAGAAGCGCACAAAGCGCGCTGCTTTTTTAGAACTATTCACATCTAAAACTCCTGCTAGAAACATAGGTTGATTGGCTACGATACCAATGCTTTTTCCGCCTAAACGGGCAAAACCTACAATAATATTTTCGGCATAATCTTTATGAACTTCGTAAAAAGAATCTTCATCTATAATACCTTTTATAACCTGATGCATATCATAAGGTTTATTCGGGTTATCAGGGACTATTGTATTTAAAGAATCTCTAAGTTCATCCTTAAGTTCAAAAGGAATATCGTCAGCTTTTTCTTTATTGCTTTGTGGTAAATAACTCAAGAGTTTTTTGATATCCTCTAAACATTCCACATCATTTGTCGATGTAATGTGAGCCACTCCAGATTTTGAAGAATGTACACTTGCTCCACCTAATTCTTCACTAGTAACTTCTTCATTAGTCACTGTTTTTACCACATTAGGGCCTGTTACAAACATATAACTGGTGTCTTCAACCATCATTGTAAAATCGGTCATTGCAGGCGAATAAACCGCTCCCCCAGCACAAGGGCCCATAATTGCAGAAATTTGAGGAATGACTCCAGACGCCTGAACATTTCTGTAAAAGATATCAGCATAACCTCCTAAAGAACGCACACCTTCTTGAATACGTGCTCCACCAGAATCATTCAACCCGATCATTGGGGCGCCAACGTTAACAGCCATATCCATGATTTTACAGATTTTTTCGGCATGTGTTTCAGATAATGAACCACCAAAAACAGTAAAATCTTGCGCAAAGATGTATATCAATTTTCCGTTAACTGTGCCGTAACCTGTAACAACACCATCTCCGTAGAATTGCTGATCAGCCATCCCAAAATCTTTTGTTCTATGCGTGACTAAGGCTCCAATTTCTTCAAACGAACCTTCGTCTAATAAATAGAGTACGCGCTCTCTTGCTGTTAATTTTTTCTTTTGATGCTGTTTGTCTATTCGTGCTTGTCCTCCGCCAAGTTTGGCAAGAGCTAGTTTTTCGTTTAGGATTTTTATGTTGTTATTCATGCTTTATGGTTTCTCGCAAAGGCGCAATGGCGCAAAGCTGTATGTATTATATGTTTAGCTGTTTAATTGTCATTCGAATTTCTATAAACTGAGACTGCGACTGAAAACTAACGCGGTACTTTTAAAACTTTTTGTTCTTTTAAAAAATGCTTTAAGGCAATTTTTGCTGCAATTTCTGCTTCTAACGTTTCCTGATCTTGCAAAAGGCTAGGTGAGTAGTACTTTTTTACAAAATGAGTATCAAAATTTCCACTTCTAAAAGCGTCATGTTCACAAACAAAACGTCCAAAAGGCAAGGTGGTTTGTACTCCTTCTATATGATAGTTATCAATCGCTTCTATCATTAGCTCAATCGCTTCTTCACGTGTTTTGCCATAAGTTATTAATTTTGAAATCATTGGATCGTAGTAAATTGGAATATCCATACCTTGTTCAAAACCATTATCGACTCTTATATTTTCGCCTTCAGGTAAAATATAAACTTCTAAATTTCCAACGCTAGGTAAAAAATCATTCATCGGATCTTCAGCATAAACTCTAAGTTCTAGAGCGTGACCGTTGATTTTTAAATCGTCTTGCTTAAGATTAAGATGTTCTCCTCTAGCAACTTTAATTTGAAGTTCTACCAAATCGACTCCTGCAATCCACTCAGAAACAGGATGCTCAACTTGTAATCTCGTATTCATTTCTAAAAAATAGAAATTTAGATTTTCGTCTAGTAGAAATTCAACTGTTCCGGCACCGATATAGTCACAAGAACGTGCCACTTTAATAGCGGCTTGTCCCATTTTTTCTCTTAATTCTGGTGTTAAAACCGCAGAAGGAGCTTCTTCAACTACTTTTTGATGACGACGTTGTACAGAGCATTCGCGTTCAAATAGATGAATAACATGGCCATGCATATCTGCCATGACTTGAATTTCGATATGTCTAGGAGACGCTACATATTTTTCAATAAATACAGAACCGTCACCAAATGCATTTTTAGCTTCACTAATAGCTCTATCCATTTGCGATTCAAATTCCGCTTCGTTTTCAACAATTCGCATTCCTTTTCCACCACCACCCGCAGACGCTTTGATAAGGATAGGGAAACCGATGTCTTTTGCTATTTTCTTGGCTTCCGGAATATCAGTAATGGCTTCGTCAGTACCAGGAACCATCGGAATATCATAAGCTTTAACCGTTTCCTTTGCTGCTAATTTACTACCCATAACTCGGATGGCTTTAGAACGTGGTCCGATAAAAATAATGTCATTAGCTTCACATAACTCAGCAAAATCGGCATTTTCACTAAGGAATCCATAACCTGGATGAATAGCATCAACATTTAATTCTTTTGAAACTTCTATAATTTTATCACCGCGTAAATAGGATTCGTTTGAAGGTGCAGGTCCGATACAAACGGCTTGATCTGCATATTTAACATGTGGAGAATTTCTATCAGCTTCAGAAAATACGGCAACCGTTTTAATGCCCATTTTCTTTGCGGTTTGCATCACTCTTATGGCGATTTCTCCTCTGTTTGCAACTAGTAATTTTTTCATCTTAAGTGCCTGCGAAAGCAGGTATCTTTTTAATTTATACTTATTTATCTAAAGATTCTCGATACATTCTGCCTAAAAAGGCAGAGCACTCGAACTGATGTTAATTTTATTCAAACTCAATTAAAAGCATGTTTTTATCAACAGTCTGACCTTGTTTTACTTCAATGGATTTTATAACACCATCACGCGGTGATTTTAGAACATTTTCCATTTTCATGGCTTCTAAAATTAACAACGCATCATTTTCTTTAACCTCTTGACCTTCGATTACATCGATTTCTAAAATCAACCCAGGCATTGGAGCTTTGATATAGTTGACTTGTTTTGATGCGCCAATTTCAAACCCTAAGGCCTCAATTTGTTGGTCTAAGGCATCGTAAATGTCAACTTCGTATGTATTGTTATTGACTTTAATTGAATATAATTTTTGGTTGAAATCGGAGCTCAGAATTTCAGCTTTAATAGGGGTGTTATTTTGAAGAATATGATACTGATTATTTGAAGTTTCTACAGCATCTAAAGTTTCCATGCTTTCTTTTGTAACTTCGAAAGTATGGTTAGTGTTAACTTTTATTTTATACATAATATTACGTTTATTACATGATTAGCATGTAATCATTAAATCCATTGCAAAATATGAAATTATAAACTTTTATTTTATGAATTCTATAAAGATTTGAAGTTTGAATTTTTTTGATGTGCTTTGATTGCTTTCTTAGAGAGAATAATACCAATGGCTAACGAAATAAATGCACCAATGGAAATTCCTGGAATAAAATTGATGAATAAGAAGAAATCATAGGCACCATGAAATAGAGTGGCTAATAATAAACCTGTTAGATTAAGAACTAATCTATTATTCGAAAATTTAGCTTTTCCCATATAGTAGCCCATAAGCACACCATACGTAGCGTGAGCTGGGACAGCAGTAAAAGCTCTTAAAATAGCAGTTTGATAACCCCCATCAATCACATACATAATGTTTTCTGTACAAGCAAAACCCATGGAAACCATTACGGCATAGATGATACCATCATAAGGTTCGTTGAATGCTTTTTTAGGTTGTGCATAATATTTTACAATGACATATTTGCTGAATTCTTCTGCTAACGCTACGACTATAAAAGCCTGAATAAATTGTTGCCAGATGCTGAATTCATCAGTGATAGGAATTAATCGTCCTGTGAAAAAATATAATATAAAAACAATAAGAATACTTACAATAGCTCCAAAAAGAAAGCTTTTAATTAATAGGGCTCTAGGTTCTTTTTCGTGTTTATCTTGAACGTAGATATATAGAAGAATAGCACAAATAGGTGCGATGGCTAGTAGGAGTAGATTCATAAATCAAAAATAATTAAAAAAGCAGTAAGAGCTGATTTCTGCTTTTCGTATCTAAAAAGATATAGACGATGTTAGTTATAAAGTGACTGGTTAAAACTGCAATAGCAGCACCTGTAACGTGCCAAATTGGAATTAGCAAGTAACATAAAATAACATTAGAAACGCAACCAATAATGAATCTGTATACATTTTTTTGTAGGTCGTTTGTATTGATAAGGTGTTTTTCATAAATCATTCCTATAAACACAAAAAGTGGCGCCCAACAGAAAATTAATAAAGGGATTTTGGCTTCAGCATAGCTTTCTGTAAAATAAGTGCTTAATATCGCATTCCCGAAGAGTGTGTATAGCACGCCTATAAGTATGGCTAAAGCACACATAATTTTTAGCAGACGTCTTATTTTTTTGATATAAAGAGGCCTGTTATTTTGAAAGGATTCTGCTAGAGAAGGGTAGAGTGCATTAATGATAGAAAATCCGACATTCCAACTTAAAGCTATTACTAAAAATTGAACTGTAGCAAAGATGCCATTGGCATGATCTCCTAGAAAATATTTTAAAAATAGCTCATCAATTGTGATATAAAACATAATTAAACTATTGGAGATTATTAAAGGAAAGGACATTTTTAATAATGATTTCCCTAGAGGCCATGAAAAGGTCCAGTATAGAAATGAAAATTGCTTTTTATACTTTAAAATGAGTGTGTAAATTAAGCCTTGAATGAGAAAATCGAGGACAATAAGCTTGGCAAAATAATAGACATCTAATTGTTGTTTAACTCCATAATATTGTAAAGACACAATTATAATTAAACTCGTTATTTTGCTCAGGAATATAATTTTTGTTTGTTTTTTGGCTAGTAAATAATATTCAAAAACATCAGTAAGCTTGAAAAGATAACTAATGGTTATGATATAATACAATCCCTTTAAAGGGCTATTTTCGGAGAGATTAAAATAAATTAGAATTCCTATTAAAATAACAATCCAACTTATAAGGCGAAGGTAAAACGCAGTCGCTAATATTTGCTGACTTCGTTTGGGATGAAATACAATTTCTCTGATACAGATACCAGATAAGCCTAAAAAAACAAAGGAGTCAACATCCCCAAAACGGATTCCACAAATTTGAGTTTTCCTATATCTACAGTACCTAACAGACTGAAAATTTGAGGAACAATTAAAACACCTGTAATAAGTTGTATAAGTTTTTCTAAAGTAAACCATTTGGTCGCAATAAAATCTTTCTTACTAAAAACCGATGTCATGTAGTATAATTAGGTGTTCAAAGATATAAAAACCAATTCCTTTTAGTCATTTCAAAGTTTATTATTACATTCGTTTTTCAATCCATTAGATGACTCCAGAGTTTCTTCGTCGCTACTATATATTACGCATTATTTCGAACCCAATAGTTTATGGGATTGAAAAAAATGAGTTTGTGCCATTAGAGGATTTACAACGGTCTTTAGATCAGTTGCGTAGCAATAATATGGATGATCCGCTTTACGATAAACTGAACCTTCACAGTCAAAAAACGATTAAGCGCGATTTAGAAAAAATCAAATCCTATTACAAAGCTATTATTTTACACAAGCGTAATTACGGTTATTATATTGGCACTTTTGAAGTAAGTGATGAACTGAAGGAGGTTTACGAAAAAACAGAACTCTATCTCTTGCATCACCATGCCCATGCATGGAAAACATATGTAACTACAGCACGCAGTTCGTTGAGCTCGCAAGTGGATTTGGTACCTTTAATTCAAGCTATAGAGCAACATTTCTTAATTGAGATAACCTATCATGGTTGGTATGACGATAGCTTTAAGACTATAAGTGGCTTTTTTCAAGCGTTGCACATTAAGGAAATTAATAAAGCGTGGTATTTAATGGCCTATAATGAACAGTATGGGTTTTACGCCTTTTGTTTGGATAATAGAATTAAGAGTCTTTCTGTAAGTAAACAGCGGGTGAAAGAACTTGTGACTTTTAACTCAAATCACTATTTTAAAAATGTTATCGGCATTTTAAAATCAGATATAACTGCAGAATGGATCCATATAGAAGTGGCCAATCATCATTTTAAGTATTTAGAAAATAATCCATTACATCATTCTCAACAAATTGTAACACGTCCTAAAGAACTAGATACGCACAACTTAGACTATAAAAATCCTAATATTTGGGGTGAAATTAAAGTGTATGTGGAACCTAATTACGAGTTTTTAATGGAAATCTTAAAGTATAATCTTTGGGTTAAGGTGGTTAGTCCATTACATGTAAAAGCTTATGTCAAGCATCATTTGGAGTTAATGCTTAGCTATTATAACTAGATTATTTATTTAAAATTTTCCTTCTCTAGCAACCACTCTTAAGGGGGTTGAAGTCTTCCTCTAATTATTTAATATGATAATCTTAAAATATATTTTTGAAATGGACACATTTTGTCTATTTCAAGAATAGATTTGAGACTTATTAGAAATTACCCCAAAATAACCAACCTATGGCAACCTATAAATGCTGTATCTGTGGCATCCACAAAAATGATACTGTGACTTCTCAATTAAATACGAGTACGACTTGTAAATCTTTAGAAAATACTGTTGAAGTTGTGTTTCATAAATGGAATTTGATTTCTGAGGATGATTTAATGATTGACTAATTAAAAAAAATACAATGGCAACATTCGAAATTAAAACAAAGCGCGCTATAAACGTGCAAGGTGAATACGTTGATGCAGGTTTATCTGTACAGGTCAGTAGTATGTTTTCTAATCCTTTTAACGAGGTGGATAAAATACATAAGGCTTTTAAAAGAGTTCATGGAATTGACTTGAGGCCAGAGGGGTATTTGAGTTTGGGGTATTTGGAGTGTAGATTAATTTAATAGTGATTTATAAATGTATAAAAGAATATTATGTATAGTATTTCCGCTTTTAGCTTTTAATTGTGGAGATGGATTAACATACGAACAAAAACTTAATGAATATCAATCGTATATAAATATAACGGATTCCCTAATAAATGCAAATAATTATGAAGAGGCCATAAAATACGCAAACACCGCAATTTCTTTAACTGATACTTTGTCTCCTGCTTTTACAAAAAAAGGCATTGCATGCTACGAGTTAAATTGGTTAGAGTTTGCTGAAGAAAATTTTGATGAAGCTATTGAAATTGAAGGCGAAGCTTCTAAAGTTTATAAAAGAAGAGCATTAGTTCATTTAAAAAATAATGATTCAGATTTTCTAGATGACATTAACATCTATTTATTAAACTATCCTGAGGATGAAGAGGCTTTAGAAATACGCCGTGATTATTATGAAAATAAAGAAGATTACGATGAGGCAATTTTCGAATATGATTTTGCTATTGAAAAATATAGAGACAGTACAGAACTATATATAAAGAGAAGTAGTTTATTATATTTAAATGGCGATTACGAAAGAGCATTAGAAGATTATGAAAAAATTCTAGTTTTAGATGCTTCTAATACAGAAATTTATAATAAAAAGAATGACTTATTGGCCGAATTACATAAAAAAAATGATTTAATTATTTTTATTATACTTCTATTCGTTTGTTATGGGGTTTATGTTCTGATTTCATATTTCATTTTTAAAACCATTAGTTCATAGAAAAGCGCAAAATCAGATAGGTGGTGAATTCCAGATTTCTAAAGATCCACTTCTTTGGGTTTTACCTGTTCTTTTAGTACTTCTTTTTACGATTTTATATTTTCTAGACTATTTACCAACATTTTAATTTTTTTTATTATGATAGATACTATTAATTGTACCAACTGTGGTTTAGAAATAAAGTATAATATACCATGCTGTGAATGCGGTTATTATATGCCTGAAAATGAGAAAAAAGAGATACTGAATTTGATAAATAGAACAAATACAGTTCAATTATTTAATAAAAGATTAGAGAGCAGTGCAAGGGGAGCTTATCTTAAATTGGACGACTACAGTCTTGATTCTAAGTATTATAGATCTAAAACTGCTAAAAAAGATTTTGAGAAAAAGAATAATTTTATTAAAGAAGAATTAGTTCCTAAAGTTATAACTTGGAGAGAGAAAGTCATTGATGTTGAAAAAAGAATGGCTAAAGAAAGGTTAGAAGTTTATGGAAGAATTTATCAAATCACTGATTTCATAATAAATGATTTTTTTGGAAAATTTAAATTTAATGATACTGATCATAATATAAAAATTTTTCTAGAAATGAGAGATTTTAGTAAATATGAAATAGAAGAAACTTTATCAACATCTGATTTAGATTTTTCAGATATTGAAACTACAGATTTAGGCTCAAATATCTTGAGTTCAGGGTTTAATGCGCTTGCTAATGGTTCGTTTGTTGAATTATCCGAAAAATCAGAATGGTCTAAGTCAGATAAAAACAGAGTTGCGGCAGAAGTTGGTATTGCTGTTGGGATGGAAATCATTAACGGAATTTCTAATGTTATAACCAAAAACAGTAAAATTATAAATCATGTTAGAGAATCAGATTTACAACTTAACACTGAGATGGAAAAGTTAATGAATGTTATTAGTGGCTTGTCTATTGAACAAAGTACTTTGATAAAAAATAAAAGATTGTATGATAGATGTGATTTAGTTTTAGATTTTACTTATAAGTATAAATTGTTACCTATAATTAACGAATTAGTTAAAAATCCAATATTTATTGAATATAAAAATAAAAGAAGACCTTATGATTTAGAGCAAGAAAAAATTCAAATAAATGAAACTGTTTTAAACGAGAAAATCAGTTTGTCTTTTTGGGGAAGTTTGTTGAAAGGTAAAAATGCAAATTTTAAAAGTTCATGGAAAAGGAGAATCCAACTTGCCAATCTTGAAGAAAAATACACAAAAATAAACTTAGAATTGAATGAGTCTTCACATACTAATTTCAATCAACTTATAGATTATAAATCAATTAAGGACGAATATTTCAAGGATTTTGAAAAAAAGAAAGAAAACTTATAAGACGCGAAAATATTTGGAAAGATAGTTTTGAAGACGTTAAACAATATGCTGAAGTTTTTAAAAATATAAGAAAGAATTTAAATTAATAAAAAATGAAAAACAACAATTTACCTCAAAAAAAGAAAGGTTCATCTATTCAGAACAGTAAAGAAGCCGAAGAAAAACGCAGAAAGGATGAGATGAAAATTAAGGAAATGGAATTTGCAAGTACCATTCATACAAATATTACTAGTGTTAAAAATAAAGGATTAGACACCATTAATAATTTATCGAATAATAAATTAGCATCTGAAAAATTAAAGATTGATGCTAAGCAAAAAGGTATTGATAATGCAAAAATGTTTAATACTTTAAATAAAACTATTGATAAAAAATTTAGCCAGCAAGACAGAGCTATGGATAATGCTGAGAAAACATTAGATGAAGCACTTGTTAGATGGGATAAAGATGTTATCATGAAATCTTTAGATAAATTGGCAGATGTAGCTAACACCAACCCTTTAGGTAATAATCTTAATAAAGAAATTAAAACTGAAATCTCTTTAGAGGACTTTGATGATGATGATTTTATGATTGAAATTTAAATCAAGATTTTGATGATGATTTTACTTTGGAATTTTAGTGACTTAACGTTATTTATTCATCTATACTAGATACTAAACCATTAATTATCAGAAAAACTAAAGTTGAATACTTAAAACTATAATAGTTAACATAATTCAAGAGCATATGAAAGGTTTCACTCAAATTATTCATCATCAAATATTTAGCAAAAGTGTTGGTTTTTTTAATAGAAATTTTAATTGGGTAACTCATAGACAGGACGAAAATGGAAATATTTTATTAAAGGATGAATCATGGAATAAAATAATTAAAAGTCTCAATTATTTTTGGTTAGAAAGATTTGATGAAAAAGATAAATATTCCGTAAAGTCTGATTATTTACTCATATGCTTAAAAGAAGAAGAATTTCAATACTTTAATTCTATTACTGTATTCAGTGCAATTGTATTAGATAGTTCCGGTTTAAATACTTTTAAAACCTATTGGGATGAAAACTCTAGATTTATTGAAGCAGGAGATTTTTATTATCAATCATGGATAGAGTTAGATAAAATAGAATTAGGTGAAGCTTGTCATGAACCATATTTACGTTTTTATTTGGTTGACAGTATGTTGTACAATGATGTTCCGTTAAAATTATTTAACGTAAAAAGTATTGAGGGTATTAACTTCTTAATAAAATTTTATACAGGTAATGCAAGATTTGTGCAATCCATAAATCAACTATAATAATTCAAACTATTAAATTCTAAATATCAAATGTTGCATTTTTTAAAAAAAATAATAAATAAAAACAACCCAACCCGCCCATACCACCGCAAAGAAATAGATTTACTATTCACTAAAGTAAAAGCTCAAATGCACCAAGACGCATTAACTAAAGGAGGAGATGGAATAGCATTATTTACAGATTGTTATACCGGAGAAACGTTGCGTGGTGGCGATAGATATGATTATGAACATATACGCTCATCAGAAGACGTATTTATGACGTATCGAGATCGTTTAACCAATACGGAAATTGCACAAGTGGTTAATTGTCCAGAAAATGTCGCAGTGACTTTAAGAACGATTAATCAATCGAAAGGAAAAATGAGAATGGAGGCTTGGATGGCTAATTCTAATAATGTTTCAAATCACAGTATAAGCATGGCTATATCAAAAAGAAGGGTTGCTAATGCCGATTTAGGAATAAAAAATAAGGTAGAAGAAATTTTGTCTCGTAGGTGAAACCATAAATTATAAATATTAAAACAGACACATTTTGACCATTTCAGATTTACTTTTGAAAAAGCTAATAGTTAGAGAGGTTTTCTGTATGAAAATTAAATTCTAAGATTATTACATATTTACGATTTGAAGCCACTAAATACGATGTAGGGATCGCTATTTAAATATTGATTAATTGGTTTCAGTCGTAACTAGCTGAAAAAAGCCTCAACCGAATAGGTTGGGGTTTTTTATTTATAAGTATAAGCGACTATAACTTCAGTAACTTGGTTTGTATGGCCTCATGTACTTTAAGATAATAGTCATAATTGCTAGCCACAAAATGCATGTTGGTTTCACTATGTTTTAATAAGTTCTTAAACTCTTTTAGCGTCACTAATTTTAGAGCTTCAACTTCCGATTCTTGTTTTACTAAGGCGTTTAATGGCACTGTTAATTCAGCGCTATAAACTTGATGAAATTCATTATCTTGAATATTGCCATTAGCATAAAGTGTTTCATGGAGAAACGTTCCGATTTTATCAAGATGTTTTGGTTCCAGTTTTAGGCCAATTTCTTCTTCAGTTTCACGTAAAGCGGCTTCAATAAAAGTTTCACCAGCATCGATGTGTCCAGCTACAGAAACATCCCATAGCAATGGGAAAATGATTTTTTTATGGGAGCGCTGTTGTAAAAGAATTTCGCCTTTAGAAGTATACAACCATAAATGAATGGTATTATGGTACAAACCTTTGGCATGTGCTTCAGATTTTAAAGCTGTTTTTCCTGTTGGTTGACCTTGTTTTGTGACAATATCTAGCAGTTCGTCCATAGTTGTAAGAAGACCTCAAAGGTTTTAGAAATCTTTGAGGTCTTTAATATTATTGTTTTGCCAAATCTAGCTTAGCTAGTTATTTAAAATAACTAAACGTTTCTCCGTCTTCTATTTTAAGCAAGGTTTCATAAATTAATTTAATCACATTTTCAACATCGTCTCTATGTACCATTTCTACTGTGGTGTGCATGTAACGCAAAGGCAATGAAATCAAAGCAGAAGCGACGCCTCCGTTGCTATAAGCAAAAGCATCAGTATCTGTTCCTGTTGCTCTAGAAAGTGCAGCACGTTGAAACGGTATTTTATTGGCTTCAGCAGTATCTGTAATTAAATCTCTTAATTTTTGTTGAACAGCAGGTGCGTAAGCGATAACTGGTCCTTTTCCGATTTCAGCATAACCTTGCGTTTTTTGCTCAATCATAGGAGTGGTTGTATCGTGCGTTACATCGGTAACAATAGCCACATTTGGCTTAATGGTTTGTGCAATCATTTCAGCACCACGTAAGCCTATTTCTTCTTGTACAGAGTTCGTAATATAAAGTCCGAATGGTAACGTTTTCTTGTTTTCTTTCAATAAACGCGCCACTTCAGCAATCATAAAACCACCCATTCTATTATCTAAAGCTCTGCAAACAAATTTGTCTTTATTCAGAATATGAAATTCATCAGGATAGGTAATCACACAACCCACATGAACTCCCATTTTTTCAACTTCTTCTTTGTCTTTAGCTCCGACATCGATGGTAATATTATCTGGTTTTGGAGCTTGTTCTTTGGCTTTATTTCGCGTATGAATTGCTGGCCAACCAAAAACACCTTTAACGATGCCGTTTTTAGTATGGATATTCACAATTTTACTTGGAGCAATTTGATGATCACTTCCTCCATTTCTAATCACGTAGATTAAACCGTTATCAGAAATGTAGTTCACATACCAAGAAATTTCATCAGCATGGCCTTCAATAACCACTTTAAACTTAGCGTCCGGATTAATAACAGCAACAGCAGAACCATAAGTATCTGTGATAAATTCATCAACATAAGGTTTTAGATAATCCATCCAGATTTTCTGACCTTCCCACTCATAACCAGTAGGTGAGGCGTTATTTAAATATTTTTCAAGGAAATCGAGTGATTTTTTATTTAGTATGCTTTTAGAAGCCATAATATAAGTTTTGAATTTCTGTAAAAATAAAAGGATTTCCTAAGCTTTTAATACCTTTTGAAAAATTTTTGTAACAAATTCAACTATTTTTACACTAATAGATCAATAATCTTAAACTTAAATTTAATACGATGAAACATCCATCCTAAAAATTTGATAATTATTCAAATTACTAATTGGATGTTGCATGTGACCATTTTAAAACAAATAAACTTAAACACATGAAACTAGTTATAACTAACCTTACTAAAACATATAAAAAATGGTGTAAAAGCCATTGATAATCTTAACCTTGAAATCGGAACAGGAATGTTCGGTCTTTTAGGACCAAACGGAGCAGGTAAATCCTCTTTAATGCGAACTATTGCCACATTACAAAGTCCAGATTCTGGATCTATAATGTTTGGAGATATCAATGTTTTAGAGGATAAAATGGCTTTACGAAAAGTGTTAGGGTATTTACCGCAATCGTTTGGGGTCTATCCAAAAATGTCGGCGGAAGCCTTGTTAGATTATTTTGCAACTTTAAAAGGGATCAGTTCAAAAACGGATAGACAGGCCATTGTAAAAGAAGTTTTAGATATTACCAATTTGTATGACATGCGTAAAAAACATGTTGCTGGTTATTCTGGCGGTATGAAACAACGCTTTGGTATTGCACAGTTATTATTAAACAACCCAAAATTAATTATTGTAGATGAACCAACCGCAGGATTAGATCCCGCAGAACGTCATCGATTCCTAAATGTTTTACGTGAAGTTGGTACCAATTGTACCGTGATTTTTTCAACACATATTGTAGAAGATGTAAAGGAACTTTGTAACGATATGGCGATTTTAAATGGTGGTCGTATTTTAAAACAAGCGACACCATCTCAAGCTAGACAGGAATTACAAGGTCGTATTTGGACTAAGATTATAGACAGAGATGATTTAGAAGCGCACGAATCACAATTCAATATATTGTCTTCTAATTATAATGAAGATAACTCATTAAATATTCGCGTATTTAACGATGCACAACCAAGTGACGATTTTAAATCCGTTGAGCCACAGCTAGACGATGTGTACTTTATTGCACTAAAACAAGACGAGCCAGTAAGCGCAGTTTAATTTGGTATTAATCTTGAATTTTTAAAAAAGTACATCTATGTTCTCAACAATATTTACTTACGAATTAAAGTACTGGTTAAAACGACCAGCGACTTATATTTACATGGCTATTTTCTTTATGTTATCGGTCTTTATGGCCGCAACAACAGCAGGAATATTTGATAGTATCACAGCAACGACAAGCTCGGCTCGAATTGTAAATTCCCCAATCGGAATAAACAACTTATTTAATGGAGTTACTATTTTAATTTTCTTTCTATTTCCTTCCATTATTGGAGCTTCAATCAATAGGGATTTTAAAAGTGAAATGCATTCCATTTTATACTCTTATCCGTTTACAAAAGCGAATTATTTATTTGCTAAATTTTTTAGTGCCATTACTATTGTAACGCTTATAGTTTTTACCATTGGAATTGGAATGTTTATAGGCTTTAGATTGCCAGGCACTAATTCAGATTTGATTATTGCGTTTGATTTTAAATCGTATTTCGATGCGTATTGGCTTTTTATTCTGCCTAATATTTTATTGTTCGGAGCTATTGTTTTTGCGGTAGTCACCTTTTCAAGGAATATTGCAGCGGGTTTTATAACCGTTATTTTATTACTGTTTATTCAGGGAGTAACTGATAATTTATTATCGGATCCTGATAGTCGTTATTTAGCAGCCTTATTAGATCCTTTTGGATCTTCGGCTTCAGATTATTACACACGTTACTGGACGGGTTACGAGCAAAACGAGTTGCATATTCCTATTAAGGAAGTAATTCTTTATAACCGTTTAATATGGTTAGGTGTTGCTAGTTTAGTGTTTGGATTGGTGTTTAAGTTTTTTACGTTTAGTCAAAATGCAATGACTATTTCGCTCTTTAAAAAAGCAAAAGGGGAACGTTCTACAAAACGTAATTTTGGTGGTATCACAAAAATAAATCTTCCTAAGGTTGTAAATGATTATTCATTTGTTCAGAATTTAAAAGCGACTTGGAAAATATCGAATGTAGAATTTAAGTACATCGTTAAAAGTTGGCCGTTTATTAGTATTGTTTTAGTCGGATTAATTGTTGTGTTAATTGCTTTATCTGATTTTGGAAGTCCAACCGGAACCGCATCATATCCTAGAACATGGTTAATGCTACGTGGAGGTAGCGCCTTTGTATTTGCTATTAATATTTGTACATTTTTATATGCAGGTATGTTAGTGAATCGAAGTAAGATAGCCAACATAAATGGTTTAGAAGACGTTACACCAATTCCAAATTGGTCGTTATTCTTATCTAAGTTTATCGCCATAGTTAAAATGCAAGTGTTATTGCTTACCGTGGTAATGGTTGCAGGTATTTTGTTTCAATTGTATAAAGGGTATTTTGATATTGAAATAGGTTTGTATATTAAAGAATTGTTCGGTTTAAAACTGATTAATTATGTGATTTGGGCCTTTTTAGCATTGATGGTTCAAACAGTAATTAGAAATCCATATTTAGGTCTGTTTATTCTTTTGGTAATTTCAATTGGTATTCCGCTACTAACGTTAGCAGGCGTAGAGCAAGCGATATTCAAGTATAATGAAGGACCAGGATTTGGTTATAATGATATGAACGGTTACGGAGATTCATTATCTAGATATTTAACTTATAAAATGTATTGGGTACTTGGAGGCTTAATTCTAATGCTTATTGCAGCGTTGTTTTGGGTTCGTGGCTTACCGCATTCGTTTAGAGAGCGTGTAAGTATAGCGATAGACCGTTTTAGAACTCCAATTGCAATTTTATTTGTTGCACTTTTGGTAGGTTTCTTTATAATGGGGTACACTATTTTCCATGCGACTAACATTAATAATGACCGCTATTCTTCTAAAGAAGCTGAAGAACTGAGAGTGAATTGGGAGAAAATGTATAAAAAATACGAAGACTATGCGCAGCCGCGTATTATTGCTGTAAACGTCAATATGGACTTGTTTATTGACGATCGTAATTTTGAATCGTCCGGAGAATATACAATGATCAATAAAACAGATACTGCAATTGATAGTATTTTCTTAAATCATAATGATTATCCAAGTACATTTAAGTTTAGTCGCGAAAACACGTTGGTTTCAGAAGATACCCTTTACAACTTTGATATTTACAGGTTGAAAGAGCCGATGATGCCAGGTGATACCATGAGTTTGAAGTTTACAGTTAAAAATAAACCAAATACATTGTTAGTGTCTAATTCGCCAGTTATTAAGAATGGAACGTTTATTAATAACATGGAATTGTTTCCTAATTTAGGATATAATGGAGGTGAGCTTACAGATGATAAAACTCGTGAAAAATACGATTTACCACCAAACAAATTAAAACCACAGCCATCAGACTCTACTGCTTTGGGGAATACTTATATTTCTAAGGATAGTGATTGGATCGATTTTGAAGCTACCGTAAGTACAAGTGAAGATCAAATTGCCATTGCACCAGGGTATCTACAGAAGGAATGGGTAAAAGATGGAAGACGCTATTTTCATTATAAAATGGATAGTAAAATCTTGAATTTTTACGCTTTCAATTCCGCAAAGTATGAAGTAAAAAAAGACAAATGGAAAGACGTTAGTCTCGAAATTTACTATCATAAAGGGCATGAATATAACTTAGAAAGTATGATGGATGGTATGAAGGCATCCTTGGCGTACAACAGCGAAAATTTTAGTCCATACCAACACAGGCAATTACGTATTATAGAGTTTCCTAGTGGTGGATTCGCACAGTCTTTTCCTAATACAATTCCGTTCTCTGGAGATGCAGGTTTTATTGCAGACGTCGAAGAGAGTGAAGATGGTGAAGATGCCGGTTTAAACTATACCTATGCGATTACCGTACACGAAGTAGCGCACCAATGGTGGGCACACCAAGTGATTGGAGCTGATGTTTTAGGAGCAACCATGTTGTCTGAAAGTTTGTCGGAATACGTGGCTTTAAAAGTTTTAGAAAAAGAATTAGGGAAATCACAAATGCGTAAGTTTTTGAGAAAATCTTTAGACGATTATTTAATTAGTCGAACTTTTGAACGTAAACGCGAAAAACCATTAATGTACAATGATGGTCAAGGCTATATTCGCTATCAAAAAGGCTCTTTAGTATTTTATGCGCTTAGCGATTATATTGGTGAAGATGTATTAAATGGAGCTTTAAAAACCTATGTTGAAAAGGTGAAATTTCAAGAGCCTCCTTATACCACGTCTATTGATATGGTAAATCATATTAAAGCGGTGACTCCAGATAGTTTACAGTATGTTATTAAAGATATGTTTGAAACGATTACGGTGTACGATAATAGAGTTACATCTGCGACATCTACCGAATTAGATAACGGTAAGTACAAAGTGGACATAGAATTTGAAGTAAGTAAATACAGAAATGACGAAAAAGGAAAACAATTATTTTCTGAAGTCGGAAGAGATTCAATTTCATATGTACCAGAAGGAAAAGAAAAACCTATTTTGTCATTACCACTTCAAGATTATATAGATATTGGGATTTTTACGGAGAATGACGTTGATGGTAAAATGAAAGAAAAAGAACTTTATTTGAAGAAACATAAAATAACAGCTATTAATAATAAGATTTCGATAATTGTAGATGAGAAGCCGACAGAAGTTGGTGTGGATCCCTACAATAAACTTATTGATAGAGTCTCTGGCGACAACCGTCAGAAACTATAAATAGCTTCAACATTTAATATAAAAGACCTTTCAGATGAAATTAATTTGAAAGGTCTTTTTTATTTGGTGTTTTTTTGAAAAGGTTTCATAATATTAATAAGAATTTAAGGTTATAGCCTTTAAATATTATTAATTTTGAAATTGCTAAGAATCTCACATTGGAACGATTTTAGTATTAGAATACTACATGAAATACATCACCTACATAGCATTGTTTTTCTCAATGATTATAAGCGCTCAAGAAGATCCTGTAAAACAAGATTCTACTGAAGTGCACTATATGTATATTGAAGGAGATTCTATACCTGTAACTTCTGTAGAATTAAACGAAGTTTTAGTGCTGCCAAATTTAAAGTTTAAGGATAGAGATGCACGCATTCGGTATATTATTTTAAAACGAAAAACATTAAAAGTATATCCGTATGCTAAGTTAGCGGCAGAACGTTTAGAAGCCTTACAAGAGCGGTTAGATGGATTGGAGCGTAAGCGCGATAAAAAGCGCTATGCTAAAATTATTCAGAATTATATTGAAGAAGAGTTTTCTGCAGAACTTAAGAAACTTACAAAAACCGAAGGTCAGATTTTAGTAAAACTCATTCACCGACAAACCGGAAAAACAACCTTCGATCTCATTAAAGAATTACGAAGTGGCTGGCGTGCCTTTTGGTTTAATAGCACAGCGAGTTTGTTTGATATTTCATTGAAGAAAGAATTTAGTCCCATAGATGAAGAAGAAGACTATCTCATTGAAGATATTCTGCAACGTGCGTTTCAAAGTGAACGCTTAAAGCGACAAGAATCCGCTTTTGAAATTGATTTTTACAGTTGTGTAAACAAATGGTCTCCAAAAAATAGAAATTAATTATGCGTATTCAAACTCAGCGAGAAGAAAAACTAAATACTTGGACACATGGTTTTGGTGCACTTTTGGGAATAGTAGCGTTAGTTTTATTAATTATTGACGCAGATAACCTAAAACCTTGGAGTTTATTTAGCGTAATTGTTTACGGCCTTTCTATTATCATTCTTTTTTTAGCATCAACATTTTACCACGCGGTAGAAGGGGAGAAGCGGAAGCATTATTTTAGAATCGTAGACCACGTTAGTATATATATATTAATTGCAGGGACCTATACACCAGTTTTATTAATACTTCTAACAAGAAGTTTGGGCTGGCCATTATTTTGGACGGTTTGGGGAATTGCAGCTTTTGGTGTAATTCTGAAATTGTTTTTTACCGGACGTTTTGAGATTTTTTCAACTCTTTTATATTTAGTAATGGGCTGGCTAATTGTGTTTGATTTCTCAAATGTATCAGAAGCACTTGGACCAAATGGTATACTTTGGTTGTTTGCAGGTGGTACTTTTTATACTGTTGGAATTGTTTTTTACGCCTTACAGCGAATTCCTTATAACCATGTTATTTGGCATTTGTTTGTTTTAGCTGGTGCCATTTGCCATTTCTTTATGATTTATCTTTATGTGATTTAGATAATTCTTTTTTAATATAAGGATTGAATGACGACATCTATTTCGTTATGAACTCTGTTTAATTCTATGTTGTAATTGTCTGTTTCATGAATAATTAAGTTTTTGAATAACTTAAACGCTTCTAATCTTAGTTTAGCGTATCTCAGTAATTTTTTATTTTGTTCTACAAGTTCGGATGGTAAGTCTTCAATACTATTAGTTCTATTAATAATCTCTATGTTTTCTTTCCATTTAGGGATGGCTATGTTATCAATCTCATTTAAAAGTGTTTCATTTTCTTCTGTATTTAAGTGATCGTAAAAGACTAATGACGCCTCTTCGTTTTTTGTGAACTGCTCCATTTCGGCATCATAGGTATCATATACTTCATCTGGAATTAAAAATATAGAAGCAAAAACGATGGCTATTAAAATAATTAATGAGATGACACCAATACCTGCAGCTCTCCAGCTAGAATAAAACGGATAATTATTTTCGTCGTGGTTGTTCAGAAGTTTACCCTGAATTTTGTCGACTATCAAATAAATAATTCCTGTATATATGGCAGGAATTATCATATTAGGAATTTTATCCATAATAGATTCAGGAATAACATATAAAGACCCAAAAATGATTAGCGTTGCTATTATGGAAATTATAAAAGCTGTTTTTCCTTTTTCAGCCTGATTTAATGCTTTGTAATTTTCTTTAATTAAATATCCGGCTGCCAAGGGGCCACCAATAAAACTAGCTAGTCCTATTGATTTTTGTGAATACAATTTTAAGTCTTTGGTTGAGTTGTTTGGTTCAATCATTTTGAGGTTTAAGGCTTTAAAAGTAACTTTTTTAAAATAATAATTTTTTCAAGTATATACTACAGTCCGGAATTGTAAACGGTAAATAATACTAATCACTCCCATACACAAGATCAATAAAATCTGACGTTTCTAAAGTGCCAAAGTAATCTTCAATTGAAACATTTTCAAGTGTTTTACGAATTTCATGTTTATCATATGGCACACCAATAAGTCTATTTTCTAGATCTGAAACCGGTTGCCTTCCAAAGAAATCTCCGAAAACTTTAACCTCTGAAATATGTCCTTTCTCAACAAAAATGCGAAGGTCAATTTCGCCTATCGGAAAACGTTTATTACGTTGGATATTAAACTTAGGTGAGCGTCCAAAATTCCAATCCCATAAATCATATTTTTCAGCTTTCAATTGGTGTACAGCTTTCCATTCGTCTTCCGTTAGTTTATAGGTTTCAAAAGGTTCACTGGCTTCATATAGACCAATGAGTAATTGCTCTTTAAAGTTAGCCATAGAAATCGGTGTCTTTAAAAATTCACTGATATTTGCCACACGACTTCTTACAGATTTATGACCTTTAGATTGTATTTTGCTCATTTTTACCTGAAGCGCTTTAGCCACCTCACTCATATCGGTATCAAATAATAACGTACCGTGACTGATCATACGTTTGCCGGTGGAAAATTGAGCAGTACCAGAAATCTTTTTATCATTTACTAAAATGTCATTTCGACCTTTAAGTTCTGCAGAAACACCCATGTCATTTAAGACTTTAATTACCGGTGCTGTAAATTTTTTAAAGTTGCTGATGCTTTTGCCATCGTGGTTAGTGATAAAACTAAAGTTTAAATTCCCTAAGTCGTGATACACAGCGCCACCACCAGAAACGCGTCTAACTACATGAATATGTTTAGCATCTATATACTCTTGGTTAATTTCTTCTAAGGTGTTTTGATTGCGTCCAATAATAATGGAAGGTTCGTTGATGTAGAATAACAAATAATCGGTAGACGTATCAAAATGTCTTAAGGCATATTCCTCTAATGCTAAGTTTAATTTGGGATTGGTATGGCCTTCGTTATCAATAAAAATCATAAGGTGTAATGGGTTTGGTACTTCACAAAGATACTAATTTGAAATGGCTGATTTGGTAAGGATTTGCTTGTTTCAAAGTGTAAAGAAATGTCCTCTATAAAATTAATTAATTTTTAATTTGTTTTGGTTACATTTTAATGAACTTCCAACAACACAAAAAATAATATAAAGGGATATTATTTTTTATATAAGTCTTAGAAGTTTGGTTGACGGACTGAATTTATTGTATAAAATCCAAGTAGACCTGAACACTGCATAAGGTTTGATGCATAGCACATGAGCATATATTCAATTCAACTCGATTTGATTAGGTAATTCATTGAACTATCATTCGATAAGGTGAAATATTTATGTTAAATTGTGATATTTTCAAAAATATAAAATTCTATATATGCATTCATTTCGATTATTTATTATTTTATTTTATTAAGCTTTTCAGTTCAATCACAAAACAAAACGCTCAAAGTTGAAGGTATTGTTTTAGACGAAGCTGAATTAAGCATTCCTTATGCTGCTGTTAGCATTACTTCAAAATATATTGGAACTTCAACTAATGAGGATGGTCATTTTTATTTAGAATTATCAAAGAAGAATGAATTAGATACTTTGGAGGTGTCTAGCATTGGCTATTTAACCTCTAAAATAGTCGTTAAAGAATTTCTAGAGTTAAAGGAAAAAGTCATCATCTTAAAAGAAGATATCGTATCGCTTGATGAAGTTAATATTATGAACCCACAACAATATGTAAAGTTCGCTTTTAAAAACTTAAAAAAGAATACGGTGAGTTCTGTACATGAATTAAAAATTCTGAATCGGTTTTTCGCTGTAGAAGATGATATAGCTAAATTTTTTGTTGAACATTATCTAAAAATTAAAGATGTAGGTCCAAGAGGTGGTATAGATATACGTAGAATTGGAATTTTAGAAGGTCGGAAATCTGCAGATTATAGAACTTATAAAGATGCTAATATTGGGAGAATTTACCCTGTGAATTTTATGGCTAAAATAGATCCTTTACGTCGCGGCATTTCTATTAAGGATTACAAATGGACAAAGATTGGTGATACGTCTTACGATGGAGAAGATATTGTTATTATTCAAGGTGTAAATCAGGTTCAAAAACGGAAAAATTATTTAGATCCTGTTCTCTATATTGGTATAGATAGTTATAAAGTGTACAAAACCAGAAATAAAGCCTCTAATGTGGTTTATATCTACAAGAAAAATACTGAGGGGAAACTTTATTTAAGTTATCACAATCATTACACAAAACGGTTTATAGATTTGACAGAAGAGCATCAGAAAATTCTACAAACTACAAACAAACAAATAAAATTATCTAAACGAAATGAGGTCATTGTTTTAGGAATAGAAACGGATAAGAAGAAAATAGATGTCGGAAACACGTACGTGCATCGCACGAAGATGGAAGACGTAAAGGTAAACTATAACGCGCAATTTTGGGGTACCTTTAATTTACCACCTCCAACAGACTATTATAAAAAGAGTATTAAGGAATTAGAAGCCAATTATGGTGTCGCTATTGATACGCAGTTTGAGTTGGTGAATAATTAAATCATCTTTAGCTAGATGACTTAATTTATAATTAACCATTAAGTAAGGACTTTGACTGTTTTAAAATGTCATGTTTGGTATCGTTTGTAAATCCGCTCTTCTCAGCTTTATCAAGCTTGGTTTTTATCCTGTCAACTTGAACTTGTTGTTTTCTAGCTTGTCTAATTAAGTCATTAACGAGTTCACTTTTGCTAGCGTACTCTTTATGATCCACTTGGTCTTTTAACCAGTCATCGTTTGGTTCTGTAAATGAAATACTTGGTCTTCCCATACTTTTCGTCTTTGATGTAAGTTTACACCAAAAATGAACATGAGCCAAAACTTTATTTGATGATAGGGATTGATTTCACGTAGATTGAACTGTTTAAAGTGATGCTTTTGCCATGTTATGATCTATCAGAAAGGCACATCTAAAAACGTTATCTATTATTTCTGTACACCAACCGAACCATCAGGCGAGGGGTGAAGCTCATAGATGAAATTAGGGTGGATATTAGCCTCATCACGATGCGCCACAAACAAAATACTGGTCTCACTTTCTTTGGCGATTTTGTTTATTAACGCAGAAATCAGCGCTCTACCTTCATCATCTACATTAATTAAGGGTTCATCTAAAATCAATAAAGGTGGATGCTTAATCATCGCTCTTGCAATTAATATTAAGCGTTGAACAGCTGGCGATAATTTGAGAAACGAGGTGTTCCTTTCTTGGCTTAGATTTAGGACGTCCATCCACTGCGCAGCGGCAAGTATTTGTGCGGTTGATGGGGTTTGATATAAGCCAATACTATCATAAAAGCCCGAAATAACCATGTGCTCTACCGTGTAGCTTCGTTTAAATAATTCTAGCATCGCAGGACTAATATAGCCGATTTTCTGTTTGATATCCCAAACACTTTCACCAGAACCTTTTTTCTTGCCAAAGAGACATACCTCTTGACCATAGGCTTTGCTATTATTCCCATAAATCATGGATAGTAAGGTTGTTTTACCAGAGCCATTAGGACCAATTAAATGCCAGAATTCCTTTTTCTTAATGGTCCAGTTGATATCTTTTAGAATGGAACGATCCTCATAATTCACATTTACATTCTTAAGTTCTATGAGCACTTCTGGAATATTGTTGTAGGTTGTTATTGCAGATGGAATGTCTTTATCAAAAACAAACTCTTTTTTTCTAAAAGCATAGTCTTCGATTGGCACCACCACTTTAAGCTCCGCTTTTTCAAAAGTAATCGCATGGGTGATTATGGGTAAGAGATCATCTTGTCTGTTAAAAATTAAGACGATGGGCCTGTCTTTAGACAAGGCTATTAATTGCTGTTTTAATAACACAACAGACCCTTTGTCTAAGGTTTCATAAGGGTTATTTAAGACTATAAAATCTGGGTTTTGCTGCAACAAATAAGACAGCAATGCTTTTTTTTGCTCACCAGAAGATAATGTTCTAAGGCTTCTGTTTAGTCCCGATGTGAGCTTAAAATTATCGTGTCTTTCTTCTTCTTGGATATATTTTTCTAAGGTGGTATTTGAAAATATCACCCCTTTTTTGCCTTCTAATCCTGGTAATTTATAAGAACCACTAAGTAACTGCGGTAGCCATTGCTCTTGTGGTGAACGTGCAGTGTCTTCAACGGCGTAATGCTGATGTGATGGTGTCATTGTTCTAGTTAGAAGTGCTTCAATATTTGAGTTGTCCCCAATCCTAATTCGTGTGAATAGCCATTGTTCATCAACGCTGATTCAATGGCTCCAACCGTTGCTAGTAAATCATTTTTGTTTACCGATCCCATGTGTCCAATTCTAAAGTAATTATTTTTTAATTGCGGTAAAAGACCACCAGCAAGTATAACTCCTTCTTGGTTTACTGACTTTAAAAAAGCGCTAGTATCTATTTGGCTGGGATATAATGGAGCTGATAACGTGTTTGCAGAAACGTGTTCGTTTTTTGATAATAAGTCTAAGCCTAAGGCCTTGATTGCAGCTCGCATGGCTTTCCCCGCTCTTTTGTGTCGGTCGAAACGATGGTCTAAACCTTCCTTTAAAATGAGTTGTAAACTTTTTTCTAAAGCTATTACAAGATTCACTGGAGGCGTTCCAAAATAAGAGGCTTGTTTATTTTCATAAGCTTTCATTATTGGTAACCAATTGGCCCAATCTCCATAGTAATTAGCAACAGGACTTGTTCGTTGATCAAATACTTGCATTGCATTTTTAGAAGCCACTAAAAGCGCGAGTCCTGGAGGAACGCCTATTGCTTTTTGGGACGCTGTAAGTACCACATCAATTCCCCAATCTTCTTGCTTAATTTCTTCACCCGCAACAGAACAAACACCGTCTAGAATGGTTAATACGTTGTACTTTTTACCCAAGGCACCAATACGTTTAGCGTCATTTAAAACGGCAGTTGATGTGTCAACGTGAGTAAACGTTAACAATTTATATCTTTTAGATTTTAGTTGTTCTTCTATAAGTTCTAAGGGTACAATGTCACCGACTTCAGCTTCAAGGATATCTACTTGAGCTCCATATCTTTTTAAGATTTCGGCATAACGTAAGCCAAAGTAGCCTGTAGCTATTACAAGGGCTTTATCACCGCTTTCTATTAGGTTTGCAGCAGCCACGTCCATAGCAAGTGTACCTGTTCCTGCTATTATGAATGGTTGACCAGAAGGGCATTGCCAAACGTCTTTCATTAGTTTTAAACTATTGGCAAAGCAGTCTATAAAATCTGGCGACACATGGCTAGGTGTTGGTATTGCCATACATTGCATCACTTCACTTTCAAATTCTATTGGACCAGGGATCATTAATAACTTTCTCGATTTCATCTCTTGCGTGTTATCGTATTGCTAACGGTTTTATTAATTTTTTCGACTATATTATGGTCACTAAAATTCTAGAACTCTACCTTTGACTTATTCTTTAATTTATTTTCTATGATAGGGTATAGGTTGTACGTTGGATAAATTTCTGTTGTAAAAGCTTTCCATGCCGTTCTTTCAATTGCTAAATTCACGGCGGATAATTTAGAGGCAGGAAGTTCTAACACCACCACTTGACCAAGTCCCATAACCACAAACCAATTCACTACAGAAGTACCTTCTGGAGGGAGATTTTCATAAAAGCCTTGATCTGTTCTTATCGTTTCAATCTCACTTAAGGTCATACTTTGATCATGTTTAAGAACGACGGTTAATAACAATTTGTCATCCTCTTTTTCAGAACTGGGTTTTGCATCTAGCGTTACTTTTGACTTATTTTTCAATTTGTGTTCTATGATAGGATACAAATTGTAAGTTGCATACATTTCTGTTGTAAAAGCCTTCCATGCGGTTCTCTCAATTGCTAAATTTACAGCAGATAATTTTGAAGCAGGAAGTTCTAACACCACCACTTGACCAAGTCCCATAACCACAAACCAATTCACTACAGACACACCTTCTGGAGGGAGGTTTTCGTAAAACCCTTGATCCGTTCTTATCTTTTCAACCTCATTCAAAGTCATACTTTGATCATGTTTAAGAAAGATGGTTAGCAACAACTTGTCGTCCACTTTTTCAGAGCTGTCAAGGGTATTAGTCGATTGTGCATGAACAATTATTTGTAATAAGAATAATGGGAGTAATACTGCGTATTTCATGTTTTTTATTTTTAGATGTTTGTTTAAAATAAGACAGAATAATCTTTAAGTCATTATTTTATAGTGTAATACCATTTTAATGCCATTAGCAAGTTCTGGTTTGTTTATCATTTAATTGATAAACGATCAAATCGTGTTCTTTTGAAAATTCCATAATAGTATGGTTATTCGTCAATGTTCCGTGGTCATTCATTTCTGCATTTAGATGACACTTTAATTGAAGTTGCCCATTTTTAAAGGCTATGAAGGTCGCAATTTAACTATGTTTATTACTTGTTTACTCTTCTATGCTTCTAAAAATCATACAAGTTTAGACCCGTGTCCTCATCATAATAGCGATTTAAGGTTCCATCAAAACTTTCTATAACAAATTCTGCAGCACCATTAATTTTGGCTGTAAGCAAGTGTCCCGCTAAAGCCGTGTAATCGTTACGTCCAAGAGTTACATGCATGTGTATGTAGTGCTTATCATTTTGTTGAGAGATATTACCTGTTAAGTTGGTGATTTCCATTTGTTCGGAAAACGTTTTATCTACAAATTCTTTAGTAGCTGGATCAAAAAATCGTAAGGTAGCTTCATTGACAGCCCCAAGACCTACAATTGTTCCTGCTTTTATATCCTGCTCTTTCACAAATGCCGTGATTGCTTTTGTAATCTCAGCATGATTTTGAATACTTACAACATACTTGTTACCAATCTGTTTGTAAGTGTACAGTTCAGAATTTGATTGTGCGTTTGCTAAAAAAGATACTGCGATACACAGTACTATTAAAATTGACTTTTTCATTTTGTATACTATTTTAAGTTATAACATTAATAAGACGCTCTTATTATATCTATTGTTAAACTATCGGCCTTTTTTCCAAGTTCGGTCTTTAATGTTAAAAAATGCGCTGTTTGATTATGAAAGTCAATCGCTTCCTGAGATTTCCATTCTTCTAGAATGATGACCTTTGCGCTATTATTAATATCTTCATGTAATACATACGAGATATTACCTTCCTCTTTCCGTGTGGCATCAGTTACGGTTTGCAACATATTTAAGACATCTTCCTTAAATTCGGGTTTTACAATAATTGTAGCTATAATTTTTAATTTGCTCATAATAAATACTATTTTAATTTATTTTTTTTGATTTACTTTATTTTTTGAGTTCATACCATCAATATGAACTTTTAATTGAGTTTAAACAGTTTCCGTTTTAAACACAGCTGTTTTTTTCGGCATTAAAGCTAACCTTTAACTCTTTGGTTTAAACCAAATTTTGAGTAATCGACCACGCTTACCTAAAAGTGGATCTTCATTTGGTATTGGTAGTGACAATATATTATTATCTGCAGTAGGACGCTCTCCTTTAGCGCCTCGCATTAGATCCCAGTCACGACCATCAGGATACGCACCTACTACACCAAGATTTAAACTTTCAATTTTTTTGTGGCCAACACCAGCAGGTATAATAATAACATCTCCTTTGGTAACTTTAATTTTTTCACCTTGCTCTCCTCCTAAATGAATGATCGCTTCACCAGAATATATTCCCAAAACTTCATGAGAGGTACTATGGTAATGGTGAAAAGGGTAGATACCGTTTGTCCATGAATTGGTCCAATTATTGGATTTGAAAGTTTGTAAAAACCATTGGCTAGGATTCTTTTCGTTTTTTGGCAAAGCATCTTTAATAAGGAGTAATGGTAATTTACTATTGGGTATTAGTCCATCATCTTTAAAATAAAATTTCTCATAGTGGTTTTCGTTGTCACTATTTGCAAATAATTTTGAAACAGGAAATACCAATGGCGCTAACCCCAATAAGCGTATAAATTTTTTTCTATTCATAAATTTTCGAGTTTTACAACATTATTGGTTTTGGTAGATTAAATTTTATCTATAAATCTTTTTCGTTTTTTACAACTAAAATAATAAGGGAGGTTTTAATTAATTTTAGCTAAAGCAAAAACTAAATTAGCAGTTATTTGCTAATAAATAGAAATAGAATATCTAAAGTTTTCTTAATTTTTAGATTTGATTCTGCTTAAAGTTTCATGTGATATATTGATATAAGAGGCTACAATTTTGTTTGGTAAACGCTTAACAATGTTTGGATTTATCTTGAATAATTGCTTGTATCTTTCTGAGGCATCTAGTGTTGTAAAAGAGATTAATCTCTTAGCATTATTGACATAAGCTTTTTCTAAATAGATGCTATAAAAATCTTTCCATTTAGGAACAACTGTCATGAGATGTCTAAAATCATCGTGAGTTATGTATAGAAGTTCACTGTTTTCAATAACCTGAATTGTTTCTTGTGCAGGTTCATTGGTGATGAAACTAACTAGTTCTGTTGCAAATTGATTTTCGAATGCAATATAACGTGTGACGTCTTTTCCTTCCTCATTGATGTAAAATAGCCTTAAACACCCTTTTTTCACGAAATAACTCACCTGACTATTCTTTCCATGGGATAGCAAAATGTCATTTTTCTTTTTTTAATTGTTTTAAAATAAGATAATATGATTTTTAAATCTTCATCATCAATATTAATAGTCTTTTTTATGAAATGAGTGAGTTCTATATTGTCTGCCATCTATTTGTAGTCTCTTACAAACTTACGATAATGAATAATATCTTGTATAGAAAGTACTATCAAATTATGCTCATCTGCAAAGTCTAAAATGGTGTCCATTTTTGCCATGGTTCCATCATCGTTCATTAATTCACACAGTACTGCTTCTGGTTTTAAGCCTGCTAATTTCATTAAATCTACGCTCCCTTCCGTATGTCCTTTTCTTTCAAAAACACCATTATTTTTCGCTCTTAAAGGAAAAATATGACCCGGTTTAGCTAAATCGGTACTACGCGCATTTTCTCTACAAGCCGCTTTAATGGTTGTTAGTCTATCTTTAGCAGAAACCCCTGTAGTAACACCTTCACTTGCTTCAATTGAAATTGTAAAAGGGGTTTGATAACTACTCGTGTTTTCTTTGACCATATAAGGTAATTCTAATGCATCTGCTTTTTTATTCGGTAAACAAAGACAGACAATACCACTGCATTTTCTAATCATGAGTGCCATTTGCTTATTTGTCATGTGATGTGCAGAGAATATTAAATCTCCTTCATTTTCTCTGTCTTCATCATCCATAAGGATGATTCCATTTCCGTTTTTTAGGTGTATTAGGGCTTTTTCTAATCGTTGTTGACTGTCGTTATTAAATGTTGTTAACGTCTCTATTTCTGTAAGTACCATTTTTGTTTTTATTGTTGATAGGCAAAACTACTGTTGTCTAAAGTGAGATTATTTGACATAAGTCAATAAATCTAATTTTTTTAATATCATAAGTTTTATGCTTTGGTCTCATTTGAATTCAATATGCTATAAGCTTGTTTTAAGCATTTTATAAGCATGCTATAACCACGCTATAACCTGTATTATAATATTTTGTATATTGCTGTATTGTAAGTGTTTAACTTAAAATATGATGTTATGGCACAACAGACCGGAATTATCCCTTTAGTAGGGACCTTAAATGGTATTAATTTTTATTATTTGAATGGTAAGCCGATTGCACGAAAAGCGGGTGGTGGATTTACTAAAAAAGCAATAAAGAGCAAGGCTAGTATGCAGCGTGTGCGCGAAAATGCCAATGAGTTTGGCCATTGTTCTGCAGTGAATAAAGCGTTTAGATCTGCATTGTATCCGTTTTATAAGGGGCACAAATTTACACATTTTCATAGTCGTTTGATGGGCTTGTTTACGGCTATAAAGGCTTTGGATACGACACATAAACGTGGGGCACGCTGTGTTGCAAATGGGATAGGGCAGGTGCATGGTTTGCAATTGTTGGCGCAGTTTAGCTATACACCAGCGTGTGATGTAAGGCAGGTTTTACCGTTTGAGTTAGAAGTTTCTAGCAGTGATTTTGCGTTAACACTTACTGATTTTGATATTGCGCAGGTAGGCTTTGCGGATGGTGCTACCCATATGGCGTTGACTTATGGTGTGTTGGATTTTGATTTTGACCGTTTAAATTACGACCTACATTTGGCACCTGCTTTGGTTTTAGATCGCTCTTATGCGGGTTCTACGGTGACGTTGGAACCTGATACTTTACCAAGTGGCCTTGGTACCGCGCTTTGTGTGCTTGGTATACGGTTTTACCAAGAAGTGGCAGGAGCTTTATATGTCTTAAATGCTAAAGACAATGTGGGGATTACCGTTTTGAAATGTTTATAGGGAGTTGGAGGTTGCGAAGTGGTTTTAATTTATTTTGAGTTTCCGAATTTGTTGAAGGCTGTTTTTTATGTTTTTATTTGGAAATCTTCGATACCATCAGAATTTTTTTGTGAATCCTAATCCATTTTTTAGTCTGTTATAAAGTCTTCATAATTATTTATTAATTATAATGTTTAATATATTCGAATTACCATTATTTTTTCTGCTACAAAATTCCCTTGTACTTGCCACGTTCTACCGTTAATTTGGTTTGGTAAAATGGAGTTACATGAGTTAATTATTGGATAAAGAAAAAACCTACCATTCTTCGCTTTATCTTTAGTTACGCTTGAGATGTAGGATAGTGTAGTCTCAAATTGATTGTCTTTTAGTCTCCACTAGATTTGCCACAATTGTCCATTTCTCGTATTTAATTTGATGAAATTATGCGTGTTATTTTTAGCAAAGCGTCGATAGACAAGATTGCTATCTGTAGAAATGTTTTGTGCAGTAGGTTGTGATGTGCTTTGAGCAACAGTTAGCATTGTAGTTTATGCAACAATCTATAACGAAATTTTTATTTTTATACGTCCTTTATTATTAGTGTGCGATCTCGGCATGTGGCTGGTTTTACTGACGCAGAACCGTATAGTATAAAAATAGTAGTGGGTTTTTACACACTAATTTTTAGATGACACACTCACTTTTTTTTAATTTAATTACTTTTATTTTTGCGATTATAGCGCTATTATTTTTAAACATTATAGGGTGTATGGTCTTTATTTTCGTCTAAATAGTTTTGCAATCGTTTTTCCAATTTCATCAAGTTTTTCAAGCGGTTCTATAAATGTTGGGTTTTTCAAGTCAATTTTTGAGGTGTCTGTAACCCCAGCTTGCATTGGGTAAATTAAGATATAACTGGTGTCTTTAAAATACTTGTTTAGATAGGAAGGTATTTTTATCATATTGTTGTGGAACGATGGTTTATCTTTTCTGCTTAAAACAATGATTAGATTGTCGTCTTTTTGAAATTTTCTTGCTAATATTAAGAAGTCATCCCAATCACTAAATTCTTCAAATAAACAGTCTATTGGGTGTTTAGATTGAATTTCCGTTATAACCTTTAGTGTTTCTTTTGTCGCATAAAAAATAAGTGTAGCACCAGAGTTTCTTGCAATATTCCATACTTTTATAAGCCAAAAAGGAAATCCAATTTCTTTTTCTGCATTTTCGGGAACGATAATAATGTGTCGTTTGATAGTTGCAAAAGGTTGTGCAGGTTTGTAAATTAATGTAGTGGTGTTACATTTTGTTAAAATGCCTTCAGTCAAATTTCCTAAAAAAGAGTTGGAAATCCCTTTACTGATATGCAATCCTAGTATTAAATCTGTGATTTTATGTTCTTTAGCTACACTTGTAATGCCATTGACTATACTTAGATCATAGCGCAGTAGTTCGTGAATTAAATTATCTGTTGCAGAAGCGGTTACGGCTGCTTTACTTAATATTTTTTTTGCTTTCTTGTCTGCTGAACCGTCTATTGTATTATTGTCCACAATACTTAGAGCATACAATCCATCTTTATTCTTTTTTGATTTAATGGTGACTCCCAAATTGATAAGTTCATCTGTTGTGTTTATATTACTAATTGGAATTAAGATTTTTTCTCTGTTTTCCTCATCGTCTATTTCTGCGTCAGCATTTTCTAAAAGGGCAATATTATTAGCGCCTTTTTGCGCCACAAAAGAGGCAATGGTGCAGGTAAAAAGTATCATCAAAATAGTTCCGTTCAAGATGCTTTCGCTTAGTAATCTTATAGGCTCTCCTGTTGCTGTTTCACCCACTATGATATTATAACCCACCAAAACCGCGGCCAATGTTGCGGCAGCTTGAGCGTTACTTAAGCCAAATATGAGTCTTCGTTCATCAACTGAAAATTTATAGGTTTTTTGTGTAAGCCAAGCAGCAAGAAATTTTGAAGTTGTTGCCACAATAATCATTACAGATGCCACTTTAAGTGTTTCAAAATCTTCAAAAAATGCACGGTAATCTATAAGCATTCCTACTCCAATAAGAAAAAAGGGAATAAAGATGGCATTCCCAACAAATTCTATTCGGTTCATTAAAGGTGAGGTGTGTGGAATTAGTCGATTAAGAGCTAAGCCAGCTAAAAACGCTCCAATAATGGCTTCAATTCCTGCCATTTCGGCAAGTACTGCACCGAGGAATACCATTACCAAAACAAAAATATATTGAGAAACATTATCTTCAAACCGTTTGAAAAACCAACGACCGATTATGGGGAAAAGTAGCATTACGATTACACCAAAAATGAGAATAGAAACCGATAGCCTTACCCAAAATTCTGTATTAACTTCTCCTGTGGTCATTCCGACAATTACGGCAAGCACCAAGAGCGCCAAGGTATCCGTAATCATTGTGCCACCAACTGTGATATTTACCGCTCTATTTTTTGCTACTCCCATTTTACTAATCAATGGATATGCAATGAGCGTATGTGACGCAAACATACTTGCCAATAAAACAGATGTGGGTAATGAAAACGCTAACACATACAGCCCTGTTAATGTCCCTAAAATCATTGGGATTAGGAACGTGAATAAGCCGAACACTAAGCTTTTTTTGCTGTTTTTCTTAAAGTCTGCTAGATCTATTTCTAAACCTGCAAGGAACATTATATATAACAGCCCTGCCGTTCCGGAAAGGATAATACTACTGTCTCTTTCCATTAGATTTATCCCGTTCGGTCCAATGACCGCTCCTGCTATAATAAGTCCGAGAAGATGGGGGATTTTTATTTTGTTCAGAATTATTGGGGCGAACAGGATTATAACCAATATTAATAAGAATTTCAATACTGGATTTGTCAGTGGTAAGGATGTCTCAAAGATGTTTAGTACTATCATTACATGTCGTTTTGAGTGATGTATTATACTGAAATAGGTTGCCTCTTTTTTTTGCTACTATTTCCATATTCTAAAGATTTTTTTTAAGTGTTTAGAAGGTAAAAAAATAGTTTGAACTCGTCTGTTTTTTAATTGTTAGTTCAAGTAAATTTACATTATTTTTTCGACAGGATTTGTATTTAATATTTGGATTTATGATGTCATCAGCTAAGCTTTCTTATTCGTAATAGTTTTTTTATGAACTCAAAATAAAGGAGACAAGCAAGACTGTAGATTCTATTTCCACGACTGTTTTTTACATTAAGTTGATTCGCTTATTCCTTTAGGATTAAATGAGATAATCTTTATTAATCGCTTCAAGATATGCTTTCACATAACTATCGATGGCCGCTTTGCTAGATAGGTTTTTACCACGAATAATCAGTATGATAATGTATTTATCCTTATAGGTAGCATGGTACTTGGCTTCCTCGTATTCAGCCTCAGTTGTGGTGGTCATAAACGCATTGTCAAATATGTGTAGATCGCTAACGTAAGTGCCTTCGATGTCTAATTTTTCGGCATTATTGTAACCTATTCGTATGTAATTGTACATGGTTTTGTTTTCATTTACCTCTTCATTGATGGTGAACGTAAATTCGTAAAATTCTTCTGTAGGGTGATCGTATTGAGCCACAAGTCCGCGTTTACTACAACCCACATGCTTGAAATTATATACTGCGTATGTATCGAGGTGTGGAACTGCATCAAACAGTTTCTTATTGGGTTCGCAAGTCGGTACACTTTCTGGAAATTTTGATACAGCGGTTACTGTATTCTCATTTATAGGTGCTAATTGAGATGTCGTTTTGTTTTCTTTACATGAAAACGTCATTGTTATTACTGCAAGAAATAGAAGCCTGTTTTTCATTTATATTGGTTTTAGAGCCGTTGTTTACCAAATACCTAAAGACCTGTACTTCTTTGTTTTCTTCGGTATTAACTCACATAAAAGTAGGATAAAGCATGTATCTTCTGTGTTACCTTTTCGTATACTTTTTGTAAATTTCTATGTCTTTTTACTTTCATTTTATAAATCTTTACCTTTAGATTTGTTACGCTAAGTTACTGAATGGGGGTGTTTATTTGGGTATTGTGGCCAACGGTTTTATGTATGATTTACATCTTCTGTTTGCTTGCGTGGTTAAGCACTTAATTTAGTAAACAAATACGAACCAGAGAAAATTCTGAAGGAATCTTCCAGATGAGCACTTGCCAAAGCCATTAATTATACATGGTGTTGTGGCCCGTTATTTTTTGTTCAGTTTAACTTTAATTTCCTCGTATAAACTCCATTTTGGGTCTTCTGTTAACTTATATTCAAACTTTCTTTTATTTCCATTTTCTTTTACAAAATTCATAAGTCCATTTGCTCCATCCTTGTCATTAGTTACAAAGTATATTTTTCTTTCTCCGCTACATGTCGTTCTGCCGATATAATAAGATTTAATTCCGTTATGATTTAGATTGTTTTCTATAAAGAGCTCCAATTCGTCTAGTTCCGCATAATCTGTTTCATTTGGCATTTTCGAAGTATTGACAATATCGTACTCAGATGTTATTTCTATAAAAATCGAATATTCCAATTTATGTGGAAATTGGTCAAAAGCTAAATTCGCAATTATGAGAAATTGGACACCATCTTTTTCAAAATCATTAGTTTTGAATTTTTCAGGAACAACATAAGTGTCTCTTTCTATTCCTTTGGTTTTATCTGCATTGCCAACATCAAAACCATCATAAGATTTAATTGAAAATTTGTCGGCAATTGCATAAAGTTTTTTGTTTAGACTGTAAAGACTTTCGGAATTATGGATTTCAATTCTTTCCATATGCAACCAATATTGGTTTGTTTCATCTGGATAGATGTCAACATATTCAAATCCTTGTTTTTTTAATTCCTGTGATACTTTTTCTAATTTCTTTGGTTCATTATTTGTAAAAAAGTAACCGTAAAGCATTTTGGTGTTTGTATCAGTACCATTTGATTTCATTTGCTCAAAAAATTCGATGATTTCTTCTTTTGGTATCATATTCGTCTGTGAATTCAATTGGCAAGAAGTCAACAAAGTAAATAGTAAAATTATCAATAAGTTCTTCGTCATTCTTGGTTTGGTTTAATTGGCTACGGTTTTGTGTATGGTTAGTTGCGTGTTTGAGTGCGTGGATTTTCCGAAGGAAAATCGGACGCAAGCAAACAAAGCAACTCACATTGGTTAAGCTAAAAATAGCAATTTTTTATATACTGTGTTGTGCAACGTATTTTGTTTTTTATTCTGTCAATCCTTTTTATGTTCTTGTTCAGTATGATTTTGATTTCCATTAATCATTTTATCTTCATCATACATTGCATTTGACATTCCAAGCATAACGGCAGTAATTATTAATATAATTTTTCTTTTTATCCAATTAAGGATTTGTTTGGATTTCTCCAAATGTGTTTTATTCTTTTGTTTATACATTTTAGTAATGATAAATGATTAGACATTTGTTTTATCATTTTATGCAGTAAAGCATATTCGCATAGAAAGTAAAGTCTGTTCTAGGCTATGTATAAACTTGTATATTGATTGCTGGACACGAATTTTTTATTTAAGAAAACGTGTCGAGCTATTATTGAACTTATTGTTTGATACCGTTCAATTTGTAAATTAAAGATTCTTGTAAATTTAGCACTATAAAAATCTCGTAAGTTGAGATATGTAATCAGCGCAACAAATATTTTTTCTGATTGAAGCTGTCTACCGTAAACGTATAATTCCGAATATTTATGGCTAAATTCTTTTCGGGTATTGATGTTTGAGACTTGATGATAGTTCGAAGAATTAGTTTGAGAATATAGAGAACATTCGTTAACCGTCAGACCGAAAATCAGAAGGAAGGAAATTAGATATTTTATATACTTTTTCAATTTATTATTTCAAATTATCAATCTTTGGCATATGTTGCACAACTCGTTATACAAAGTATTTTATAACCCATTTCCCGCAAATTAAACAGGATATAAGCTGAACTATGCCTAATTTATGTTTGCGTTCATTAATTCTATTTGAAATTTAGTAGCCCTAAAAGCCATTTCTATGCCTTTGAGATTAATATCTGCTTTATTGGTTTCAATTAAGGTGTCTAAATAGTCTACTTGCTTTTTAATACTGTTGGTATCTCTTTTAAAGATATGATATTTTAATTGTATTAATTGCGTGGTAATATTATCTATGAGATCGGTTTCTTTTAGCGCTTGGTTAATTGTGCTTTGAATTTGTTTGTCGTTTTCGGTGCGTTCGTCAAAGAGATAGGCATTTGCTAGATCGGACGTGCTCAAAGCCGTGTAATCACTCTCGCTAGACATATCTTTTCGATAGGTCATTTTGTTATCATTGAGAAAATACCATCTGGTGTAGGAGTCATTTTCCATTTTGATCTCTTTTTCAAATTTTCGTTCTTTTGTACTCCAATTGGTAAATGCAATTAAAAGTTCAGTACCATCATCTTTTTTTAAGATGGCCATTTTGATTAAATAGTTTCTGTCACCAGGTTTTTCAATCTTAATTTCTAAAGGAGTATCTACAGAAACATAAGTTTTTATAGCTTTTAGTATTGTTGACACATCTTCTGGGCTTGCCGTTGGACATAAATTCTCTCTCAAGAATAAATCTATATATAAATAATGCGTCATATAGAAATCATCCATTTTTAGGTAGTTGATTTCTTTAAGGTTTTCTGACTTTATTTTGATGTTGTCAGATTGTGCAAATCCAATGCTAGTAATTAAGAGGAGGATTGAAACTATAAGTATTCTTTTATGCATGTTTTTTGTTTTGAGTAAAATGGTGTCTTAAAATTCAGAGTTCCTTAATTTACAACTTAATCTATATTATCAATATAAGTGACCTTAAAATAACCATCAGTAATGGTTCTGTCTTCAATTTCAGAATTTTCAATGTAAAATGTGCCTTCAATAACGTTTGTGTCTTCGTTGTGATTACTAATAGAAATATAAGAATCATTTGATTGATCCGGATTATTACTCAATAAATTTTCAGGAATGTTAATTCTATTCTCAAAACTGATTCCCAAAGATTGAAAGCTGCCGTCTGGTTGATACGCATAATTATTTCCAGTTTGTACATCTGAAGGGACTGAAATAGTTAATCTTCCAAAGTTGCCATCATACCCCTGAATTCTAATTTTATCGATACCTGAAGATTGTGATCTGCGAGAATCAGGAGATCCTGGATCGTCAGTGACCATACGAAAACCGTCAACTCTAGCTGAAATTATATTTTTATCGGGATTCTCGTCTTCAGTTCTATCGATATATGGAAGACTAAACATTCCGTTTTCTAATTCTACACTCTTTAATTCTCCAGTCGTAACATCTATCCATCGAAATAAGGTACCACTAAAAGTTCCTGAGACTGTTTTATTTTCGGTATCTAAATTTGTAATATTAATTTCACCAACTTGGTTACTCGCTAAAACGTCACAGCCATATACGCCTGAGTAATATTCTGAAGAAGCGGTTGTATTCCCGTTGGTATCGTTAGAATTATAATAATAGAGATTTGTTTCTAAATGATCTTGTAACGTTCCTATTTCATATAGTCCTGTCGCAATTGGATCTTCAAGAAAGGTTTCTCCAATAGTTAACTTTAATGACGTATCGAGATTAAAATCAGTACCACTTATAACTAATCGCTTATTATCCCATAACGTCACCTCAACAAAAGCTGTTATTTCATTTGACGTATTTCCATAATCTAATAGCTGCCCATCTATGGTTGCTTTAAAAATTGTTTGTTGTGTGTCTGTAGTTTCATCTTCATTACTTGCGCAGCTCACAACGCTTACTACTAGTGTTAATAAAGCTATTTTAAATAGGTTTTTCATGGCATTGGTTTTAAACTTAATTGAATCTTTTTCTATGATAGGTGTTCGGTGCACCGAATTTAGTAAATTTATAACGAATAGACTCGAACACAACGAACAGGAGATGTAAACTCTAACTGGATTTATAGAGGTCGCTCGTCTCATTGGGTACAACGGTTTTGTGTATGGTTTGTTGCGTGTATTAAGCAACTAATTTAGTAAATAATTACCGACCAAGAAAGTCCGCGAGGACTTTCGAAAGTGAGCAAAAATCCAGCAATAAATTATATACGGTGTTGGCAAATCGTATTTTTATTTCAGATTATAATTTTTCAATTCAGTTTTCAATTCCATTAGAGAATTCGGTTCAATAATTTGAGTGTCAATTATAAATTCAGTTTTTTGTGTAATCAGTTTTAAGTCTCCAGCAAATTCCCTTATAGAATTTATTTCGGCTAGTTTTATTTTTTTGGAAATAGACTGTTTTTTATTAATTCTCCGTTTTTCAGAGTCAGATATTGTTTTTTGTTTTCAAAATAATAAATTATAAACATAAAAATTCCCGCTCCAATTTGTCCAATTCCGATAGATGCGAGTGAAATTTCTTTCCATTCTGAAGTAATAAAAGACAGCAAAACGAGAATAATTCCGATTGCTGCAAAGAATATTCCCATTCTTGAATTACTTCTTAATCTCTCTTTTGTATATCTGATTTTCGTCATTTCGTATATGTTTGCATCTCGTTATAAAATAGATTTTATAGCCCATATCCCCTAAAATAAACAGGATATAAGCTTAACTATGTCTATTTTTTATTTTCGTATTCCACAATCCATCTGAAGCATTTAAGTATTTTGATTTTTTTATTTCTTCAATCCATTTTTGGGATACGTATGGACTAACTTGAATTCGGGAGTCTACCTTATTAAAGGTCGCATTAGTAATCCACATAGGCTGAGACGTCCAATCCGAATTTATATAACTAAAGGCTTTTATTACATCAGAATTTTCATGTATAGTCTGGAAAAAAGGTATGAACCAGTCTTTCCATATTGTTTTTTCGAGTTTCACTTTTTTTAGATCCGAATCAAAGTATAAATTGTCTATTTGCCTTACCGGAGTTGCTTCAGAAATAAATACCGGCTTTTTATGTTTCCTTGCAAACACAATCATTTCTTTATCTGGTTGCCCAAAATATGAATACGCACACCAATCTACTAAATCATCACCAGGATACCATTCTTCTAACACCTTTTGATTAGAACCTGTTCCTTTAGATTGCCAGACAAAAGCAACATTATCTACTTGTTTAGCTTTGAGAATGGCATGTATTCTTTGCCACGCCTTAAGATAATGTTTCTTGTTATAATGATTCCAATCCCAACCATCAAATTCATAACCAATTCTTAAGAAAACAGGACGCTTAGTCGCTTTAATCCAATCCGCTAAATCATTAATTAAATAGTCAAGTTTTCCTTTTGCAACACTTTTTTCATGATTAACCATAGATAACCCTATTGCTAAAGCAGTATTTTGATACGTAGAATCTTGAAGATAAAGATTAGCCCAAGAATCACCAGCGCCCCAATTCACTTTTGTTTTTATCCCGTCTAACCCTTTGTTATAGTGGCCATAAGATTCATTATTAGGAGATAAGTTGGTGTATATGGTTACTCCAGCAGGTGTATCAAAATAATCTGTGTACCCATTATTATAATCATCTAAACCTCCGGTAGCCTCTAAATCTTGTCCAACAAAAACTAAACATTTACCATCTTCTGGTTCGAATTTTTGTGCCACTATTATACAGGTCGCACAAAGCCATAGTAGTGTGAAAATTAACTTATTGGATGTCATGTTTTTTTAGTTTAAATCAAAATTAGGCATAATGTATTAGAAATACATTAATCCCTATAGTATTTACGGTGGTCTAATGAGGAACACTATCTATGGTTCTTCTACACTATACAGTGTATTAGAATTTGATTTTGGATGTTGTTGTATCTGGTTTGCGCTGATTGGTATGGATTTGGATTTCTATGACAAAAAAATGACCTTTACTTAGGTTTAAGTAAAAGTCATTTTTTTGTAAGTGCTTTGTTTTTTTAATCGACTCCTAAATTAGAAAGCACCTCGTCATCTACAGGTATGGCGTAGACTCTCCAAAGGGTATTGTATCCTGCATATTTCCATAAGACTTCACCGCTATCGGACACTTCCCAAACTGTTCCGTCTCTACCTTCTGCAATAAGTGTATTTCCGTTCGGTGTACGTACGGCTCCTCCTAAACCGGAGCTGTATAGTTCTGAATCGGTGAATGACCATACCAATTCTGGTTCGTTATCTTCACCAGCAACAAGTTGATAAGGTGGATTTAATTGGTATTCAAAAACGGCAGATTGGTTATCGTAAATGTTGTTAGAAAACACTAACATGTTTCCTGTATCTAACAAATTAGGATAATGGACATCGTTTATGGTGACGTCTCCTACGTTATCGTAAGCTAAAGGGTTACCAAAACGGTACACTAAATCTCCGCCTAAATTATAGTTTCCACCCGTACTTGTTGCGGCTTGCGCTGTTGTTGTGCTGTGGTCTATCACCCAAATCTCGCTGTAGTTATTAATTGTTACATAGATAATATTATTAGTTTCATCTATAGTAATACCATTCATGTGCATGATATCTCCATTGGCTTGCGCGCTGTTGTAGTTGATATCTATTTTATTAGGGTTGTCTTGTACAGTACCATAATTAAGTTTGGTGCTGTCGTGATCTTGAATTAAATGATCTGTGGCATGCCACTCCCAGACGATTTCTTGGGTTACAGGATTCATTTCTATGATCGCTTCAGGATAAATGTCTTGACTACCTGAAAATCCCATTTCGGTTGCATCACTCACTAGAAGCTGTTCCCATACCGGGAATATAATATTGCCATTCGCTAAGTAATCTACATCATGATGAGCTGTTTGTGTGGTATTGTTATAAGACACCTCCCAATCTATAGTTTGGTCGGCATTTATTTTTTGAAATACACCTCCATACCCTCCAAAGGTGATTGCAGCATCGCTGGCTTTTAGACACACTAACATACTACCGTCATCTAATAGACTGGCATCATTTCCTATTGCGGCATCAAAGTCCCAACTAAATATTTCGTCACCATCGTGATTAATTATATCTGCACCTTGTCCTGTTTGGTCTACTACCAAAACATAGGTTGAGGTGTCTATTCCTGTTGTGGTATCGGTATCGCTACTGTCGCTACTTTCAATATCATCATCATTACATGCCGTAAAAAGTGCCATAACGGCTACTAATGCTAAAGCCGTCACGCGAGCTGAATTCATTTTCAATGTGTTTTTCATAGTATCTATTTTTTATCTATTTAGATGCCATTTTTATTAAAAACACGCGCTTGATTATGACAATTATAGGGGGTTGTGTTTTAATCGCTTGTTAGTTAGTAAGTTGGGCGTGGATGAGTGGCTGATTGAGGACAGGGAAATGGGATAGGGAAATGTGTGTAGATGTTGTGAGTAGGCTAATATTTTTCCTGAATTATATACTTTGTATGTTGTTAGTTTATTCTTCCAAAGGATGTGCTGCGTGTTTTAAAACTTATTAAACCTTTATTATTTTCACCTGGTCTTTTTATTAACTCGTAGTCTGGATTGGTATTGGGGTCATTGTCAATCCTAATTTCCCAATACAATAAGTTCTCGAAACAAGATTTAGCCAGAGGATTGTGTAATTCTTTTACTTCTTCGTTCATAACGGCTCTTAATTCTTTCGGTAAATTCTCATAGTGATTTTCTAAAAAAGGATATTGTTCATTATTATAGGTTAAAATTACATATTCCATTTCTTCGTATTTAAGGTCCTTTGGGACCTCAATAACTGAGGTTACTCTGTTTAGAATTTGTATTTGTTTATATTTTTGGTTGGTTGTCACTAATACTAAATTCAAGTCCGTTTTACTGATGTTGACTATTGTATCGTTATCAATAATTAGCCTTAACCTTAAAGGTTGAGACAGCGCTTTTATTTTTCTTACAATAAAAGGTATATCGTGTACGATGTATTCGCTATGTTCTTCGATGATGGTTTCTAAAATTTTGGCAAAGTTGGTTTCCACTAGTACTTTGTTGAAATCTAGTTCTGATTTTGCGAGGTTGATAAATTTATCTAATCGCTCCATGTCGTAGTTGGAATATATTAGTAAGGTTCTGTCTTTGGCTTCTTGAATATAGAACTTAAAATTTTTGTTAAGCGCTTCTTTATAGGTTTTTAAGGTGGTCGTATCTGTTATGTCTAAATCATAATCATCGAAAACGAGATGTGTTCCTTTAAGAATCTTATTCTTGTAGTTGTTATAATATTCGGTAATTATTTTGTCTGAATTTAGGGTGTTGAGCCATTCTTTTGCTTTTTCGGAATTGTCTTGCGCATTTAAAATGACCGTAAACACTAGTAGAATGATTGTTATTATTCTTCTCATAATTATTTACAATTCGTTTTGTAATGCTTTGTATTTTTTATGTTTAAAATTATGATAACAATTAGGCTCATTTCTCAAATAGCCTATTTAAGATACTTCTATGTTTAATTTTGTTCTATAAGGTGTAATCTACTTTTTCTAAAGCACTTCATTACCGTTTCTTAATGTGATTAGATACCTAATTTAGTAAATAAAAACTAGATAAAAAATCCGCAAGGATTTTTGCAAGTCAACTAGAACCAAGCAATTAATTATGCGCGATGTTGTATGCAGGCTTTATTTCGATTTTTCTAATTGTCCAACTTTTTCTGAATTCTTGTCAATTTCCATACTTATCTTTATAAAAATGTTTCCACTTTTCGTTTCATAAGTCGTTCCTCTTTTTAAATTCCCATCAATTTCTTCGGGTTTCAGTTTGTGCATTGCACCAGTAATTGGGTCGATTACAAGTCCGATTATTCCACCAATTAATACATTTCCAATGTACCAAGCATTAAATTTTTTCTCTAATTTGGTTTCGTATGTTTTGTATCCATCGAGTTTTAGAGTTAATTGATACTCTTGGTTTCTTTTGAGATTTTTTTGAACTGGTGTTTGTCCTATTTCAATTTCGTTTATGTAAACTTTCGCAGAACTTGGTTCTGAAGTAATCTCAACATTTTGTCGTGAACCTGAAATAATTGTTGCGCAACTTGAAAGCAATAGAACAGATAAAAATAGGATAGATTTAAAAATAGTTTTCATTGATTTGTTTTTATGGTTTAGTCAAGTTTTAGTTGATATTGTGGTAATGATGAAACATCTGCATCGTATTTATAAAGGTCAATTTTTAATCGGTAACAACTACTCCATAAATCTGGTTTCTTTTTGTCTACAACTTTCACAATATTAGCTCCATTTTTTCTTGCTTCATTTCTTGCTTGAGTCATTAAACTGTTAAAACTACAATCTGTAGAAAATCCAGAATCCTGAAATCTTAATTCTCCAACTTTAATAATATTATTTTTGGGTAAATTGTGTTCTATATCCAAAAGTGCCACTTTTTCATCAATAGATAATTTTGGTTGTGGGTTAATAAAGTTTGAAGAGATTTTTGGACTACAACTTGTAATTCCAATTACTGTTATTAAAAACAGAATTTTAGTCATTTTTTTCATATGTTGTTGTTTAATTCTCAATATTTTTTCAGTTCGCACATCACCTATATCCCGTTAATTAAATAAGATATAAGCGATACCATACCTTGCCTAATTTTTGTTTGCGTTTATTAGGTCTATTTGAAATCTCCAATAACCTCTCCTTCTTTGGCGTTCAGTTTTACGTCGCTCAGATAGCTTAAAATTTTGCCTTTGCTGTCTACATTACCCACATATCCATATTCTGGTGAATAGTAGAGTAGGTATTCCTTATTTTTTCTTTTATCCTTATTGGTTAGTTGTTTACAGCGCACTTTAATACAGTTTTTGTATTTATTTGCTGGTGTTTTAAACTTTTGTTGGTTGGCAATCACTTCGTAGCTCCAGCTGTTATCATGTTCTAGCCACTGATCGCCCACTTTAGGGTTGACAGGAAGTATAATTGATTCTTCTAAGGTCTTTTTATTAATGTGGTAGTAGTTTTCCGAGCCTTTTCTGTAGTAGGTGGTATCTACAGTTCCCCAACCGTATTTTCTGTATCGCACATAGTATTCCTTGTCTCCAATTGTTTCTTTGTCGTTGGCAAACGATTCGAAATAATGACTGTCACTGTATTTGTAATATTTGGCGCTACTTGCATCTTCAAACAAGGTGATGTAGCCTTTTAAGTCTTGATCCTTGAAAGCAACGAGCAGGACTGCTAAGATTATGATGGCGATTATTTTTTTCATATTATTTATTTAATTTAATATTTCCGATATCAAATTTTGTAGGTAGATTAATAAAGTCTGATTCCGAAATGAGGTATTCTCCTTTATAATCTTCGTCAAATGTTATTTTATACTTTTTAATTGTATACGAAAAACCAACACTATACGATTTAGCATCGTCAGGTGTTACAGAGTTCGTGGCCGAACTGTAATTACTTAATTGAATGCCTTGTGTTAAGTCTTCATTTAACTCCGCAAATTCTTTGCCTTCTGGCATAACTCCGCCAATGGTCTCCGAATAGCCACCGTTTTCATTTTCTGTTTTATTGGATGTGTTGCTGATTAACTGTTCGAGAATTAGGTAGTGTTGCCCTTCAAATTCTGTTTGTCTTAACCAAAGGCCATTTTCGATGGGTAATTTTGGAAGCACATTGACCTCCATAGTATTCGTGGTATATGTTTTACCATTAAATTCAAAATCGAATGGTCCTATGTTATATGTTTTTGCTTTTTCGAAAATAATGACTCTTTGAAAATCTTCTGATGACATCCCGAAAATTGAGGGTGAACCCGTGACATTGATGTTCTTTCCTAATTCTTTTTTTAAGTACTCATTTAGAAAGTCCATGTTAATGGATAAGGTCACTTTTTGTCCAACTCTTGGTTCTGGATTATCGATTTCTATTTCCAGTTTTTTTTGTGCAAGGATATGTAATGAACAACAAATTAAAAGTAAGAGGGTGATTTTTTTCATGTTGTTTTTTTAGGATGGGTTGGGTGTTTGAGACTCTAATTTAGTGAATAAATTTCGAATAGAATTGAGCACATATGACTAGAATAGAAAATCTGTGAGGATTTTTTGAAGTAGGCCAGAACTAGCCATAAATTATATATGGTGTTACCCGACGTTTTTATTTCGCAATTTGAAAAACTAGAGGCATTTTGTATAAAACATTTACAGGTTCTCCATCTATTGTTCCTGGTTTTAAATCAGGTAATAATCCTATAACTTCGATAGCATTTTGATTCATGATTTCAGGTCCGCCATTTGCAGTAATGTTTATTGGTCTTCCGTTTGTGTCAATCACAAATTCAATATTTATTCTAAATTTTCCTGTGACATTTACTTCTGCAGCTAAATCAGTATTAAATTTTCTGCTAACGTGCATATTAATATATTTATTTGTGCATTTTTTCTTTTTTTCAACGTCCCATTTCGATTTACATTCGGGTGCTAATGGTGGGTTTTCTATTTCTTTAAAGTCTATAATTTCTGATTTATCAATGTCTTTGTTTATCAATTCTGATTTAGTATAATCAACTGTTTCTGCTTTTTCTTTTTTTGATTTAATCAGTTTTGGTTTTGAAGGTTTGTCAGTACTTATTTTCTCCATTTCTAATCGCATCATTGGAAGTGAAAAATATGTTTTACCATTTACTTCTTGAAAAGTAATATGCATCGAAGAATAATCGTTATCCATTCCAATTTTAATTTGGTCATTTTGAATTATCCAATTTTGATTGTCAAGAAAAAATAATTCTTTTATTCTATCGTCTGCTGTTTTACCATATTCTATTTTAAAAACTTTATTTCCTTTGAAATTAAAAATTGAGCCTAAAAAAGCATCTTCCATAAATTTTAAAGCTTCTTTTTGAGACACTTCATCAGAGTTTGGAATTTCGACATTTATAGCTTTCCATTCTCCCATTATTTTTTCATCACTAAGATTTTGAGCCTTTGTTAAAAGGCTAAAGATAAGGGTGGTAACTAATAGTAATTTATATTTCATATTATTTGCTTTAAATGTTGCCTAACGTTGTTGTGTATGGTTTACTTCGTCTGTTTTCTGTGCTCGGGTGTTATGTGTCGTTATTTTTTCGGATTAATAACTTTCGGCAGGACACGAGTATAACATCTTACATTCACTTTCCGTTTTTGGTAAGTCGATTTAGTAAGCTTTAATTCCGTAATTGCTTTATGTATATCTTTTTCAAATTCAGGTGCGCTTGGATATCCTTTAGTAGCAATATCGGACACGTTTCCTTTTTTGTCTACTGTAAACCAAACATACATTTCGCCAGAATATTCATAGTCTTTTTCAATCCGATTCAGAATTTGTTCACGTAAGCTATTTTCCAAACATTGCGTCCTTTCTTTTTCGTCCGAAATTTCGTCACAATCAGTTTCGAAAGGTGTTTTGTCAACCATTGTAAAGTGAACTGTTTTTCCGTTTTCTTTTTTACAAGTTTCAGGTCAGATTGAGAATGAATTATCGAGATATTTAAAAACCCGAAAATAAACGCTACATAAATTAATTTCAATTTCATTGTATTTTCTGGTTTTCTAATTACACACAACGGTTTTGTGTATGGTTTACTTCGTCTGTTCGCTGCGCTCGGGTGTTGCTTGTTTGAGGAACTAATTTAGTAAATAAAAATGGAATAGGAAATCGTTTAGGGTTTTTGGAAGTGGGCTAGAGCTAGGATTGGATTGTATATGGTGTTGGCAAAAGGCTATATTCAGTTTGCTATAATTGCGAACGTTTTAATTCCGACGTAATTCATCGTATAATTTCTTGTCATAAAAATCAATTTCATCCATTATGAGATTATGAAAATCGTCATTATGGGATAAAATGTTTCCATTCAAACATATTCCTCTATATTCTCCAATACAGAGCGTATCTATGTTTTTATTTTTATAATTTATCAGCGCGAATATTCTGCTGTTAATAGAAAAATCGTCTGATTTTTTTAATTCATTCAGTTGTTGTTCAAACTTATTTAAAAAGTTTTCATTGGTGATTTTTTTGTAACGTATATTTTCCAAGTCCACAAATAGATTACTACTGCAAGAAGTCTGGGAAGGTGATTAAAAAACATTACAAGGTTTTTATAAGTATGTTATTGTTATTAATAAATAATATGTTATTAGTAGGCTTTATTTTGTTGGTATAAAGCCATTTTCTCTAGTGTATTTTATATGATTTATATTTTCTTTTATGTCTGTTGGTGGTACTTCATTTTCGATTACAATTATTTGTTCTAAATCACTTTGATTACAGATATATCTATAGAAATCCATTGCTAAATCATCACTAATCCTTTCTGCTCCAATGTTTTCTGGTTTCTTGTAAGAGACTAATGGAGAATCTATTATTGGTACACCTATTGAATATTCTTTTTTTAATATTAGTTCTTGTAATGCTACAATGAAAGCGGAATAAATAATTGCTCTAACCCCTTTCCCAGATAGATTTCTGTCTTCACCTGAAATTACAAAATCATTTTGCTCTTCACTATAACTGACACCAGTTAGATTTGGGTAATTATAACCTTTAAGAACAGATTTTATCGCTTTTGAAAGTGGTGTTAATGATCTAGTTGATATATGCTCAAATGTTTCTTTAGAACTAGATTTAGGTATAGAGCTTTCTAGTTTTTCTTTTTCAGCTTTAAATTTTTCAAGTTGCTCAAATTTATATAAAGCTCCAAGAGCTATACTTTTCTTTTCATTTTGTTGATTGATTTGTTCAATTATCAACCCCATTTCCAAGCCAACTCCTTTATCGATTTCTAAAGTGTATTTATTTATATTTTCCTCTAAATCAGAAACTTCTATAGAGATATCTTTAAATTCTTCTTTTAGCATTTTTTCTGATTCAAGTAATTCTTGAATCAATGATTCAATTTTTTGTATTTCTTTACTGCAAGAATCTATTATTTTATTAATGTCTGCTATTGAACATCTTTCTTCTATTTCGCCATTACAAAGTGGGCAATTACCATTGATAGAATGATTTTCTTCATTTAATAAAATGCTTGTTTCAATAGTCGATTTTAAGCGTGATACATCTGAATAGTAATGAGATTTTAATAAGTCTGTTCTTTTATATAATTCTTCGATTACTCTTTTACGTGATTGTCTTTTATGAAGAATGTCTAAAGTTTTTACTCTTTCACTTTCTATTTCATTGAATTTATTCTGAAGATTAGAATGGTTTTCTGTTAATTTTTCAATTAAAGAATTAGTTTCATTCAGCATCAATGATGGTTCAACTTTAAAAGTCTTTAAATCCTTGGTGTTGTCATTTATAAACTCTTTTAATATTTCTAATTTTCCTTTCCTATTTGCTATTTGGTTTTGAGAAAGGGATTCAATTATAGTACTATCATCATTTCCTGTAACAATTAATTTTAAAACATTTGATTCTTCGGTAGCTTTTGTATAATGACTAACTATTAATGATTCCTCAGTAGTGATTTTAGATTCATTAACCATTGAGAATTTTACAATATCACGATATGAAATTGGTCTAGTTTTTCCCTTTTGGTTTGTTCTAATTTTTTTGCCTGTAAGATTATTTAGTTTAAGTAAAAAAGCGGAAACAGTTTGTTCATTATAGGGACTATGTTTTCTGTCAAGGATTTCGAATTCATCAGTTTCTTTAATTTTATCTATAGATAAATTATAAAGTTTAAAATTGCCACCTTTTAAATCGCTTAATAAAGTATATGTGGTGTTTGTTGAATCAATTAATTCTAAATAGATAAAATCGTAATTTCTTGATTCTTTAATAGGTTTTGGCGGTTTTGAACCACCAAACATATAATTGAAACATTGGAAAATATATGATTTACCTACGTTTGAAGGTCCCGTAATGATATTAACGCCTCTTTTAAAAACGACACTTGCATTTTCAACTGATTTACCAATCAGTCTTAATTCTTTTATTATGAATCCCGTTTTCATTATTGTAAAATTTCAATATTAAACTCATTGTCTATCTCTGATAATTTTGGAGTCATAATGTTTTTTAATTCTTGTTTGGTGTGTTTTGAGTATTTATTAATAGCCCAATTTGCTTTTTCTTGAAGTTTGATTGAGTATAGTTCTTCAAGTGATTCAAGAAATGGCATTGCGTTTTCAGTTGCTTTATATTCTATACCATTAAAATTATATTGCTTTTCTATTAAATTCTTTGTGATAAAAAGATTTAATCCTTTATCAATGATAGAACTTCTAACCATTATTTCACCTGATCGATAAGGTACTGCGGGATGTAGACTTTGCGTTGTTTTGTCAATGTCTGCTGAATGTATAGTTAGGTAATCTAGATAAACAAGGTTTTGTAAATCAAAAGATTGAGGAAATGATTCATTTAAAATTGTTAAGATTCGAAGACCAGCTTCAACACTATTATTAAATGGATTTATATTTTTTTAGTTTCCATTATGTCCATTTGATTTTATTATCATTAACTAATTGATGACAAATTCCTTTTTTATCATAAATAAGACTAACCTCCTTTAGTGGGTTTGAAGAGATTATTGCTTTTCCTGCTTCTCTTTCTACTTCTTTAACTTTTATAAAATTATTTGAATGGATTTCTTCAACAATATCAATAATCCCTTCTAATATTTCATTTTGAAAATCTTCAAAGGTGTCAATAGGTAGGTTATCTCTAGTGAAATTCCTTAACTGTTCTGCGTGATGAAAACTTATTCTAGCTCTTGTAAAATGGTTTTTATAAAGTTCTTTTGAATCTAAATCTATTACATTTTTGTAATCTTCTTTGCTTTCAGAACCGTATGCAGATAAAAGTTGATTAACGTATGTGGTTTCCGTACTTTGGATTGAACTTGGTATAGTACCGGTGTCTAATTTTTCACGTTCAGGTAGTCCACCACCAAACCTTATTCGATGATTTGGATGCGAAATATGTTCTTTTAAAATATTCTTAGTATGAATTTTTGAAAAAATTGAAAAGTCAAAATTGTTTACCCACTTTAAAAACTCTCCTTCTAATTTTATTCCACCTGCAGTAGTGTCAATTTTACAATGATTATCCCAATTATTTACAATTGATTTTTTTAGTTCGGTTGGATTTTGAAGTAATTTGGAAAGTGAAGTTCCACAACCTTTTGGTGCAATAAAATAAAATTTTCTAGGAATTGGGTATTCTAATTTAAAAGTATAGTATAATATTTTAATAAATTCTTTATATACTTGAGTAGGTGTTAATGCACTTTTATAATGTTTGCATTGAAAACAATCCCAAGTATAGTTTTGTTTGTTTTTATCAGTTACATAGCCTACAACATCTCTTCCTTTATCTCCGGCACCTCCGAATCTTTCAGCCTCTATATATTCAGTCTTTTTTATGTCAACCCATTCTTCAATAAAATCTTCCCAGTCATCAAATGACATATGCTCAATCAACTTAAGAGGTATTATCCTCTTACCAAAATTGACTTGATGTGATGTTTTGTAGTATGTCATTCGTTTTTTTTAGCTTGCAGCTAATGTTTATGGATAAGATTAGTAGCGTGTTTTAAGAACCTAATTTAGCAAATAAAAACCGAATAGAAAATTCAAGATGATTTTCGTAAGTAGGCTTGTTCTAACAATTAATTTTAGACAGTGTTAGCCACAGTTATTTTCAGTGGAATTTCCTAATATCTGTCAAGAATTTCGCCATATTTATTAATGCTTGTTTTTGTTCTGATGTAATTCCTTCAGGGTCAAAATGCATTATATCGTTTCTAATTTCTCTAACGACATTCAATTGTTTTATAAATGTAACTCTTTCTATTTTTAATTTAAGTTTTTCCCAATTTTCAGGTTTTTCGACTAACCTAATATATTGACCAAAAGTCAAATCGTCTATTGTCTCAATACTTTTGTCATCATTTTCATTTTTACAGAAATCAATTAATTCTTGGATTAGAAACTTGTCATCTAAAAGAAGTCGAATAAGATTCTCAATCTCTTCTAAAAGAAGGAAAGGTTCTGTTAAAGTTAAAAATTGACTACTTACATCTGCTAAAGTTATAATTCCACTAAATGATTTATCTTTTTTCTGTACAATTACATATTCTTTTTCGATTACTGTTTTTATCGCTTTTAATAAAGGTGTATCATATTCTAAAATAGTATATTCAAAATTTAAATAGTCTTTTACAAGTTCAGTTGTTACTCCGTTTGTAATTGCACAGCCAATTGATTCCCAAGTTATAAATCCAACAATGCTTTTTGGATTACTTAAAACAGGAAGTTGAGAATAATTATGCATCATCATTTTCGTTATAGCATCAGTTAATTTAGCATCACGTGTCGTTGTGACTGGTGTTCTATTTGCTGAAGGCAAAATACTAATTCTTTGAATTGGGTCAGGCTCTGTCTTACTTTTCGCTTTTGGTTTATGTTTTAGCGTTAACTCTCCGTCAATCCAAACGTTTATGTAATTTGGAATTGTTTCTATTCTTTTTGATTCTAAAAAATTATCAATTCTTCCAGTGTTTCCTTTTGTTCTTTTTGAACAATGAAAATATGCAAGAAAATCTCTTGGCGACATTTTAAATTCTTTATTATTCTCTTGAATTTCGCTAATTATTTCTTTAAAATCTTCTCTTATCTGCATTTTTTTTAATTGTGATTAATGTGTTTGTATATGTTTTCTTGTGTGGTTTAAGCACTTAATTTAGTAAATGAAAACCGAATAGAAAATCCAGTGGAGTTTTCGTAAGTTGACATTGACCAGTGAATTAATATTACAAGGTTTTGTGCCTCGTTTTTTATAGACAGACTGTTCTATTCCTTCTAGTTTCTTTACTGCCTTCAATTGGAAAATCCATGAAATATCTGTCTGATAAGTCCACAGAAGTTGTCATATGAATTAGATTGGAAATGAAGTAAGAATGGGATAAATCTTCTAATTCATAAATATTATAGAAATTTGAATTACAATTGACATTAATAGGTGGTTGTAAACCTTCTCCATTAACCCAATGCCTAATGAAGATATTACCGCCTAATGAAAAGTGATTAATAATTCCACCCGACAATCTAATAGATTCATCTATTACTGTTGAATTTATGCCTCCTTGATAATCAAATGAAATAAGTCCTCTAAAAATTCTATTATTATCTATTCTTGCAACTGATGGGAACCTTACAATTGAGTTAAAATTCTCAACAACTTTATAAAGTCCATTTTTATGGGTTCGATTGGATAAAACTTTGGATTTAACTTCAATAATTGCTCTTACACTATTTTGAGTGACAATAACAAAATCTCCTTCTGAAAAAATAGGCGCTTGATTATTTTCATAAACTAAAATATCAATCTGTTTAGATACTACATTTTCATTGTGAGATATTTGATTCAGAATGAAGCCAGTTCCAACAGATAAATTTTGCGGTAATCTGTTTTTAAGTATTGTTTTTAGTTTCTCTTCTTTATACCTTCCATCTTCTCCCCAATTAGCATTTCCTATTAGATTTCTTACTCTATTTTTAATTGTATCAAGTTCTTTATTTAAGGATATTTGATATTCTAATGTGTTAATCATATTCTATTTGGTAATTGCGTGGTTGATTGAGGTACAGCGTTTATGTATAAGAATAGTTGCGGGTTTGTATGCGAGGATTTTCCGAAGGAAAATCAGACGTTACAAACACGCAACGACCTTTGATTAAGCACTAAACGGCAATTATTTTTATACGGTGTTGGCAATAGTTATTATTCAATATATAATTTTCCTTTTCCTTCTCTATTGTCAATTATTATTTTTTTGTCTTCATTAAATGGTAATATTAAATTTTTATATGATTTATTTATTGACATAAATTTTTCAGATTTTACTTTTTCAAATTCTTTAAATCCATTTTCAATATTTATTCTAATTAACTTTATCTCAGATTCATTAAACCAAGATTCTTTCTCCGAATATTTAATCGAACCTAATGTATCTTCTTTCATTTCTTTATATAAATTGTTAGTCCTATTAAACGATAATTCTTTTATATCAAATTTTGATATTTCTTCAATTTTTTTGGATAGGTGACTTATTCTATTCGAATCTGGATTTTTATAACAAATGTTCATATGAAATTCAGCCATTTTTGTTAAATGATATAATTCGTCCGCTATTAAAGAGGTTTTCATTTTAAAAATAAAACCTGTTTTTTCAAATTCTTGAGCTATTTTCTTTGCTTCGCTCAATGAGTTTAATGCTGAATATAAATTATTGTTTTTAATATTTGCAACTGAATTTTGTACCATTAAAAAGTATTCCTCACGAATATCTGTTAATTCTGATAATATCATTTTTAATAAGACAAAATCCTCAATCACAAAGTTTTGTTTATTTAGGATTTCTGATATGAACTGAAAAGATTTAACCAATTTAGCTTGTCTTTCAATATGGAAAAGATTTAGAAGTTCATCTAATTTTTCTTGAATGGAATTCAGTTGTTTACTTATGTTATTCATATAATATTGTCCTGTAATAACTGATGCTACTTGAAATATTATCATTGGTGTAAACATTGTAGTTCCTGCTTGAACAAAACCTGCTTGTTGAGTAATTTGTCCACCATTAACTACAGCAGATCCAACTCCTCCACTCGAGAGTTGCATTAATGTAGCTGGATTTGCTGTTGCTTGAAATAGACCATAAGTTGCAGTAGACGTTATTCCTACATTTGCTAATCCTCCAGTAATGTTTGAAAGTGTTCCCGATATTGTTTCCTGACTTTCCTTATTTAGATAAATTTCAGGTAGGTTTTTAATCATTTCACTATCTGTGATTCCTTCAAATTTAATTGACGTATTACTATTTTTTATTTCAAAATCAGTTATTAATTTCTCACTTGGTAGATTATTTTCTTTTAGAAGTTTATTATTTTGACTTATCAGGGTTTCAATTTTCGCTTCTAAAGAATTTTTACTACTAAATAAATTTCTAATTCTTTGTATTATGTTCATTCTGGTTTTTAATTATTGCCAACTAATTATATAATAACTTTTATTACTCATATCCCCTAAATATAGTAAGTTAATCATAACCTTTATACATTAAAGAGGTATCTAACAAACATAATCGTTATTTATCAGTAAATCTATACGTAAAGTTACGTATAGGTCTTAAAAATCAGTAGCCAAATTAAAACCTTCTATTCTAATTAACTTACGGTAAACCGTAATAGCAAAGTAAAACTGTATTAAACGCAAAAACCACCAAGCATTCGCCAAGTGGTTTTATATTTATATTATAACTATGCATTACATCTACTGCACTTTCCAGTCTGTTTTTAAGTAGGTCAGTGCCTCTTCTAAAGCTTGTTTTGATGGTTTAGGATTAAAGTTGAGTTCCTCTTTAGATTTGCTAATATCATAATCTTGTTTTAGTCCATAAAACATATCTAAATAATGCCGTTGCAATAAGGGTTCTTTCCCTGTGAGTTTACTGCTGAACTCCATGAGACCAGCAACCGTGTACAATAGGCATTTGGGTACTTTTTAGGGGTTTTTAATTGTAATTCTGGGTATAGCTTTGCGGCTATGTTTACACTGTCTTGTAATGTGGTGTGTGTTGGGTTAGAGAGGATATAGCGTTCTTGGTCTTTGCCTTTTAGCATGGCTTGATATGCGCCAAAAGCCACGTCTTTTACATCTACCCAGTTTAAGGTGACGTTGGTGTCTACAGGGATTTCACCTTTTAAAATTTGATAGACTAAGTTGTTAGAATAACTGAGTTTGTGGGCGTGGCTGCCAATCATTGCCGATGGTAAAATGAGCACGGTTCTGATGTTGTATGTTTCACCTAAGGCTAAAGCCAGTTTATCAGAATCGTTTTTAGAATTGTAATACCAGTTTCTTCGGTCTGTATTATATCCGTTATCTGCGTTGGCTGGTAAGGTGTTAAAGTCTAAAGCCGCCACAGAACTGACATAGACGATGTTTTTAATGCCACATGCTTTGGCGCTATCGAACAGGTTTTGGGTGCCTTTTAGGTTGTTGTCGTAAATATCCGTTTTTGGGTCTTTTGCCCACATGCTAAAGTTGGCGGCTACGGCATAGATGTGCGTGACGTCTTTACATGCTTTTCTTAGGGCTGCTTTGTCTAGAAGATCTGCTTGCACCACCTCGACATCTAAACCTTTAAACGGTGCGGTGTTATTTAAATCTCTAACGGTTGTTCTTACGTTTTGGTTTTTGGATAGCAACAAACGGATTAGATTGTTTGCTAAATGGCCATTGCCACCGGTTACTAAGGCTAAGTCTTTACTCATCACTATTGTTTTTTGTTTGCGTAAAGGTCTGCCGTAATGCCGCGTTGAAAAATAACAAATGTTAGATAGTGATCTGTTTTCTAATCCGGCTTAAGGATTGCGGTTCCATACCTAGGAAGGAAGCGATATTGTCTACAGAGACGTTTAGGGCTAGGTTAGGCTGTTGTGTTATAAACTTTAGATAGCGTTCTTTTGCTGTTAATACCTGGAAATCTTTGACGCGTTCTATTTTGCAATTGAGGTGCGCGTTGGTGACTGTTTTTATAAAGTCGCTCCAAAAGGTGGATTGCGCTTGGATGAGCTCGAAATCTGGTTTAGAGATTTTAAGTAGTTTACAGTCGGTAATGGTTTCGTAATAGTCTGGAGCAGGAGTTTCACTCATAAAACTCTCTAGGGAGGTGAAGAAATCGTGCTCGGCGACTAAATGTTGTACTACAATTTTACCATCTACATTTTGATAGCCTTTTACAATGCCTTCGCTTAGAAAATACACATAGCGTTCTGTTTTTCCGGCTTCTAAGAGTAGGGTGTTGGCTGGTACATTTTCGGAAGTAAAATAGGTTTCCACTAAACTGCTATCGGTTTGGGATATGTTACATCGTGATTGGATATAGTGGTGTAAGTTTTTCATGGGTGTGTTTTTAATCATCGTAGCTGTTTTACGAAGATAGCTGAAAATTTTAGCCTATGAAACTGTAAGAATCGCAACAACCATTTTGTTTATGCAGCGTGGTTTGAATAGGTTTATTGTTATAGTCTTTGTCTTCTATGAATTGCTTTAGGTGTTTGAATGCAGGTCGTTTCTTTGTTGATGGTGTTTTGTTTTATTAAGAGGTTTCGACTGCGCTCAACCTGACATCCATGGTTTGATTGTGTTCAATCTGTTATATAGGTTTCGACTTACGTTGTAAGCTATCTTCGCTCAAAATATATTTTGATCTCGCTAATGCTCAACCTGACAACTCGGTTTCGACTGTGTTCAACCTGTTATAGAGGTTTCGACTACGCTCAACCAGACAAATGTGTTTCGACTTACGTTGTAAGCTATCTTCGCTCAACATATATTTTGATCTCGCTAATGCTCAACCTGACAACTCGGTTTCGACTGTGCTCAACCTGTTATAGAGGTTTCGACTACGCTCAACCAGACAAATGTGTTTCGACT